>CAYYAY010000007.1:0-137819 GCA_964470155.1 uncultured Lamprocystis sp. | reverse complement strand
CCAGGGCGAGCCGGCGTGCTTGATGGAGGTCAGCGGGCTCGCGCCGGTGCCGCCGTCATAGCCGGCGATGGTCACATGATCGGCATGGGCCTTGGAGACACCCGCCGCCACGGTGCCGACGCCGACCTCGGATACCAGCTTGACCGAGATGCGCGCCTTGGGGTTGACGTTCTTCAGGTCATGGATGAGCTGGGCCAGATCCTCAATCGAGTAGATGTCGTGATGCGGCGGCGGGGAGATGAGACCCACACCGGCGGTGGAGTGACGCACCCGCGCGATCCAGGGGCTGACCTTGTGGCCGGGCAACTGCCCGCCCTCCCCCGGCTTGGCGCCCTGGGCGATCTTGATCTGGATGTCGTCGGCATTGACCAGATACTCGGTGGTGACACCGAAACGCCCGGACGCCACCTGCTTGATGGCCGAGCGCTCGGGGTTCTTACTGCCGTCCGGCAGCGGATTGAAGCGCTCCGGCTCCTCGCCGCCCTCACCGGTGTTGGATTTGCCGCCCAGGGCGTTCATGGCTTTCGCCAGGGTCGAGTGGGCCTCGTAGCTGATCGAGCCGAACGACATAGCGCCGGTAGCGAAGCGCTTGACGATCGCTTGCGCGGGTTCGACCTCATCCAGCGGAATCGGCTCGGCCGCCCACTTGAAGTCCAGCAGCCCGCGGAACGTCAGCAGGTGCTCGTTCTGCTCATTGATCAGGCGCGAGAACTCCTCGTAGGTCTGCCAACTGTTGGCACGCGCGGCATGTTGCAGCTTGGCGATGCTGTCCGGGGTCCAGACATGGTCCTCGCCACGCAGCCGGAAGGCGTAGTCGCCGCCCACGTCCAAGTGCTTGCGGTAGATCTGCTCATCGCCATAGCCCTGGGTATGCCAGCGCACTGCTTCCTCGGCCACCTGATCCAGGCCGATGCCCTCGACCATGGTCTGAGTGCCGGTGAAATAGCGGTCGACAAAGCTCGTGCGCAGGCCCACGGCGTCGAAGATCTGAGCGCCGCAATAGGACTGGAAGGTGGAGATGCCCATCTTGGACATGACCTTCAACAAGCCCTTGCCCACCGCCTTGATGTAGCGCTTCTGGGCCTCCTCGAAGCTCGGCTGATCGGGCAGCGCCCGCAGCAGCGACTGGATGGTGTCGAAGGCCAGGTAGGGATTGATCGCCTCGGCCCCGTAGCCGGCCAGCACCGCGAAATGATGCACTTCGAGCGCCCCGCCGGTCTCGACCACCAGACCCGAGGAGGTCCGCATCCCGCGGCGGATCAGGTGATGATGCACCGCCGAGGTCGCCAGCAAGGCCGGAATCGGGATGTGATCCAGATTGGTGTTGCGGTCCGACAGGATCAGAATGTTGTAGCCGTCCAGGACCGCCTGCTCGGCCTCATGGCACAGCCGATCCAGGGCCGGACCCATGCCGGCCGCGCCTTCGGGAGACGGATAAACCATGTGCAGCGTGCAGGTCCGGAAGGCGCCGCCCGAGTTGTCCTCGATGTGGCGCACCCGCTCCAGATCCTGGTTGGTGAGCACCGGCTGATTGACTTCCAGCCGCCAGTGCTTGCCGGCCTCGTTGATGCCGAGCAGATTGGGCCGCGGGCCGATCAGCGACACCAGCGACATGACCAGCTCCTCGCGGATCGGGTCGATGGGCGGGTTGGTCACCTGGGCGAAGTTCTGCTTGAAGTAGGTCGACAGGTGCTTGGGCCGCCGCGACAGCACCGAGGGCGGATTGTCCGCGCCCATTGAGCCGATCGCTTCCTGACCTGTCACCACCATAGGCGTCAATAGGAACTTGATGTCCTCCTGGCTATAGCCGAACGCCTGCTGGGCATTGAGCAGGGTCGCATCGTCCGGGGCCATGGGGGCGACATTGGTCGGCAACTCGTCCAGATGGATCTGGGTACGGGAGAGCCACTCGCGATAGGGGTTGGCGTTGGCCAGTTCCGCCTTGATGTCGCCGTCGTCGATGATCTTGCCCTGTTCCAGGTCGATCAGGAACATCTTGCCGGGCTGCAACCGCCACTTCTTGATGATGCGCGACTCGTCGATGTCGAGCACACCCATCTCGGAGGCCATGATCACCAGATCGTCGTTGGTCACCAGATAACGGGCCGGCCGCAGACCGTTGCGATCCAGGGTGGCGCCGATCTGGCGTCCGTCGGTGAAGGCAACGGCGGCGGGGCCGTCCCAGGGCTCCATCAGGCCCGCGTGATACTCGTAGAAGGCACGCCTTTTCCCGTCCATCTGCTTGTTGCCGGCCCAGGCTTCCGGAATCAGCAGCATCATCGCGTGGGCCAGCGAATAGCCCCCCATGACCAGCAGTTCCAGCGCGTTGTCGAAGCTCGCGGAGTCGGATTGGCCCTCGGGGATCAGCGGCCAGATTGAGTCGAGGTCATCGCCTAAGACCTCCGAGCGCATGGTGTGGCGGCGCGCCGCCATCCAGTTCAGGTTGCCGCGCAGGGTGTTGATCTCCCCGTTGTGGCAGATCATGCGGAACGGGTGCGCCAGATCCCAGGTGGGAAAGGTGTTGGTCGAGAAGCGCTGGTGCACCAGAGCCAGGGCCGAGGCGAAGCGCACGTCGCGCAGATCGATGTAGTAGTCGATCACCTGATCGGCCAGCAACATGCCTTTGTAGGTGATGGTGCGCGAGGACAGGGACGGGACATAAAAATCCGTCTTATCGAACCCGGCCGCGCGGATCTCGTTGTCCATGCGCTTGCGGATGACGAACAGCTTGCGTTCGAACGCCTGCTGATCGGGACAGTTCTCGCCGCGGCCGATGAACACCTGACGGACCATGGGCTCGGTGGGCAGCACGCTCTTGCCGAGCACGGAGTTGTCCACCGGGACATCGCGCCAGCCAAGCACTCGCTGACCGCCCTCGATCAGTCGGCGCTCGACCGTGGCCTGCGTCTGGGCACGCTCCGCGGGGTCCTTGGGCAGAAACAGCATCCCGACCCCGTAACTCCCCACCGGCGGGAGCTCGAAGTCCAGCACCGCGCGGAAGAAGGTATCGGGTAACTGCACCAGGATGCCGGCCCCATCACCGGCCCGCGGGTCGGCGCCGGTGGCGCCGCGATGGGTCAGCCGTTCCAGCAGCTCAAGCCCCTGCCGAACAATGGCATGGCTCTTATGATTCTTGATATGGCAGACGAACCCGACGCCACAGGCGTCGTGTTCGTTCGCTGGGTTATAGAGACCCTGTGCGGGCGGAAGGGCACGCAGGCTCATCGCGGACCTCGTAGGTTCCAGGCGTAACAGTTTGGGATTGTGTCGCGCGGGGCGTCACGCATCCACCTGACAACGGCCGGGGTTAGACCCCGTCGTCCGGCACAATCCCAGCAATTTCGGCGTCTCTCAGACCCGCACCGACCCTGATTGGTTGCGACGGATCGACAGCGCTCCCCCCAAGGCGCCTACCAAGTCTGCCGCGGGTCACTGTCCGGCGTGTCTGATCGACTGCACGGGGCCGCCGATCATAGCGCGCAAGCATTCAGCGTGCCACGGCTAAACCGCGCCCGGTGCGGTATGCGATGCTTTTTTTCTTGGGGTCGGTCCCGGCAGACTTGACGATTGCTGGAGATGGCGGGGGTCAGATGGATGAGCGAGGGTGCGTGAGGGTCGAAAGCGATCCAACGGGACCGCGGGGCGTATCGAATGGGTGCAGGGCGCACCAGAACAGGGCGCCCGAGCGTCGCGCGCCGGAGGTCCGAACTTTACCGAAAAAGGCGCGCAGCGCCCCTGTGGGAGCGGCGTCCCGCCGCGATGGGGTCGGGCGTATCACCGCAGCGTTGGAGATCGCCGCGGCACCGCATCGCGGCGGAACGCCGCTCCCACGGTGGCCATTCATCGTCCGGGGTGGCGGATATTCATTACACGGAGAAAATCAATTCGACCTTGGGGGCGATGCGGTTCTTCGATGCGGCGGCCTTCATGAAAATCACCACCGACTCCAGTTCCCCGATGGCCAGGCGCGGATCAAGACCCATATCCTGCAGCGTCTGCCTCACCTCACGCCCGCAAAACTCGATGAGGAAGAGATCATCCCGGGCCATACCGATCGCCAGCCCGATGAGATAAGGCATCAGCTTATCATGTTGTTTCAGAGCGATTTTCAATGCATATTCCTGCCATGCCTGCATCCAGCGCAGCTTTTCGCTTTCGCCGATGCGCGACACGTCAGTACGCAGGAAGAGAATCATCGAATTCATGTTCTTCGACAAGCTTTCCTGCTCAACCGTACCCAAGCGGCAGACGGCCTTGGTGTGGTGTTCAATACAGTGCTCACATTGGTAATAATGCGCCAGCGCCAAGGCCACACATTCTTTCTGCTCGAAGGTCAGGAAGGTATCCCAGTGCTCCTCACCGTCGGTACCGTCGAACACCATCATATGCATCAAGCCCATCAAATCCGAGATGTGCTTGGGAAACACCTTATCTTTGAATACACGACTGCTCATGGTTACTGCACTCCAGGAAAACTACAATCAGTATATCATATTATCATTTGTTAATATTATTATTTTTTTGTGGTTGTGCGATGCAGTAAGCACGATTCGACGGTCTTCAGAGACACGCGGGGCCGGTCGATCGGTTCGTCATTGGATTCCCCGGGGGAGACGGCCTACCCGATTCGCAACAACCTCATCAAAACCGTATCCAGTAAAGGTTTGAATCTTGCGTCGGACGGGTCTAGCCTTGGCGGACCATCAGACTCCGGCGTCGCCTTCCCGGCGCCTCTCAACGCTTTGCCTGAGCCCAAGTCGGCCTCCCGACCGTGGGCGCGGAGGTACCATGGGTCGCTTGTCCTTGCCGACTGAACTCCCGGAGATCGTGCCGTTCCGCCCCCCGGCCGTGCCGCAGACCAGGCTGGACCCGGCAATCCTGGTCAATCGCCTGGCCCTGATGGCAGGCGTCCCCCTCACTGGCGTGGGCGCGCTGACACTGACCCTGTGGCTGGTACCGACACCTGCGCTGGAACCCGATCTGTTGCGCCTCCTGCACGGCATGGTGCTGATCAAGGGGCTCATTGCCTTGGCCGCGGCGGCGCTCGTCTACTGGCGGCTCGGACGACCCATCGCCCGGCCTCTGGCGACCGGCTATATCGGCGCGCTGTGCCTCTGCGCCGCCGCGCTCGGCTGGCTCTGGGGATTGCATCTCATGCTGATCGGCGCCCTGTGTTTTTACGGCGGCCTGGCGAGCCTCTACTTGGTCGGCCGCCATGATCGGCTGTTGTCGGGCGTTGCGTCGACCGGGGTCGGCGCAACACTGAGCCGACCGTGAACAGTGCGTGCTGAACACCCGCCTCAGCATCAGTTGACAACCGGAAAGGTCACGCCAATCGCCCAGGCGAAGGCCAGTCCGATCGCGAGTCCTCCGACCAGCGGGTGCCGGGTACGCCGGTAGATCCAGCCGCCGATGGGACCGTACAGCAAAAAGAAGACGAGGATGGCCGGCACGATAATAATCAGGAAGAAGAGTTCACTCAGGTTCAGGACGACCGCTCCCAATAAGGAAAGCAGGAACAGGATCTTGGTGACCACGGGCGCGGCTCCGGGCGTACCCGGGCCGCGGGTCAGCCAGCCGTCGGCGGCGAAGAAGGCCCAGGTGCCGGGCAGGATGCCGAGGATCACCAAAAGGCGTTCGGCACCGGGCAGAAAGACGGTGACGAACTGATCCATAGGAATGGCGATGGCCAGGGTCAGGTAGGCGCCGGCCGCCAGCGTGCCGATCACCAGCCCAGACCACAGGACTCGCCCCTGTTCGGTTCGCGAACGACCGCGGTTGACGAACCACAAACCCGCTGCGGTGAGCAAACCATAGAGGCCGAAATGCAGCGCCAGATAGTCGCCGAGCAGGATCGGCAAGTAGTCGTTGGGCAGCGGGCGCAAAATCAGCGGCGTCAGGATAGCCGGCAGCAGCGCCACCGGCCACCACCGTCGCCAAGTCAGGTCGGCTCCCAGCGGCCGGGTCGCCGCGCGCGGCAGGAGTCGCGACAGGGGCCACGCCAGGACGACGATACCGAGAAAGAGCAGCCCGAGCCAAGCCCCGCGACTGTCGATGTAACCGCTGCCGGTCCGGCCGAACACCTGGTTCAGCCAGTCCAGGGCAGCGCCGATGCCGGCCCGGCCATAGAGCACGCCGATGTGCTCGACCCCAGGCGCCAGCACTAGCCGCCGCCCGCTGCCGTCGGCCAGGTCGCCGTAGGTCACACCGGTTTCCACCGACCCACCGACGACGCCCGCCTGCAGTGCATCGCGGCCCATCTGGTGCAACATCTCCGGCTCCCAGGCACCAAAGACGATCAGCAGGTCGCGCGGCTCGACCCGCGGCGCATCCTCACCCACGTAGGGTGAGAGCAGCACGTTCGCCGCCACCTGCTCGCCCCGCGCGGCCGCCGCACGCAGGATCACGTCACCCGCCATGGAATGGCCGAGCAGGGCGAGTCGTCCATCGGCCCCCGGCAACCCCAGCGCGTATTCGGTCACGGCGTCCAGCGCGCCTTTTAAGATCGCGACCCGCCGCTCCTGATCCTCGATGCGCGCAACGAAGGCAGTGGCATTACGACCATGGCCGGGGAAATCGAAAGTCACCACCAGATAGCCGTTGCGGGCGAGCGTGACCGCATAGGGCTGCATCAGCTGCTGCGACCCGGCGAAGCCGTGAGCGATCACGACCACCGGTGCAGTCGCAGTCGCGGCCGGACGCAAGACCGTGAGCGGAACCGTGCCGGCCTGATCGCGGGCGATGGTGAGTCCCGCCGTAGCAGTGTGCAGTTGCCACAGGGCGGTCCCGATGGCGGCCAGGGCGAGCAGCGCCGCGATGAAGGCGGCAATCGCGACCCCGCGCCCGGACCGACCTGGCGTCGCACTGTCGTCCGGACGCGACATCAGGGCGCCGCCACCGGCGCCGCAGCGTCGGCCAGGTCGATGATGACCTCATTGCGGCGCAGAAAACCGGGGGTGAACGGATCGTTGTAGTAGGCAAACACCGGCGCCGCGGCCGGCACCAGGCCGCGCGCCGCCATCCAGGCACGCAGTTGCGCCTCCTTGGCCGCGATCAAGGCATCATCGGCCACCCCGCTGAAGCGAATCGCCGCGCTGCGTCGTGCCGGGACCTCGAGCAGGCGCACCTCCTTGGTTGCCGGTGCGGGCAGTTGGCCGAGTTGGTATTGCGCCGGCATGATGAAACGCACCGACCAGTCGCCGTCGTCGAGCCTGGTCTGCGTCACCGGGACCGTCATCGCGATGGTGTCGGTGCGCTGCTGCTCGACCGGGGCGGTCATGCTGATCCGTTCACCCTCGCGCTCCTTAGCGAAGATGTAGCGCGCCAGGGGGCCGAACCCGGCGCTCAGCGCCTCTTTACGCGCCCCTTGCCGCCGGACTTCAGCCACCACGAGCGCGGGGTAGTCGCGCACCTCGAACGCGTCCTCCTGCTCAAGCACCCGGTAGGCCGGCTGCTCCACGTTCTGTACGACATAGACGAACACGGCCATGGCCGCGACGCCGACCAGCGCCAGGGCGCCGATGATGATCAAAGCGATCTTCATAGCAGAACTCCAAAGGGGGCGAGGCGATGATCGGGCGCACGCACGGTGACTGCATTCGGCAATCGAGAGTTGGGGCAGCGCCGCGGATGTACAAACCTTGGGAAAAGCAAAAAATCGCCGTTGATCCTGGGAGCAGCGGTCGCCGGTCGGCAATCAGCCGTCGGATTCGCCGGCACACGCGCCTTAACGAACCGGTGTCGCCACGACCCGCTGATTATCTGGCGGGTGCGCCGCGGGTCAATGACAATTCTTCACGAACCGCGATCGGCCACCGACAGCCGCGCCCCCAAGGCCGCTGCCGGACCAAGGCGACCCTGACAAAACATGAACAACGTAATTCGCAGGGTTGTTGTTTCTCCCGTCGCCCAAACCTCGTATCCAGACCAGCGAGGTAGGACAATGAGCCGCCTCGTCAGTATCAACACCACCAGACCCAGAGGAACAGAAGATGAGCATGAGCAACTCCACCCTGCTGACCGCCTGCCTGCTGAGCGGACTGCTCCTCGCCGGCTCCATGGTTCCGGTTCATGCCGGAGACGGCTGTACCAAGGACAAGAAAGCGACATCGACCAGTTCCCATTGGTCCCCGGCATCCTCCGCCGGACACGCTATGACTAACACGCCCACTCTGCGATAGGCGGACTCTCAGCCTGACCTTACAGGCCGGCAGGTACTGCGAGGCAACTTTTCTTAGGATGGGATTCCGGCCTCCTGCCGGAAAAAACGCTCAGGACCCAAGCACCAACGGGTCAAACGAGCATCCTCCTCATGATCCGCATCATCGGCGGTTCCGCGCAAAATGAAAGGCCAAGCCGCTACCGGCTTGGCCTTTTTTTATCGCTCAGCGCTCCGGGCCGGGGCCGCCGTAGGGGCCACCCAGGGAATCTTCCTGCGCTTCGTCCGGCAGACCATCAGCCTCCGACCCCCGCCCCTTGCCGCCGGGACGCTCGCCACGCGGCTCCTTGGAGTCGAACTGTTTACGCTGCTCCGCAGTGAGGACGGCGGCAACACGCTCTTTCACATCCTCGCGGGTCAGGTTCGGATTTGACTCACGCTCCATAAAGATCGCGCGAATCCGGCTCGTTTGGTCCGCGCTGAGTTGCAAGCGCTGGGTCATCCGCTCCAGACGCCGATCCAACCCCTGCTGCATCCGCGACCTGCGCTGTGCCCGCTGGGCATCCGTAAGGACCGCGTCGATCCGTTGGCGAGTCTGAGCGTCCAGGCGAGCAGTCTCGGCACGCTGCTCCTGCAGAATGGCCCGGACCTGCGCCTGTTGCTCCGGGGTCAGCTTGAGCGTCTCGACCATCCGGTCGAAATTCGCCTCCGCGCGCTCCCCAGGGGCGCCCGGCTGGCCGGACCAGGCGGCACCGGTGCCGACGACGAGGCCAATCCCGAGGGCGATGGCGGTCAGGGTCTGGTACTTGGGAAATCTCATGCTCTGTTCTCCGATGGAATGCAAATGTTCAGCGGTTCGCTGCGGCCGGGTGAGTCAGCGGGTCCGCACTGCGACCTGGCGGCCCCCGCGGCGGCGGGTGTGGTCAGCGCCCCGTTGAAAAGCAGATTACCCGACCCTGATGCAGCCGTCGTGCAGGGAATGCGCAACAAGTGGGGAAGTACCGGTACCGAACACCAGCGCGGGACGAGAACCCCATGGCTGAGCCGTCGCGCGCTCTGTTCGATCGATTGGTCGATGTCGCCGATGCAGGCCAGGCTGGCGTCGGTGATGACTTCCATCCCCCGGAGAAGCGGCCGTTCGCAATGAAGTCCTTCTTATCCCGGCGAAAGATCTCCACGCGGACCGCCGACCGTGCCGAGCGCGCAATGGCCGGGTTGATGATCAAGGCCCATCCCGGGCTTGGTCATGGTTCCGGCCAGTCGAGGCGCCGGCCGACTGGAGTCCAAGACTTCAGCCTTGGATCGGCCGGCCGAGACTGGAGCTTTGGACTCCAAATATGCGTCGCTGGCCGGAACGACGACCAAGGCCTACGCAGACAACCCGAGCCTGCGGTCGCGCAATTCGTCGCCGAACAGCCATTGGGCGACTTCGTACGTGAGCGATGCGACCTTGGCCGCGATCCGCTTCTCCGTAGGGTGCGGTGAGCGGGAGCGAACCGCACCACTCGCAGTCGGACCGGCCGCTTCGCCAAGATCAGCACTTGCAGCCGCTCACCGCGGGCATCGCGCCGTAAGGCTTGACTTCTGCGGCGAGCAGCGGGGTCATGGGGTCCTGGAGTCATCGCCCTCGCCCCGCAACAGGCGACAGGTGCGGATCGAACAGCGGCTCAGGCCCGCGTAACACCGCTGGTGTCGCTTTTGCTGCTAGACTCCGTCGCGTCGCCAACTCGCTGGAAACAGGGTCCATGCCCAGACGCGCCCGCATCGTCGCCGCCGGTTTCCCCATGCATGTGATCCTTCGCGGCATCGACCGATCTGCGGTGTTCTTCGACAACGACGATGATCGGTTCTTTCTCGAGTGCCTGCGGCTGGCTGCCTCCGAGGAAGCGGTGGCAGTCCATGCCTACGTCCTGATGACCAACCACGTTCACCTGCTAGTGACGTCAGACCATGCGCATGGCGTCCCCGCCCTGATGAAGCGCGTGGGACAACGCTATGTGCAGCACGTCAACCGCACCTATCGCCGCACCGGCCCGCTGTTTGAAGGGCGTTTCCGATCCTCCGTGATCGAAGCCGATGCCTACCTGTTCGCCTGCCAACGCTACATCGAACTCAACCCGGTCCGCGCCCACATGGTTGTTGCGCCGGGGGACTATCCATGGTCGAGCTATCGCTGCAATGCCCTTGGCCAAGCGGACGCGCTCGTCACACCCCACCCGCTCCTGCTTGACCTTGCGCCATCCGAGGAAGCCCGCCGCATCGCCTATCGCCAACTGTTCGCAGACGAATTGACCACCGAGACGCTCCAGCGGTTGCGCGCGTCCACCAACGGCGGCTTCGTACTCGGCAGCGGCGCCTTTGAGCGCCGGATTGCCGTCATGGTCGGTCGGCGCACCTGGAAAGGCGCGCCGGGTCGGCCGCCAAAGCCGGAGCCTGACGAAGCACAGCAAAATCTTCCGATCTAGAACCCCGCTCCAACTCAAGCCGCGACGTCATTCCGGCAGGATGCCGGAATCCAGTGCCATAGATGGTCGCTCGCGGGCACTACGGATTCGCAGGATTAGCTGGAACGGCCGCGTACCAGGACCCTGGTCTGTTCTTATTCGCCTTCTGTTCCGCAATTGTACGGATCCGCCCGCGGTGGCCGGGTGCACGCGAGCGACGCCTTTGCGGATTTTGACGGGGGTGGCGCCGACTCCGCTTCCAAAGCCGGTGTTTGACTTGGCGAAGTACGCCCCTTCGCTTCATACACATAAAAAACGTGGTCTGTCCCTAATTACTGCTAATTACTGCTGGGTCGAACCGATGACCCCGGAGGAGTGGACGCGCGTGAATGGTCTTAATCCCCTTTCATTCGGGTCTCTGGGTCGAACTAGTGTAAGGAGTGGGTACTGACATGAGCAAGTCTTAATCCCCTTTCATTCGGGTCTCTGGGTCGAACAATATGAAAAAGCAATTCAACACCCTGAACCAGGGTCTTAATCCCCTTTCATTCGGGTCTCTGGGTCGAACCCATGACACATACCGAGATTGCCGAAGCCGCCGGTCTTAATCCCCTTTCATTCGGGTCTCTGGGTCGAACTACAGACACCCCTTGGGGTATGCATGTCCCCGGTAAGTCTTAATCCCCTTTCATTCGGGTCTCTGGGTCGAACTTTGGTCCCAGGATTGGGAGCAGGGTCAGTACGTGTCTTAATCCCCTTTCATTCGGGTCTCTGGGTCGAACACAGGCCGTGACAAAGCTGAGCCAGGCTGTCAAGTCTTAATCCCCTTTCATTCGGGTCTCTGGGTCGAACGGTCCGGTGGCGTCAAGTGCGCACGTCTTGGAACGTCTTAATCCCCTTTCATTCGGGTCTCTGGGTCGAACAAGCCAGGGCAAGGGTACGGAGGGAATATGTAGTCTTAATCCCCTTTCATTCGGGTCTCTGGGTCGAACTGAGTGACGATGCGCCGATCGCGAGTCGCGGTCAAGTCTTAATCCCCTTTCATTCGGGTCTCTGGGTCGAACTGTCCACTAGCCTTCACCGCCCCAGCAATGGGGCGGTCTTAATCCCCTTTCATTCGGGTCTCTGGGTCGAACACTCACCGTGTAAAGAATGCGTTGTTCACACTCGTCTTAATCCCCTTTCATTCGGGTCTCTGGGTCGAACAGCCGACGCGATCGAGCGTGCAGCTATGGAAGAGGTCTTAATCCCCTTTCATTCGGGTCTCTGGGTCGAACGATCGAGCGTGCAGCTATGGAAGAGCGTGCACGCGTCTTAATCCCCTTTCATTCGGGTCTCTGGGTCGAACGAACACGAGTGCGTAATGACACTGACTCATGCGTCTTAATCCCCTTTCATTCGGGTCTCTGGGTCGAACCCAGCATCGCGTTCGGCAGCCCAAGGTCCGTGGGTCTTAATCCCCTTTCATTCGGGTCTCTGGGTCGAACGCTGACAAGGCAAAAACCAAGCCTGCCGCCGCCGTCTTAATCCCCTTTCATTCGGGTCTCTGGGTCGAACCCCGCGCCGATCGGGCGCGTGGATCTCGTCGGGGCGTCTTAATCCCCTTTCATTCGGGTCTCTGGGTCGAACGCCGCTAGTCCCTATGCCCAGGCGAGAGACATGGGTCTTAATCCCCTTTCATTCGGGTCTCTGGGTCGAACAAACCAAAGGCACCTGCTGCCACTGCAAGCACGTCTTAATCCCCTTTCATTCGGGTCTCTGGGTCGAACCGCGATGGTCTTGCTGGTGCGCGTTTCGCGGTGCGTCTTAATCCCCTTTCATTCGGATCTCTGGGTCGAACGGCTGAACAAACCCTTGTTTGTTGTCGAGCTTAAGTCTTAATCCCCTTTCATTCGGGTCTCTGGGTCGAACATGCGCACGACGTTGCAACGGTGAGCGACAAACGTCTTAATCCCCTTTCATTCGGGTCTCTGGGTCGAACTGACAACCTGTTGCGCCCCGATCGAAATAGCGACGTCTTAATCCCCTTTCATTCGGGTCTCTGGGTCGAACGTTCGCAGAAGACGCACTGTTCGACGAAGACATGTCTTAATCCCCTTTCATTCGGGTCTCTGGGTCGAACTGCGCTCAATGGTTCGCCCCGCACGGCGATCGATGTCTTAATCCCCTTTCATTCGGGTCTCTGGGTCGAACAACGGAATGAAGCGTCGGCCAAGGCGGCTCGCGAGTCTTAATCCCCTTTCATTCGGGTCTCTGGGTCGAACGAATCGCTGGACGCGGTTCGCACAAGCACAGGGAGTCTTAATCCCCTTTCATTCGGGTCTCTGGGTCGAACCTGATCCCGGCCCCAGATTACAGAGCGACCGCGCGTCTTAATCCCCTTTCATTCGGGTCTCTGGGTCGAACAGGGGTGCCCGCACTTCAAACTGTGGGACCTAGCCGTCTTAATCCCCTTTCATTCGGGTCTCTGGGTCGAACACCTGTTGATTTTGGAATCCGAGCTTGAGGAAGGTCTTAATCCCCTTTCATTCGGGTCTCTGGGTCGAACAGCAGGCGCGCTGCGGATGCAGCGCCTGGGCTTGGTCTTAATCCCCTTTCATTCGGGTCTCTGGGTCGAACAGCGAGTTCGACACTGACCCGGCGTCACTCTCTGGTCTTAATCCCCTTTCATTCGGGTCTCTGGGTCGAACCAACCTGAAAGCCAGCGCCGCGCGCCTGGACGCGTCTTAATCCCCTTTCATTCGGGTCTCTGGGTCGAACACCGCCCCACGGACGGGTCAACACCAAACCCGGAGTCTTAATCCCCTTTCATTCGGGTCT
Source organism: uncultured Lamprocystis sp. (assembly GCA_964470155.1). GTDB lineage: Bacteria > Pseudomonadota > Gammaproteobacteria > Chromatiales > Chromatiaceae > Thiodictyon. The sequence continues at coordinate 124,397 of CAYYAY010000007.1, read as the reverse complement.
CTGGGTCGAACAAATCAACACCATGAATCGCTGGACGCGGTTCGTGTCTTAATCCCCTTTCATTCGGGTCTCTGGGTCGAACAAATCTGGTTTCACATTCAGCGCATTGATGAATGTCTTAATCCCCTTTCATTCGGGTCTCTGGGTCGAACCCTACGGAGACGGCGTTGCGCTGTCGGACGGGTCTTAATCCCCTTTCATTCGGGTCTCTGGGTCGAACGAAATGCAGATTTCAGTTAGCGGCAATTAAACCGTCTTAATCCCCTTTCATTCGGGTCTCTGGGTCGAACCCACCCAATGATCGCCATCCTAACCGTCCTCGGGTCTTAATCCCCTTTCATTCGGGTCTCTGGGTCGAACACCGATCAAATATATGGAATAGCCATATGTACCCGTCTTAATCCCCTTTCATTCGGGTCTCTGGGTCGAACCGTCGCACCCGGACAAGCCGTCTTTGGCAGCTTGGTCTTAATCCCCTTTCATTCGGGTCTCTGGGTCGAACCTGGACCGCATCGGTCTCCTCAATGTTCCCACGTCTTAATCCCCTTTCATTCGGGTCTCTGGGTCGAACGCCCCGGATTAATCACTCAGAACCCCGGCACCTGGTCTTAATCCCCTTTCATTCGGGTCTCTGGGTCGAACCCCCGCCCTTCGCGCTTCCGGCTTCGAGGCCTGTCTTAATCCCCTTTCATTCGGGTCTCTGGGTCGAACCGACCGCTGAGCGTTCCAACGCACTTACGCCTGTCTTAATCCCCTTTCATTCGGGTCTCTGGGTCGAACCCACCGAGCCCACGGCCACCGAGCCCACGGCCACGTCTTAATCCCCTTTCATTCGGGTCTCTGGGTCGAACGATTGGTCTTACCAAACCGGTGACAACTGTTAGTCTTAATCCCCTTTCATTCGGGTCTCTGGGTCGAACCGGGTACCGCGTGATCGTGGATGGCGAGCAAGGTCTTAATCCCCTTTCATTCGGGTCTCTGGGTCGAACGGCCAGCGCTGCCGAAGCCGGCGACGTTAGTGGGTCTTAATCCCCTTTCATTCGGGTCTCTGGGTCGAACATCAGCCGCGCTGCGGATGCAGCGCCTGGGCTTGTCTTAATCCCCTTTCATTCGGGTCTCTGGGTCGAACGCGCCTGCAAGCGGGTAGTGCAGTTCCGGTAGGCGTCTTAATCCCCTTTCATTCGGGTCTCTGGGTCGAACGGATTCAATGCACTGACCCACGTCCCCGCGTGGGGTCTTAATCCCCTTTCATTCGGGTCTCTGGGTCGAACGCTCGGTCAGTTTGAAACATCCTCTCTGAGTAGTCTTAATCCCCTTTCATTCGGGTCTCTGGGTCGAACACTCTCCAGAGTCTCATCGATGAGTACCCGGACGTCTTAATCCCCTTTCATTCGGGTCTCTGGGTCGAACGACCCTGCTACGTTCGGCCCCTCACCAGGCGTCCGTCTTAATCCCCTTTCATTCGGGTCTCTGGGTCGAACGGGCGGACATGGAAGTCACTGAACAGTGATCTGCGTCTTAATCCCCTTTCATTCGGGTCTCTGGGTCGAACCGCCCCTTGGCAGAAATCCTTCGACAACAGGCAGTTGCGAAGGGGGTTGCCAGACTTTCGGCTGACGCGAAAGTTTGCATGCGCAGATGTCTCCGGGCGGGTTTCACCAGACCTAAACTTAGCGCTATTTTTCCTATCAAGCAAGGGCTTCTGGGTTTGCCGGCTTGCGCATCGCAGACCGCGCGACCTGTGATGCGGTTCGTGCCTGACACTGGTGGCGAGTTCCCTAGCCCGCTCCCACGATCGGTTCACCAAATCCAGCCGGGCTGATCACGGGCGCCGTTCCGGCAGGAGACCGATGTTCTATAGAGTCCGCCGTAGCGCTGCGAGGTCATCGACGCCGAGTCCGGTGATCGCGGCAATGGCCGCATCGTTCAGGTCGGTGCCGCGGATCAGATTGATTGCCGTCAGGCGCAAGGCTTCGGCCCGACCTTCCTCACGACCGACCTCCAGACCTTCCTCCCGACCTTCCTCCCAACCTTCCTCACGACCTTCTTCCCGCGCATCCTTGAGCAAGCTGCGCTCGTCGCGCAGCGCCCGCTCGCGCACGAAGGCCAGCCGCCGGGCCTCGGCGTCGGCGCTCAGGGTCTTGAGCTTGTCCAGCGCGGCGCGCACCGGTGGGTCGACGATCTGCGCCATGGTGTCTTCCTCCTGCCAATGTTCAAAGAGTGTGATCCAGGCGCCAAGTGCGCCCCCTGTTTGTTGGAGCCGATCGGCCTTGCGCAGCTCGATCAGGTTGAGCTGCAGTTCCTGACCCAAGGTGACCGCCGGGCGCATGGCATCGCGCATCTCAAAACACCACAGTGCCTGGTCCTGGTGCGCCGGGTCCTGGAACAGGTCGAAGTCGAGCAGATGGATGCCGATGGCCGGCTGAAGTTCCCCGTAGTCGTCCCCGGCGACCAGTTGTCCGCTGATCAGCCGAGCCAGGTAGTAGGTGCTGCGCGCGCTCCAGGCGCGATAACGGCGCACCTGCATCTCGATATTGTATTGACGGCCGGCAGCGTCTTCGGCCAGCACGTCCAGAATGATGTATTTGCCGTGCAATTCCGCGGCATCAATGGCCGGATTCTTCACCGCGATGTGCGTGATCGGCGCCGCGTGCCGGCGCACGGCATTGATCAGCGCCACCAGCAGGTCCGGGGCGTCGGCGAACAGACGCTTGAATACATAGTCGTTTTTTGGATCGAGCAGGTCGCACATCGCAACGGGTCCGGCGGCTTGGGTCGAGTGTTGAGCATAGCACCGTCGCTGACCCGCAGGGCACCAACCCCCGCTGCGGTCGGCGCGCCGGCCTTGATCGTCATCCAGGCCAGCGGCGTGCGTCGTCAGGGCGCCGGCGGAGGTCGGTCCGGATCGGCACGGGTCAATCGGGGTCTCCGTCATCACCCGGCAAGGGCGTTTCGGGGGTGCCGATCAGGAACAGGAGGCTGTCGTGCAGGTGATCGCCGCTCATCAGATCAAGACCCTGCGGCAGTTGCTGGCGACCGTAGCGATCCACCGAGAGACGGCTGGGCAGCGGATAGACACGGATGTCGTCTTCTCGTGCCTCAATGATCCCATCCAGTTCCCGGAGCAGGGCTTCAACGTCGGCGGCGCGGCCGGGGATGAGGAATACGGAGTATTGCAGCGGGATGCCGGCGCGGCGGACGGTGCGGTGCACCTGTTGCAGCCGTTTGGGGTCGGCGATGTCGTAGGCCAGCAGGTGCAGTCGGGTTTGGTTGATGGCCATGAGACTTAGCCGCCTTCATGGATGAGCCAGCGGTGGAGACTGCCGGTGAGCTCGCGACCGCGGGCGGCGGCGCGGGTGGCGCCGGATTCGAATAACCGGACGGTGTCGCGATAAGTGGGCGGACGCAGGGGCTGGCCGTGGCGGCGGGCGGCGAGGTGACGGCGGGTGAGCCAACCGATGCGGGCGGGTTCCAGGTACCAGTAAAAGATGTCGGTGAGGTCGGCGGCAAGCGGCGGCGCGCCGGCCTGGGCGACTTCGGTGGTGCGGCCGAAGCCGAGGTCGGCCAGGTGTTCCTCCATCCAGCCGTAGGCCAGACCGCGCAACCATTGGCGGCTGTGCAGCGCGGCCTCGGCCCCCGCCAGACGCTCGGCGCGACGATTGATCCAGAGGCGGATGTCGGCGGCCTGGGCGGTACGGGCGGCGGCCCGCAGCGCGGGCGGCACGTCCCTGGTCCCGGCCAGCTCCGGCACTGAGGGAGCAAAATCGCCCGGGGGCGTCATCGGCGACACGCCCGATGCGGCTGGATCGGGGTCGGCGGCAAGCCGCAAACTCCCGATCGCGGAGCGGCGGTTGCGGCGCGTCTTGGTGCCGAAGGCGCCGAGCTTGAGGGCGGCCCAGCGCGCGGCGCGGTGGCGGTGCTGGTCCATCCAGTGGCGCAACATGCCGGCGGCCTCGGGGCGCAGCAGGAATTCGATCAGCCGGCCGCGCAGTTCGTCGCGTTGACCGGGGCGGCCGAGCAAGCGGGCGAGGATGAGCCCGTCGTCGTCCAGGAACAGCACGGGGATGCCCGCCGCGGCGCAGGCAAGCAGGGCGTCCTGTTCCCAGTCCACGCGTTGATTGGTGTGGACACGGCCGATGCGGCGCAGCGGATAGAGCCGTTCGGCCCGGTCGGGCTGGCTGACGCGCAAGGCCGGACCGTCCAGGCCAACCCAGGTCTGGCCCGCGGGGGCGAGATAGAGCGGGCTTGGGCTGTCGCGCTGCGGGTCGATCCGCGCGGGCAGGTCAGGGGTGTCGGTGTCCATCGGCGGTGCTACTCGGTGGCGATGGCGTGGGACCGGCCGCGCTCGCCGAGCATGACGGCGAGTTTGGTGCACCAGCGGCGCAACAGGCGGCGGCGGGGACGGGCAAAGATCTCGTAGGCGGCGAAATAGCGCTGCCGGGCGTTCTTGCCGAGCAGACAGGCATCGCCGTCGCGGGTGAAGTCTTCCAGACGCAGCAGGCGCTCGCGGAAGCTCTCCCAGACCCAGTGTTCGACCTGACCGCGCAGGGGTTCGATGAGATCGGAGGCCAGCGAGGGCCGACCGAAGTCGAGTTCGTGATAGAAGCCAACCATGGGGTCGAGTCCGGCGAGGTGGGCGGCGTGCACGGCTTCGGCATGCAGCAGGGTGTAGCCGAGCGAGAGCGCGGCATTGACCGGGTCGCGCGGGGGCCGGCGGTTGCGCCCGGTGAAGTCGAGCGCGGGGGCGAACAGTTGGGTGTAACCATGGAAGAAGCCGGCCGCGGCGGCGCCCTCGATGCCGCGCAGTTGGCCGGCGTCCAGATCGGACTCGGCGCGCAGCCGCGCGAGTGCCTGATCCTGGGCGTCGAGCGCCTTGGTGAGCGCGTGCCGCTGATCGGGACGCGCGGCGGCGGCCTGATTGAGCAGGCGGCGCTGGGCGCGGATCTTGCCCAGACAGAGCCGACGCGACCAGCGGGCGCGGAACACCGGGTCGTCGTAGGCGCGCAGTTGGCCAACGCGGCGCGCCGCGTCGTTATGAATGGCACCGAGCACGGTAGCATGATGGCGGCCGAAGCGCCCGCCGAAGGCGATGACCGCGATCCCGGCGGCGGCCAGCCGCGGCAGCAGGCTGCTGCCCAGGGTGACGTTGGAGCGCAGCACGACGCGCCCGAGCAGATGCAGCGGCACGGTGGTCTCGCGCTCGCCGTCGACGGAGACGACCAACACCCGGCCTTCGAGTTCGAGGGCGCAGTTGCGGCGGTCCAGATAGAGTGTGCTCATAATGTCAGCCCACATAGAACCAGGGTGGATCGGCCGGCTTGACGCCGCGGCCGCGGACGCGGACCTTGCCGCGGGGGTCCAACCGGACCAGCAGAAAGCGGTCTTCGATCGGGTCGATGACCTCACGCACCTCGTCGAGCAGACGCTGCCGCTCGACCGCGGTGAGAAAGCACTCGAACACCGACTTCTGACGTCCGCCGGCATAGCTCTTGAGCACCTTGAGTGCGTCGCGCAGGCGGCCGTCATCGCTGATGTCGTAGGCGGCGAGATGGAGGATGCGAGTGGTCATGGCGCCAGCTTAGGCGCCCGGCCGCGGGTGGGTGAGGATCGAAAAGCTTTTCAAATGCCCGGCGCTGGTGCAGGCTGGCACATCATGCTCCGCGAACCGGCGGTATCGGACACCCGACGATGACCAGGGAGGCATGGACGCCCCGGTTCCCCTTTCATCCAGCGCAGGACTTTCAGCCATGACCGCCATCGCCCCCGCGCCCCGGCCGCCCCACGACTATCTGCGCCGCATTCTGCTGATGGTCACCGGCCGCACGCCCCAGGTGGTGACCGAGACGCTGTACGCCATTGCCGTTCACCCCAGCCCGCCGGCGGCTCCGTTCGTGCCGACCGAGGTCCATCTGGTCACCACCGTCGAGGGTGCGCAGGACGCCCGGCTGGCCCTGCTCGACCCGCGGGACGGCTGGTTTCATCGGCTGTGCGCCGATTATGGACTGACCGGTATCCGCTTCACCGCGGACCAGATTCACACCATCACCGACGCGACCGGCCGGCCGGCCGAGGACATCCGCACCGCCGCCGAGCACGAGGCCTGCGCCGACCTGATCACCGAACAGGTGCGCACCTTCACCGCGGACCCGAGCACCGCCCTGCATGTCTCCCTAGCCGGCGGACGCAAGACCATGACCTATTATCTGGGCAATGCGCTGACGCTGTTCGGCCGCCCGCAGGATCGGCTCTCCCATGTGCTGGTGCCGCCGCCCTACGAGTCCAACCGGGACTTCTACTATCCGACCCCGGTCAGCAAACCGCTCTACAGCGAGGCCCTCAAGCGCTATTTCGACGCCCGTGACGCCCAGGTCACACTGGCCGATATCCCCTTCGTGCGCCTGCGCGACAGCCTGCCCGGCCGCTTCAAGACCCTGGAGCAGGGTCAGGCGCGCTTCACCGAGGTGGTGACCGCCATGCAGCAGGCGCTGGCCCCCGGCGCGGTGACCATCGACCTGCGCCGATCCTGTCTGCGCTTGGCCGACGATCGACCGGTGGAACTGGCCGGCGCGGACCTGGCCTTTTATCTCTGGATGGCCCGCCGCCGCCTGGCCGGCGCCCCGCCGGTGCGCATCCCCGGCCGCGACCCGGACCGTTGGAGCGCCGCGGAACGCGCCTGCTACGCCGGCTACCTGGCCGAGTACCAGGCCGCCGCCGACCAGCTCGACATCCGCGAGGTCACCGCCGTGGGCGCGCGCGCCGTCGGCGCCATGACCGACCAGTTCTTCCACCAGCGCATGCGCAGCATCCGCGAGCAACTGGAAGAAACCGTCGGCCCCCTGGCCGAGGTCTATGCCATCCAGGCCGTCACTGCCGGGCGGCCGGCGGGGTATGGGCTGGCGTTGGCGGCGGAGCGGATCGGCATTGTGGGCAAGGGTTGATCCGGTCTGTCCAACGTGGCAACCGGGTGTAGGGGTGGGTTTCAAACCCGCCCCTCGGCCAAGGCCATGTCCGGATATCAGCCCGTAGGGTCCGCTGTGCGGACCAACGGTCGCGCAGAGAGCACACGGCGGTTGGGTTTCTGACTGAAAGTGTGACCAAGGCAGTCGCGGCCATCGGCCGCCCTCACCGGGGTACTGCAATGTTCACGGTAACCCGGATTTCCGTGGCACAATCCACGAATCGGCGGCGGCAACAGCGGTATGGATCAGCTTTTTGGAGAAAGCGAACGATGACCAGTTATGCCTGTCTCTTCGAGGCTAAGTCCATTCAGGAATACATCCTGCGCTCAGGGCGACTGCGCCACATCGTCGGCGCCTCGGAACTCATCGATTCGCTGACGGGGAACCTGCTCGACGAAGCCCTGCAAGCACTCCGTCTGACCGACGGAGTACAGGTCCGGTTCTCGCGCCGGGCCGGCGGAGCGATTTATCTGTTCACCGAGGACCGCACGGCACGGGATGCTTTTCGGGATCTGTGGTCGCTCCTCGTGGCCCAGTACGCTCCGAACCTTGATTTCATCCTCGCCACTGGTGAGGGGGCTGGCGACTACGCGGCCTTCAAGGAGGCCGCGGACCATCTGACCGCGGCGCGGAACCGCCGTCCCGCGGCGCTGCCGGCGGGCAGCCCGGTGACGCGCTATGCGCGACGCACCGGCTTACCTGCGGTGCAGGACAACGCCGAGTTGGGTCCGCAAGACGCAGCAACAGCGCGTTTCGAACGCCCGACGTTTCGGCAGCGCGGGGGGTTGACGCAGAAGTTTTCAGAGGACGTGGCATGCGACGACTGGCCACGCAACCTGGAATACGGGACGGACGAGGATGGCACCGCGTTCCCCTTCTGGCCGGACAATCGTTATCTCGGTCTGCTGCACGCCGACGGCAACGGATTGGGGCAATTACTGATTCGGCTCAGTGCTCATGCCGAAGCGCATCCTGAAGTCTTCGTTGATCTGTTCAGCGGTTTTTCGCGGGCGGTAGCCGAGGCGACCCAAGCGGCAGCCAAAGAGGCAACGGCCGCGGTGCTATTGCCGACCCGCGGCGACACGGCGGATGGACCTGCTGAAGATGGCGCTCACTGGCCCATGCCGGCCCGCCCGATCGTCTTGGGCGGAGATGATCTGACAATCCTGATACGGGCGGATCTGGCGCTGCCGTTCACGGTCGTTTTTCTCTGCGCCTTTGAAAGACAGACCCGGCTGCGCCTCGCCGGGTTACGTGCCCAGTACCCAAGCATCAGCGACCTGCCCGAGGTATTAACAGCCGGCGCCGGCATCGCCTTCGTCCGTTCCAATCATCCGTTTTATCTGGCCCACGACCTCGCAGAGAACCTCGCCAAATATGCCAAAGATCGCGCCAAGCACGTTGCGCAAGGCAACGAGCGTACCCCGCCAACCCTCGCTTTTCATCGGGTGACGAATGCGAGTCACGGTGATTATGCCGATATACTCCGCAGTGAACTGACCTACGGCACTGACGCGAACCAGGTGCAGACGACACTCGGCGTTTACGGGATCGATCCGCAAGCGTCTACCCGGATTCCGGCGTTGGAAGACTTGCAGAAACTCACCCGATTGCTCGGCAGCAAAACGCTGGCCCGTGGACCCGCGCGGCAAGTATTGACCCTGATGGGACAGGATCTGGATGCCGCCGGACGCCGCTATACCCGCTGGCGCGAGGTCATGAAGGATCGCTATTACAATGATTACAAAGCTGTTGAGGATGGTTTACAAACCCTCTGCGGGGAGTTGGCCGATGATCTGCCGGTCACCGCATCAGGCCAGCCGCGGGCGACCCCGTTGGGCGATGTCGCGACCCTGCTTGCCGTCAGCCAAGGCGCCCCGTTCGCGGCGCTGGCCAACACGGAGGACACTCGATGAACGCGGCTGCTTTGCGTATCGAAATCCAGACCGCCTGGCACCCCGGCACAGGCAGAGGCAGCAGTTTTCATCTGGACGCCGTCACCCATCAGGGCGCCGATGGGCTGCCGCGGCTACCAGGACGGCATCTGAAAGGTTTGCTGCGGGACGCCGTCTATCGCGCAGAAACCTGGAACTGGGCTGAGGTTCCGGGCGGGACCACCGAAACGCTGTTCGGACCCTTGGGCCGGGCCGGCGCGGAGACCCGGCCGGGACTGCTGCGGATCAGCGATGCCACCTTGCCGCCCGAACTCGCGGCCTATCTGGCTACGGGCGAGGGCAAGTGCCTCGTTACCGGACTCTACCGGGAACACTTCAGCACCGCCATCGACCAGCGAACTGGGGTCGCGCTGGGCCGCAGCTTGCGAGGGATGCGATTGGTGGTACCCCTGACCCTGGAAGCGATAGTCGCCGAAGTTCCGGGTGCTGCCCGACTACCGGACTGGCGCACACGCTTGGGCGCGGTGTTGCCGCTGATCGGCGCCGTGGGCGCCCACCGCAGCCGCGGCTTCGGCCGTGCCGTGCTGCGCTGGCAGGAGGTTTGATATGGTGCGCACTCTGGACCTCACACTGACACTGATCGATGACCTCGTGGCAAGCGAGCGGCCAGCCACCGAAGGTGGTCACGTCTCACTCGACTATCTGCCGGGGGCGATGCTGCTCGGAGCCGCCGCCGCCCGTCTCTATCAGGACCTGCCGCGCGCGGACGCCCACCTCCTGTTCCACTCCGGGCGGGTGCGATTCGGCGACGGCGTCCCCCTCGCCGAAGGGTTGGCCTGCTGGCCCATGCCCCTGTGCTGGCATGAGGCCAAGGGCTTACCCGCCGTGAAAGACGACGCACGCCTGAATCCGGAGCTGGTGATGAATCTACAGCACCGGAAACCGCCCGTGGGTAGGCAGCCCAAGCAATTACGCACAGGGCATGTACGCGCGGACGGTCTGGTATTTAAGGTCGGTCAATCGCTGCGCATGAAAACCGCCATCGATGCGGATACTGGACGGGTTGACGAATCCCAACTGTTCGGCTACGAGTCGATCTCTGCCGGACAGACCTTTGCCGCGCGTATTGACGCCGATCCAGCGGTGCCTGAGCGCCTGTGGAGCGCACTGGTCGCGGCGCTGACAGGCACCGGAGAGCTGTTGCTCGGGCGCTCACGTTCAGCGGAATATGGACGGGTAAAAATCATCAGTTCCGCGCCCTTGGATGCTTACCGACCGACAGAGTCCGCCGCGGCCGGCGCAACTCTGAGCTTATGGTGTCTGTCGGACCTGGCCTTGGTGGACGAGAACGGACAACCGACCCTGGAACCGTCCGCCTCCCGACTCGGTCTCGCTTGCGGCACCATCGATTGGGACCGCAGCTTCCTGCGCTTCCGCCGCTTCGCGCCCTGGAATGCCCACCGCCGTGCCTTCGACCTGGAACGGCAGGTGATCAGCCGCGGCAGCGTCATTGTCCTCAAAGATCTGGCAGCGCCCCTCGATGCGACGCAGCGGGCGCGCCTGAACGCCGGCATCGGTTGCCACCGGGAATCAGGAATGGGCCTGGTGAGCATTGATGCGGAACTCCTGGCCGGCGAACAACCGGTCTTCGCGGACCCCATCGCCGCCATTACACCGCCCGGCGTTCCACGACCGGATCACCCACTCATCGCCTGGCTGGAAACCCAATACGGCGCCGGGACTGAGCGTCGCCGGAGCGAGCAGGATGCGCGCAAACTGGCGACGGAACTCAAGACCTGTTATCGCAATGCCCGCGCCTTCGCCGGGATCGCGAACAACCTGCCGGTCGGCCCCTCGCCAGCCCAATGGGGGCGCGTTTACGAGGAGGCCCGCAATAGCGGTGACTTGGTTGCACTCATCGCCCATCTGTTCGATGGGGACAACGCCATCTGCAAAGAACGCGGCGAAGGTTGGCAGGACAGATTCCGGAACCAGGACACCGTGCTTAGTTTTCGCGACTGGTTTCGGGCGAAATGCAGCAGCGACAGCAGCCCCTCAGTGTCAGAGCAAACATTGCGCGCCTTTGGCCGGGAAGCCCAGCGCATTGCCCAGGGCCAACACGGACGCGGCGATCATCGGGAGGTGCAATCATGAGCAGACTCGCGCAGTCCGCGCTGCATGTTGCCCGCTTCACGCTTGAAGCCCGCACCGCGCTGTCCATCGGTACCGGCGGACCCGACGGCGTCTATGACCACCCCATCGTGCGCGACGCCAATGGCTTGCCGATGATTCCCGGCACCTCGTTGGCCGGGGTGCTGCGCCACCTGTGGACCGAAAGCCGCAGTCAGGTTGCCGCCGATACATTGTTTGGCTATCAGCGACGCGGGTTGGGGGCGGCGTCGCGTCTGGAAGTCGCTGCCGGAGCCTTGCAGGACAGCCGGGGACAACCGGTGACCGGGCTCTTGATTGACTCAGCCGGATTGCAGCGGCTGCGTGCCGACCCGCTACTCAAAGCGGCACTGGCAACGCGGGATGATCCCTTGTTCCGCGATCGGGTGAGGATCAGCCATCGCGGCACCGCGGCCAAGACCGGCAAGTACGACCGCGGTCTTCTCGCTGCCGGCCATCGTTTCAGCGGCGAGCTGCGCCTTTGGTCGACGGTCGCGAACGACCCCGACTGGACAGCCCTGCTCGCACTGCTCGACGACCCGCGTCTGCGCTTGGGCGGAGCTACGCGCGCCGGGATGGGCGCCCTGCGACTGGTGTCTTTGCATACTGGCGTCTTTGACTTGCGCGATGCGCAGGGCATCGCGGCCTTCCGCCGACTCGGCCCTGGCATCGGCGACACCGCGGGCCTGACCGCGACAGTCCCGGTTGCACAGCCGCAATCGTCGCTGCATCGCCTGGAGATTTGCCTCACCCCTAGGGATTTCTGGCGGATCGGTCAGGGTCATGGACCGTTTCGCGACGATCCGGACGGCAGGGAGCCGGATCTGGTGCCCAAACTGGAACCCATCGTCACCTGGGCGAATGGTCTAGGCGAGATCAAACCCCGACTCGCCTTGGTTCCAGGCTCGGCGGTGAAAGGGGCACTCGCTCATCGGACGGCCTTCCACTGGAACCTCCTGAACGGGTATTTCGCCGATGAACTGACTCCCGCCGCGATGCAGGAATGGGATAAATCAGAGCACTGCGAGGGGGTTCGCGCCATCTTCGGCCATGCCAAGAGCCGCGACCAGGATCGCGAGGAAACCGGGCAGGCGGGGCACGTCCTGATCGACGACAGCCATGTCACCCTGACCCCGAACGACGTGCAAGCGATGATCCACAACAGCCTGGACCGATTCACCGGCGGGGTGCGCGACCGGATGCTCTTTACCGAGGAACTGGTGTTCCGGCGGCCGATTCCGCTGACGATGACGCTGCTGCCGGGTCTTGACCAGGCCGACGAGACGGCCCGGCGCGCGCTTGCGCGGGCGATTCGGGACCTGTGCGAAGGCCGGCTCGCGTTGGGAGGAGGTGCGACCAAAGGGCATGGCGCCTTCACCGGCGAACCGGATGATGCAACCCGCGCGTGGCTGAAAGAACAAGGGGAAGTCTGGACATGAGCCCACAAGACCTGCTGACGGCCTATGCTGAGGTGGCACTCAAGCACCGGCTTGATCCCATGGAGTGCGCGGCGCTTACAATCGATTCACGCACCATCACGGACCCGGTGACGGCCTGGGACGCCTTGCGGCTGCTCGGCCCGCGCACCGGTTGGCTGCAATTTCAGTCATGGATCGTCGCCTTTGCGGAGAACCAACTGCCCGAGGTCCAGCCGGACTGGGGTTACTTGCTGGCCGCTGAAGCGATTGATGAAGCCGGACGTTCGCTTCATCTGCGCCAGGTCGGGGCCGGTGAGTTCAGGCTGGTCGTCGCCACGCCCCAGACCGTCGGAAACGCGGGACAAGAAGTCTTCCTTAGCGATCGCATCGCGCACCTGGCAACGGAAAAAGCGCCGGGTAAACAGCTTTGGTATCGCCGCTACTGGCGGCTTGATCCGGCCCGTGGCGCCCTGCCCTACTTTGCCGCTTTCCAAGGTTTTGCGACTACGGAGGATCACTGACCATGGCACCTCCCGCCTGTATCGACGCTCCCTACAATTTTGTGCCCTTAGCCAACTGGGTCCACTGCCCCGACTGGGCGCCGCTGGTCTCCCATGACATCCCCTTCCGCGACGGTCTGTGCGGCCATCTGGACCTGGTCATCACGGCCCACACCCCGATTCTGGTCGGGCGGGAACAGACGGCACAGGAACGAGCCACCAAGGACCAAGCCGGGCAAGTCTTTCCTTACCAACTGCCGGACGGCCGCTACGCACTGCCGGGAACCGCCCTGAAAGGCATGATCCGCAACGTGGTCGAGATTGCGAGTTTTTCGCGGATGAGTCTGGTGGATGATCAGCGCTACGGGCTCCGCGATATTTCCGGACAATATGTTAGTGCTGCCTATACGGCTCGCGTCCGAAACAACGTGCGAACCGGCTGGATGTGCCTTGGACCGGATGGGTTACCGCGGATTACTCCATGCGCTATGGTGCGACTCTCCCACCGGGACATGGAGACCTGGCTAAACGAGAAAGCACCAATTTTTTCTGCTGATCGCTCAGTCGCGAAAAAATATCGGCGATGGTTGGAGATCTGCACCAAACATTCCGTTTCCCCAGTGGTTCTGCGTTTCTATCCTCTTGATGGACATGCAACTGCTCTAGGTCGCGGGGGAGAACAAGGCACCCCTGTTTTTACCGGTCAAATTAGCGATAGTACGAAGACTGGTGGAAAACAGCGCGATTTCGTATTTTACGCTCCAGATGAATCGTCCAAATTTGCGCCCGGTCGTGACGATTGGAATGATTTCTTGTTCGTACACGGCGATCAACAAAAAAAAGATTCAGAGAGTATGTCTTGGCCAGGTTACTGGAAAGACGTGTACTGGAGTGGTTCGCAAGTCCCGGTTTTTTATCTTCGCGATAAGCATAAGACTCGGATTGGACTAGCCTATATGCCACGACTGGCTGGCGACTTCAGTGTCTCTGAAATGATTGAACATACCAACCGGGAGCACCTTCAAGGGCAGGGTCGAGGACCATGCGACTTTGCCGAGGCCCTGTTTGGCACAGTCAGCGACCGACCTGAACGCTGCCTGAAAGGCCGGGTTACCTTTCAACATGCCATCGCGCAAACCCAGCCCAAGACGACCGTGGTCGGACCCACGATACTCAATGGGCCTAAGGCCAGCTACTTCCCTAACTATATCGCGCAGAATGCCGACCCGAAGACCTGGACTCTCAGAGGTGGGGCTTATGCTACCTGCTTATCGACCAACGAGAACCCAGAACCCGAGGTGCGTGGGTGGAAGCGTTATCCGGTCAGAACCGACTCAAAACATCAACAGTTGACTGACGAACAAGAGAAAAACAAGAGCGTACAAGTCAAGCTTAATCCGCTTGAAGCGAAAACCGTCTTTATCTCCAGAGTTCACTTCCATAATCTAAAGCCTGTAGAGTTCGGGGCCTTATGCTGGGCATTGACTTGGGGCGGCACTGACCAGTTAAGACACAGTCTCGGGATGGGCAAACCGTTCGGGTTCGGTCAGATCTCGATCGCCATCGATCCGGACCGGGTCGAGTTGCGCCGCAACTGTGACGCCAATCCAGAGACGTCTTGGCAAGCCTGCCGTGATGCCTTCATTGAGCATATGGAGTCCGTGGCACAGCGTTGTGGCCACCACTGGAGAGACTCTGTGCAGATTCGTGCTTTACTGGGAATGGCTGACCCAGCCAATGCTGCTCGGGCCACCGGAAAGCTCGCGCACATGCGGCTGGAACCCAAGAAGCGGATCAACGATTTTCTTGATGCGAAAGCGAAGGCACTTGTTCTTGCGGAATATCCTCAAACCACCCATCCCGCAACTTGGAAGGAGCAGGAACAGGCTCGCCACGCCGAACAGGAACGGATTGCGAGCGAACGTGCAGTAATAGAACGGCAGGCGCAAGACGCAGAAGATCAACGACGAGTCCAGGCGGAGTGGGAAGCTTTGCCGGAAGAGCAGAAACTAATCGCAGTGACCCGAAAAGAGATCGAAGCGTATCTTTTGCTCGGAGAGTATCAGCAGCATCAAAAACGGCCCGCAATCATGAGCCACATCAATAAGCTCATCGACGCGGCCCTGACCTGGACGAGCCGTGAGTATCGAACAGAGACTTCAAGTCTCCTTGAGCTGGCGTTCGACAGTATCGGCTGGAGCGATCCAGGTCAGAAACGCGACAAGCGAGAAAAGCAGGAGCGCAAGCGAAGAGAGAGAATCGTCATGATTCGTAATGGATCTTGGTCATAAGCCCAGCCGTTGCGCGGTCGTCGGTCCGCATAGCGGACCCTACAGGATCGCGGTTTTCCCGTAGGGTCCGCTGTGCGGACCGTCCGCTACAGGATCGCGGTTTTCCCGTAGGGTCCGCTGTGCGGACCGTCCGCTACAGGATCGCGGTTTTCCCGTAGGGTCCGCTGTGCGGACCGTCCGCGGCTTCATACTACGCGGGCTCAACCTCCAGTGACCGGGGCGACGCGACCGGAGGTCGACGCTCTTGCGGGCGGCGCCGCGTTCGACTGAAACCAAGACCTCCTGTTATGCGGATGCAGCAAGGTCCGCTGGGGGTTGTAGGGGCGACTAAAGTCGCCAATACACGTTGCTACATCCTTTTCCAAACATCACCTTAGCCGGTCCTGGGTGAAGTAAACACCGAATTATAATGGTATTGCGGAAGGCGCCACCGGCTAATAGCCTCGACCTCCGGTTGCGAACCGGCCACCATTGGCCGGAACGATGATCAAGGTCCGCCGTGGATTCTCTCGCAATCCAGAGTTGCAGGGCTTCTCCGATTACAAAAACGACCGTGTGCGACTTATTCTGGACTCTTTACAAAGACGACAACGGCGAGAAAAGAGAATGACTTCCAACATTTTGCTCTGCACCGTCGGCGGCTCACACCAGCCGATTCTGACCGCTATCGGCGAGCTCGATCCGGCCTTTGTGCTGTTCTTCTGCACCGGTGTTGATCCGGCCACCGGGAAGGCCGGCTCGCGGACCCAGGTGGAGGGTAAAGGCACCCCGGTCGAGGTTCGGCGGGGTGACCAGATCGAGCGCCTGGCGAACATCCCGACCCTGGCGCACCTGTCGCCCGACCAGTTCGAGTTGGCCGAGGTTCCGGCCGACGATCTGGATCCAGCGGTGCGGATCATGCTCGCTGAGATCGACAAACTCCGTGATCGGTTTCCGGCGGCATTGCTGGTGGCGGACTACACGGGAGGTACCAAGACGATGACCGCCGCTCTGACCATCGCGGCCCTGGAGCGCGAACGGGTCGAACTGCGACTGGTGACCGGCGCGCGGGCGAATCTGGTCAAGGTGCATGACGGGAGTCAGGCCGGCCTTGCCGTCGGTGTCGAGGGAATCCGCATGCGCCGGGGCATGGCCCCTTTTCTGGCGGCCTGGGACCGTTATGCCTACGGCGAGGCGGCGCTGGGACTGGCTGGTTTGGCGATCCCGCGGGACGCAACGTTGCGGGCGGAACTCCAAATCGCCCGCGACCTGAGCCGTGCCTTGGACGCCTGGGATCGATTCGATCACGCCGCGGCACTGTCGCTCCTGGATGTCTATTGCTCGCGCATCGGCAAACACATCGCGCCGCTGCTGCAATCCCTGAGATGCCTCACCGAAGCGGCCGGAGCGCCGCGACGCACCCCGGCCCGCCTCTGGGATCTGTGGCTCAACGCCCAGCGCCGCGCGGCCCAAGGGCGCTACGACGATGCGGTGGCACGCCTTTACCGGTTGATCGAATGGACCGCTCAATGGCTGCTCAGCACCAAGGGGATTGACACTGCGCACCTCCAACCGGAACAAATCCCCGCGCCGATGGTTATTCCCGCTGGCCGCAACGGCAACAGGGTCGCCGGTCTGATGGACGCGTGGTCACTGGTGGGACATCACCTGGATGGTGTTGCCGCGCAATTCGCCCACGACCAGCACGAGCGGATGCGCCATCACGTTCTCGCCCGTAACAGCTCGATTCTGGCTCATGGCGAAACCCCGATCGACCAGGCCGCATGGCAAGACTTCGCCGCCTGGATCGATACCGCACTGTTGCCTGTGCTGGAAGCGGAATCCGCTCTGGTCGGGCTGGCGAAGCGGCCGCAACAGTTACCGAATGTGCCGATCTGGTGAACCGGAAACAGCAGAGACCTGCCATGAGCCCATCCCCAACAGTCGGCCACCGCGGTCAGCGGCCAATCGGTCCGCTACGACCGCCGACGCCGGAGGAAATCGCCTGGTCGCAACAGATGGGACAGTACCGCACCAGGGTGCCGAAAGGTGTGTATCGGTATCACTCGCACGCTGAGGCGAATGCGGATTGGGAGCGCTGGCATGCTGAACTGGTTGCGGCGACTGTTGACGACGAAACCCAGGTTGTCGGTCCGCAAAGCGGACCCTACAGGACGAGGTTTGCGGTAGGGTCCGCTGTGCGGGCCATCCGCCGCTGGATAAGGGCCGTGTTCGGCCGACCGATTCAACACGAACATTCAGAAACCCCTACGGATCATGATCTATCTCCTCAACACGCCGATTCTCACCGCCTATGGTGACTTCCGCTTCTCCGGCCCGATCCCGGCGGCACAGGCGCGGCAACGGCTGGCCGGCGGCTTCGTGTCGGCCATCGGGCATGACGCGTCCGCCGCCTTCCTCTCGGCGCTGCTGGGGATCGCGATCACGGCCAATCGCGTGGCGGTGACCATGGCGCCCGGCGATCAGGCCTTGGTGCTCCGGCTGGTGCACCGACTGCCGGAGGGTCGGCTGCTGACTCAGGACGAGTTGGCGTCCGTACCCTATGAACTGGGCTGGCTGGAGCGGCTGGCATGAGGCGGACGCGGGCGCCGGGGGCAAGCCAGGAACTGGCCAGCCGGGTCGTCCGGCACCTGCTGGGCAGCGGCGACCTGCGGGTGATCGCGGGGGTGGTGGCGCTGCTGGTGGGTCTGGGCTGGTTTACCGACAGCCTGTTCGAGTGGTTGACTGATTTCGGCACCTGGTTCGGGGGCGGGACGATCACCACCTGGTGGCCGCTGCATCGGTTGCTGGCGGTCGGGTTCTTTCTGGTCGCACTGCTGTGCCTCGCCCAGTTGGCGCGCGGCGCGCGGAAGCGTTACCGACCGCGCGTCGCGAGCGACCCGGCGCCGGCACCGGTGCGGGGGTTGATCCTGTTTCTGAGCAACCTACCCCCGGATCGGGTGGCGGAACTCAAGGAACGGATCACGGCGTTCGCCGATCTGGATGATTTCCGCGCCAACTTCGGCGATTTGAACTGGCGTATGCCATTGGAGGCGATTGCCTACCATCGCGCCCGTTTGCAATACGTGACGGTTATCTGTTCGCGTGACGAGTCCGGCGATCAGAGCCCGAAGGTGCTGGGCAGCGCGGTGCAGTGGCCGCTGTTCCGGGACTTGGCGGCGCGACTCTTTGCACCAACCACCTTTAGCTTACGCGATGCGGCCCAATTGGACTCCCGCTACACCGGTGGAGTGTCGTTCGAGGACGTGGACCTGATCTCGCAGGTGACGGACGATGCCTATACCGACCTGTTGCGCCGCGGCCTGCCGATTGATCAGATCCTGATCGATGTCACCGGTGGGCAAAAGCCCAACGCGGTGGCAGCCACCGCCGTCGCCCTTGCCGAAGGACGCCGTATCCAGTACGTCGCCTGTCAGCGGGGTGCCGGTTGTCGAGTCAAGGTCTACGATGTCACCTATGACCAATGAACCGGAAAGCGCGGTCAGCACCCGGCCCTGAGCGTTCCGCGTCGCGGATCGACTATAACCCGGCGGGCAAGTGGTCCGTGGCAAGTGTCAAGGCCCGCTACGCGGGACTGCGGGTCCAACTGGGCGCCGCCGACGATTTCGTATTGCAGCCCAGAGTCTATACCAACCCCGGCGGTATGACCTGGACCTACAACATCATGGAAGGTGTTGCCGATGGGGTCCGGCGCGGTGATCGGGCCTGCATCGAGCTGGCAATTGCGTATATCGAAGACAACATCATGGCATCGTATACCGGATATATTCGGGAACGCATGGCGCGGAGTTTGCGCCGCGCGCCGTTGAGCAAGTCCCAGCAGACCCGCCTGACCATAGTCTTTCTCTCGCAATTGATCAGCGGCAATCTGCACAAGGAGTATCGCGAGTATATCCGGCTCTTCAGAACCATGGGGGTCGCGGATTTCCGGACCACCATTGAAAAGCAGCGGGCGTCCGCCAAAGCCTACATTCGGCGGGCGGCCGAACGCTTGCTGGCCTGATGACCTTGATGATTTATCCGGCGACGTCAGACGCCCGTTTCGTTCGCGGCTGCCCGCTCGACGATGTCATGGTAAAGACTGACCGCGCGGGTATAGAGGTCCTGCAGGTCCGGGTGGCTGTCCATGTAGGGTTTGGCCTGTTCGGCCTCGACCATGACGGTTTCAAGAAACTCGATATCGAAATCATCCAGCCGCCCACCGCCGTCGACTTTCGCCTTGATGTCCAGCGCCCGCGGTAATAAGAAATCCGCGAACCGCTCGATGCTGACGGCAAAAACACCTTGCTCCCGTTCGCTGTCGCTCATGTTGTTTCCCCTTTGCGATGGTTGGTTGGCTTTGCAGGCCGCTCGTGCGGCGCATGAGATCATAGACCCGTCGTTGTTGATTTCTCGTTTCTCGCTTCTCGTTTTTCGTTTCTCGTGTCTCGTGTCTCGTTTCTCGTAACCTGATGCTTGATAAACACGAACGAAAAACGAAAAACCGAAAACTTAAAACCGTTCCGTATAACTCCACACCGGACATTGGCGGCTGAGCAATGCACGCGCGCCGCGGAACACGGACTATCCCCACGTCCGCGGCAGCCAGTCGGCCAGGTGTTGACGCAGTTCCGGCAGCCGGGCACCGGCGCAGACGCGAATGCGCAGGTCGGCGGCACGGCGCAGGGTGTAGGCCGACAGATCGAGGTAACTCACCAGCATGGCGCGGGCCTGCAGGCCGCCGAGCAGGTCGGCCAGGGTGTCCAGCTTGTACAGTGCCTCGGCCCCCGGCCCGTCGGTGGGGCCGTCATCGCGCCACCCGCGGGTCTTGCATTCGATGAGATAGAGCCGGTTCTCCATCAGAGTGGTGACATCCAGTTCATTGGGCACCAAGGCGCCGCGGGCGTCGCGGCGGACGATCTGGACCGCACGCGCCAAATCCTGGATGCGGCGGTCGTCACGCTTCAGGTCGGCGAGGACGGTGTAGACATGGTCCTCCAGCCAGCCGCCGTTGACGCTGCCGCGGGCGGCCTCGTGCGGAAACCGCAGGCGGTCTTGCTCCAGACGCAACAGGCCGGCGGCGGCGAACCGATCGAGCAATTCGGTCAGATCGGGGTCGCGCAATTGGTGCGGCTCCAGCGCCGGGGACAGCAAGTCGCGCTCGGCGCGGTTGGCCAGCCAGTTGAGGGTGCCCAGAGGACGCGCGAGGTGTTGGACGTTGGTCACCAGCCAGGTGTTCAGCGCCTGGTGCGGGGCGCTGACGGGTTGCGTGACGGACGCCTCCAGACGGGCGCCATGGGCGAGCAGAAAGGCATCGAGACGCACCCGGTTGGCGATATCGACCGCGGGACGGTCCGCCGGGTGCAGCCAGATCAGCCGGTCGTGCTCGGGGTGCACATAGAAGATGGGCAGGTCATAGGCGCGGAACGCCTCGTAGGCGGCGATGCTCATGGGCTTGGTGCCGCCGGTGGCATTGAGCGTGATGGCGCGCGGCGCGATCAGCGCGGACTCCTGCTCCAGCAACTCCAGCACCCGTTGTTGGATGTGCTCCACGTCCCAGGCGTCCTGGATCGGCCAGCGCGCGACACTGATGCCGCGCGGTTTGAGCACCGCCTCCAACGCCTCCGCCCGCCGGGTCATGTCGGGGCTGACCAGAAGGATGACCCGCCGCGGCGCGAGATCCGGGTCCAGCGCGGGTGTCAGGTTGGGGGTGGGCTGGTTGGAGACCAGGCAGAGATGGGTGGATTCGGTCATGGCGGTCTCCGCAAGGGCATTC
Organism: uncultured Lamprocystis sp.; assembly: GCA_964470155.1. Classification (GTDB taxonomy): domain Bacteria; phylum Pseudomonadota; class Gammaproteobacteria; order Chromatiales; family Chromatiaceae; genus Thiodictyon. Next base: position 103,410 of record CAYYAY010000007.1, on the reverse strand, counting down.
AGGACAGAGCCGTGGTGTAGGTGCGGGTTTGCAACCCGCCACGTCCGGTGATCGCATCCGATGGCTAGACATCAGGTAGCAGCCCGCAGGGCCTGAATTTGTTCCTGACGCTCACGCTTTTTCTTGGCCGCCGGCCAGCCAAGGTAGCCATAGATCTGCTCAGCAAGGTCGGCCAGCTCACTGCGTTCGGGCTGCGGCCAGGTCCGGGCCGCGGTCTTGAGCAGCTTCACGAGCGACTCGGCCAGTTCCCCGCCGGCCTGTTTGACCCCGGATTCCTGATCGCGCCTGAGCAGCTCCCGCAGGGCGTCCAGTTCGCGTTCCTGGGGCGAGAGTGCCGCGCGTCGGGCCTCGCGCTGGGCCGCCTCGCGCACCGCGGTCTCGCGCTCACGATGGGCCTGGGCCTCGCGTTCACGGGTTTCGGCCAGTTGGGCGGCGAGGGTCTGGCGACGCGCGGCGACGCGCGCTTGCCAAGCCGCGGTCTCGGCCGCTTGATTGGGGAGGTCCAGGGCGGCCAGCGGTGTGACGGCGTCATAGGGCTCGACCAAAAGCCAGCCGAAGGGCAGCAGACCGAGTTGTGCACCCGGCTCCATGGCGGCTAACCACAGCGTCTTGGCGTAGGGCAGAAATTCCGGCCGCTCGCCTCTACCCTTCATGATCTTGATGTCGCGCACTCCATTGAGCGTGACCGACTCCGCACCGCTGTGGCGCCCGATCCTCAACAGAAAGGCGCGATGCGTCTCCAGGCGCTGGGCCAACGGCCCCTCAAGCAGTTGCTGGACTGTCTGCACCCAGCCCTCGTCAGCAAAACGTCGCTGCCTCAGCCGCTCCAACTCGTCGTCGAAGATGGGGCGGTAGAATGTGTTACATGCAGCGGCGATGGCCCGCAGGTCGAAGCGCAAGCTGGGCCAGTGGCGCGAGTCGATACCCAGGGTCTGTTGGATGGAGATCTGTCCGACGAAGGCGCGGGGCTGCAAGGGCACCAGACACTCGAGCAGTTGATAGAGGCCCTGTTGGGCAGCCTGGGAGTTCACCAGCTTACCCCCGACCATCACCTCCGACTTCTTGCGATTCACGGCAAAATGGACCCGGGTCGCGATGGCGTCAGGAATCGCGGGAGCCGCATCGGCCAGACGGATCAGACGCAGGGGGTCATGCTCGAAGTGTCCGGCGCGGTAATCAAACAGTTGCTGCTGGAGTTTGAGATTGGCGCTACGATCACCACGCAACTGGCCCGGCAAGGATTGGCCCTGGTTCTCGCCGTCCAGCAGCGCGGTGCGGATGGCCCCCTTGAGCCCGCTGCCGGGCAGAATCGGCGCTCCGTTGACCAGGTTGTAGGCGGTCCGTTCAATCTCCAGGCGATTCTGCACCTCCCGACCGCCCTGTTCCCGTTGAGCGACCTGCCCCACCCGGTCTCGATAAAATGCTTCGATCGCGGGATTGACTTGCACACAACGGCGGGCGACGGGAATCAGCCGTTCCCGGTTGGCGTGGAAGAACGCCTGAACCTCACGCAGCATCGCCTGACTCGGGGGGCCGTTCAGGGTCTTGCCGAGCTTGTCCCGTTCCGCCGCCGGCAAGGCGCCCAAGGCAGCGATGGCGTCGAACTCATAGAGCGCGCCGTCATCAATGACATAACCGGTGGGCTCATAGTCCTGACCGCTGCCCAGATGCACCGGTGACAGCGGGGTGATGGCGAGTTGCCAATGGCGGTCGCGGCTCATGACGTGACCTCCGCGAGCTGCAGGCCGATCCAGGGAGCGTAGCCTTGCTGGACCGTAGCCGCGAAGCCCGGGGCTCGGGTCAGAGTTCCGTCGCCGCCGAGTCCTTGACCGACAAAAGGCCATGACGGCAGCGTCGGGGGCACCAACACGGCGCCGGTCTGAGCAAGCAACAGCGGTGCCTTGAACGGGCGGCCGGTCTGTACTGCCTGGTCGCCGTGGCGCCCAAAACGGGTAAAGACCTCGTAGTGGCTGGCGCCGGGGCTGAAGCCGAGCCCCTGGGGCGCGCACGGGGCCAGAGTAAAGCAGGCATTCGCCGCGGGTTGGGTGGGCAGGACTTCGCCCGTCGGCGCGTCGATCAGCGCGAACTTCCCGAGACCGATCCCGGCGTCGCGCCCGTAGCCGGTCTGGCCAATGTCTTCAAGCAACTGCCTGGCCTCCGCGATGGTCAGTCGAGTCTGGTCCAGCAGCAGGTACGTGTGCAGTCGCAGGCCGGCGGCAAACCAATGCTGTTCTTGCGTGTAGGGCGCAAAGGCCGCGCCGGTGGTGCCGGTGCGGCGGTCGATGCTGTTGTGAGGCTGGGCGTGGAGCTCGCTCAGCCGTCGGGCGTCGCCCGTCCCCAGTGCGCGCAGAACCTCGGCATCGCTTCGACAGTGACCGAGCCAGGCGCTGACCGGCTCAGCAAGGGCGGCAACCGGCAACCAGCGGCGGCTTTTCACGGCCTTGCGGTCAGCACCGGGGACCGGCGCATAATGGTGCAGCGGCAACGCGGGACGCGGCAGATAACCGGCGGGAAAGGCATCCGAGCAAACGGCGAACGGGTGCCCGGCCGTGTAGCCATCCAAGAGATCGACCAGCCGCCCCTCGCCCCAGCGATTGCGCGCCGCCCAGCAGAGCTGACCGAACAAGGTGTCACCCTTGAGGGGACCGCCGAAGGCGCTGAGCGGATGCAGGGTCAGGTGCAGTGCGTCCATGGGTTGCCTCCGCGGCACTCAGGCCGAAGTCCCGGCCAGTTGCTCCAGCAGGGGCTCGCCGTCGCACGTCAGTGTGGTGAAGCGCAGCTTGCCGTAACCGCGCGAACCGGAGCCGCCCAGGCCGGTGAGTTCCAGGAGCTTGAGACCGCGCAGGATATCGTCGAGCAAATTCTCGTCGTCGTGCACCTTGACGGTGAGCCGAAAATCGAAACGGGCGCCGGCCGGGACCCGTTCGGTGTTGCGCGGATGCTCGGCCACACCGCGGATGCGGTCGATCATGTTCTCCATCTTGGTTTCGGTCAGCAGCAGATTCTTCTCCTCTTTCATCTCCCGCACCCAAGCCGGATCGAGCGGACAATCCCAGAAGGCAAGCCGGGTGGGGCCGATTTCAGTGACCAGCTTCAGATCCTGATCACCACCCTCGGGAGCGCCGCCGAAAAGTTTGAGAATGCATCGACCTTGTGTGGCCGAATCCCTGTCCTCCTTCTTGTCCAGTTCCGCGATCTTCTTGTCCAGTTCCGCGATGTGCTTGAATCCGAGCGGCGCACCCGCCGCGATACCGACCACACCCGCGCGCCATTCCAGCAGGCTGCGCATCTTGCCTTTGATGCTGGAACCGGGAATATAGGGTTCATTGGTCACCGGATTCTTGATCACCGGGTTGTCGGTGCCGCCGATGTGCATCTCGGCGTTGCCGCTGCCGATATGCAGCCCGGAAACGAGTTCGATCTGGCCGCGGATATCGCTGATCTTGGTCAGTTTCATGGTGGCGTCCTCTGTCAGCCGCTGGGGCGTTCCTGTTTGTAAAAACCCAGGAAGGCCTCGAAGAAAGTCTTGAAGTTGCGCAGTGTCGCGGGATCATCGACCTGCCCGAGACAACAGGCGATCAAAGCGGTGAAGTTCCGGTCCACATGGCGTCGGCCCAGGGAGTAGGCGGCCTTGGCGTTGAGCATCCGGATGAAAGGCAGGAACTCCGGGAACCGTTCCGGCGCAGCGCGGGTTTTCTCCTCCCACATCACCAGCTCGTCATAAAACTGCCGGACCTGAGCGGGCTTGTTCGCCTGGTTACGGGAATCGCCGGCAATCGCCTTGGCTGTCTCACGCGCGATCCGATCGAAGAGATCCGGGGACAAGCCAGCGCCGTCGGCTGCCTTGAGCTTGATCTGGTCGGTCTTCAGGGCCTCGCTGCCGCCGCCGGACTCATCGCGGTCGCGCCGGTCCCCGCCCCGCGCCTGACGATCGCCGCCCGGCCGCGATCCCGCGCCCGATCCTGGAAATCTGTTTGCCATGGATTGCCTCGCTCATTAGCGTCGGTGGTGGTAGAGGTGGAGGAATAGAGCGACCTTGAACGCGCTGCCATAGGTGCGAATGCCATCGGCCAGCAGACCCGCCAGGGTCGCTTGCCAGCGGGTGCGGGCGTCACGGTCCAGGCCGCGCTTGGCTTCGAGCATCCGCCAGGTCTGGTAAGCGAAGCGCGAGGGCCAGAGCGCACTGTCGAGCCGCGGGAGATAGGCGGGGTCGCGCTCGGCCTGGCGGAGATCCTCCGCCATGTCCGCAAGGAACTGCAGGCTATACAGATAACCGGTGCTGAGGCCCAACGCGCCTTGCAACTCCCCGAGTGCGTCGCTGATGCGCACCAGATCCTGGAACGTATCCCAACCCAGGGTATAACCGAAACAGGTGACCGCGTCCTTCACGACGGCGCCTTGCGCATCGCGACGAGCCTTCGCGGCCTCCAGTTCCGCCTCGGCCAGGGCGCCCATCTGGCGGATTGGCAATCCCGGCTTGGTCATCGTCAAGCCGGCCGAGAAGTGGATTTCCGGGTTTCCAGCCACGAAGCGGACAAACTCCCGACGCATCTCCGCCGCCAGCAGCAGGGTGCTGCGCCAAGGGCCGATGAGGTAGAAGTCATCACCGCCGGCGAACACCGTATAGGTGCTGGGATAACGGCGCCGGCACACCCACGGCAGCCAGACGGCAAAGAAAGCGTTGAGCTGGCGGGAGAGCCCGGCCATTTTCGCGAAACTGGGCTGGGCGAGCCCGGCTTCGAAGATGCGGCCCAGGTCGTCCACGTCGCCCTTGAGCGTGATCAGCGCCGCGGTGCCGAGACGCTGGCCGTCCGGACCAAAGTGCAGATCGTCACAGGCGATCTCGTTCAGCGTCTTGATGGACTCCGGGCGGCCGTCGCCGCGCTCGTCCGCGGCCAAGCCCGCGTAACAACAACGCGCGACGGCGTCGGGCTCGCCGAACGCGGGGACATAGGCGTCGATTGCGCGGCGCGCGTAACCCCGGAACAACGGCGCCTCTCCGTCATCAGGCAGGCCGAAATCCCAGGCGCGCCGCAGGGTGCCGTCGGCAGCGACCTGACCAAAGCGCCCGGTCACCTCCTCCGCACCGGTGAATTTGACCCGGTAACCGAAAATCGGCAGGCCAAGCTCGCTGTCGCCGCCCAAGGGGGCCGTGGCAATCAGTACCCGACTCATGCGGGTGAGCAGACCGCCGATGGCGATCTGATCGAGGGCCAGGGGGCACACGTAGCGCCCCTCGGCCCCCGGCAGCGGCGCTTCGGCAGGAGAACGGCCGTCGATGGCGCAGACCCCTTTGGCGGGATCGAAGCGCGTCAGATAATCGGCGAACACCGGACTGGGCGGTGCCGCCCCGCACAAGCCGAGGCGCTGGGCCTTGACGGTCTGGAGGTCCTCGAATAGCCCCTTGATCAGGACCTTGAAGGGTGGATCATCGCCGTTGTCGCGCGTCACGAAATCGTTGCAACTGGCGGGGCGGCTGACCAGCCCGATACCGGACTGACCATAGGTGTATTCCAGGAACCAGCGATCGAAGTCGCGCCGGACCTCATCCAGGCGGGTCCGGGTGCGCTCGGTGTTGGGGGCAACAATCAGAAACTTGCCGGCGGCATTGATGACCTGGCTGGTCGGCGGCAGGGCAAGCGCGTCGAGGATGCGCAGGGCCGCGCATTCGGTGAGCAGAGATATGTAAAAGGACCGGCCACGCAGCAGCTTGGCGGCGCGCCTTTGCGTCTCACCGCCGGTGGCGAAGATGAACTCCTGGATCCCGAACAGGTCACCCTGGATCAGCAGCAGCTTATGCACATCCCAGTCGGAACCTTGGCGATCAGCAAGGCGCTGGCGTGCCTCTTCGCCGGTGTCACCGCCTTCCTCATGGTAACGCCACAGGGCCGCGGCCAGGGCCGCGGCGGTGCGGGAGTGATCGTAGAGCGACACCTCCGGACGGACATTGCAGGCGGTCGCTGCCGGAATCGCCTGGGTGTAACAGGCCCAGGCCGCATCGAAATGGTCCAGCCAAAGAGGCCAGTTGTGCCGGTGCGCGGTAGGGATCAGGGCCAATGCAGCGGTGAATTGGTCCCACAGGGTGTGATACTGCGCCTGCGCTGCGGCATCGTCGTCGCCCTCGTACCCCGCGGCCGGCACCGGAAAAATCGCGGTCGGCGACAGGGGGCGCAATGGATAACGCCACTGCCATTGGTCGCGGGTATTGGCCAGGTCGGCATCCAGACGAATGTGCTCAAACAGGGTGAGTTGCCGGGCAGTGTAATGGTTGCGCCCGGTACGGGTGCCCTCCTCGGCGGCGTTGTATTGGTCGAAGGTTTCACGCTCGAAGCCTGAAGCGACCCGGTCGGCGGTGGCGATGATCCATTGCAGGAAGGTCTCCGGCCGGTGGTGACGGCCGGCGGCGTTGACAATGGAATCGTCCACATCGGTGGCGCCCCAAGCAGCGAAAGGCGCGACGTCCGCGCCGATCAACTCCGGGAACATGCGCTCGATCAGGTCCCACGCAAGCACGGTGTAAGCCGCGTGCTTGTGGGTATACCAGACGCGGCCGCCCGCTTCGCGCCGCGGGCAGTACATCTGCTCATGGTGCTCGCGTTTGGCGTCCTCTACCGGAAGACGGGCGCGTTCGGCGAACTTGCCCAGATCGTGCTGGTACGCCGAGAACGCGACGCGACAAGTCGCGTCATGGAGTCTGTTGTCGTCCATTGCATGGCATCCGGTTGTCATGAGTGTTCCGCGGGCACGAGGGGTACCGAGATGCCCAGGTCGGCGGATACAGGCCACATCATGGCACAGCCGCCCGCGCCCAACCTGGTTCGACAAGCTTGCCGTCAGGTCCCCCGGTCATTGCGGCGCATCCAGCCGATAGGCCCCGAGCCCGAAGGCCGTGCCCTTGCCGACATGGGTCCATTGACCAAACCAGAGCACCGGCCAGAGTTCCGCCAGGGCGGGGCCCTGGATGGTCAGTTCGCCGATCAGCCCGCCCAGTTGCATCAGGCTGCCCTGGCGGGAGGAGTAGCGGGTCCAGTCGTGCCAGCGCAGACGGCAGTCGCACAGGGTCAGTGACTCCACCAGGTCCACGGCGCGCGACCACTCGCTGACCTGAGGCTGACCGCCATAGAGTGCGGCCAGGCGCTGCACGCGGATGTGGAGCGGTTGGAGCAAGGTGGTCAGCGTGAAGTCGCGCGGGGCGACGAAGTGACCGTCGCGCTTGATCCGCATGGGGGTGCGCAGGTGCAGCCGGGTTGCGCCCGTGCTCGGCGGCGGCGGGAGTTCGAGCGGACCGGCCGGCAGTTGGCGGTAGTCGCCGGTGCCGACATCATAGACCGGCTCCCAGGTGTCCGCGCCGAGGGCGGATTCGCGCAGCACGCGGTCCACCGCGAAGCGGCCATGGTCGCGGCCGATACCCAGCTGACCGGCATTGCCCAGGGCGTGAATGAGATAAGGGACCTGGGTACCGGCCGTGCCGATCAGCGTCAGGCCAAGCTCAAGCGGGGCATCGACCGCGTAGCGGCGCGGCGCCTGGGGGTCGAGGTCGAGCACATAGGGGTGCGGCAAGGCGGCGAATCCGGTCTGATCATACCCAGGCGGCGGCGGGGTCTCGAACAGGAGCGAATAGACGCAGGCATGCGTCAACAGACAGCCGTGACAGGTCGGCTGCCGGGTCACGCAGACGGTGCGGCGCAGCCCGTGGCCCAGCAATCCGCGCCAGGCGGAGCCGGCATACTCCGGCAGTTCGATGGGGTCCAGCGCGCGCAGTTTGAAGCGCAAGCGCACCACCGCCGGAAAGCTGTCGGATGTCACCGACCCTCGATGCTCGTCCACGCCCATGTCGACCTCCGATCCGTCTGCCTGCGATTGCACTGGCAAGCGCAGGGCCTGATATCGCCTGTGGAGCCCCTTGTGTACAAGCGTGCGATCTTCGCCGCGTTCTGTCAAATCGCCAGTCGAGCAACCGCGTGACTGGTACGAAGGCTATTACCCTAACCATCACCGTTCCGCGTCGCCTGCTCTTGTTCGCTGGACGTACCGCACGGTACGGACATAACGAAGCGGCTACCCGCCGTGCTGGTCGTCACGGCGACCGTACCGCCGTGCAAGCTCGCGATACGCTTTACCAGGTAGAGTCCGAGCCCGGCGCCCGGCTCGCTCTGCGCGCCACGGCCGCGGAAATAGAACAAGCGGCACCGCCGCCTGGGCGTGAGCCGCGACCAACGCGAAAAGGAGGAACCAGATTAAGCGAGGTGACATGGGCGCGTACTATCTCGACTTTCGTGACCGACCAGCGGCGCCATCGGCGTGACATCGCCCAGCTCAGCGATCCGCACTGGTTCCCCTGGGACAGCCGCTCGATCGTTAAGTCTCAAGACGCACATCCGCGGACCCCCTTGCCGCTTGCGCTTGTGACCTGCTGCGTCGTTGGCTGCCGGCACCCCGGCACCCTGGCACCCCGGCAACGCAATGCTTGTCCGCCGCTCAGATTTCCTCAGCTTTGCGAATCCATCGCCTCCTATACTTGATGCCATGGCGCATCTGATCCTACTCGAAGACGAACCCATCTTGCGACACGAGCTCGCCGGCTACCTGGCCGAGAATGGACATACCGTGGACTCGGTGGGCGCGGCCGCCGAGTTCCACGCGGTATTCTCACCTGCCGATCACATGATCGCAGTGGTCGACCTGGTCTTGCCCGACGGCGACGGCATCGACCTGATCGACAGACTACGCGGCCAGGGAAAGCGCCTGGGCATCATTGTGATCTCCGCTCGATGCCGGACTGCCGACAAGGTGCGCGGTCTCGTCGTCGGCGCCGACTATTACCTGACCAAACCCATCGAGCTGGAAGAACTCTCCGCAGTCGTTGCCGCCCTTGCGCGCCGTCTCGCTACCGGTGGAGTCAGCCTGCGCTGGGTGCTGGATGCTATCCGGGGCGAACTGATTCCACCCGGCAAGACACCGGTGCCGCTCACGGCCCAGGGCACCGTCGTCCTGGCGGCGATCGCCGGTGGCCGTGGCGAGCCGGTGGATCGCCGCTGCATCGTCGCCGCGTTGGGCGAGGATTTCCTGCAATACGACCAGCGTCGGCTGGATACGCAGGTCCACCAGTTGCGCAAGGCGGTGCTTGACGGTTCCGGTGTGGAGCTTCCGCTCCGCGCGATCCGCAACCACGGCTACCAATTCCTGGCCGACGTCGAGATCAAGACTTAGCTGGAGAGTTGCATCGCGACCCCGCACCGGCAGCCGTACCAAGTCACTGAATAGGCCAACATCGCCATGAACCGATCCCTGCTCGCTATCGCTTTGCTACTCGATGCTGGGCGAAGGCGCGACCGGCGGGTGTATGCACGAGTGGCCGCAGGCGGCCTCAGGCCCGGCGCCGAACTGACTTCCTGACCTTATGAACTGGCTGGCGCCTTGCCATCGCGCGGGGGGCTCGTCCTGGCCCGCCGCGTGCCCCACCACGGCTGATGACGCGAGGAGATTGCGGTGTCGAATGATGGTGAGAGTCGCGCGGTCGATGCACGACGCGTCCAGCGCTCTGGATGCGCGGCCGTGCGGCGGGCCGCAGCCACGGCGTTCGCGGTTGCGCTCGCATTGCCTGCGAGTGCCTGGGCCCAGTCAAACGCGCCGACACACACGAACGACGACCTCCTGACGCGCGCAACGCTTGGCGGCGACTGGAGCGGCCTGCGCAGCACGCTGGAGCGCAACGGTATCGGGTTCGACCTGTGGGCCACGGGGCTCTACCAGGGGATGTTCGACGGCACGGGAAACCACGACTTCGCGTTCGGCGGGCGCGCCGACCTCCTCGTCAATGGCGACACCGCAAAGATGGCCCTCTGGGACGGGGGCGGACTGCACGCGCACCTGACCTACCGCGGCGGACCGCTGCCTGGATGGCAAGGGGGTGCGCTGTTGCCGGTGAACACGAGTGGTTTGTTCCCCGGCGCGAACGATGAATTGGTCGCAACCTCGTTGTACATGAGCCAGCGCTTCGACGACTCGACGCGTCTGATGCTCGGCAAGATCAACGCCATCGACCTGCTGGCGAGACACCCGTTCTTCGGCGGCTGGGGCACCGACCGGTTCCTGAACGTCGCCTTCGTTGCGCCACCAAGCGGCGTCGTGCCGCCGGTGTTCATGGGCGCGGTCCTCACGCACGCATTCGCACCCTTCGCGCTGACGCTGATGGCGTTCGATCCGAACGACCAGACGATGAACTACTCGCTCAACCGCCTGTTCGCCGACGGCGTGAACATCTCGCTCGGACTCGCGTGGACGGGCGCGGTCGGCGGGCGCGCGTCGAAGGCTGCGTTCACCGCGACCTACAGCACCGCGGAGGGGATCGACTATACCCAGATCGGATTGCCGCCCGGATCGCAGACGACGAACAAACGCGGGTCGTACAACGTCGCCATCGAGCTGTCGCACCTGCTGGTCGAAAGTGCGCAGGCGCCGGGCAAGGGCCTCGGCCTGTATGCCAAGGCGGGAATCGCCGACGGCAACCCGAACCCGTTCCGCGGCTCGTTCGTCGGCGGCGTCGCCGGCCACGCGCTGGTTTCCGGCAGACCGCTCGACTACTTCGGCATCGGCTACTTCTACTACAACTTCAGCAACGAGCTGAAGGACGCGGTGGCAGGGATCGGCAGCTTCAAGGACGAGCAGGGCATGGAAGCCTACTACTGCCTTGCCGCCACACCGTGGTTGCGCGTCACCGCGGACCTGCAATGGGCCAGTCCGGCGACCGGCCCGAACACGTCGGTGTGGGTCGGCGGCCTGCGAGTGAGGGTTGCGTTCTGACGCGGACACGCGAGCGTGCGTTCCGCAGTGACCTTGGAGAAGAGAGGGCAATATGAAGATGATGAACCGATTGGCAGCCATTCCCGGTCTCTGCATGGCTGTGTCAATGCCTTTGACGGGCGCCGCTGCCGCCGAGACGGCAGACTTTGTTTTCAAGAACGGCGCCGTCTACACCATCGACAGCCTGCAGCCCAGGGCCGAGGCGATCGCTGTCACGGGCAAAACCATCAGCTACGTGGGCGGCAACGCGGGGGCTGACGCCTTCGTGGGCAAGGATACCCAGGTCATCGACCTGAAGGGCAAGATGCTTCTCCCTGGCTTCATCGATGCCCACGCGCACCCGACGCATGCCTACGGCACCGTGGGCGTGGACGTCCAGTACGACGCCGCCGCCGCGGCCGTCGCGGCCGTCAAGCGGTGGGCCGACGAGCACCCCGACGCCAAGGTGATCCTCGGATACGGCTGGCGCTTCAATGCCTTCCCGCTGACGGGACCGACCAAGGAACTGCTTGACAAGGTCGTCCCAGACAGGCCGGTCGTGCTGCTCTCCATCGACCTGCACAATACGTGGCTCAACTCGAAGGCCCTGGCCATGGCGGGCATCGACGCCAGCACCAAGGACCCGCTGCCGCCGACCAGCTATTACCAGCGGGACGAGAAGGGCGAGCCGACCGGCTATCTCGTGGAGGTGCCCGCCATGCAGGCCGCCCTGGCGAAGCTCAACCCGCCCTCGACCGAAGTCGTCTCGAGCGCCCTCCGGGCCCACGTCGCGCGGCTCGCCCAAGTCGGGGTCACCGGCGTGTACGACGCCGGCATGGTGCCCTTCTCGGCGCAGGATGTCGGGTACGATCTTTACCAGGGGCTGGAGAAGGAGGGCGCCCTGCCGGTCCGCGTGGTGGGGAGCTTCTACTGGAACGATCCGACGGTGAAGGACCCGGTCGGCGAGATCCAGAAGCTCCACAAGAAGTTCCACTCCGAGCTCGTCCAGGCGGGGGCGCTGAAGATCAACGTGGACGGCGGCGATCTCGCTCACACGGCGGTGATGCTGCAGCCCTACGCCGACCGGCCGGGCTTCCACGGCGACTTCGTCCTGGAACCGAAAGACTTCGCGCCCGCCGTGATGAAGGCGCAGTCCCTCGGGATCGACACCCACGCCCACGTGTTCGGTGACGGCGCCATGAAGGCGTACCTCGACGCCGTCGAGCAGGCGGAGAGGGCCTATCCGCGGAGTCGCTCCCGCCACACCGCGGCCCATGCGCTCTACCTCACCGACGATCTCATCGACCGCATGGCGCGGCTCAACGTGACGGCGGCGCAGTCGCCCGTCTGGCACACGCCGGAGCCGATCAACCAGATCTCGGCGGAGCAGACCATCGGAAAGCAGGTCCACTTTACGGAGTACGGTCGGTCGGGCTCGATCCTCCAGAAGGGCGGGCGGCTGGCGCTGGGCAGCGATTGGCCCTCCGCGGGCTATGTAAGCACCTTCAAGCCCGGGACGGCAAGGCTTCGCCGGACGCGCACATACGAGACTTGAAGCAGTGGAGCACGCGCTATCGTTCGGACCTGATCCAGGCCACCGGCCTCAAGGTCTGGGCAGACGGGGTCTTTCTCGCCCATACCGGGGTGCCGATCGAGCCCTACGCGGACCAACCGGAGGCCCGAGGAGAAATCCGGACGACCTTCCCCGATTCAAGACGCTGGCAGACTCCGGTGATCGCTGGCAGATCCCATTGGGCCTCAGCGTGGGTCGGACTTTATCTATGGGCGACAAGAGTCATGCTCTGGACCTGAATCTGGGTGCCTACTGGCTTGCCGCCAGGCCGGAAGGCGGGGCGGAGTGGCAGCTCAAGTTCGGCATCTCCTGGTTCCTGCCCTGAGCACGTTATCGCAACATCTTTCGCCATGCGCCATCACTGGCGATTACTTTTCGTGTTCTCTCGTGGTCAAGTCCCAACTGACTGCGCGGCGCCGGGATGGCGAGCCGGCCCGACTTGCCGCTTGACACACGTCAAGAATGTAATAACGTAGCGCATTCCTGATCGCGCAAGCTGGGTGCGGCTGACGGTCTTCTCAATCAAACTCGCGGACCGAGGTCCAGATGAACTTACGTATCGCGTTACACGCCCTGATCGCCGTCTTGACCTTGAACCTGCCCGTCGCGGTGGCGCAAGACGCCCATGCGCACCGGGAGCACGGTGCCCATGAACACGGAGTCGGATCGCTCACGCTGGCCCTGGACGGCAAGGAGATGGAAATCGAACTCGAAAGCCCCGCCGCCAATCTGGTGGGCTTCGAGCACGCCCCGAAAGATGACGCCCAGCGTGCCGCGCTGGAACGGGCGGTCGCCCTGCTCAAAGACGGTGAGCGGCTCTTCAGGTTCCCCAAGGCGGCAGGCTGCCGGCTCACCGAGGCATCGGTGAACTCGTCGCTCCTGGGGCATGATCCGGCGGAAAAAGCAGACCACGAGGATCACAAAGCCCATGCGGATGCTCCGACCGCGGCGGCCGACCACGATGCCGAACACGAAAGCCATGCGGACCTGGACGCCGACTACGACTTCGAGTGCACCCATCCCGAGCAGATCGATCAGGTCGAGGTGGGTCTGTTCGCCGCCTTCCCGGCCACCGAGCGGCTGAAGGTTCAGTATGTGACCGCGCGCGGTCAGGGCGGCGCCGAGTTGACCAAGGCGCAGCCGCGGATCGTTTTTTGACGCGACCTGGGCTGATCGTCCGCCAATGAACGCGACTTCGGGTGCCGCTTGATGGCCCGGTGCCGGATGCGGCACGGTCAGGCGGCCGGCCCGCTCGACTCGGGCCGCACGCCCCCCAGACTCACCCGATGCTGAACAGGCCGCGCCGGACCCTGGAGCGACCGCCACGGCTTCCGCTTGAGCGTCTGCGGCTGCTGTTTGCCCTGATCCTGGTGATTTATCAGGTGCTGGCCGGCGCTCACGAGGTGGAGCACCTGATTCAGGGCGAGGCCGACCACTGCCCCATCTGCCACGCCGCGGCCACTCCGGCGCTGCCGGCGCTGCCGCTGACCGTCGCGCCGCTGATCCCGCTGGGCCGGACCGAAACCCCGGCCCTGACCGTTGCCAATCCCGCCGTCCGCAGCCGGCGCGGCCGGCAAGCCCGCGCACCGCCCGGCTGATTCCGATCCGCCCAACGGCCGCCCCGCTCCACGGGCAGGGTGCGGCCAATCTCCTTGCCGATCGGAGTCTTCCGTCATGCGTCATTCATTACCGCAGGGTGCCCTGTGCGCCGCCCTGCTGACCCCATTGCTTGCGCCACTCCCGGCCGCGGCGGCGAGCGATCCGGAGATCGCCGAGCTGCGCGCCGCGCTCAATCAGATCAAGAATCAATATGAGCGACGGATCGCCGACCTGGAATCGCGCCTCGCCGCGGCGGAACGCCAAGCCGCCCGCGCGGCGCGGGAGTCCGCGGCCGCGGCCAAACAGGCACAGGCGGCTGCCGCCGAGTCCCGACCGATGACAGCGCCGACCGTCGGCCCGGCGGCACCGTCCCCGGCCGCGCAGAGCGGCGGCGTCCTGGGTGCCCTGACTTCGGGCAGCGCCTTCAATCCACAAATCGCCGTGATCCTGGACGGTAACTACTATCACGACGGCATCGGCGGGGAGGGCTCGGCGCTGGTCGGCGAGGCCTACCAGCCATCCCAATTGGCCCCTCACACCCACGGCGAAGAGGCCGCGGGCGAGGCGGCGGCGCACAGTCACGGGGCCGCGGAAAACGGTTTCAACTTCAGTGAGGCCGAGTTGTCCTTCACCGCCACGGTGGACCCCTATTTCGATGCGGCGCTCTTTCTCGCCATCGACGGGGATGGCGAGGTGGAATTGGAAGAAGGCTGGTTCCACACCCGCGGCCTGCCGTACGGACTGCGGATAAAGGGCGGTAAGTTCCTAAGCGACTTCGGCTATATCAACAAGCAGCACCCCCATCAGTGGGACTTCGTGGATCAGAACCTGCCGTATCTCAACCTGCTCGGCGCCCATGGGCTCCAGGACACGGGCGTGCAGTTGACCTGGTTGCCGCCGTTGCCGTTCTACACCCTGCTCGGGGCCGAGCTGGCCCAGGGCGACCAGGAGCGTTTCGGCGCCGTGGTCGATGCGGATCAGCGGGCACTGCTGGCGGATAACGCGGGCTATCTGGGCGAGGAAAACGAGGGACCGCGCCTGTGGACAGCCTTCGCCAAGGTCGCCCCGAACCTTCCGGAGCGGCACGCGCTCCAGTTCGGCGCTTCCTATGCTCGCAACAATCAGCATCAGGAAGTGCAGGGTCATACCCATGAGGTCGCGGCCGACCATGCTGACGAACACGAACAAGAAGAGATCGTGCACTACAACGCCCTGGCGGGATACGCGGACATCTGGGGCCTGGATCTCGTGTACAAGTATGACGGCGGCGGCGCCGAGGGCCATAAGGGATTCAAGTTCCAGACTGAATACCTGCGTTCCACCAAGGACCTGTCGATCCGCTCCAGCCCCCACCCGGAGGCGCTTGGCGCATCCCGCGACTTCACCAGCGACGGACTCTATGCGCAGGCGGTTTACGGTTTTGCGCCGAAATGGACCGCGGGCCTGCGCTACGACATCTTCGGGATGACCAACGAGGTAACCGGCGGCCCGACCTCCCAGGACTTCGGCTCATCGGACCGCTGGACGCTGGACATCACCTGGAATCTCTCGGAATTCTCGCGCCTGCGCGCCCAGTACGCGAAGAACGACATCCTGGTGGAACCAGGTCAGCGCGAACGCTTCGACGCCTTCTATCTCCAGTTCCTGATGAGCATGGGGAGCCACGGGGCGCATACCTTCTAACGGCGAAGGCTCCTCAAGCGCATGAGAATCCTCTGGGAGCATCCTCCGGCCGCGATGGGGCACACCCTGAACACCCAGACCGCGCGATCCCCCGCGGCCCTGTCGCGGCCGCAGGCCGCTCCCACGGGGGGAACTTCATGTCTCGGATGCGAGGTGCATCCTTCAATCACTGTTGGCCATGCTGCCATGACCGTCACTTTTCGGAGAGTATTATGATCGGACGTTTTTGCACCGCCCTGATCGGGCTCATCGCCCTGGCCGCGGTCCCGGCCGCGGCACTCGAGATCGTCGCCACCGCGCCCAGCATGGGTGCGCTGGCGCGCGAAATCGCCGGCCCCGGCGCCCAGGTGACGGTGCTGGCGGGGCCGCAGCAGGACCTGCACCGGCTCCAGGCCAAACCCAGCATGATGCGCAGCCTGCGGGACGCCGACCTGGTGGTCGCCATCGGGGCCGAACTCGAAGCCGGCTGGCTCCCGGTGGCGATCAGCAGTGCGGCCAATCCCCGCATCCAGCCGGGCCGCCCCGGCTATTTCGAGGCGGCCGCTCAGGTGGACCTGCTGGATCAGGGCGGGTCGGCGGACCGTGCTCAGGGTGACGTGCACCCGGTGGGCAATCCACACATCGATCTGGATCCGGTGCGCATGGCGGCCGTCGGCCAGGCCCTGGCGGGGCGGCTGGCGCAGCTCGACCCGGCCGCTGCCGCGACCTACCGCGCCCGCGCGGAGGCCTTCGCCACCCAGGCGGCGGCCCGCACGGCCGGTTGGCGGGAGCAGTTGGCCGGGGCGCCCGGCGCCGTGCTGTATCACCGGGATGCGCTCTATCTGCTAGACCGTTTCGACCTCCCCTTGCTCGGCACCATCGAGCCGATCCCCGGCGTACCGCCGACCGGGCGCCAGTTGAGCGCGCTGACCGCCGCACTCAAGGGCGGCCGGGGGGTCATCCTCTATACCCCGTATCAGTCGCCCCAGGCGCCCCAGGCGCTGGCGCGCGACCTGGGTTGGACGGCCGTCCAACTGCCGCTGCAACCGCCGGCGGACGCGGACGGCAAGGGCTATCTGGATCATATTGGGCGCTGGGTCGCGGCGCTCGCGAGTGCCCGGTGAGCGGCAACCCGGCGGCGCCCCTGCTGCGTCTGGAGCAGGTGGTGGCGGGCTATGCGGCGCCGGTGGTGGGGCCGGTCTCGTGCAGCATCCAGGCAGGGGACGTCCTGGGGTTGTGGGGCACGAACGGGAGCGGCAAGTCCACCCTGCTCAACGCCATCGCCGCTGCCGCCCGGATTTTCTCCGGGCGGATCGAGCGCGCACCGGGCCTCACATTGTTCTACCAGGAGCAGCGGCCGGTGCGCCTCCCGGTCATGCCGCTGACCGGACGTGACCTGCTGCGGTGTGCCGCCGTGCCGACGCACCAACCGCCGCCGGGGTCCCTGGGGAAATTCCTCGATCGGCGCCTCGACCGGCTGAGCGGCGGCCAGTACCAACTGCTGTGCGTCTGGGCGGCGCTCGCCGGGTCGGCGGATCTGGTGTTACTGGACGAGCCGACGAACAACCTGGACCCCGAACACGAACGTCTGCTGGCGTTACTGCTGGCGCAACCGCCGACGGACCGCGACGACCGGCGCGCGGTCCTGCTGGTCAGCCACGAACGCGCCTTTCTGGAGAGCGTCTGTTCGCGGGTTCTGGAGCTCGTCCGATGAATTGGGAAATCTACTCAGATCCACTGTTCCGGCTGCCCTTCGCGGCCGGCCTGCTGATCGCCGGGGTAGTGCCGGTGCTGGGCGCACTGCTGATGTTGCGCGAGGAATGGCTGGCCGCCCTGGGGCTGGCGCATCTGGCCGCCGCCGGCGCCCTGCTGGGGCTTGCCGTCGGCGTCCCCGCCATGTTCGGTGCGAGTCTGGGAGCGCTCGGCGGCGGGGCGGTGAAGTCGCTCGGCGGGGCACGCGGGAACACGGCCTACGGCTTCATGATCCTGATCGGCTGGTCGGCGCTGCTGCTGGCGGCGGCCAATACCTCCGCGGGCGATGCCGTCGGACAGGCGGTGATGGACGGTCAACTCTATTTCGCCGGCTGGACTGAACTGGCCGCCGCCGTGCTGCTGACCGGGCTGGTCGTGACCGCCCTGCCCCGGCTCATGCCGCAACTGCTGCGCGCCCGCTTGTTTCCGCGCCACGATACGGCCAACCGGCTGCCGGGCTGGCGCCGGCACCTGGGGTTCGATCTCCTGGCGGCCTTCGGCGTGGCGGTCGGGACGGCGACCCTGGGCTTGCTGGGCGCCTTCGCCTTGGTCCTGGTCCCCGCCTGGGCGGCCTTTCGCATCGCACCCGGATGGGCCTGGACACTTTGGCTCGCCGGGCTTATCGGTGTCGCGGCCTATCTCGCGGCCTTCGTCCTCGCCCTGGGGCTCGATCAGCCCTTCGGGCCGACGCTGGCGGCGGTCGGCCTGGCGCTCGGCGGCTTGATCGGCGCGCTCAGCCGGCCGGCACAGGGCCACCGCGGCGGCACCTGAGGGGTTCACTGACACGACCTGATCTCACCCGGCCAGCGGCGTGCGTGGAGCCCTGAGGGTGTCAGGCAGGATGGCCTGACGACGCACCCGGCGAGCCCAAGTGGCCGGAAACTTGATGCAGACCCAAACTCAACACAGAACGACACCGGGAGCAACCACCGATGACCGCCACGCAGACCCCTGTCACCATCCTGACCGGTTTTCTCGGGTCGGGAAAGACCACCTTGCTGAACCGCATCCTGTCCGAGCAGCATGGCCGACGTATCGCCGTCATCGAGAACGAGTACGGCGAGATCGGCATCGACCAGGGTCTCGTCATCGATGCCGACGAGGAGATCTTCGAGATGTCCAACGGCTGTATCTGCTGCACGGTCCGCGGCGACCTGATCCGCATCCTGAGCAACCTGGCCAAACGGCGCGAACGCTTCGACTATGTGCTGGTGGAGACCACCGGCCTGGCCGATCCGGGGCCGGTCGCCCAGACCTTCTTTATGGACGAGGACGTACGCGCTCACTACATCCTCGATGGCATCGTCACCCTGGTCGACGCGTTCCACATCGCCCGGCAGCTCGGGCACAGCCGCGAGAGCGCCGAGCAGATCGCCTTCGCCGATGTGCTGGTGCTTAACAAAACCGACCTGGTGGACACCGACAGCCTGCAGGGGCTCGAGACGCGGCTGCGCGGCATGAACGCCCTGGCCAGAATCCATCGCGCCGAGCAGGCGGAGCTGCCGATCGAGCGGGTGCTCGATCTCGCGGCCTTCGACCTCGATCGCGCCCTGGAGCGTAAGCCGACCTTCCTGGAGCCCGAGTACCCCTTCGAGTGGACCGGGGTCTTTCGCCTGACCCCCGGGCGCTGGACCCTGTCCCTCACCACCGGACCGGACCCCAGCCTGTCACTCGTGGTGCTGCCGCTTGCCGACACCAGCGAGCTGGGGCTGCGTGCGGGCGCCGAGCGGTGCGTGCGTCTCTTTGCCGAGGACGCCCTCGACCTTGCTCCCGGCCACGCGTTGCGCCTGGAGCGACACCAACGTCTGCCGGTCCCGACCGCAGGGAGCGCGCGCTTCGCACTGGACATCGACGCACCGGGCGATTACGCCATCTACAGCCAGCACCTGGCGGAAGAGTTTGCGCTCACGCTGTGCGACGGACAGGACCGGCCCCTCGCTCCAGCGTGCGCGCATGCGTGGGTCGCTCAGCACGATCACGACGATCAGGTGAGCTCAGTCGGCATCGAACTGGCCGGCGACCTGGATGCTGATCGACTCAACCGCTGGCTGTCGCAACTGCTGCGTGAGCAAGGGCCTGATATCTTTCGCATGAAGGGCTTCATCAGCCTCGCCGACGCGCCCGAGCGCTTCGTCTTTCAGGGCGTGCATATGCTTTTCGAGGGACGCCCTCACGGGCACTGGGGCGACGAGCCGCGGCGTAACCAGCTCGTCTTCATCGGCCGCCGGCTCGACCGGGCCGCGCTTGAGGCGGGACTACGCGCATGTCTGATATGAGCCGGCTGCCGCGTGCTATTGGTGTATTGGAGCCGGCCTGGCAGGGCCGTCTCGGGGAGTATCCCCGCGCACTGGCATGGAGTCCGGCCGGTGACCGGCTGCTGGCAGGCGACGCGGCCGGCACCCTGACCTGCTTCGATTGCCGCACGGGCGCCGTGGTCTGGAGCGTCCAGGCCCACGCGGACGGTATTTTGGACCTGGCCGTCCATCCCTGGGAGGCGCGGCTCGCCAGTGCCGGGCAGGACGGACGGGGTCGCCTGTGGGACCTCGATGGACACGCGTCGCCGCGTACCTTGGATGCGGATGCCGCCTGGGTGGAACACCTGGCCTGGTCGCCCGGCGGCGATCGGCTCGCCACTGCCTCCGGGCGCCATGTGCGGATCTGGACACCCGCGGGCGAGCTGATCTGCCGCACGTCGGCCCACGCCAGCGCCGTGTCCGGCTTGCACTGGTGCAGCGAGGAAGAGATCGCGAGTGCCTGCTATGGGGGCCTGTCGTTTTGGGACCCCGCCAGCGGCGCCCTGCGCGAGCGGCTCGACTGGAAGGGCTCGCTGATCTCACTGGCGATCAGCCCCGACGGCGGGATCGTCGCCGGCGGCAGTCAGGATCGCACCGTCCATTTCTGGCGGCGCCTGACCGGCGAGGATTCCATGATGTCCGGCTACCCCTGCAAACCGGCGGCACTCGCCTTCGACTCCAGTGCCCGGCTGCTCGCCACCTCCGGCGCCGACTATGTCACCGTCTGGAGCTTCGCCGGCGCTGGGCCGGAGGGGACCACACCAGGACTCCTGGAGGGCCATTCCGAGCCGATCACCCACCTGGCCTTTGCCCATGGGGGACCCAGGCTTGCCACCGGCGCCGCCGACGGACTGGTCCTGGTCTGGGATCTGGACGCGGACGGCCACGGCCGCCTGGTGGGCGGAGCGCCCACGACGGGGCCGGTGGAGCGGCTCGCCTGGCGCGGCGACGACCGCGCCCTGGCGGCGATCGACGCCGCCGGCGGGGTGACGGTCTGGCACACCGCGCGGGTGCCCTGCTAGCCCAACTTTAACATGATCCCATTGATATAGCGTTCGCACCTGATATCCAGACAGACTTTCGTGTAGGGGCGGGTTTGAAACCCGCCCCTACGTCCGGTTATCACGTCCGAAGGCTACAATCACCCTCGTCTTCATCCGCCGCGATCGCGACCGGGCCGCGCCGACGGCGGGACTACGCGCAGATCTGATGTTGGTGCGAGCCGGCCGCGCCGCAGGGGAACGGCGGCAATCGCGGACGCGACCGACGGGGTCGCGGCCGGCATCAATGGTCGGTCCGGCAGCGCAAGCCCCAGGCGCCGACGGAAATGGCGCGAGCAGCCCCACGCGTTCCAGCCGACCTGTCGGCCCATGCCGCGGATGCGGCCCTCGAGGCAGGCGCTGCAATCGGTCGGCTGATCGTCGATGCAGGGCTTGTTGTCATAGAGCTGGTAGGCTTTGCGGACCGCGCGGGGGGTAATGTTCGGCATGACGATGTTGCAGCCATAGGCGATGCCGCGTTCGCGGCCATCCGCGGCCAAGGCCTGCAAGGCGGTCGCGGCGGCGATGTTGACATCGCGCAGCACCAGCCGGGCGACGGCCAGCATGTTGAGCGAGCGCTGCAGCAAGGGCGCCGGCTCCATCATGCCTTCCGCGCCCATGTCGGCCCCCTGGGACAGGATGTAGGGTCCCATGCCGAGCATGTCGGCATCGATCCGCTGATAGAAGCGCAGATCGGCGCAGAGGTCGGCGAGCGTTTGACCCGGCAGGCCGATCATGCCGCCGGTACCGACCTGGAAGCCGGCCTCGCGCAGGTTCTCCAGTGCCTGAACGCGGCCGGCATAGCCCTTCTCGTGCGCGAAGCCGCCGGGATGCAGGTGCGCAAAGAGCGCGGGATTGGAGGTCTCCATCCGCAGCAGGTAGCGCATGCAGTCCGCCGCGCCGGCGGCCTCGCGCCAGCGGCGGTAGGTGTCGAGCGTCTGCTCGCCCAGCGACAGGGTGATGCTCGCCCCATTCGGCAATGTCGCGGAGACGGTGCGGGCGCGGATCAGGCGGATGCACTCCGTCACGAAGTCGATGAATGGCCGGTCCCGCCGCTCGCCGGCCTGCAGACAGACTGAGCCGTAGCCATGCTCAGCGGCCCAGACCGCGCACTCGACGATCTCCGCCATGCTCAGGTGATAGCGCTCGAGCACCAGGTTGTCGCGCCGGATGCCGCAGTAGCGGCAATTCAGCGTGCAGTGGTTGGAGAACTCGACGATGCCGCGGTAATGGACCTTGTCGCCGATGATCCAGGTGGTCAGGTCATAGGCGGCTCGGCGCAGGCACTCGCACTCGGCAGGGTCAGTCAACCCGACCAGGCGGATGATGTCGGCATCGGTGAATGCCTCTTGGCGCAGGAGAACAGCGAGCGGCGTCATGCCGGTGCCCCGGGCCCGGATTGGTGCGCAGCGGTCGGGCAGGCGTCCTCGCAGGCGCCCTGATATGCACTCAGCGCCGCCGGAAAGCACTGCAAAGCGCGCGGCAGCACCCCCTGCAGCAGCGAGATCGCCACGCCATAGTTGGTCATCGGCACCTGCTGACGCTCGGCCCGGTAGAGCCAGGAGAGCATGTGCTTGCGGGTCACCATGCAGGCACCGCATTGGATGATGAGGTCGTAGTGCGCGATCGCGTCGGGAAAATACTTGCCGGTGCTGAAGTCGACCTGCAGTTCGCCGCCCACGAACTGGCGCAGCCAGCGCGGGATCTTGACCCGCCCGATGTCGTCGCAGATCAGGTCGTGGGTGCAGGCCTCGGCGATGAGTACGCGGTCGCCGGGCTGCAGCCGGTGGATCGCCGCCGCGCCCGCGCTGAGTTTGACGAGGTCCGCTTTGAAGCGGGCCATTAGGATCGAGAAGGTCGTCAGGGGGATATCGGGGGGTGTATCGGCGACGGTCTTCAACACCACCTGGGAGTCGCAGACGACCAGCGCCGGCCTGGTCCGCAGATTTCCGAGTGCGGCGGCCAGCTCGCGCTCCTTCACCACGACGCAGACGGCATCGGCGTCCAGCGCCTCGCGGATCGCCTGCACCTGCGGGGGGATCAGCCGCCCCGTCGGCGCCCCGAGATCGATCGGGACGACGAGAACCAGGGTGCTGCCCGGCCGGATCAGGTCGGCCACCAGCGGCGGCCCTTGCAGATGTTCCTCCGGGACCAGCCGGATGATGGACTCTTTGACCGCCTCGATCCCTTGTCCATGCAGGGCGCAGACGCGGACCAGCTCCGTCTCTCCGTCCGGCAGACCCGCGAGCGCCGCAGCGGGCCGGGGTCCCAGGTCGGTCTTGTTGAGGACACAGACCACCGGCGTTTTGCGCTCCGCCAGTTGGGCGAGGAGCGCGCGCTCATCGTCCCCGATGCCGGTGTGGTCGCAGACCAGCAGCGCAATGTCGACCCGTTCCAGCACCCCGGCCGTCCGGGCCATGCGCAGGCCGCCCAGTTCGCCGGCGTCGTCGATACCGGCGGTGTCGACGAAGACCACGGGGCCGACCGGGGGCAGCTCGAAGGCCTTTTCAACGGGGTCCGTGGTGGTTCCGGCAACGGGCGAGACGATCGACAGCGGATAGCCCAGCAGGGCGTTGACCAGGCTCGACTTGCCGACGTTGCGGCGGCCGAAGACGCCGATGTGCAGGCGCAAACTCTTGGGGGTATCCAGCATATGCATGACTCACGATCAGTATCGGTTCAGCCCGCCCTGCCGCTGTCAGGTGGCGCATCGCCATTCTGGCGACACCGCTGCGCGGTGTCACCCCTGTTCTTGCCTCTCTGCGGCCCATGCCATCGTAGTGCAGCATCCTGACCCGCAGCCCGCGTCGCGACACTCGCCTCGCTCCCCGCGTGACCCCAGCGTCGTTGAACCATACCGGTAGGCCACCGGGACCAGGCTTGGGGCGATGTGCCTCGAATAGCGGGTCCCCTTGGCGTCGCTCGTGACCGGGGCCGCGGTGCTATGCTTCGGGGCGACGCAGCGGCGGCATCGCCAGCCATTGGGCCGCGCCGCGACTGTATGGTTCAACCGGGACGCCCCAATGCTCGACACTATCCGCCTGGTCAATTTCAAGAATCATCGGGATACCCGTATCCGCCTGGGGCGGCTCACCCTCCTGGTCGGACCGAACGGGGCAGGCAAATCCGGCGTATTGCAGGCCATCGATACGACCTGGCACGACTTCGTCGAACCGGGCCGCGTGGCCGTCGGCGCGAAGCTGACCGGCCTGGTTCGGTCCGGGCAGCCTGGTTTCGTGCTTGAATTACACGGAACGCGGGGCGCCCTTCAGGGCGGCGATTGGACCCTGCGCTGTCAGAGTCGAACCGACCAACCTCGTCGCGCCCCGGAACCCTCCATTGACTTTTCGGACATGCCGGGACACGGCAATGCGGTCGACTCGGCGACGCGGGCACCCCAGGCAGCAAAGGAAGCCCTCGGTAAGGTGCTGCGTTTGCACCTCTCCGCCGAACAGCTCGCCGCCGCGAGCGCGCTGGACTCCGATCATGCGCAGATCGACAGCGAAGGGTCCGGGCTGCCGTCGGTGATCGCGAACCTGCTGCTCTCCGACCGTGATCGCTTCGACGCGCTGGAGGCGGAACTTCGCGCCATCGTACCCGCCGTGAAGCACATCCGCATCCGGCGGATCAAGCGACCGGTGCCACGGCAGGGCTCGGAGCTGGTCAGGCATGAACTCGCTGACCAGTTATCGCTTGACATGTTGTCTGGCGACGGACTCCCGCTGGCGGCCATCAGCGAGGGCACCCTGATCCTGCTGGGCCTGCTGACAGTGCTCAACGCCGCCGACTGCCCGCGGCTACTGCTGATCGACGACATCGACCAGTCTTTACACCCGCGGGCACAGGCGCACCTGATCCAACTGCTGCGGCAGGCGCTGGACCGGCATCCTGGGTTGCAGATCGTCGCGACCAGCCACTCGCCCTACCTGATCGATGAGTTGCGCGATGACGAGGTCTGGGTGCTGAACACCCGTGACGACGGCACCGCGGTCGCCGCCTGCCTCGCCGATCACCCGGATGGGGCACGGTTTCGGGGCACGCTGCGCACCGGCGAGTTCCTAAGTGCAGTCGGTGAAGACTGGGTGCTCGGCCAGGAGAGGGGCGATGCGTCTGGTCCTGATCATTGAGGACAACGCCCACGCCCTCGCCGGACGGGTATTGGCGGATCGGGTGCTGATCGAATGCGGGCCGGACTGGATTGGGGCGGAGACCATCGACGGCTTGCGTCAGTGGTCCGGTTTACCCCCCAACACTGATCGGACCCGCTGGAGGGAACTCGATGCGCTGTCGAAGCTGCATCGGCTGCGCATCCACGGACGTTCCGCAGGCCCGGACTATCTAGCGACCCGCAAGGTGTTGGAGCTCGCACGGCTGATGGACGCCGATGCCCCGATCACCGCGCTGCTGCTGTTGCGCGATCTGGACAATCAACCCGAGCGGCGCGCCGGCATCCAGGCGGCAGTTCAGGAATCCAACGGCGCACTACCCTTCGCCGTCATCGTCGGCACCGCCAACCCGGAGGCGGAGGCTTGGTTGCTCAACGGCTTCGTGCCTCAGGACGGCGGAGAAACGGCCCTGCTGGAACAGTTGCGTCGCGAACTCTCATTGGACCCGACGCACGAACCGGACCGGCTGCGCGGTGACCGGCGCCGCGCCCGCAAGGACGGCCAGCGCGACATCAAGGCCGTCGTTGACCGGCTGATCGCCGGCGACAGCGCCCGCCTACACCGGTGCCTGACTGACACACCGCTGGCCCTGCTCGCCGAGCGCGGCACTACGAGCGGGCTCTGCGCCTTCCTGTTCGATCTGCACGCGCGTCTGCTGCCACGCTTCGACCCGTCGCCAGCCACGGGGTGTGCGGCATTGGGGGAGGTTCCCACGGGGTGCGCGGCATTGGATGAGGTGCGGCAATGACCCGCTGGTGCTGCGCCAGCCAGGTGAACGATTGCTGAAGTCGGATTTGGACGGGCTGACGGCTGGAAGGCCGCGGCCCTCTTGTGCTACCGAAATCCGAGCGCCGTCATGGCGGCCGGGGCGAGGAGGCGGTCCAGGGTCGCCCCGTCGAGCAGGCCGCGGTCCAGCACCACCGCGCGGATCGTCCGGCCGGTCGCGGCGGCCTCTTTGGCGACCTCGCCGGCCTGGTCGTAACCGAGCGCCGGGACCAGTGCCGTGACCAGCGCCCAGGACTGCTCGACCTGGTCCCGGCAGTGCGCGGCGTTCACCTCGATCCCCGCGATGCAGTGTTCCGCCAGGCTCAGGTTCGCCTGTTCGAGAACCGCCAGGGTCTCCAGCAGGGCATTGGCCACCAGCGGCAAAAAGGCGTTGAGCTCCAACTGCCCGGACTGGCAGGCCTGGGTGATCATGAGGTCGTTGCCGATGCAGGTCATCGCCGCCTGACCGACCGCCTCGCAGATCACCGGATTCACCTTGCCGGGCATGACGCTGGAGCCGGCCTGGCGGGGCGGCAGCCGCAGCTCGCCGAGCCCGGTCTTGGGACCCGAGGACAATAGCCGCAGGTCGGACGACACCTTGTAGAGGCTGACCGCGTGCGCCTTGAGGATACCTGAGACCTCGACATAGACATCCGCGTTCTGAGTGGCGTCGAGCAGGTTCTCGGCGCGGGCGAGGTTGAGCCCGGTTTCCACGCGCAGCCGGTCGGTGACGCGGAAGATGTAATCGCGCGGCGCGGTGAGCCCGGTCCCGATGGCGGTGCCGCCCAGGTTGACCACCCGCAGCCGCTCCCGGCACTTGAAGACCCGCCAGCGGTCGCGCGCGAAGGCCTCCGACCAGGCTCCGAAAGCGGCGCCGACCGTCATGGGGCAGGCATCCTGCAGTTGGGTACGGCCCATCTTGACCAGGCCGTTGCAGGCATGCTCCTGGGCCTGCAAGGCACCCTGCAGCCGGGCGATGGCCGGCTCCAGACGACTCAGTGCGAGGGTTGCGGCGACCTTGAGTGCGGTCGGATACACATCGTTGGTCGACTGATGCAGGTTGACCTGGGCAATGGGATGGACGCGCCCATAGGCGCCGAGCGGGAGCCCCAGCAGTTCCTGCGCCCGGTTGGCGATCACCTCGTTGAGGTTCATGTTGAGCGAGGTGCCGGCGCCGCCCTGCAGTGCATCGACCCGAATCCAGTCGTGCAACTGGCCGGAGGCGATCTCGCGGCAGGCGCTGAGAATGGCGTTGGTCTCCGCCTCGGGCAGGAAGCCGAGCTCGGCATTGGTGCGGGCGCAGGCCGCCTTCACCAGGGCCAGGGCGCAGATCAGCTCGGGGCGGGCGGGCCGGCCGAGGATGTTGAAGTTGGTCAGGGCGCGAGCGGTGTGAATGCCGTAATAGGCATCCGCCGGGACCGCAAGCTCACCGAGCAGGTCGTGCTCGATCCGCACGGCGCAATCCGGGGTCGGGGCCGCCCGGCCATGGGCGGAAGCGGACGCTCCGGCCATGTCAGCAATAGATGTCGCGTTTCCCGCCGCGCACCTTGTCAACGATCACCTTGGCAATCCGTCGTTCCTGCTCTCCCATACCGGCGATATCCCGCTCGATCGCCCGCGTGCCGGCCTCGACCGTGGCCGGACCGGCATAGTCGAGCAGATATTCCATGAAGGTGCCGACCGCGTTGGGTCCGCATTTTTCTTTGATGTCGGCGCTCTTGGCCCACTGCATGAAGTCCTCGCCGGTGCGCCCGTTGCGGTAGCAGGCGGTGCAGAAGGACGGGGTGTAACCCAGTTCGGCCAGTTCCAGGACCACCGCGTCGAGCGAGCGATGGTCGCCGAGGGAGAACTGACTCGCGTCGAAGTCCTCCAGCGGTGCGGCCTCGGGCAGCGCCTCGGCATCGGCGTGGGCGGCATAGCCGCCGGGGTTGGTCCGGCTGCCGGCCGAGACCTGGGACACGCCGAGGGCATAGGTCTCACGCCGCATCCTGGGGCTCTCACGGGTTGACATGATGATGCCGGTATAGGGAACCGCGAGACGCAGGATGGCGACGAGCTTCTTGAAGTCGTCATCCGCCACCGGATTCCAGGGCGAGCGCGAGAACTCCGACCCATGGGCCGGCTCGATGCGCGGAACGCTGATGGTGTGGCAACCGGCCCCATAGGTAGACTCCAGGTGCGCGGCGTGCGTCATGAGGGCCAGCACGTCGAACCGCCAGTCACCCAGCCCGAACAGCACGCCCAGCCCGATATCGTCGATCCCGGCCTGCATGGCGCGGTCCGGCGCGGAAAGTCGCCAGTCCATGTCCCGCTTGCGGCCGCTCACATGGGCGGCGGCATAGACCTCGCGCTGGTAGGTCTCCTGAAAGATCTGGTAGGTACCGATGCCGACCGCGTGCAGCGCGCGGAATTCATCCACTTCCATGGGGGCCAGATTCACGTTGATACGGCGGATCTCACCATTGCCGAGCCGGATCGCATAGATCGCCTCCAGCGCATCCAGGACGTATTGCAGGCCGTATGGATAGGACTCACCCGCGACCACCAACAATCGTTTGTGGCCCTGACCGATGAGCACCTGTGCCTCGCGCTGGATTTCTTCTATGCTGAGCGACCGGCGCTTGAGCGCGGTATTGTCCTTGCTGAAGGCGCAGTAGTTACAGGCGTTGCCGCAAAAGTTCGAGATATAGAGCGGGGCGAAGAGGACGATGCGCTTGCCGTAGATGGCCTCCTTGGCCCAGCGGGCCGCGGCGTACAGTTCCGCGCTCAGGTCCGGATCGCGAATCCGGAGCAGTGCGGCCACCTCCCCGGTCGTGAGCCCCTGGAGCGCACGGGCCTTGGCGAGGACCTCGCGGATCAGCCCGGCGTCCTCACGGTCGCTGGCCGCGAGGGCCGCATGGATCGCGCCCGGGTTCAGCCAGGAGGTGTCGACCGGGTTGCGGTCGGCGCTCGCCGGAATCGTCATAGGTCTATCTCCACGATGCAATCAGCCAAGGTCTGGGAGGGCCTTGATCATCACTCCGGCTGGCGGCGCTGGCGGCGCTCGGTCCGCACAGCGGACCCTACCGTAGGGTCCGCTGTGCGGACCAACGGCCTCGCGGTGAGCCCGGTGGCCGGAATTAGGACGAAGGCCCTAATGCCGCAGCCCGGAGCGAAAGGTCTCCTAGAGACGGCTAACTCAACCGCGGTGGGAGCACCACGCGGAGCCTTGATCATCGTGGCCGGAATCATGATCAAGGCCCGGCCCATCAATAAATCGTCGTACTCATATTGAGTTCGCTCCAAATCTCCTTGACCGTCAGTGTCATCGCCAGGCTGCGGTCGCTGTACCAGGTGTGCAGCAACTGGTGCGCCTGGTGCGAAAACGGACTTCCCAGGAAGTCGCGATAGAGCGCCTGGACCTGTGGATTGTTGTGCGACTGGCGCACCGGGGTAGCGCGGTCGATGGCGAAGAGGGTGTCGCGCCGTTTCAGGGCGTTGCGCCGGTACGCCTTCTTCGAGCGCAGATTGCCGCCGCCGTCGACACAGCCGCCCGGACAGGCCATGATCTCGATGAAGTCGAAATCGGCCTCCCCCGCGCGAATGCGCTCGCACAGCACCCGGGTCGGACCCAGGCCGTGAGCCATCGCCACCTTCACCGTGCCGACCGCGCCGCCCACCTCGACCGCCGCGGTGCGCAGGCCCTCGAAGCCGCGCAACGGCACGACCTCGGCGTGGTCCAGTTCGCGGCCGTTGACGATCTGGTACATGGTGCGTACCGCCGCCTCCATCACCCCGCCGGTGGTCCCGAAGATGGCGCCCGCGCCGGAATAGGCGCTCATATAGGGATTATCGAAGGTGGATGGCGCCATACTGCGCAGGTCGAGTCCGCGCCGCTTGAGCAGGCGGGCGAACTCGCGGGTTGTCAGGACCAGGTCGACCTCCCGCCGGTCGCCCTCGCCCAGTTGCGGCCGGGTGCGCTCGTCTTTCTTCGCGACACAGGGCATGATCGAGATCACCCGGATCCGCGCCGGGTCGATGCCCATGCGCTCGGGCAGATAGGTCTTGGCGATCACCCCCAGGCATTGCTGCGGCGACTTGGTGGAGGACAAGAGCGGCAACAGGTCCGGATAATGCCGCTCGGCGAAGTTGATCCAGGCCGGACAGCAGGAGGTGAAGGTCGGCCGCTGCCCGCCCTGGAGTCGGCGCAGCAACTCGGCGCTCTCCTCCATGATCACCACATCGGCGGCGAAATTGGTGTCGAGCACGATGTCGGCCCCGAGGCTGCGCAACGCGGCAATGATCTGCCCCTCCACGTTGGTGCCGGCCGGAAAGCCGAACTCCTCGCCGAAACCGACCCGCACCGCCGGGGCAAACTGGAAGACGGTCACGATATCGGGATCGAACAGATAATCCAGCACCCGGTCGGTCTCGTCGCGCTCGCCGAGCGCCCCGGTGGGACAGACCAGCACGCACTGGCCGCAGGTGACGCAAGTCGACTGCGCCTGCGACAGACCGTGCCGCAGCCCGACGGCGGTGTCCTGGCCGAACCCGGTGACTTCCAGCGCATCGACGCTCTGGCCATGCCGACAGATCGCGATACAGCGCTGGCAGCGCACGCATTTGGTCATATCGCGGATCATCGCCGGCGACGAGCGATCCACCGCGCGCGCCAGCGCGCGCGCCCGGTCGAAGAAACGGTTGGTGTGGAGCCCGACGAATTGCGCCACGTCCTGCAGCTCGCAGTTGCCGTGGCGCACGCAGGTCGCGCAGTCCTGGTTGTGATCGGCCAGCAGCAGTTCGACCTGCAGGCGCTGTGCCTCGCGCGCCCGGCGCGAGCGGGTCTGGACGGTCATCCCCGCCTGGGCCGGGGTGACGCACGCGGCGGCCAGCAGCGGTTGCTCGGCGGGCGCCGGGCTCGCGACCTCGACCAGGCAGACGCGGCAGGTGCCGGGTGCATGGTCGATGTCGTTGAGTTCGCACAGAGTGGGGATGTAGAGTCCGTGGCGGCGGGCACAGGCGAGGATGGTCTCGTCGGGCAAGGCCTCGACGGTCTGCCCGTCGATTGACAGGAGCAGCAGCGGATCGGTGTCGGTCGGCTGGATCATGTCAGGCTGCTCCTTCCGGAATCGGCTGGGCGGTGATCACCGAATAGATGCGATAGCAGCGCAGGCAGCGCCGCGCCTCGCGATAGGCTTCGGCGTCGCTGATCGTCGACTCGACTTCCTCGAACATGGTGCGGCGTACCTCCGGATCGAGCTCGGGGTGATGCACCCGGTATTCCAGCCGCACCGGCAGTTCGTCGCAGTCGGCGGCCAGCAGCTTGTGGGTGTGCAGGAGCGCACGCATCCGGGTCCGCGGGAAGAAGCAGGTGTGGCCCAGTTGGATCCAGTCGTCGATGCTGCGCGCCGCCTGCAGCCCGTTGGCCATCGCATGGATCAGCGTCGAGGGGCCCGAGGCACAGTCGCCGCCGCCGAAAACCCCTGGCCGGGAAGTAGCGAGGTCGAAGGGATTCACCTCCAACCAGCCCCAGCGCGTCAGGTTCAATCCGTCGTGCGGGCGGATGGCGCCGCCCTGCACCTGCTGGCCGATCGCCGCGATCAGGGTGGTACAGGCCATGAAGTGCTCGCTGCCCGGCACCGCCTCGACACCGCGCCGGCCCTTGGCGTCGACCTCGGTCTGGCGCATCGAGACCAGCTCGATCCCGGTCACCCGCCCATCCGCGGACAGGACCCGCGCCGGATTGACCAGCAGGTGGAAAATCACCCCTTCCGCTTCGGCCGCCTCGACCTCGGTGGGATCGGCGGGCATGTCGGCGCGGGTGCGGCGATAGACCAGATGCACCCGCTCGGCCCCCATCCGCAGCGCCGAGCGTGCACAATCCATCGCGACATTCCCGCCGCCCACCACCACCACGTCGCCCGACAAGGGAGTCAGGCGGGTGCCGGCGATGTGGTCGTGGACCTTGAGCAGGAAGCTGATGCCGGTTTCATAGCCGGGGGCGGCGCGATCCTCGCCGGGGACACCCATCAGCGACCCCTGCTGACAACCCAGGGCCAGGAAGACCGCGCGATAACCGCGGGCGAACAGCGCGTCGATGTCGAAGTCGCGGCCCATTGCCTGATTGAACAGGAAGCGCCCGCCCAACTCCGTAATGATGTCGGTCTCGGCGTGCAGCACGTCCTTGGGCAGTCGATAGCTCGGAATGCCGATGGCCGCCATCCCGCCGGCCTCGTCCAGCGCTTCGAGGATATCGACGTGATACCCGTGCAGCAGCAGGTGATAGGCGCAGGCGACCCCGGCCGGTCCGGCGCCGACCACCGCCACCCGCAGGTCCGGCGGCAGGGGTCGGGCGATCAGATCGCGCGTGAAGCGCAGTGCGTCCGGCCCCTTCTGGTGGTCGGCGACATAGCGCTTCAGCGTCTTGATGCCCACTGCCTCATCGACCAGCGCGCGCCGACAGGCCATCTCGCAGAAACGCACGCAGACCCGTCCGCAAGTCGCGGCCATCGGGTATTTCTGGAGGATGACGCCGAGCGAATGCTCGGGTTTGCCGTCCCGGACATAATCGATGTAACGCGGGACATTGATCTTGGAAGGACAGGCCTCGATGCAGGGGGCCGTCATATAGTCCATGCCCGGCTGCTCCGGGAGCGGGCGGCCAGCGGCGATCTCGGCCTCGAGGTCCGCGCGGAAATGCGCCAATGCACCCAGCAGGGCCACCGGGGCGGTGCGGCCGAGTCCGCACAGCGAGCTGTCGGCGATCTGGCGCGCCAGTTCGACGATGCCCTCGAGATCGATAGGGCTCGGGCGCGCCTGGGCAAAGGCGGCAAGCGCATCGCGAATCAGCGGCACCCCGGCCCGGCAGGGCGTGCATTTGCCGCAGGACTGGGCGGCCGCCATCTCCATCTGTCGGCGGAACGCATCGACCAGACTGACCGAATCATCGAAGACCAGGAATCCACGATCGCCGATGAAGGCACGAATCGGGTTGCCTTTATTGAAGTAATCGAACCCATCGAGCTTGGATAACTCGACCGGCAGCGGCGCATCGGCGGCACGCTGATCGACCACCTGCCCGTCCCAAACGCCATAGGCGATCCGTGTCATAGCTCCCCCGGAATATGAACTCCCCAGCCGGTCGCTTGCCGAGGAAGTGGCATGATACGCCTCATTGCCCACCTCACAACTGACGGGCGGCGCTTGCGGTCGTCTTACAGCTGAATGAACGATGCTTGTTTTCGGTGGCACCCTGAGCGAATGGTGCCTCAATTCCGATGACAAAACAACGTACCCGTGCAGAGGGTTTTGAAACCGCGGGGATTGCAGTTCTCCGATTCGTTATCCCCGCGCCGGCCCCAGGCGCATCGCTTCCTGCGCTCGCCCGTCACGCATAGCAGCGCACCGCCGCCTCCACCCGATTGAGCATGCCCTCGTGCAGGCGATGACCGTCGACATAGGCATCGGCGACCTCGCGGACCGCGCGATTCATGGCGAGGT
This sequence comes from uncultured Lamprocystis sp., assembly GCA_964470155.1. GTDB lineage: Bacteria > Pseudomonadota > Gammaproteobacteria > Chromatiales > Chromatiaceae > Thiodictyon. Next base: position 70,298 of record CAYYAY010000007.1, on the reverse strand, counting down.
GGTTGTGATCGTTGGCGCGGATGACGTTGGCCCAGACGATGAGACCGTGCTCGTCGATCCGGCAGTGATGGATCAGGGTGCCGCGCGGCGCCTCGACGATACCGAGACCCTCGTCGCGATTGCTGCGGGCGCGGGCGCGGACCCGGGCATCCAGCACGTCGGAACCCTTGAGCAGGCGCTCCATCATCTCCAGCGCATAGATCATCTCGACCAGCCGCGCATAGTGGTTGTGGAAGCCGCTCGCGACCGGACCCGATTCCTGCAACATACGGAACTCGGCCAATGCGACGTCGGCATAGGGGGTGCCGCAGGCGGTGGCGTTGTTGAGCCGGGCCAGGGGTCCGACCCGGTAGATGCCATCCGGATGGCCCAGCGGGCGGTAGTAAAGGGACTTGCCGTAACTGAAGTCCTCCGCCGCGGTACCGAGCAGCCGGCGATAATCTTCGACCGGCACCCGGTCTTCCAGGAGCCGGCCGCGCGCGTCCTTGAGGCGCAGCAGTCCGTCGTAGTGCTCCAGATGACCCTCCGGACCGACCAGGCTAAGGAACAGTGTCTCCTGAGTACCGAAGCGGCTCGCCTCGCCTTCGAACCGATAGAGCAGGGACTTGAAGTCCGCATAGGTGCGCCGGGCGATCGTCATCGCTTCGGGCAGCAGCCCGAGGATGGCCTCCCGCCGCTCGGCGCTGAGCGGTTCGATGACGCCCCCGGGCACCGCCCAGATCGGATGGACCTTCTTACCGCCCAGGGTGGCGACGATGGTCTGGCCGACTTGGCGCAGCCGCAGGCCGTCCCCGGCAAACCCGGGGTCCTGACGCATGAGGCCGAAGATGTTGCGTGCCGCGGGGTCGCCGTCCCAGCCCAGGCGCAGATCGGGAGCGGCGAGATAGAAAAAGGCCAGTGCATGAGACTCCAGGAGCTGCGCCAGATTGAGGACCCGACGCAGCGTATGCGCCGTTGGCGGGATCTTGATCGCGAGCAGGTGGTCGCAGGCCTTGGTGGCGGCCAGGGCATGGCTGACCGGACAGGTGCCGTGAATGCGCGCGGCGAGCGCGGGCATCTCGCGGTAAGGGCGACCCTCGCAGTGGGTCTCGAACCCGCTGAATTGCGTCAGGTGCAGACGGGCGTCCTGCACCTCGCCCCGGTCGCCGAGCGTGAGTGTGATGCGGGCTTGGCCCTCGATGCGGCTGACCGGATCGATGGTGAGGGTGCGGCTGATGGGCGCAATCTCCGTGGTTGCTCGATGGAATCGTCGGCCTAAGTTCGCGTCAGCGGCGGCGACATCGCAGGCACCCTGACTCCTTGGGCTCAGCGCGGCATCAGTCGGTCCGTCACTCAGGGTTCGCCGCCGTGGTCACGCGATCGGTTCGCCGTGCCTCCAGACCGGACCCGGTGCCGCCTGGCCCGGCTGGGCCGGGCCAGAATGCAAAGGCACCGCGGCTGGCATATTACGAAATTTTTTTTCGTATTACAACCTGTCCCGCGGACAGCCGCATCCGCAGGCGACGCGCGGGCGGCTTGACCTCAAACCTTTCAAGGTCTTTGATGAACGGTCTCACCGCCGGCCGGAAGTGCTCCCGAGGCTGTCAGTGCGCGTGGTCGTGTGGACCGTGTTCACCGGTGTGGTCATGATCGTGGGCGCCATGATCACCCTCGTTGGGGTGCGGCTTGGCGTCTTCATGCGCGTGAGGGTGGACATGGGTATGGGTGTGCGGATGGGTGTGCGAGCCGCTCCCGGGGTGTTCATGTTCGTGCTCATGGACATGCTGGTGTTCATGGGCGTGATCGTGTTCCGGTTGCTGATTGCCGGTCATCGCTGGTTCCTCACGGTGGTGCGTCCCCTGGGGACGGGTTGCGGGGTGAAACTTCAGGATAGATCGCTTGACGGATTCGTTTTGCGAACTTTGTATCCGGGCGATCAGTGCGGCCGGCGTGCGCGGCGGAGGTCGCGGGTCGTCCGGACCGCCGCCGAACCCCAGGGCAACGGCCAGGGCCAACAGGGTGGGCGTTCGCAGGTGCGCGGCGCGCAAGCGTTCCGCATCCGCGAGGGTTGCTAGGGCCTCACCCTGACAGACCACGAGGCCCTGACCCAGGATGGCCACGTCATCCGCCCAGCTATAGGCCAGGTCAACGTCATGGGTGGAAAACACCAGGGTCGTGCCGGCCAGGCACAGTTGTTCCAGGGCGGACAGCAGGTGGGCAACGCCCTGGGGGTCCAGCCCGGCGGTGGGTTCGTCCAAAATCAGGACCGCGGGTCGCATCGCCAGCACCCCGGCGATGGCGACCCGCTTTTTCTGGCCGAAGCTCAACGAATGGGTCGGACGCGCGGCCAATGCGGTGATGCGCAGGGTCGCCAGCGCCTCGGCGACCCGTGCGCGCACAGCCGCCTCCGGCAGTCCCTGATTGAGCGGGCCGAAGGAAACATCCTGCGCGACGGTGGCCGAGAAGAGTTGGTCGTCCGGCTCCTGCAAGACCAACCCGACCTTGTTGCGCCAGACATTGAGCGCCTGACGGCCATACCCCGCGACCGCGCCGTCCAGGAAGACCTGGCCGCGGGAGGGCTGCAGCGTGCCGTTCAGGTGCAGGAGCAGGGTGGTCTTGCCGCAGCCATTGGCGCCCAACAGGGCGAGCTTGCGGCCCCGTGCTACCTCAAGGTCCAAACCGCTCAAGGCAACGATGCCTCCGGGGTAGCGGTATTCCAGCCCCCGGGCAGACAGGATGATCGGGTTCATGCCAGGCCCCGATCCAGCAGCACGGACCCCAGGGCGACCGCCAGCAGCAGACCCCCAATACCCGCCAGCCGGCGCCGGGACAGGGGGCGCTCCGGGGTCAGGACGCGCAGTTCACCGACGTAGCCGCGGGCCGCGAGGCCGACCTCCAGGCGGCGCGCCCGCTCCAAGGCCCGTTGGAACAGGGTCGCGATCAGGAGCCCCAGCGACTTGAGGCTGCGGCCTTTGGTGCTATACCCCTGGCGCGCGGCCTGCGCCTGCTGACCCGCCAGCGCCCGCTCCGCAAAGATAAAGATCAGCCGATAGATCAGGAGCGCAATCTCCACCACGGCCGCCGGCACCCCCAGGCGGCGCAGCCAGGGGACCAGTTCCGCGACCGGAGTGGTCAAGGCCAAAAAGGCCAGACAGGCCAGTGCCCCCAGGGAACGCAGGGTCACCTCCAGAGCGAGTGTCATCCCGGCGGGGGAGTAGGCAAGGTGCAGTCCATCACGCAAGTCGAGCGAAAGCGCCAGAAAGGGCGCGCTGGTGAGCAGAAAGCCCGTCGGCAGAGCCATGACCCCCAGGAAGGCGCGCAGGGGAACTCCGGCCCCAGCCACCGTCGCACCGACCATGAGGAGGCACAACAGGGGTCCGGCGGTCAGGGGCGGCAGCGTCAGGGCCAGGACCAGCCCCCCGCCGGCGAGCAACAGCTGCTCGCCGGGGTGGTGGCGGCGCCAACGATTGGTCCAGGCGTGCCGGTCAATCGCGTGCATCGACGGCCTGCGCGTCGAGCCGGGCCGGTTCTGCGTCAGGTTTGCGCCGCTGCGACTCACCGCGCCGCAGGCCAAGGTAATAGCCGAGCAGACCCGCCCCCAGGGCCGCCTGCAGGGCAAACAGCAGGCTTTCGATCTCTCCGCTCGGCGGTTCCCACAGGGGCGTGAACCAGGGCTGGTAATCCGGATTCGCCGCGGTGATGGCGGTCTGGGCTTGGGCATCGGCGCCGGCAAAGGGCTCGGCAAGCCCGCCGGGCAGCGGGAGGAGCAGCGGCAGGACGGCGATGACCACCACCGCCGCCAGGAGCAACAGATTGGTTCGTTTCATCGCACCACCCCCGGGGCGAAGGCCAGTTCGTCAAGGTCGTCCCGGCTGAATTGGATCAGCAGGTTGACCACCAGCACGGTGAGCAGCCCCTCGATGATGGCCAACGGGATCTGGGTCAGTGCAAAGACGCTCCCGAACTTGGTCACGGCGCCCAGGAAGCCGCTGAGCGGATCGGGGAAGGCGAGCGCGAGTTGCACGGAGGTCACCAGATAGGTGGCCAGGTCACCCAGGGCGGCGGCCAGGAATACGCCCAGCGCCAGGGGGCCGCCCAGGGTGCGGGCGAGCCGGAACACCCCATAGGCGACCCAGGGGCCGGCGATGGCCATGGAGAAGATGTTGGCACCCAGAGTGGTCAGGCCGCCATGCGCCAGCAGCAGGGCCTGGAACAGCAGCACGATGGCCCCCAGCACCGCCATCACCGCGGGTCCGAAGAGGATGGCCCCCAGCCCCGTGCCGGTGGGATGCGAACAACTCCCGGTCACCGATGGGATTTTGAGTGCGGACAGCACGAAGGCGAAGGCGCCGGCGCTGGCCAGGAGCAGCTTGGCCCGCGGGTGCTCGCGGGTGACCCGCGCGACGCTGCGTGCCCCCATGACCAGAAACGGCAGGGACGCAAGGCCCCAGGCGGCGGCGTGAACCGGGGGTAGGAACCCCTCCATGATATGCATGACAACGCTCTCCCCAAAATAAAGGGGCGGATCGCTCCGGGGAGAGACCACGGGAGGCCCAGGCCGGCCGGCCCTGGGAGTTCCAGGCAAGCGGAAACCTTGCGTCTCGCCACCGGAACACCCCGCCCGGATTGACTGATCGACACCCGACACCGGCAGGTCTCCTGGCTTGCAGGTCGGCGCCGACACCCACCTTCCCGGCGCCGTCCGGCGGCCAGTGGTGATCTCGGGTGCGACTCGCTGCGTACAGTTGCGGGGGCAGCCATGGCTTTGGATGGTCGCTCGCGGGCACTACGGATTCGCAGGATTAGCTGGAACGGGTATCAGGATCACCGGAAAATATGAGACTCGCTTCTCATTTGCGGTACATGATACTCTATTCTCAGTTCTGGTCAACGGGAGCACGGGCATGAGCTACTCCACGCGGCAACGCGAGGCGATCCTGAACACCTTGCGGCGGGCGGATCGTCCGCTGACGCCGCAGGAAATTCGGGAGGGGGCAAACGCGGACAGCGCGGGGATCGGGTTGGCAACGGTGTACCGCGCCCTGAAGACATTCATGGCGCGTAAGGACGTCCTGCTGGTCGAGATTCCGGGCAACCCGCCTTGTTACGAACCGGCCGACCGCGGGCATCACCACCATGCAGTGTGTGAACAGTGTCGGCAGGTCTTCGATCTGCACGGCTGCGTGCAGGGACTGGAGGCCCTGGTTCCGCGCGATTTCCGCGTCCAGCGACACGACATCACGCTGTACGGGGTCTGCGCCGCGTGCGTCACGGGGGCGGCCGGATGAACGCGCTGTCAGCATCGCTGCGTGATGTCTCGCTAAGAATACGATCAGGGTTCATGTTCCCGGAGTCACAGATGCCGACCCACACGCAACACCCCGCACCTCACGGGACCATCCCGACGGGGCCGCGACCCACTCGCGAACCGGCCGCGCTGACCGGGATCCAGGACCCGGCCCGGAACCTGGCCCTGTGGCAACGCACCCTCGATCCTGAGTTGGTTGCCGAGCTTGCGGGCCTCCCCCGGCTCCCGGCCCAGGCCGCCCGTCACCGCCTGGCATCCGGGGCTGGCTGGGACGCACGGCGGCGAGCCGTCATCACCCTGCTCGCGGACCATGGCCTGGACACGCTGGACCTGCCCGTCTGGACGGCCGATCTCCTGGACCTGCTCGACCGCTTCCTGCGCCTGGCCCCGGACTGGCCGGTGGAGCTGCGGCTGGAGGTGGTCAGCGATGACGCGTGCCGCCGGTTCCATGTCGACCGCACCCGTCTGCGCCTCGTCTGCACCTATCGAGGACCGGGCACCGAATGGCTCGATGACGGCCAGGTGGACCGGGAGGCCCTGATCGGTCACCTGCCCAATGAGTCCATTCTCCGCCACGGTCAACCGGCACGCATGCAGACCGGCTGGGTGGGGCTCATGAAGGGAGAGATCTTCCCTGCCAACCAGGGGATGGGACTGGTGCATCGCTCGCCCCCCGTCGCCGGCACCGGTGAGACCCGGATATTCTTGTGCCTGGACACGTGACGCCATGCGTACCAACGCTCAGACACGCTTGCGGACGGTCCACTGGGCCGAGAGGTCGGCGGACTTGGTCACGATCTTCGAACCCCAGGTCCAGGTCCTGGTGCTGCCCCGCCCGATTGACCCGGCGATTGCCGCCTTTCTGGACGCGGCGGACCCCACTCGACTCGGATTGAGGCGGGTCGCGGACGGTCCGCACCGCCTGACCGGTCCCGACGCGCCGACCTGGCCGGCGCTGCCGGGACGCGCGGCGCTGATCGCGGACCTGCGGTACGTGGCGGAGATGTACGAGGATCTGCTGGGCTGTGAGCGTCTGGGGCTTCGCTTCGAGTCGCTGGATCGCGCCATGTGCCCAGGTTTCCATCGTGACCAAACCGGCATCCGCCTGGTCTGTACCTATCGGGGACCCGGCACCGAATGGCTGGACGATTGCGACGCGTTGCGACACGCGGACACGGAGGCCGGCCCGCTGCGGGTGGGGTCCATCGGCACCGACGCGGCACAGTCCGCCATCGGCCGCGCCCCCGCCTTCGCCATCGTGTTGCTCAAGGGGACCCTGTGGCAGGGCAACGCCGGTCGCGGCGCCATCCACCGCTCGCCGGCGCCTCCGTTCGGGGGCGGTCGCCGCTATCTTCTGACCCTGGACGCCTTGTGGTGATCCGGCGTCACGGACCGCAGACGCGCCGCCCGTGATGTGCCTGACGCGCGGCGGACCGATCGACACGGTGCCGGCCGGCACAGGGCCGCGGTGCGGCATGAGGGTTCCTTGACTCCAACTGATCTGATCCAACTACCCAACCGCTCACAGAGACTGTCATGACCTTGATCCACTGTTACCGTCCGCTGAACGCGCCGCTGCTGGCCGTTGCCCTGACCTTCGCCGCGGCCGGGCTAGCCCCTTACGCGGCTGGTGCCGCCGACGTCGCTAAAATGGAAGCCGAGCACGCGGCCTGGGCCGCAGACCACACCCGCTGGAGTGCCGAGAATGCCGACGCCGAGACCGAACACAGTGCCGCCGAAGCGGCGGCCTACAAGCTATTGTGGCTGATCAGCCGGCACCGCAGTGAGATCGCCGCCGAGGCCACCGAAATGCGCGCTCACGGTGAAGCGATCGCCGCCCATGAGCAGGCGCTCGCTGCCGGCACAGACACGGTTGCGCTCGATGCACAACATGCGCAGACGGCGGCCAAACATGCCGCACATGCCGCGGCACATGCCCACAACGCCGATCTGCACGGCAAAATTGCGGCCATTGTCCGCCAGATCGAGGCACTGCCGCCGACAGCACCGGGCCACCCAAGTGCCGACGGCCCGGCAATTCACCCTGCCGGGTCTCCATCGGCCGGCCAGTGAAGACCCCGGCGCCCGGCCCGCGGCGGACCGTCTTCTGGCATCAAAAGGGCGGCACCGGCAAGACCACGCTCGCCATTGCCTATGCCGTCCGCCTGGCCATGGACGGCCACCGGGTCCTGCTGATCGACACCGATCCCCAGGGCACCGCCACCGCCTGGGGTGAACGCTTTGCCGCGCGCTGGGGCTTGGTCGTGCGCGGCGCGTGCGGCACCGCGATCTGGCGCAGTCTCGCCGACCGGATGCCGGGTTTCGACCACCTGGTGCTCGACTGCCCCCCAAGCGTTACGAACGGGACCATGGACACCCTCATCGGCGCCGATCACCTGATCATCCCGGTACGTCCCGCCCTGCCGGACCTTTGGGCACTGGAAGACGTGGCGCAGATCCTCGCCGATCTGCGCGCCGGCGCCGCGGCACCCCGCACCCGTGTCGTCTTCAATCAGCATCGCGGTGAGGATCTGACGCCGCTCATCGCCGTCGTTGTCGGGCTCGGCCTTCAGGCCTTGCCCGTACCCATCCCGGCGGCGCAGGCCTGGTCAGCCTTGTTTTCCGGAGGCAGACCGCCGGCCGCCATCGCCGCTTTGTTCGACGCGGCGAGCGGATGACGGCGTCTCGGAACCGCTGCCGGTAGCCGAGACCTTTCGCGCTCTGGTCGGGCGACTCAGGCCAAATCTCACGTCGCCGTATGGGACTGCTCCACAACGAAGCGAGCTTCCCGCCCAACGCTACCATCTCCACCGCATCCAGCAGCGAGGTCTTGCCTGCATTGTTCTTCCCGACCAGTAGGTTGACCCGGGTCAGATGGGGGAGATCGAACGAGTCGAACGCCCGAAAGCCTTCGATCTTGAGTGAGTCGTACATGGTCAGCGCAACCTTTGTCTCTGATGAGCGGCGGGGCTCGCTAGCGTCTGGCGCCCGGCGACGACGCTACAGTAGCCCAAGCACAGGACCAAGCCGGGAGACGGCATCACCCGTCTACTTGCTCGACGCCGTCGCGCGGCCGACGCAGGCTCCGCGTCCGCTTCAGGTGCTTCCGGTGCGCGACGTCCGGGCACTGAACGCGGGGCAAGGTCCGACCGGCGGGCGTTGCCCCGGCGCGCGGATCAGGTCCCGCCGTCCACGAAGGTCAGGACGAAATTCACCGGCACCGCGTTGCTGATAGCCGCCAGACCGGCCAGTTCGCGCAACTTCTCCACGCCGTCGCTCATGCCGAACTTGGCCGCATCGATCACCAGCGGCTTAACGCTCGCCACCATCACGGTGTTGGCGGACACTTTCGCGGCCTGCACCACCAGCACCATGGGCTGGGTCTGGCCGTGCAGGGACAGCACGCCCTCGGCGGTGATCTCGGCAATCTCGCCGACGGCCATCGACTTGATCCGCTCCGGGTCGATCTTGGCGGTGAGCACGGCTTCTTTGTAGTCGGCGGTGTCGAACAGGAACTCCCGCATGCGTTCGTTGCGGATGGGAATCAGGGTCTCGACACTGTCCAGCATCAAGACGATTTTCGCCTGGCCATCGGGTGCGATGGTGCCGGCGATGTCCTTGAACGTGTGAATCTCGGCCACGTCCTTGCCCTTGATGGAAATGAAGGCCAGGTGCGAACGGGCCGGGTCGAGATTCCAGTCCGCCCAGGCCGGGGCGGCGGAGAATGCATAAGCGATCGCGACGAATCCGAGCGTGGTGAGAGCGGGACGTTTCATGGTGTTCCTCCGGGTTGTTATCCACTCCTGAAGGTGGCGCACTGGATGCGGATCACAAGTGGGGATCACTGTCGGCGGCGAGCGGCAGTACATCTGCTGCGCTGGGGCCGGATGACATGCGGAAGACCGAAAAGCGCAAGCACGTCTGGTACAATGTAACATTCCGGCCGGTTGGACCCCGCTCCGCATCGACTCGATTGATCGACCTAACCATGACAGCAAACCCCCTGACCCCATGCGCGACAGCGGCGATTGCCATCCGTGACCTGCGCTTTCGCTGGCGGGCGGACTTGCCGCCGGTGTTGGCTATCGACACCCTGGACATTCAGCCGGGTGAGCGGGTGTTCATCGAGGGACCGAGCGGCAGCGGCAAGACCACCCTGCTGGGGCTGCTGTCCGGGGTGCTGCCCGTGGTCGACGGGACCCTGACCGTGCTGGATCAGCCGCTGCATCGCCTCGGCGCGGTGGAGCGCGACCATTTCCGCGCCGACCACGTGGGCTATGTGTTTCAAATGTTCAACCTGATTCCCTATCTCTCGATGCTGGATAATGTCACCCTGCCCTGCCGCTTTTCGCGGCGGCGGCGCGCCCGCGCTCTGGCGCGCGGCGGCAGCCTGAAGGCGGAGGCGGTGCGCCTGCTCGCCCACTTGGACCTGGACGACCCCGGTCTGCGCGCCCGCCCGGTGACTGAGCTCTCGGTCGGCCAACAACAGCGGGTGGCGGCGGCGCGGGCGCTGATCGGCGCACCGGAAGTGCTGATCGCCGACGAGCCCACCTCGGCGCTCGATGCCGACCGGCGCGCCGGCTTCGTCGAATTGCTGTTTCGGGAATGTCGGGAGGCCGGGCTGACCCTGGTCTTCGTCAGTCACGACGCGAGTCTCGAAGGGCTGTTCGACCGCACCCTGCGACTCGCTGAACTGAACCTCGCGGCAGCCTGACGGACACTGGGGCGAACACCGACATCATGCCAATTCTCATACTCGCCTGGAAAAGCCTGCTGAACCGGCGCTTCACCGCGCTCTTGACGTTGCTGTCGATCGCCTTCAGCGTCACCCTGCTGATCGGGGTGGAGCGGCTGCGCGGGGAGGTGCGCGAGGGCTTCACCAATACGGTCTCCGGCACCGACCTGATCGTCGGCGCCCGCGGCGGCCCCATTAACCTGCTGCTGTACGCGGTGTTCCGCATCGGCAACGCCACCAACAACATCTCCTGGGAAAGTTATCAGGCGATCACCAACCTTCCCAAGGTCGCCTGGACCATTCCGCTCTCGTTGGGTGACTCGCACCGGGGCTTCCGCGTACTCGGCACCACCGCCGCCTATTTCGAGCACTACGGCTATGCCCGCGACCGCGGGCTCACGCTGGCCCAGGGTGAACCCTTCACGGACCTCTACGATGCGGTCCTGGGGTCCGAGGTAGCGCGGACCCTGGGCTACCGGCTGGGCGACCCGATCGTCATCGCCCATGGGACCGGGGATGTGAGCTTCGCCCGTCACGCGGACAAACCCTTTCGGGTCGTCGGCATCCTGGCCCCCACCGGGACGCCGGTCGATCGCACCGTTCATGTCGGTCTCACGGCCATCGAGGCCATCCATGTCGGCTGGGAGTCGGGTGCCGCCGCCCCGGGCCGTTCTCCCGACGCGGAGCAGACCCGTGCGCTGGCGGCGACCGGCGCCCTGACACCCAAGGCGATCACGGCGGTTCTGGTGGGACTCAAATCGCGCATCGCAACCTTCCAGGTCCAACGCGCCGTCAATGACTATCCGGAGGAACCGCTGCTCGCGATCCTTCCTGGGGTCGCGCTGGCGGACCTCTGGAGTCTGATCGGTATCGGTGAACGGGCCCTGTTGGCGGTGTCCGCCGCGGTCGTCGTGGTCGGGCTGTTCGGCATGCTGACCGCGCTGCTGACCAGCCTGAACGAGCGGCGCCGGGAGATGGCGATCCTGCGCTCGGTGGGCGCGCGCCCGGCCCATGTGCTCGCGCTGATCCTGGGGGAAGCCGTCTTCCTCACCCTGGTCGGCGCCTTGCTGGGAGTTGCGTTACTCTATGGCGCGCTCGTGCTGGGCGGACCCCTGATCACCGACCGGCTCGGGCTCTTCATCGGCATGGGGCCGCCGAGCGCCGCGGAGGGTCTGTTGCTGGCCGCGGTGGTCGCGGCCGGTATCCTGGTCGGACTGATTGCCGGCTATCGCGCCTACCGCCTGTCGCTGTCCGACGGGCTGCTGATCCGCATTTGAGTCATTGGAGACCCTGGACTATGCGTCTGATAGACACCCTGGCAGCATTGGTATTGGCGGCCGGCATAGCCGGCTGCGACGGCCAATCGGAGAACGGCCAAGCGAATGACGGCAAGGCTCAGACCGAGACCGCGGAGACGGCCGCGGCTACGGAGTTGACGGCAGCGACCCCCCAGGACCTGGACTGGGACACCCTGATCCCGGAGGACTGGCAGCCGGACACACTCTTCGACAAGTACGACCTCAACAGCCTACAGGACGATGACCCGCAGGCCAAAGAACTCATGAGCAAACTCAAACAGCTCTGGGCCGAGGCCCCGGTGGTGCCCGCACTCGACGGTAAACTGGTGCGGCTGCCCGGCTTTATCGTCCCCGTGGAGTCGGAGTCGACCAAGATCACCGAATTTCTGCTGGTTCCCTACTACGGCGCCTGCATTCACGTACCGCCGCCGCCGGCCAACCAGACTGTCTATGTCAAACTGGCGCCGGAGCAGGCCTTCGAGGGTGAGTTGTTCGACACTATCTGGGTCACCGGAACCCTCAAGGTCACCCCGACCAGCAGTGACCTGGCCGATGCCGGCTACCGGATCGAGGCCACCGGCATCGCGCCTTATGAGAAAGAGGACGAGCCGAGCCAATAGGGCAAGCGCCTCAGCCGCCGGCCGGCCGCTCGTACCCCATGTGCTCAAGCACCTGGCGCACATAGTTGCGCGTCTCGGAGTAGGGCGGGATCTGATAACCGTTGCGGATGACGGCATTTTCCCCGGCGTTGTATCCGGCCAGGGCCAGCGTGAGGTCCTGGCCGAACAGGTCGAGCAGATCGCGCAGGTAGGCCGCCCCGCCACGCAGGTTCTCGATCGGATTGAAACTGTCTTTGACCCCGTAGCGCGCCGCGGTGCCCGGCATCAATTGCATCAGACCCTGAGCCCCGGCGTGCGACACGGCCTCATGGTTGTAGGCGGATTCGGTGCGGATCACGGCGTGGAGCAGCTCCGGACTCAGCTTGTTGAGCCGCGCATAGGCGTTGATCAGGCGCTCGAAACGGGCGCGACGGGCCGCCAGTGACTGGCTCGCCGCGGCCGACTTGGAGGAGGACGGGGCCGGGTTTGCGGCCGGCCGCGGGTTCAGACTCGCCAGCCGCTGACGATTCTCGTTGACCAGACCGCGCGACTCGCGCTTCCACTCCAGCCGATATTTGGCGCCCTTGAGCGGCGCGTCGGTGAAATAGGTATTGCCTTTGGCGTCCACATACTTGTACACGTCCGCACGGACGCCGGTCACGGCGCACGCCGACGCCGCGAACACCAGTGCCAACATGATGATCGGCATGCCATCCCCCCTTGTTCCCCGGATTCGAGTCACTGCGCGAGTTCGACGGCGGCTGACCCGCTCGGCCCGGCAGCCCACAGTTCGTAGATCCGATCGCGGTTCAACGCCAGCCACTGGATCGCAATGATAAGGGTGGCTGCGGTGAGCCGCCCATGACCAAGATCATGGATCACGCCATCCAGACCGCGTAAAACGACGCGTGTGTATTCGCCCTCGTGCGGATTTCCCGCGGTCGCGGGGAGGTCGGTATCGAGCAACTCGCCGCAGTAAATAGCCACACACTCGTCGCTGAAGCCGGGGCTGGGGTGACAGACGGCAATGCGGGTCATGGCGCCGAGCCGGCATCCGGTCTCTTCGAACGCCTCCCGTCGAGCCGTTTCCGCCGCACCCTGCCCCGTCGCAATCACACCGCCCGGCGGTTCCCAGGTCAGGCCGCCGGTGGCCGAGTGCCGGGTTCCGACGCGGAACTGCTCGACCAGCACGACCTGACCGGACACGGGATCGAAGGGCAGCACCATCGCGGCACGCAGGCCATCTATACACTCACGGTCTACGACGACCCGCGCCGCCGAACCCGGCACGGCCAGACCGAGACGGTAGCGATTGAGCCTCAGAAACCCGTGGCTGAGCGGCTCACTGCGAATGATCTCAACGTTCGTCGTCATCATCGAACTCTAGCACCGATTTCGGTGAACCGCGAGACCGCCCATCGGAAACAAATCTGAAGCCGAATCAAGTAGTCGCTGAGTCGCTCATTATTTCCCGATTTTTCTCGTAGGGTTATATTGACTTCTTAGTGTGTTGCAAGAATCGACGAACGGATACCGATCCACGTCAATTTGCTATTGCTTTTCCGATCGAGCCACCTATAATCGGCTTGCACCATCACAACGTCAAATGTACCGGGGGGAACATGAATCGACGTTATTTCTTGGGGTTATCCCTGTCCGCCGTCGCGGCGCCGGCGCTCGCAAGACGGCCGGCCGAACGCCCACGGGCACTGTCGCTACACCACATGCACACCGATGAGCGTGTCTCTTTGGTGTACCGGGTCGGCGACCACTACAAACGCAGCGCGCTGCAGCAACTCAACTGGTTTCTGCGGGACTTCCGCACCGGCGACAAGGTTGCGATCGACCCGCAGTTGTTCGACCTGCTCTACGACGTCAAAGCATCGCTGGGTGACACCGAGGCCCGCTACGAGATCCTGAGCGCTTACCGCTCACCGCAAACCAACGCCATGTTGCGCCGGACCGGCCATCGGGTCGCCCGCAACAGCCTGCACCTGTCCGGTCAGGCGCTTGACATTCGCTTCCCCGACTTGGCCACCAGAGAGATCCGCGATGCCGCACTGGCCCTTGGCCGCGGCGGAGTGGGTTATTACCCCGGCTCGGACTTTGTGCACATCGACACGGGTGCGGTGCGGCACTGGCGGGCTTGATCGAACCGATCCCGGTCGCGAGTAGTCGGTGATCCGGGCAATCGATAACGACGCGGGGCTGGTGCCCCGCGTCGCTTGTTATCCCTGTCGTTGTTGGTTTTTCGTTTCTCGTAACCCAATGTTTGATAATCTTTAACGAAAAACCGAAAACTCAAAACCGTTCCGTATACCTCGACGTCACCGACAAAGTCAGGATGCGCGGAAGTTCAACATAGAAATCTTAGGCTTTTTCTGCAAATCTATTAATTTCATCTATTGATTTTTCGCGCAGGGTCGTGCGTCGCGCCTGATTCATCGACGGACGACAGTCGACGCTCCGGCATCGCGACCTGATATCCGGACAGACCCTTGGTATAGGGGCGGGTTTGAACCCCCCGAACGTCCGGTTATACCCTTCGTTGTTGGTTTTTCGTTTCTCGTTTTTCGTAACCCGATGTTTGATAGTTTTTAACGAAAAACGAAAAACCGAAAACTCAGAAACCGTTCCGTATATCGCGTCCGAAGGCGATGACATCGCCTGTCGCACTGGGGGCGGTTTAGCCCAGCACCCGAAAGCTGACTGTCTGATCCGGCACGTCAACCTCTCTGACGGCCACCCGCACGCCCTGGTTCAGATCGGGTTCATCGCGTAGCCGCAGCCGCGTCTCCAAGGCGAGCGCGCCGATCAGGGCCACGCCCTTGCGTTCCTCCTTCCCGACGATGATCGCCTCGCCCTGCCAGTCCGGGTGATCTTTGAGAAAGACCAGCTTCCAATGCAAATTCGAGAGCCGTTCGGCCCGCCGGACCGTACCCGCGGCCGCCTCGGCCTCGCCGATCCGCTCGGTGACCTGCTCCGCGGTCAGCAGCGGCTGGCCGGACAGCCAGGCACAGAGCTGCTGGTGGACCAGGAGGTCCGAATAGCGCCGCAAAGGACTGGTGGCGCGGGTGTAGAGCGGCAGTCCCAGACCGGCGTGCAGCTCCGGGGTTCCCAACATCCGAGTCGGCTTGAAGGTGCGTCGGCGCGCGTACATGGCGGCGAGATCGCGCGGCTGATCGCCGGCGTCCGGCGCCACCTGCGTGGCGTAACTGATCGGAATTCCGTGCTCCTGACAGAAGCGCGCCACCCCCTCGCCGGCCATCAGCATGGCCTCGGTGACCAGCCCCCGACTGGCCAGACGCGGGAGCGGCCGGATCGTCACCCAACCGTCGACGACCCGCACACTCACTTCCGGCAGATCCAGCGAGATCGCCCCCAGGGCCACTCGCCGGGCACGAAAACGGTCGGTCAATGCACACATAGCGGCGAACGGCGCTTCACCGAGCCGGCCATCCACCGTGTCATAGCTCAGTCGCTGAGCGCGAATCCAGGTCCGATGGACCTCGATATCGGTCAGCGCCCCCTGTTCATCACAGCGCAGCGCAATCGACAGGGCGGGCGAGACGGGCTGCAAGCCCAACCCCAACTGCTCGGTCACGCCCTGGGGAAGCATGTTGATGACCCGCTCGGGCAGATAGAGGTTACTGCCGCGCGCGCGCGCCTCGCGCTCGACAGCGCCGTCCGGCGCGACCAGCGCCGCAACGTCTGCCACATGGACCCAGAGCCGGTCGCCATCGAGGCTCACCGCGTCATCCGGGTCCTGGTTGCCCTCATCATCAATCGCGTAGGCCGGCAAATCGGTCAGGTCGAGGCGCGGTTGATCCGGTAACGCGGGGACCGGCAGGTCCGGATCCGCCGTCGGCACGGAACAACGCCCTGGATAGGGATTATGGCGATCCGACCAATGCCCCACCTGAATCAGGGCGCGATGGGCATTGACCGGGGTCTGCTCGTGGCCCAAGGCCTCCAGGATCCGACTGCGCTCGCTGTGGCCCAGCGCCAGACGCTCTACCTCGGTGAGACGGTCGGCGTCCTGCGGTGCCGGCGCGGCCTGCGCCATGCGCCCGAGAAAGGCCTGCCACTCCCGCTCGGCGATGGCCTTGGCATCACGCTGGGCGCGGTCGTGCTCGACCTCGGCCCGCGGACGGGCCCGGATGGCGCCGGGGGTGCCGGTGAAGCAGAGCCCCTCCGCCACCAGTTGCCAGGCGGCCCAGGCGGTGACCGGGGTGAAGGCGGAGAAGGCGAGTTCGGCCAATTCCTGGAGGCTGGTCTCGCTTCCTTCCAGCAGCTCCCAGGCGGCCTCGACCTCGCCGTCCTGCGGCACGAGTTCGCCCAGACTGCGTAGCGGCCCCGGATGCAGCAGCTCCACATCCTTGGCGCGCACGCGCTTGGACTGCCCGCCTTCGAGCGCGATTTCGATCTTTTCGCCCACGCTGACGACACGGGCGGGATGCACCTTGTAAAGCACCAGGCTATCTGCCGGCGGACTGGGTTGATGTGACGACAAGTGGCTGAATGCTCCGCGTGATGCAAGTGAGGGACTGGGGCTTTGGGTATGATACCCCCGATGCCGTGATCGACAGGCGCCGATGGGCGGCGCCGCAGCACGAGGGTAGCGAAGATGAATCCTGATTGGCGCGCTTTTCTCACCGCACGTGGCGCAAGCGGCGACGCGGACGCGCACGAACCGGCGCCGGGGGCGCCTGCCGACGCGGACTGCACCCGCTATGACCTCTCCCACCTGGGGCTGATCGCGGTGCGCGGCGAGGATGCCGTGACCTTTCTGCAAGGCCAGTTGACCAACGATGTCCGGGCCGTCTCGGACACCCACAGCCAACTGAGCGGCCACTGCAGCCCCAAGGGCCGGATGCTCGCCTTGTTCCGGGTCCTGCGCCTGGGCGACGCAATCGTGCTCCAACTGCCGCGCGAACGGGTCGCCGACACACTCAAACGGTTGCGGCTGTTCGTGATGC
Source organism: uncultured Lamprocystis sp. (assembly GCA_964470155.1). Taxonomy (GTDB): domain Bacteria; phylum Pseudomonadota; class Gammaproteobacteria; order Chromatiales; family Chromatiaceae; genus Thiodictyon. Next base: position 53,400 of record CAYYAY010000007.1, on the reverse strand, counting down.
GCGCCCGGGTCACACTCGAAGACGAAAGCGACGGCCCGATCCGCATCGGCATCGCCGGCAGCGGTGCGGTCGGCGCCCTGGCGGCGCTCGGGCTCGCGCTGCCGGACTCGGACAATGATCTGGCAGTGACCGGCCAGGTCGCCGTGCTGCGCCTGCCGGCCCCGCTCCCACGCTTCGAGTTGATCGGCCCGTTCGAGCGGCTGGCACCCCTCTGGGATGCCTTGGCACCCGACTCAGTGAGGGGGGACGCGGACGCCTGGGCCCTGCTCGACATTCGCGCCGGCATTCCTAACGTATATAACGCCACCGTCGAGACCTTTGTCCCGCAGATGGTGAACATGCAACTCATTGATGGAGTCAACTTCAACAAGGGTTGTTATGTCGGTCAGGAGGTGGTCGCGCGGATGCGCTACTTGGGCACACTCAAGCGCCGCATGTATCTGGCGGAAGTCGAGAGCCCGACGCCGCCGCAACCCGGCGATGAACTTCACGCGGCGGGCAGCACCTCCGAACAGGGTGCCGGGCGGGTGGTCGATGCGCGTCCGCTCGGCGGGGGCCGCTATGCGCTCCTGGCGGTCGCGGAGATCGCGGCAGCCGAGGCCGGTGACGTCAGACTGGGCGCGACCGGTTCGCTGCTGCAGCTGACGGCACCGCCCTACGGGTTTTCCGCCGAGTCTTGATGACCGCATCCGTGGTCGCGCGCCGGATGCGCAAGACCGTCTCACCCCACGATCTAACCGCAACCCCGTAGGAGCCCGCTTGCGGGCGACCGCTCCCGAGGACCACTGACGGTCGCCCGCCAGCGGGCTCCTACGCATGCCCAAGGATCGCACGGCAGATGGGCTCAGTCCTCCGGCCGCAGGTGCGGAAACAGCAGCACATCGCGGATCGAGGGTGAGTCGGTGAACAGCATCACCAGCCGGTCGATGCCGATGCCCTCGCCCGCGGTCGGCGGCAGGCCGAATTCCAGGGCGCGGATGTAATCGGCGTCGAAGAACATGGCTTCCTCATCCCCGGCATCTTTCTGCGCGACCTGATGGCGGAAGCGCTCGGCCTGATCCTCGGGGTCATTCAACTCAGAGAAGCCGTTGGCGATCTCGCGCCCGCCAATGAAAAACTCGAAACGGTCGGTGACCAACGGGTTGTGATCATTGCCGCGGGCCAGCGGCGAGACCTCGGTGGGGTACTCGGTGATGAAGGTGGGTTGAATGAGCTGGTGTTCGCCGGTCTGCTCAAAGATCTCGATCTGGATGCGGCCCAGGCCCCAGTCGTCCTTGGGATGGATGCCCAGGGTCGCCGCGCTGCGCCGCGCGGCCTCCAGGTCGTCGATATCGGCCGGCGTGAACCCCGGATTGAAGCGCAACACGGCGTCGCGCACGCTCAGCCGCTCGAACGGCAGACCAAAGTCGAACCGGGTGCCCTGATAGTCGAACACCGGGCTGCCCAGCACCGCCTCGGCCATGCCCCGCAGCAGGTCCTCGGTCAGATCCATCAGGTCGCGGTAGTCCGCGTAGGCCTGATAGAACTCCAGCATGGTGAACTCGGGATTGTGGCGGGTGGACAGGCCCTCGTTGCGGAAATTGCGGTTGATTTCATAGACACGCTCGAACCCGCCGACCACCAGCCGCTTGAGATAGAGCTCCGGGGCGATCCGCAGGTACAGCGTCATATCGAGCGCATTGTGATGGGTCACGAAGGGACGTGCGACCGCCCCGCCCGGGATCACGTGCATCATCGGCGTTTCCACCTCCAGGAAGGCCTTGGAGTTCAGATAATCGCGGATGTACTGGATGATGGCGATGCGGGTGCGAAAGGCGGCACGGGTCGATTCGTTGACGATTAGATCCACGTAACGCTGACGGTAGCGCGTCTCCTGGTCGGCCAGACCATGCCACTTCTCGGGCAGCGGCCGCAGCGCCTTGGTCAACAGGCGCAGCGACTGACAGCGCACCGACAGTTCGCCGGTCTTGGTCTTGAACAGGGTGCCCTCAAGGCCGACGATGTCGCCGATATCCATTTCGCGCTTGTAGACGGCATAGGCGTCCTCACCCAGAACTTCGCGCTGGACGAAGATCTGGATGCGGCCCGACATGTCCTGCACGTGGGAGAAGCTGGCCTTACCCATGATCCGGCGGCTCATCAGGCGGCCGGCGATGGTGACTCGGACCGGGGCCGCTTCCAGGGCCTCAACCGCCCAATCGCCATAGTCGGCGAGCAGGTCGTTGGCGAGCGCGTCGCGCCGGAAATCGTTGGGAAAGGCATTGCCCTGGGTGCGCAACTGCGCCAACTTCTCGCGACGCTGAGTGATCAGCTTATTATCGTCCCGATGCTCCTCTAGCGCGGGCGCGCCGCTCGACTCGCCCTGGATCGATTCAGACATCTCCATACATCTCCATGGTTTTGCGAAAGTTACAGGCCGCTCTTCAAGCTCGCCTCGATGAAGGGGTCAAGATTGCCGTCGAGCACCGACTGGGTGTTGGCAATCTCGACGCCGGTGCGCAGATCTTTGATGCGCGATTGATCGAGCACATAGGAGCGGATCTGGCTGCCCCAGCCGATATCGGACTTGCTGTCCTCCACCACCTGCTGGGCGGCCCGGCGTTTCTGCATCTCGAACTCGTAGAGCTTGGCCTTGAGCTGTTTCATGGCCCGGTCCTTGTTCTTGTGCTGCGAGCGCTCGTTCTGGCACTGGACGACGATCCCGGTGGGATTATGCGTGATGCGCACGGCGGATTCGGTGCGGTTCACGTGCTGGCCGCCGGCGCCGCTCGCCCGGTAGACGTCGATGCGCAAGTCCGCCGGGTTGATCTCGACCTCCACGGTGTCGTCGATCTCCGGGGAGACGAACACGGACGCAAAGGAGGTATGGCGGCGGTTGCCGGAATCGAAGGGCGACTTGCGCACCAACCGATGGACGCCGATCTCGGTTCGCAGCCAGCCGAAGACATAATCCCCCTCGAAATGGACGGTCGCGGACTTGATGCCGGCCACCTCGCCTTCGGAGACCTCCAGCAGTTCGGTCTTGAACCCGCGCCGCTCACCCCAGCGCAGATACATCCGCAACAGCATCTCGGCCCAATCCTGGGCCTCGGTCCCGCCGGAGCCGGCCTGGATGTCGACGAAGGCGTTCTTGTCGTCCATCGGCCCGGCGAACATGCGGCGGAACTCCAGTCCGCCGACGCGTTGCTCGCACCGCTCCAGGTCGCGGATCAGGTCCGCCGCGGTCACCTCATCCTCTTCCTCGGCGACCAGGGCCAACAGGTCGTCGGCGTCGCGCAGCGCGGCCGTCATCTCATCGACAGTCAGCACCACGGTTTCCAGGGCCGCACGCTCCCGACCCAGGGTCTGAGCCCGCTCCGGATCGTTCCAGACCGCGGGATCTTCGAGCTCGCGCAGGACCTCCGTCAGCCGCTCTTTGCGCTCCTCGTAGTCAAAGATACCCCCTAAGGGACGCGACGCGCCCCTTCAGGTCATTGATCGTATTGGCAATAGGATTGATGTCCAAGATCTTTGCTCCGGTTGATCGAACTCGTGAGTATACGGGCAGATGCGGGGTTGGCGCTATGACCGGCGGCGATCAAGCGATGTCGGGATTGACCGGGCCTGGGGTCGTCTATACTTCACATCATGCCAATCAACCGTATCCGACCCCACTCATGGCACGCTTACCCCGCTTTGTTTTGCCAGGTGTTCCGCAGCATGTGATCCAGCGCGGCAACAATCGCCAGCAAATCCTTTTCAAGGAAGAAGATTACTGGTTTTTATGGGAAAAAATCGGTGCGGCTGCCGAGAAATTTGAGTGCAAGATTCACGCCTACGTTTTGATGCCGAATCACTTCCATCTGGTGTTGACACCCTTCAGCAACGACGGCGTTGGTAAGCTGATGCAGTACGTCGGACGCTATTATGTCCAGTACTTCAACAATTGCTACGACCGCACCGGCACCCTGTGGGAAGGCCGCTACCGCGCGACCCTCTTCGACCCCGCCGCTTTCCTGGTGCCGATCAGTCAGTACGTGGAATCCAACCCGGTTCGTGCCGGGCTGGTCGCGGCCCCGGCCGATTACGCCTGGTCGAGCTTCGCAGCCAACGCGACCGGCGCGGAGGACCGCCTGGTCACCCCCCACGCCGCTTACGAGCGACAAGGCCGCAGCCCGAAGACCCGCCAGACGGCCTATCTGAAAGGCTTCGGCAAGCCGCCGGATGAGGCCCTGTTGAATCGCATCCGCGACGCCACCAACAAAGCGTGGGTGTTGGGTGATCCCGAGTTCTGCACCCACATCGAGAAACAGGCGGACCGCCGCGCGTCACCTCGTCCACGCGGAGGCGACCGACGTTCCGCCGCGTACCGGGAAGCCACCGGACGCGAGTAAGCCGGCACATGAATCTCGACGACGCACTCCGTCCGGAAGGACAAAGTCCCTGGACACGGTTTCTGGGCACCGGCCTGCCGGCACGCACTCTCGAGTTGCGCTTCGATTGCCTGCTGCCCCGCGGATCACGCCATCGCCCGGAGGTCGACCCGTCACGGGTCAAAACGCTCTACACCGCCGAGCGTGAGAATCCCTGGGCGCTCCTGGCGACGATCACGGAACATGCCCGGCTGGTCAACCGCAGTCGGGTCGCCATCGATCGACGCTTTGAACTGGCCGAGATTGGCTTGGCGGCGGTCGCCAGAACCGGCCGCGGTCTGGTCACCGAGCAACTCGCGCGCCGCGGCGGCGTACCCGAAGAGTCGGGGCATCGGGAGGCTCTGAATGCAATTTCCGCGGCCCTGCGCGTTCTGCTCACGGCCTACCAACTCGTCTTCCAAACCGATTACGGCAAAGGCCGTTTCTGGTACGTGCGGGCGCGGCGCCGCGTCCATCAATGCGCGCATCGCCTGCTCGAAGTGATCGGGATGATCCAGCAGGTGAGCGCGCTGCGCTACCAACGCCTGGACGGTGACCTGTGGCGCACCGCCAATACGGTCTATCGGGTGATGCTCGAGTACGAACTGGTCGACATCCCCCAAGACACGGTAGGTGCACTGGTCGGCTCACTCGCCGGACGCCAGCCGCGCAGCGTCCAGGATCTCTACGGCGCACTCCAAGTCCCCGAGATTATCGGCTGTCTGGCCTGGCCGGAGGCCTTGTTTCCGTTCGCCCTGGACTATTGCCGTCTCGTTCGGGACGGCGTGCGATTCCTCCCGTCCGATGGCGCCGCCGGCGGCGGCGAGTTCCAGGTACTGACCGGTTGTTATGCGGACCGGGAGCCGGTGCGGGATCCGCTGCCGACGGACCAGGGACCAGCCATCCTGATCGATTACGCCAACCTCGCGCTCCAGGCCCGAGCCGATTTCGACCAGTTGCGTCAGGCCCGCGCCACCCGCAACCCGCGGAGCCTGCCCCGTCGCTTCGCGCCCCTGCATCCGTCGCAGTTCCTGGCCGCGGGCTATCTGCTGGTAGGCATCGCCGAACGTCATCCCCTGGCCTGGACCGCGCCCGGCAGCCGCCCCGAGGAGCGGGACCTGCGCATCCATGCGAGTTTTCCCGATGTTTACGATCACCTCCTGGCGATCTTTGAAACGACCGGGCGCGTCGCCGCCGCCCGTGAACTCTCCGACCTGTTCGCGCAACGCTCGGCCGCCATCGGCGAAGACCACACGGCGACCGCGGCCAGTCTCTGGTATGTGCTCCAAGAGGCGCCTCGCTATCTGCGTCTCCACACCCAGGAAACCCGCTTTACGCATCGCCTGACGATCGGCTCCTTCCTCGCCTATGGGGTCGGCGAGGCTGGTATCCGCTGCCCCCGTTTGGGCAAGGTCGCACGCATCCAGCGGCCGGATACAGGCATGGTTCAGGTCGACGTGGCCGTCATCGCCGATTATGCGCGTCCCGGCGCCATCCGGCCGTTCGAAGGAACCATGGCACCGAGCATCGCCACCCCCACCGCCGCACCCATCCGTGTCCTGTTGACCTACGGGGACGCGACGGGCTGGGGTGTACTGCTCCCCGACCAAGCGCAGTTTTGGGAAGGTTCCACGGTATTACTGATCAATGGCGACAAGGATATCCGCCTTGAACTGGGCGAGTTGCAGGATCTGGGAGAGGGTTACTGTCTGTTTCGGCTCAAAGCACGGCTGGACCAAGGCGTTCGCCCCGCCTACCCGACGCCGCCGGTCGGCAATGCCGCCGGTACCGCTGTGGTTGCCGCACCCGCAGACCAGTCGGCGCCGCCGACAGCGGCACCGGGATGAAGCCCAGGCGCGGACAATCCACCCACCCTCGGCGGCCAACCGTCGGCGTGGGTTTTATACTGTTGCTGGTCTGGGCAAGCACCGGGGCAACGACGCTGCGGGATTCCGGCTACGGCGACGGCAGTCTGGTCGATCGCGGCGGCAACTACTATTACCCGCAACCCGACGGCAGCTTTATGGATCCGTACGGCGCCAGCTACCACCCGCTGGGGGACGGGGTGTATGCGGACGCCATCGGCAACCGGATCGTGGATGGGAGACCACCGCAGGCCCGCCCGGCGGGCCAACCCCGCGATCCATACGGCACACCAATGCGCGTGGAGGACAGTGCGCCGGACGCCGGCGCCTGGCCGTCGGAGCAAGGCCATGACCCGGTGCCCGCCCGCCCCGACCCACTCCCGGTCGATCGCGCCGATCACGCCGACAACGCGTTGTTCGGCCCCATGTATCTGGAGGACGCCGGGGACGGCTATCTGGAGATCACCCCCGCATCTTTAGCCGCCGACCCGCGCCTGACCCCGGCGCCGCAATCATCATCAAACCCTGCCGCACGCCGGCCCACCGGCCCTGACTGATCGAAAAACCATGAATCAGGACGCGATTGCCGCCGTCTTTCACCTCTATGATCCACCCATGTGGCTGGTGACCGCCGCCCACGGTGGACGCCGCGGTGGCCTGATCGCCACGTCGGCGGTCCGTGCGTCGATCGTCGCCACGCAGCCGCGGATGCTGATCGCCATCGCCCGCCACCATCACACCTGGGGGCTGATCGCGGGCAGCGGGCGGTTCGCCCTGCACCTGTTGCCGCTCGGCGGTCTGGATGCGGTTTGGCGTTTCGGACTCCAGAGCGGCCATCAGCAGGATAAATTCGCCGACTTGCCGCCGGCGACGACGCCGGATGGCAACCCACTCTATGCCGACTGTGTCGCCTGGCTCGACTGCCGGGTGGAGGAGACGCTGGACATCGGCGACCGCAGTGTCTACGTCGCCGCGGTCACCGAGGGCGCGGTGCCGGGAAACGGACCAGTCATGAGTGTCGCCACGCTGCTGCGCGATGCACCCGGCGAGCGGCGCGCGGAACTCGAGCGACGCTATGCCGCCGATCAGGCCAGTGACCGCGAGGCGATCCAGACCTGGCGCCGGGATCGGGGTCTGGCCTGACGGGTGCCTGCCGCTCAGGAGATCCGCACCCTTCGCCAAGACTGACCTGATTCGACGCGGCCGTTATATACGGAACGGTTTTGAGTTTTTGGTTTTTCGTTTTCAGTGCAAAATTATCAAACATTGGGTTACGAGAAACGCAAAACCAACAACGACGGGTATACTTGGAAGATACGCAAAGAGATCCGGCGATCGAGTGTCGGTTTTTCTTACACCGGGGTCGTCCGCAGCGGCAACACGGCAGTCCGCCATACGACAGATCAAGTCGATTGCTCGATGGTATGAAATTCGCGTGCGCTCACTTGATCACGGCCTTCAGGAGTTACGATGATCCATCAGCCCTTGGAACCCAACACGGATCGCGAGCCGATTCTTCAGGTCCGACGGCGCTTGCTCCAGGCCGCGGCGGCAGCGGCGCCGCTCATCGCAACACTGCCGAACGGGGCCGCGGCGGCGACCGCCAGCACCGCTCAATGCATCGTCGCGTCACGCGAAGCCAGCCCGAGCGACGTCATCCCCGCCCCGGCGCTCGATACATTCGTGCGTCAGCATGGCACCATGGCAGTCTTCCACCTCGACGGGAACACGGAAACGAAAGAGACGGTTTACTCCATGGCGGCCACCCCCCCCAGCACCTATTACAAGAGCGACGGCACGGTATTCGACACCACCGGATGGATCAAGGACAGCGAGACCGACGTCCTGCTGTTACGTGTATTCCGGCCCACCAGCGACACCTTCGATCCAGTCGAAAACCCGACCTCGATGGCCGATTGCGGGAGCACCCCGATCCCCCCACAGTGTATCTTCCCGGTGACTAAGCAGGACCCGGGCTCCAACGCGGGCAACATGGGCATCACCGCCAGTTGCCTGTGCTCGGTCAACCCGAGTCTGGTCGCCGGGGCCTGTGGCGCCCCCTAGCCGTGAACCTGATCCGGTCGAGGGCCGGATGAAGGGAACGACGCCGGGCGGCGACCGGTATCTCAGCCCAGCCGACACGCTTGTGGTGGCAACCTGGGGCGCCGAGAGCAGTGTGTACTGCCGCCGCACCGGCGACACCCACCTGCTGAGCATCCTCCCGGCCGAGTTGCTCGCCATGCTGCCCGCGGAGCCGACTGACCTCGGGACCATCACCGCCCGCATGGCGCGGTTATGTACCCAACCCATCACCCCGGAATGGACCACACGCGTCCATTCAATGCTCGACGAACTGGTCCGCCTCGAACTCGTCGACCGGTTACCGGGGTGACCCTGTCGGAGCTGAGGCAAGCGCAGGGATGGCGCGGATGCGCGGGCGACGGTCTGTGTTACCGCTCCGGGCCCTTCATCGTCCAGTTGCGAACCCGACTCGCCGACACGCTCGACCTGTTGGAGCAATTCTACGGCCCCTGCTGGGCCAGCCGCGACCCCGCCGTCGCGCATTTTCAGGTTGAGGTCAACAGCGCATCAGGACTCCGGCGCTGGTGGCGTGCCCAGGCCGTATTCGCATTGGACGGCCTGCACCCGTTCGAGCCCTTCCCCCGCGAACACGCCTTTCCGCTGCTGGAATGGGGCCTGAATTGGAGCATTGCCACGCGCGCTCACCAGTATCTGATGCTGCACGCGGGTGCACTGGAGCGCAATGGTCAGGCCTTGCTGCTGCCCGCCATGCCCGGTGCGGGCAAGAGTACGCTCAGCGCCGCCCTCGCCTACCGCGGCTGGCGGCTGCTCGCCGACGAGTTTGGACTGATCCGCCCCGCTGACGGCGCCATCGTGCCGCTGCCGCGCGCCATTCCACTGAAAAACCGGTCGATCCCGGTCATTCGCGAGTTTTTGCCGGACGCCTTTCTCGGGCCGGTCTTCCCCAAGACCAGAAAGGGCGACGTCGCTCACCTGCGGCCACCGCTCCCGAGCCTGGAACGTCAGACCGAATCGGCACATCCACGCTGGATGATCTTCCCGCGGTTTGTACCCGGGTTGAAACGGCCGCAACTCAAGCGCATGGAGCGGAGCTTGGGATTCACTCGCCTGGCACAGAACGCCTTTAATTATCGTCTGCTCGGCGAGGACGGGTTTACGACCCTGGTTCGCCTGGTGCGTGAGTGCGCTTGCTTCAGCCTGGAGTATGGCGATCTCGACACGGCCATCGCGCTGATCGCGGAGATCACCGCGGATGCACCCGGCTAAGCTGCACCCACTCCTGCGCGGTGCTCGCGAGCCGACAGCCGTGGTGCACTTCTCGGCGGACGACTGGAACCGCTGCCTGCGTGCGGCGCGCACCGTGCGTGTGCTGGCGCGACTCGGTTATCGCATTGAGGATGCCGACGTACTGGACCGCTGCCCGGCGGCGGCCCGCGACCAACTGATCGCGGCGCGCGCCTATCCAAGCTTTCTCCAATGCCGGATCGCGCACGAAGTTTCACAGGTCCGCCGCGCGCTCCCCGCCGCCGACGACCTGATCCTGCTCAAGGGTGCCGCCTATCACTGCGCCGGATTGCCGCTGACGCGCGGGCGGCAACTGCGCGATCTGGATATCCTGGTGCCGCGCGCGCGGATCGAAGCCTGCGAGCGCAACCTGCTGGCCGGCGGGTGGGAATCGCCACCCCTCAATGATTACGACCAACGCTATTACCGTGACTGGATGCATGAAATCCCGCCATTGCGGCATCCGCAGCGGGGCGTCGAGATCGATCTCCACCATCGGCTCCTGCCCCTGACCAGCCGCTTGCGGCCGGACCCTGACCTCCTGTGGAAATCCTCGCTCCCGGTCGCCGGGATGCCCGGGGTGCGGGTCCTGAGCCCTGCGGACATGCTGCTGCACACCGCCACCCACCTATTTCATGACGGCGCGATCCGGGGTGAACTCAATGACCTGTGGGACATCGACGAACTGCTGCGCCACTTCGGACCGCGACCGGCGTTCTGGGCGACGCTGCCGGAGCGGGCCGCGCGCCTGGATCTGGGCCGCCCGTTGTACTACGGGCTCCTGTTCTCGCGTGCGCTCCTCGACACCCCGATCCCGGCGGCCGTCCTGACCGAGGTCGGCCGACGCTTCGCGCCAGCCCGGCCGGTCAGCGCACTGATGCACACGCTGGTGACCCGCGCGCTGCCGCCGCAGGAAGGCCGATCCGCGCTCACCGGCCTGGCCAATTGGCTCTTGTATGTCCGCTCGCACTGGCTGCGGATGCCGCCGCATCTGTTGCTGCCGCATCTGATCCGCAAGTCATTGCGTCGGCTCGATCAATCCGGCGATTGAGAACGCCTTTAGCGTTTCGGTCGTTGTCGTTGTCGTAATCGAGCTAGCGAGTCGGAACCCGATCGACATCGGGCTTCTCATGCTCAAATTGAATCGCTTTTCCGATTACGATTACGACAACGACAACGACAACGACAACGATTGTCGCGGTCAGCCGACCACTTCCCCTTGCAGCACCCGCTCGAAGCGCAAGGCCCCATCCGCCAAGTCCACCTCGATCCGGTCGCCCGGACCGAACTTGCCGGACAGGATCTCCTGGGCCAGCGGATTCTCCAACTGGGCGCGGATCGCCCGCTTCAAGGGTCTGGCACCATAGACCGGATCGAATCCCGCATCGCCTAGATGGTCCAGGGCGGCGTCGCTGAGCTCCAGGGTCATGTCGCGATCGGCCAGGCGCTTGCGCAGGAACTGGATCTGGATCCGGGCGATGGCGCGAATCTGGACGGCACTCAAGGGGTGGAAGACCACGATCTCGTCCAGCCGGTTGATGAACTCGGGCCGGAAAGCCAGGCGCACATGCTCCATCACCGCCTCTTTCATCTCGGTATAGTTGGCTTCACCCGCCCGTTGCTGGATCACATCCGAACCCAGGTTGCTGGTCATCGCGATGACCGCATTGCGGAAGTCGACGGTACGCCCCTGGCCGTCGGTCAGACGTCCATCGTCCAGCACCTGTAAGAGGACGTTGAAGACATCCGGATGAGCCTTCTCCACCTCATCAAGCAGGATGACGCTGTAGGGCCGACGGCGGATCAATTCAGTCAGATGACCGCCCTCCTCGTAACCGACATAGCCGGGAGGCGCGCCGATCAGGCGCGCTACCGAGTGCTTCTCCATGAACTCGGACATGTCGATGCGCACCATCGCATCCTCGGTATCGAAGAGGAAGGCGGCCAACGCCTTGCACAGCTCGGTCTTGCCGACGCCGGTCGGGCCCAGGAAGAGGAAGGAGCCGATCGGCCGATTGGGGTCGGACAATCCGGCACGCGAGCGGCGGATGGCGTCGCTCACCGCCCGCACCGCCTCGTCCTGACCGACCACACGCTGCCCCAGCGCGGTCTCCATGCGCAACAGTTTGTCCCGCTCACCCTCCAGCATCTTGGATACCGGGATGCCGGTCCACTTGGAAACGATCTCCGCCACCTCCTCCTCGGTGACCTTGTTGCGCAACAGTCGGGTCTCGCCCTGCTCCACCTCGCCGGCGGCGGCCAGTTGTTTCTCCAGTTCCGGGATGCGCCCATAGGCGAGTTCGGACATGCGCGCCAGATCGCCGGCGCGGCGCGCGGTTTCCATCTCGATGCGCGCCCGGTCCAGTTCTTCCTTGATGTGCGCGGTGCCCTGGACCGCGGCCTTCTCGGACTTCCAGACCTCATTCAAGTCGATGAACTCACGCTCCAGCCGCTCGATCTGGCCTTCCAGATCGGCCAGGCGTTTCCTGGAGGCATCATCCGACTCCTTTTTCAGCGCCTCCCGCTCCATCTTGAGCTGGATCACGCGCCGATCGAGCCGGTCCATCTCCTCCGGCATCGAATCGATTTCCATGCGGATCTGCGAGGCCGCCTCGTCGATCAGGTCGATCGCCTTGTCCGGCAACTGACGGTCCGTGATGTAGCGATGCGACAGGGTCGCCGCGGCCACGATGGCCGGGTCGGTCACCTCGACCGCATGGTGGACCTCGTAGCGCTCCTTGAGTCCGCGCAGGATGGCGATGGTGTCCTCCACGTTGGGCTCGTCCACCAGCACCTTTTGGAACCGCCGCTCCAATGCGGCATCTTTCTCGATATATTTGCGATACTCGTCCAGGGTGGTCGCGCCGATACAGTGCAGTTCGCCGCGCGCCAGGGCGGGTTTGAGCATATTGCCGGCGTCCATGGCACCCTCGGCCTTGCCGGCGCCGACCATGGTATGCAGTTCGTCGATGAAGAGAATGATGTTGCCCTCCTGACGGGCCACATCATTGAGCACGGCCTTGAGCCGCTCCTCGAATTCACCGCGGAACTTGGCCCCGGCGATCAGGGCGGCCATATCGAGCGCGAGCAGACGCTTGGACTTGAGCCCTTCCGGCACCTCGCCATTGATGATGCGCTGGGCCAAGCCCTCGACGATGGCGGTCTTACCCACCCCCGGCTCGCCGATCAGCACCGGGTTGTTCTTGGTCCGCCGCCCCAGCACCTGAATGGTGCGGCGGATCTCATCATCGCGGCCGATCACCGGGTCCAGCTTGCCCTGCTCCGCCCGTTCGGTCAGATCGATGGAGTATTTCTCCAGCGCCTGGCGTTGCTCCTCGGCGTTCGGATCGTCGACCGCCTGACCGCCCCGCACCGCCGTGATCGCCCCCTCGATGGCTCCTTTGCTGGCACCCGCGTCCCGCAAGGCGGAGCCCAGGACGCCCTTGTCCTCCAGTGCCGCCAGCACAAAAAGTTCGGATGAGATGTACTGATCGCCGCGCTGCTGGGCCAACTTGTCGGTATGATTCAACAGCCGGTTCAGGTCGTTGCTGACATGTACGTCACCCGCCGCCGCACCCTGCACGGACGGCAATCGCTCCAGCGCCTCGCCCAGGGCCGAGCGCAGCCGGTTCACGTTCACGTCCGCCTGAGTCAACAGGTGACGGACGGTCCCGCCCTGCTGATCCAGCAGCGCGGTCATCAAATGGATGGGCTCGATGAACTGGTGATCGCGCCCCAGGGCCAGACTCTGAGCGTCAGCCAGGGCCATTTGGAACTTGGCCGTCAGTTTGTCCATGCGCATGGTGCAGATCTCTGATGAAACATGTGGATATCCGCAAATTGCGGACGGGCGGCCCGACTTCAAGGGGTACGGTTCCTAACCGCACAAGGCGATCCTTTTTTCCTTTTTGGGACTGATCACCGCATGATCGAACCGGACGCACTGCTCTCCGAGCGCTTCTTCGATGCCCTGCGCTATGCCGGGCAACTGCACAACCGTCAGGTCCGCAAGGGTGCCCAGGCCCCGTACATCGCGCATCTGCTGGCCGTTTCCAGTCTGGTACTGGAGCACGGCGGCAGTGAGGACGAGGCGATCGCCGCCCTGCTGCACGACGCCATCGAAGATCAGGCCGAATATCAGGGCGGGGCCGCGACGTTGCGCGCCGCCATTCAGGCACGCTATGGGGCGACCGTGCTGCGGATCGTCAACGCCTGCACCGATGCCGAGAGCCTTCCCAAACCGCCTTGGCGCGCGCGCAAGGAGTCCTACATACGCCATGTGCGCGACACGCCGGACCCGGCCTACCACCGCGTCAGCATCGCCGACAAACTGCACAATGCCCGCGCCCTGCTGCTGGATTACCGCAGTCTCGGCGACACCCTGTGGGAGCGCTTCAGCCGGAAGGAGCCGGCCGAGCACCTCTGGTACTACCGCAGTCTCGCCGAGGCCTTCCGCACGGCCGGCCAGGCACCGGCGGCGCTGATCGACGAACTGGAGCGGGTCGTGACCGAGCTGGAATCATTGGTCGATAAAAGGCATGACCCGCAGTGACGTTGTCGATCGGTAGGAGCCCGCTTGCGGGCGACGGGTGGGGCACAATGGCTTGATTCCGGCAGGTCACGTCGCCCGCGAGCGGGCTCCTACGGCGTTTGATAGCGGCGCAGCCGCGTAAAATAACCACACACATCTCAGGTATCCTCCCCCACGCGGCCCCGCGGTCGCGTTGCCCTGTGGAGTGCCCCGATGAGACGCTGGTTGCTGCCGTGGTTTCTGTTGTTGTTAATCTGCTGCATCGCCTTGCCGGGATTCGCGGCCGACGCGCCCCACCCGCGGATCGGTCTGGTTCTGAGCGGCGGCGGCGCCCGCGGGGCAGCCCATGTCGGCGTGCTCAAGGTGCTGGAGGAACTGCGTATCCCGATCAGCGCCATCGCCGGAACCAGCATGGGCGCGCTGGTGGGCGGCGTCTATGCGGGCGGCATGGATGCCGCGGAGATGGAACGGCGCCTGACCAGGGTCGACTGGGACGACCTGCTCCTGGATGACCCGCCGCGTCAGACCTGGCCGATCCGGCGCAAACAACTGGACCTGCAGCCGTCGGTCGACCTGAACGTCGGCCTGCACAAGGGCAAATTCAAACTGCCGGGCGGCGCCCTGGCCGGACAAAAGGTGGAGAATTTCTTCAGCGCACTGATCGCGGGCACCGAGGCGGTGCCGACGTTCGACGACCTGCCGATTCCCTTCCGTGCCGTCGCCACCGACCTCGAGGACGGCCGCATGAAGGTCTTCGATGCCGGCCCCCTGCCGGAAGTGATGCGCGCCAGCATGTCGGTCCCCGGAGTCTTCGCGCCGGTCGAGATCGGAAAACACATCTATGTCGACGGCGGTCTGGTCCGCAACCTGCCGGTGGACGTGGCCCGCGCCATGGGCGTGGATCTGGTCATCGCGGTCAATCTGGGGGGCGGTTTGCTCCCACGCGATCGGTTACAGTCAGTGGTCGGGGTCATGGCACAGATGCTCGCCATTCTCACCCAGAAGAACGTCCAGGACGCGCTCGCCCAGTTGCGCCCCGACCAGGACATCCTGATCTCGCCCGAACTGGGCAGCATCACCTCCAGCGACTTCAATCGCGCCCCGGAAGCGATCCGCCGGGGCGCAGCTGCCGCCCGGGCGGCAGCCCCGGTGCTGCGGCGACTGAGCCTCAGTCCCGCGGCCTATGCCGCCTGGCGGGCCACCCGCGCCCGCCCGACCTCGGACCAGGCGCCGATCGCCGCGGTCGCGATCACTGGTCTGAAGCACGTCAATCCGGCCCTGTTCGCGCCCCTGGCCGACCATCAGCAGGGACAGCCCCTGGACCGCACGCGTCTGGAGTCCGACATCCAGACCATCTACGGCCTGGGCGACTTCAAGAACATCAACTATGACCTGAATCCGCTGAGCGCCGCGCGTCCGTCGGGTAACCGCAATCGTCTGCTCATCCGTGCCCACGAAAAACCCTGGGGCCCCGGCTACCTCAGCTTTGGACTCGGGGTCTCCACCGACTTCGTCGGCGACGACCGCTTCAGTCTGCGGGCAACCTATCGCCGCCCCTGGCTGAATCCGCTCGGGGGCGAATGGCTGACGACCGCTCAGGTCGGGAACCTGATGGGCCTTCACACCGAGTTCTACCAACCCCTGACGATCGACCGCAGGGTCTTCATCGCGCCCAGCCTGGGCATCGGCATGGCGCCGGTGAGTGTCTTCAAGCTGGGTACGCGCATTGCCCGCTACGAATTGGTCCGTAACGCCATCGGCCTGGACCTGGGCAGCACCCTCCCCGGCGGCAATGCCGAACTGCGGATCGGCGCCTTCCTGGGCAACGCAACCCCCAAGCGCGATACGGGCATCCCGGAGATCCCGGAGCGGTCGACCGACGAAAGCGGGCTGCGGGTCGCTTTCCGGTACGACACACTCGACAGCGCCACGCTGCCGCGACGCGGCAACCGGGTGGTCCTGGACCTGCGCGCGCCGGAACCAGCCCTGGGCGCGGACCTGGACTTCCAGCGGGTGTCGGGTCATTGGACCGCCGCCTACAGCAGCGGTGCCCATACGCTCGTCAGCCGCGCCGAATTCGGCGCGGGCTTTGGTGACGAACTGCCCTATTACGACCAGTTTGCGCTCGGTGGCTTCCAACGTCTGTCCGGCTATGCCGTCGATGAACTGCGCGGTGATCGCATGGCTTTCGGCTCGCTCACCTATTATTACCGCCTGACGCACCTGAAGCCGCCACTGACCCGCGGCGTCTATGTCGGCGGCTCGCTGGAGGTCGGCACCCTGGAGGACACCGAGCCGGCGCTGACCGCACCGGGGACCCGCTTCGGCAGCAGTCTCTTCCTCGGAGTCGATACCTTGATCGGACCCGCCTATCTCGGCATCGGGATCTCCGGCGACGGTGCGGGCACCGGTTACATCAGCATCGGGTGGCCTTGACCCGCCGTCACGGATTCGCAACGTCAGCAGGGGAAGCGGGTCAGGTATGATTTCCGCGTGGGGACGCCAGACCCCGCGCGCCCATGGAGTATACCCGTCGTTGTTGGTTTTTCGTTTCTCGTTTTTCGTAACCCGATGTTCGATAATCCTTAACGAAAAACGAATAACCGAAAACTCAAAACCGTTCTGTATACGCACCCGATGAAACGCCTGTTGTTGCTATTGTTGATGTGCTGCGTCGCGCTGCCGAGCACGGCGCGCGATGCCGCCTACCCGCGGATCGGTCTGGTCCTGAGCGGGGGCGGCGCCCGCGGGGCGGCGCACGTGGGTGTGCTCAAGGTACTGGAAGAACTGCGCATTCCCATCGCGGTCGTGGTCGGCACCAGCATGGGCGCGCTGGTGGGCGGCACCTATGCCAGCGGGGTGAGTCCGGCCGCGA
The DNA here is from genome assembly GCA_964470155.1 of uncultured Lamprocystis sp. Taxonomy (GTDB): domain Bacteria; phylum Pseudomonadota; class Gammaproteobacteria; order Chromatiales; family Chromatiaceae; genus Thiodictyon. Next base: position 36,411 of record CAYYAY010000007.1, on the reverse strand, counting down.
TGGAGCGCCGCTTGACCGCGGTGGATTGGAACAAACTCTTTGTCGATGACTCACCGCGGGACGACTGGCCGATCCGCCGCCGCGAGCAGAGCCTGCAACCCAAATTCGACTTCAGCGTCGGCGTGCGAGAGGGCAAACTCAAACTGCCGAGCGGGGCGCTGGCCGGGCAAAAGGTCGAACTGTTCTTCGCTGACCTGGTCAAGAACGCGGATGGGATCAAGCGGTTCGATGACCTGCCGATCCCGTTCCGCGCGGTAGCCACCAATCTGGAAAACGGCGACATGCAGGTGTTCGACGCCGGCCCATTGCCGGAGGTGATGCGCGCCAGCATGTCGGTGCCGGGGATTTTCGCCCCGGTGGAAATCGGCAAGAACATCTATGTAGACGGCGGCCTGGTACGCAATCTGCCGGTGGACGTGGCCCGCGCGATGGGTGTCGATCTGGTCATCGCGGTCAACCTGGGCGGGTCTTACCTTCCCCGCGATCAGTTGGAGTCGGTCGTGGGGGTCGTGGGGCAGATGGTCGCGATCCTCACCGAACAAAACGTCCAGCGATCACTCAAGGAACTGCGCCCCGGCACGGACGTGTTGATCTCACCGGACTTGGGCGACATCACCTCCAGCGACTTCGACCGCGCCGCCGATGCCATTCGCGCGGGTGAGATCGCAGGGCGCAAGGCCGCGCCGCGACTGGCGCACCTGAGCGTCAGCGCGGACGCCTATGCAGCCTGGCGGGCCAGCCAGCCGCTGGCCATTCCGGACCGGGCACCGATCGATGAGGTCAAGGTCGCGGGCCTCGAATTCGTCAATCCAGCCATCTTCGAGCCGCTGGTCGACGATCAGGAAGGACAGCCGCTGGACCGCAAACAGTTGGAGTCCGACATCGCGAAGATTTATGGCCGCGGCGACTTCAAAAACATCAACTACGACCTGGACCGGAAGAACGGCACCAACCGCCTGGACCTCAACGCCCGCGAGAAACCCTGGGGACCCGGCTATCTGACCTTTGGTCTGGGCATCGCCACCGACTTCGAGGGCGACAACCGCTTCGGCCTGCGCGGCACCTATCGCCGGACCTGGATCAATGAACTTGGCGCCGAATGGTATACGACCGCGCAAATCGGCAACGTCACCGATCTCTACACCGAGTTTTACCAACCGTTCTCAGTCGAACGCTCCACCTTCGTGCTGCCCAGCCTGGGGTTCTCGCGCGTGCCGCTCAGCGTCTTCAAGGACGGCAAACGCGTCGCGCGCTATGACCTGTCGCGCAGCACGCTCGGCCTGGACCTTGGCGCAACTCTCTTCGGCGGCAATGCGCAGCTGCGCATCGGCGCCATCCTCGGCCGCGCCGATGCCGAACTGGATACCGGCGACCCTGAACTCCCCGAACCGGAATCCAATGAAACCGGCCTGCGCGCGGCCTTCGTCTACGACACTCTCGACTCCGCGTTTCTGCCGCGGCGTGGTCACCGCCTGTCACTGGACCTGCGCTCACCACAGCCGGCGATGGGCGCAGACGTCAGCTTCGACCGCGCCGCGGGCGACTGGGCCGGGGCCTTCAGCTTCGGCGATAACACACTCGTCGCCCGCGCCGAGATCGGCACCGCCTTCGGCAGTGAGATGCCCTATTACGATCAATTCACATTGGGCGGCTTCCAGCGCTTGTCGGGCTATGCCACGGACGAGTTCCGCGGCAACAACCTCGCCTTCGGCTCACTGACCTACTACCGGCTGCTCACGGCGCTGCCGCCGCCGCTGGGCCGCGGCGTCTATGTCGGAGGATCACTGGAAATCGGCACCCTGACTGATACCATCGAGCAACTGAACGAATCCGGAACCCGTTTCGGCAGCAGCTTCTTTCTCGGTGCCGATACCTGGCTGGGACCGGCCTACTTCGGTATCGGCCTGACCGGGGACGGCGAGACCACCGGTTATATCATCCTCGGGAGGCCATAAGGGTCGGTCTGGAGATCAGGTACGAAGGCTATATTTTGAAACGGGATCTTCCAATACCTTGAAGGAGATGTACGCGGTTGCAGTGGAAGCGAGCAGCACGAACCAGGCGCTGAACGACTCAGCAACCCCGAAGGCGGTGACGAATCTAATGAATATTGGATGAAAAAGATAAAGGCTGAAACTGAGTGCACCATAGAACATCAGTAATGGCAAAGCGAAAAAACGTTGGATAACGCCGCTCACGTTGACCGCCGACAAGAGGATCAGTGACCAACAAATTGAATAGAGAATAAACTGCTTATGAAAATAGTTGTAGGGGACGCTCTGCCCCAGCAACGAACAAACAAGAGGCGTCATGAGGACAACGCCGAAAACACCAAGGAACCCCAAGTATCTTAAAGTCTCCCTCGCAATTTTGTGCAGCCCGTTGCGGTTGATACCGTCTTGGAGAACGGCAAGAAACACACCGACCAAAAATATCGGCAGGTAAGGCAACAATCTCGTATCATTTGTTAAGGATTCGCTTTGCGGTGATATGACTTGGGATAACAACATCAGCAGAAAGAAATACAATAGTGTTGCACCATCACCAAATGATCGGATAACAACGATGGTCAGCACCAGAAAGGGAAGCAAAAAATAAAATTTAAACTCGACCGCAATACTCCAGGTCACATCTTTGCCTTCCAATAGAAACAAGTGATTCAGGAAACCATGCCAATTCAAGTCAAAAGGTATTCCGACACCACTCCTCCCCATAGCAGTCGTGAAAAACCAGGTACTCATAACCGCAAACAGCAAATAGAGAGTATAGAGCGGGTAGATGCGAAAAAATCTTCTCTGCCAATAGTGTGACATGACTGAATATGACAATATTTCCTTGCCCTGCGGTAACAAAATCAGCGTAAGCAAAAAAGAACTCAGCAGGAAAAACAGAAATACACCGGATTTTCCTATACCGCTCAAATCCAGGATTGGAATAAAGAACATACCGGAATTACTGGTATGACTGACAACAACAATCAATACGGCGAACCCGCGAAGACCATCGAGAGAATCCACTTGGAATTTCTTGTCGGATATTTCCCTATGAATCACGTCTCGATCAACCCCCGCTTATCCATAACCCGCTTCGCCTTGCCGGCAAAGCGCTCGATGCTGCGCGGCTCCACCAGGTCGACGTCGGCGCGGATGCCGGCGACCGTGTGAATCTCGCGGGCAATACGCTCACGCAGTGCCTGCATCCGGTCCATCCGGTCGGAGAAGGATTCAGGGCGGATCTCCACCTTGACCGTGACCTGATCCAGGGTACCGGGCCGGCTGACCTCGATCAGATAATGGGGGGTGGTGCCGTCGACCCGTAACAGGGCTTCCTCGATCTGCGATGGAAAGACATTGACTCCGCGGATGATCAGCATGTCGTCGCTGCGCCCGGCCACCCGGCTCATACGCAGGGTGTTGCGGCCGCATGGACAAGGCGCGCGGTAGATCCGCGCGATATCGCGGGTCCGGTAGCGAATCATCGGCATGGCCTGCCGGGTCAAGGTGGTGATGACCAGCTCACCAGGCTCACCTTCGGCCACCGGCACCAAGGTGTCCGGGTCGATGCACTCCACCAGAAAATGATCTTCTTGCAGATGCATGCCGTTGCGCGCCGCGCATTCGCCGCTGACCCCGGGGCCGATGACCTCCGACAGTCCGTAGTTGTTGAAGGCAAGGATGTCGAGTTGCTCTTCGATCTCGCGGCGCATGTCCTCGGTCCAGGGCTCGCCGCCGAAGTGGCCGTAGCGCAGCGAGAGTGCGCGCGGGTCCAGTCCGGCATCGCGGGCGGCGTCGGCGATGGTCAGAGCATAGCTCGGGGTGCAGATCAGCGCCTCGGGCTGCAAGTCATGGATGATATCGAGCTGACGCCGGGTGTTGCCGGAGGCGGCGGGAATGATGGCCGCACCGACCCGCTCGACTCCGTAGTGCAACCCGAAGCCGCCGGTGAAGAGCCCGTAGCCGAATGCAATTTGCACCGTATGCTCAGGCTGCAGACCGCCCGCGACCAGGAAGCGCGCGCACAGCCCGGACCAGATGCGCAGGTCGTCGGGCGTATAGGCGACGAAGGTCGGCCGACCGGTGGTGCCGGACGAGCCGTGAATGCGCGCCACATCCTTGCGCGGGACCGCCAGAAAACCCAATGGCTGGTGGCGACGCAGATCGTCCTTGGTGGTAAACGGCAGGCGGCGCAGATCATCGAGCGTGCGGATGCTGCGCCTGGTGAGGTCATGCAGGGTGAAATGGTCGCGGTAAAAATGGACGTGCCCGACCCGCTCGACCAAGTCACGCAAACGCTCCAGTTGCAGCGCCGCCAGATCCGGCCGCGACAGAGTTTCCGCCGGGTCGAAGATGCGGTTTTCGATCAGAAAGCCGGATTGCGGCATGGGTGATTGACTCACGGGAAATGGCTGAAGAGTTCCTCGGCATCCACGACATGCAGACCGGCGGTTTGGAGGACATCGATCGCCGGGTCCGGGTCCTCGAAGCGGAAGATCAGGATGGCCTTGTCGCCGCGGCGCAACGAAAAGGCATACATGTATTCGATGTTGAGGCCGGCACTCTCCAACACCCGCAGCACCTCGGCCAGACCGCCGGGACGGTCGGGCACATCCACCGCGACCACCTCAGTGAGATTGACCACCCACCCGGCGTGCTCCAGGACCTGTTTCGCCCGTTCCCACTCCCGCACGATCAGGCGCAGGATGCCGAACTGGGCGGTGTCCGCCAGTGACAGGGTCATCAAATTGATGCCCTCGGCGGCGATGGCCTCCAGGGGGGCGCCCAGGCGCCCCGGACGGTTTTCAAGAAACAGGGACAACTGTTGCAGTTTCATGAGTCGACACTCCCGATCGTGGTTGCCGCCGACGGCCGCCGGCTTCCAACCTGGGTTTGAAAGGCGCTATACGGAACGGTTTTGAGTTTTCTATTTTTCGTTTTCCATCAATGACTATTCAACATGGGATTACGAAAAACGAGAAACGAGAAACCAACAACGACGGGCATATTCGTCAGATATCACGCTGGTCGATCACGCGCCGGGCCTTGCCCTCGCTGCGCGCGATGGTACGCGGTTCCACCAGCCGCAGGTCGACGCGAATCCCGCAGATGTGCTCGATGGCCTGGGCAAGACGGGCACGCACGGCCTCCAGGGCACGGATCTTGTCGCTGAAGACCTCCGCGGTGACTTCGACCTCGACCGCGATCTGGTCCAGCCCGCGCTCGCGGGTGAGGATGATCTGATAGTGCGGCAGGGTCCCTTCCACCTCCAACAGGGCAGCCTCGATCTGGGACGGGAAGACATTGACCCCGCGGATAATGATCATGTCGTCGCTGCGCCGCCCGATCCGCCGGATACGCCGCAGACTGCGGCCGCAGGCGCAGGGCTCGCTGATGATCCGGGTGATGTCGCGCGTGCGGTAACGGATCATCGGCATCGCTTTCTTGCTGAGCGTGGTCAGCACCAGTTCACCCTCGGCACCGTCGGGCAGCGGCAGGCAGGTTTCCGGATCGATGATCTCCGGGTAGAAGTGGTCTTCGAAGACGTGCAGCCCCTCCTGAACCGCGCACTCGCTGGCCACCCCGGGGCCAATGATCTCGGACAGGCCATAGATGTCATAGGCTTTCACCCCGGCCGCGGCCTCGATATGCGCCCGCATAGCGTCCGACCAGGGCTCGGCACCGAAGACGCCAACCCGCAGCGGGAGTTCGCGCAGATCCACCCCGACCTCCCGGGCGCGTTCGATCAGGTGCACGAAATAGCTCGGGGTGCAGCACAGCGCGGACACGCCGAAGTCCTTCAGCACCATGATCTGGCGTTCGGTGTTGCCGCCGGAGACCGGGATGACGGTCGCGCCCAGCGCCTCGGCGCCATAGTGCGCACCCAAGCCCCCGGTGAAGAGCCCATAGCCGAAGGCGTTTTGCAGAATGTCGCCGCGATGCAGGCCGCAGGCGGCGAAGGTGCGGGCCATGACCTCGGCCCAGACGTCCACGTCTTCGCGTGTATAGGCGACCACGATCGGCTTGCCGGTCGTCCCGGAGGAGGCATGCAAACGCACCACGTCGCCCATCGGACTCGCGAAGAGCCCGAACGGATAGGTGTCGCGCAGATCGGTCTTGACGGTGAACGGCAGCTTGGCGATGTCCGCGAGGCTGCCGATGGCGTCCGGCGTCAGCCCCAGATCGTCCATGCGTTGGCGGAACAAGGGAACGTGCGCATAGGCACGCCCGACCACCGCCCGCAGGCGCCGCAGTTGCACCTCTTGCAGGCGCGCCTCGGGCAGGAAGTCCGGCGCACTGACGGGATGAAAGCCCCCCGCCGCGTCGTTCCAAAGCTCGGTTTGCATGGATGTTCGTCTCCTGAGGGCAGTGGTTAGTGGTTAGTGGTCGCCCGCTGCGCCGCGGCGGCCCGGCCCAGCGCAAAAGCCTGCTCATTGAGCGTATGCAGCTTGGTTTCCAGGTTGGCATGGATGGCCGCGTCCCACTGCTCCTGGGGGATTTCCAGCAACGCCGACAGCGCTCCCAGCAGGGCGACATTCAGGCTCTTGCGGGTCTTGAGGACGTTGGGGCCGATCAGGTCCGGACCGATCAGCACCCCGCCGGGGCGCAACACGCCGCGGTTGATCTCCACCTGGGTCTCTTCCAGCACGACCAGCACATCGGCTTCGCCCGCGGGGACCATGGGGCTCCACACCTGATCACCGAAGCGCACGTCGCTGCTCACCGAACCGCCGCGCTGGCTCATGCCGTGCAGTTCACTCTTCTTGACGTCAAAGCCGGCCCGGAAGGCGGCATCCGCCAGGATGTCGGAGGCCTTGAGCACCCCTTGGCCGCCGAGCCCGGCGATAACGATATTCGTCACTTTATTCATCGCGCAACCTCAATCGTCCGCCAACTGGGACGGGCAGGCAGCCTGCAACCGGTCGGCCGCGGCCTTCTCATAAAACCGGATTTTGGGGGCGGCCAGCACACAGGGCTGCCGGGCCACCACCAACGAGGTCTCGGACCGGGCCAGCAAGTCCTTGAGCAACCGCTCCAGGGTGCCCTCCTCCGACTGGAAGTGCACGACGTGAACGTTTTGCACCCCCATGGCGCGTGCCAGATCCTCAAAACAGATCTTGCCGGTCGGGTCGTGATGCAGGGTACGCCCGGTGCCCGGATGTTCCTGCTGGCCGGTCATGGCAGTGGTACCGTTGTCCAGAATCATGACGACGTGGCCGGTCGCGGGCGGGTTATAGACCATCTCGGCCAGACCGGTGATGCCGGAATGGACGAAAGTGGAATCGCCGATGACACTGACCACCCGCCGCGCCTGCTCCTCCGGCAGGACATGCCGCAATCCCAATCCAACGCCGATGCTCGCCCCCATGCACACGCAGGTATCCATGGCCTGGAAGGGCGGCAACACCCCCAGGGTGTAGCAGCCGATGTCCCCGGCGACGATACAATTCATGTCGCGCAGGACCTCGAACACCCCCCGATGCGAACACCCCTGGCACAGTTCCGGCGGCTTGCCCTTGGGCGGCACCGGCTCCGGTGTCTGGTCGTGCGTCAGGATGCGGCGCACCCGCTGCACCGTCAGTTCGCCGAAGCGGAAGGACTCGGGCTTGCCTTCCGCCGGGATGCCGGCCGCGCCCAGCGCCTCGACCAGCACCGGATCGCCCTCCTCCAATACCACGAGCCGGTCGCAGCCGGCGGCGAAGCGACGGATCGTCTCCAGCGGCAGGGGATGCGTCATGCCGATGGTGAGCAGGCGCGCCTGCGGCGCCGCCTCGCGGGCATGGACGGCGGCGATGCCGGTGGCGATGATGCCGAGTGCGGACCCGCCGTCGAAGACCTGATGCGGCCCCTGCGCATCGTTCCAGGCCGCCATCGCGGCGATCTTCTCGCGCAAGCGGCGATGCGCCGGCTTGGCATAGGCCGGGATCATGACCCGCGACGGGATGTTGCGCTCGAAACCCGGCTCGGGCGAACGATGGGGCGTCGCGCCGGGCCGCACGATGGTCTTGGAGTGACAGACGCGGGTGGTGATGCGCAGAATCACCGGAATCTGCCAGCGCTCGGAAATCTCGAACGCCAGCAAGGTCAGGTCATAGGCCTGCTGGGAGTCGATGGGCTCCAGCATGGGCACGGCCGCGGCCCGGGCGTAGTGACGGTTATCCTGCTCGTTCTGACTGGAGGCCATGCCCGGATCGTCCGCCGAGACCAGCACCAGGCCGCCGGCCAAATCCGTATAGGTGGCCGTGAACAGCGGGTCCGCGGCCACGTTCAGCCCGACGTGCTTCATGGTCACCAGGGTCCGTGCCCCGCCGAAGGCCGCGCCCAGACCGACCTCCAGCGCGACCTTCTCATTGGGCGACCACTGCGCCCGGCCGCCGAGCCGGTCGAAGGTTTCCAGAATCTCAGTCGAGGGGGTGCCCGGATACCCGGTCCCCAGCCGGACGCCGGCATGCCGCGCCGCCAGGGCGATCGCCTCGTCGCCACTCAACAGTTCGCTCGACAGTTGGGGTGACTCGCTCATGGTTCAGTTCGCCCTCGCGGACAGTGATTGGGAAACGCGCGATTATCCGCCCCCCTCCCACATCGCGGCAAGGGCGGCGCAGCCGGGCACGGAGCCTGTGTCTTCCTTACATGAGCGCCGCGTGCAGCAGCGCCGGGGCCGAATCGTCGGTGAGCGATATAAACTTTTGTAAACAGCAGCCTATGCAATAGCTGTTGCATAAAGATTACAGTTGCAGGATCACCGATTGCCTGCTATTCTGTGTTTCAATTCAGCAAGTTCAACGGCTGACATTTCGTGGCTTCGACCGCCATCGTCAAGCTAATGACGCGGTGCGAACCAGAGGTCGGCCACTTGCGTCGGCACCGGTTCGCCTGAGCCCACGGGGCATCGGGCGACACCGCCGGTTCCGACCCTACTCTTGGAGTTCGTTATGTCCGTGCGGCGTCGCCGGTCCTCACTGCAGAGCTTTCTCTATCCGGCTCTGCTGTGTGCAATGCTCCTCGCCGGTTGCGGCCCCGCGACTCCACCGCCCCCTGGGGCAGCAACACAACAGCCGCAGGAACTCATCAAGCAACGGGCGGAAGCACGCTGGAACAACATCATCGCGCGAGACTTTGCCGCGGCTTACGCTTACGAGACGCCCGCGTATCGGGCGACGGTCAGCCTTGATCAGCACCTGTCCCGGTTCGGCAGCGCCATGCGTTGGTACGGCATCACCGTCGATCAGGTCACGATGGCCCCGAGCGGCGATCGGGCCGACGTTCTGATCACGCTGCAATACGAATCGGAGGTGCCGCTGGCCGGCCAGCCCGTTCATGGCATTCTATCTTTGACCGAGCACTGGATCCTGACCCAAGGCAACTGGTGGCTGGTCGCTGACACGGACACCTCTGAATAGGCTCCGTCAGACGGCGCCCGGCACCGGCCGGTCGTCATGTCGAAGCATGAGGTTCGCTTGACACTGAGCTTCGCTTCGAAGTACGCTAAAAAGGAAATTAGAGTACACTTGTTGGCTGGACCCTAATGGAGTATGACGCTCTTGCTGGTCCGAACGAACTTCAACCCTTAGGAGAGAACAGTCATGAGTTTCAATTTTTCCCGCACCAGAACCGCCGTCGCGGTCTCTGCAGCACTTTTGGCGTCACTCGCCGTGTCACCGGTTTCCGCGATGAGCCTGTCCGATAACGGGCTGGGCGACGTGGGCATCACTGCTTACTATAGTGTGCGGCAGAACTACCAGACCAACATCAGTCTCGTCAATACCTCCGATACCTACGTGGTGGCCGTCAAGCTGCGTTTCCACGAGGCAGCCAACAGCCGCGATGCGCGCGACTTCAACATCTTCCTTTCGCCGAATGACGTCTGGGTTGGCGTCGTCGGATTGAACGCCGACGGCAAGACACCTTACATTCAGACTTCCGATACGTCATGCACGGCGCCGAATAAGTTCCCCGCCGGTACGCCCAATACGGCGGCTAATCGTGCCCTCGGCTTCGTCGTCGTCGGCAAGGCACCGACCGGCGCGGACATCAAGCAGATGGACTTCACCGCTGCCGACTACACCGGCGTCAATCAGGATACGGAAGACAGCCCGCTGCCTTACCCGAGTGCCCAGAACATCGTGCGTACTCAGGAGGGTTATATCGAAGTCATCGAGATGGGCGTCGCCCTTCCGAGAAGCACGATCAACCCGGCCGCAAGCGCGCTGGCCGCCGGAGCCGTGCACGTGAACGGGGCGCCACCCACGGGCTGCGAAACCATTATCGGTGTGTACAATGGAACGATCCCCGTTACCGTCACGGGTTCGGTTTCAAGTGCGGCTTCAGGGCTGACTGTAGCCTGTAACGCGGACACCCCGATCGGCAGCCTGGCCTTCGGGAATGCGGCTTTCCAAGCTGAATTCTGCGAGCCGCTCAACGTCCTGAAAGTGGCCAGCAACATGGTCCGCGCCAATACCGGCCAGGTCTTTGGCGTACCGGTGACGACCGTCGCCAATTTCGTCAGCCCAGCCACGGATCTCGCCACGAACTTCACAGAAGACCAGGCGGCGCCGGACCCGACCGACGTGATGGCGGAACCCTCCTCCGCGTTCCCGAACCTCAACAGTGGTGACCCGGCACTCTCTGTTCAGACTCCCAGCGCCGGCCCGTTAGTCAATCTTGGACTCTTCATCAGGCCGGTCGATGCACTTGGCAGCCTCCTCACGGCAACCTCAGTCATCAACGAATACCGTGCCGTTGCGAGCGGTGCACCGCAAACCGCGTGGGTGGTCACCTTCCCGACCAAGGCGTTCTATGTTGACAACGAGCAGTTTCCTGGTGACTCCCATCAGGGCCTCGGCATTGTCCAGCCGTTTGAGGAAGAGTTCGATTTCGCCACGGGTGGTTCCTGCGTGACGGTCGCGCTGGAATACTACAACCGCGAAGAGAAGCGCGAGATCGGCTCGGTTCCGCCGTCGCCATTCGTCCCCGGTCAGAGTGCCATTTGTCACGAGACGCAAACACTTAACTTCTCGAAGGGCGGTACTACCCTCGGCTCGCAGTTCAACTCGGCATTCCCGCTGGCGACCGGATACACGCAGGGTTGGGCCAAGCTGTCCTTCCCCATGGCCACGGCGATCAGTAACATTAGCGGCGGTACCTACTCCGGCCTCCCCACAATCGGCTTCGCTCTCACCGCCATCACGAATGGCTCGGTGAACAGCGCGTACGTCACACCGCACGCGTATGACCGGCTGATCGAAGCCGCGCCCGCGCCTTGATTGTCGTGCGACGGCGACGCACCAGCATCGCCGGGATCTGACTGCTCGTGACTGAAACTCAGCCCCTGGGGAACTTTCCTCAGGGGCTTTTGTCTTAATCCGCCGAGACGCCGTTCACCGTATTCTTTATCGCTTAATAAAGTGCTATCAGGCTGTACTCGACACCCGATCTCGCCCGATCTCTTCATCCTGGGGTCTTAAGACTTCCCCATCCCAGCGACCCGCTGGAGGATCACCATGCATTCGCTACTGAAAACCCGCATCCTGAGCGCGCTGAGCGCCCCGTTGCTGCTGATGGGTGCCGCGACCACGGCGGCGGAGTGCGAAAACGTCGCCCCGGAGCCGCTGAATCCGTCGTTGTCGGCAAACGCCGGCGATCAAGCGACTGTGATTGAGACGGCCACTCTCGCCTTTGATTCCGATGGCGATGTGCTTACGCCCGGTCTTGCGATTAGCCCGCTCATCGGCACGGCCGGCGGTACGCTGGAACTCAGCACCATCCCGAGCGGACTGCGCTACACGGCACCGCTCACCCTCAACGCGACCGCGGACGACATATTCGAGTACACCGTCGCCGATAACCATGGCGGGAGTACCGTCGACGCGAAACTGACCATCACCGTCAGCGCAACGCCGGCGCCGTTGCCTTGTGACCCAGTCACCGGCGGTACCGCCTGCTTCGGCCAGACCTGGGACGGCCGGTGGTTTACCCTGCAACAGGAACTGGCGGGCGCGGTGAAGTCCGCCGACGGAACCCGCCTGGCGCTCTTCGTTCCAAGCAAGGCCGAATACCTGAAGCCGGATAAAGCCAAGGGAAAGATCATCGCGATCTTTCCGAACCCCGGCGGCGGCTACGAAAGCTTTTGGGGATGCGGACCGGCACAGTCCGTCGTCGGGCCCTCGCGCTACACCTGTGACTTCGGACAATCCTTACGCGGCGACGTGACCTACATGTACCGACTCCCGGTCATCAACGGGAAGATTTACCGAACGACCGTGCAGGCTTCGAGTTCGGGAATGAGTGACCAGTACGGATCCTGGTTCTTCGCCCTCTCGATGACGCCGAATACCACCATCACATTCGACGGCACCACGCCCTCCGGAGAACCGGCCGGATGCATGGGCTGGGGAAGTTCCATGACCATCAACCAATACACCTGTCCTTACCTGATCAGCAGGACCGCACCGCCGGCCCCTGCACTTGCGATGCGTTATTTCAAGATTCAGGCTGCTCCCGCCAAGACCTATGTCGCGGGTCAATGGAGCGGCACACCAAGCAGCGAATGCGCCAAGTCGCTTCGCTGCCGGATGTACCTGAGTTCCTGGTGAGGGATATGACAGTGCGCGTTCCGACGGCCGCCGACCCGAGTCGACGGCCCGCCTCTGTGATCGCCTGCCTGGGCGGCGCCCTGGGCTGCTGCCTGCTGCCGTTCGCCATGGCCGGGGAGTCCGACGCGGTCCTGATTCGGGGCCCGGACCCCGGCACTGGTGCGGCCGTCGTCGTGACTGCCGCGGATGTACGTGCCGAAATCGCCGCGGCACCGGAAGCCTTGCGCACCCGGATGACCACCGACCGGGAAAGTCTGGTCGAGGCGATCAACAACGTCTATCGCCGTAAGGCGCTGGCCGGGGCGGCCAAGGCCGCCGGTCTCGAGCAGTTGGCGACGGTCCAGGCGCAGATTGAGCGGGCGCGCGATCAGACCCTGGCCATCGCGCTGCTCGATAGTCATCAGCAAGAACTGCTGACCCAAGTCCCGGACATGCTCGCCCGGGCGCAGGAGGTCTACCAGGCACAGCCCGACCGCTACCGGATCCCGGAACAGGTTCAGGTGCGCCACATTCTGCTGCGCGCCGGCACCGACGACAAGCGCGCGGCGCGCCGCGCGGAGGCCGAGGCACTCCTGCAGCGCCTGCGCGAAGGCGCCGACTTTGCCACGCTCGCCAAGCAAAGCTCGGACGACAGGAGCGCGGTGGAAGGCGGCGCACTCCAGCCTTTCAAGCGCGGCCAGATGGTACCGCCCTTTGAAGCGGCGGCCTTTGCCCTGAAACAACCCGGCGACCTGAGCCCGATCGTCACCTCCGAGTTCGGTCTGCACATCATCCGCTTGGAATCCATTCAGCCTGAGCGGCAGCGCACCTTCGATCAGGTCAAGGACATCATCATCGCGAAACTGCGCAGTGATTGGCTGGCCGACGCGCAAGAGACCTGGCGCCTGGGCATCGTCGATCCGAGCAAGTCACAGGTCGATCATCCGGCCCTGGAGTCTTTTCTGGTCGACACCACCGGCGGTCAGCCGACGCCGGGCACGCCCAAAAGTCCTTGAGCGCCCCCCACCCGACGGGGAACCCTTGGCGGCCATGAGCGAGTACCCCGTTTGGCGAACGCTCTTGCTGAGCCTTCACTCGGCAAACCGCGCGACAAAGGCGTCGATCTCGGCCTCCAGTTCGGCGCGCGCCCGCAATCCGTCGATCCAGCGTGCGGGAATCGCATCGAACCCCAGGGCCGCGCCAAGGATGGCACCCAACACCGCGCCACGGTGACAGTTATCCCCGCCGACACCGGCATTGGCGATCAGGGCCGACTCAATATCGCCGTGATAACGCGCCGCCAGGTACAACACGGCCGGAAATGACTGATCGATGTAGCAGGCCGGACTCAGCTGGCCCCCGATCACGCTGAGGTCCGACAGGCCCGTCCGTTCGACCTTGTCGATCACCGCGCTGGCCGGAAATCCCAAACGCTCGGCCGCGGCACAGGCGAGCGGCCCGACCGCCGGCGCCGGGTCCTCCAGCAGCCGGACCAGTAACTCACCCAGGGCCAGCGCATAGCGCTCCAACCGGGCGGAGCGATGCGTCAGCCGCAGTTGCGCGAGCAGCGCACCCGCCGCCCGATCGGACGCGGAGCGCGCGGCCAGGATCACCGGCGGCAAACCGACCAGACCGCCGATCGAAGCGGTATCGTGCCCTGCCGCCCCGGCACAGTCGGCCGGCGGCACGCCGCGCGCGTAGTTGGCGAAAAAGGCGCGGTGGTAGGACTCGGCATAGGTATCCCGGTGGCTGTCCGGCGCCGTCATGAAGACCACATAGTCGCGCAGAAAAGCCGCCGGGTCCGGCCCGCCGGCCGCGGTCAGGCCACGGATCAACAGCCGGGCACACAGCAGGTTGAGCGTATTGTCCCCGGCCTGCAAACCATGGTGATAATGCATGTTCGGCCGGCCCCACAAATGCTTGCGGCCCTTGAGGATGACCCCGCCGACCACCTCGCCGGACTGATCCCCGCGCCCGGCCCGCCCGGTGCTGGCCAGCGGCATGATCGAACTGGGGTGATGCGCACGCGGCGCCTGATAGTCGCGCAGCGTACCGAAGTCCCGCTGCAAGGCCGCCACGTCGTAGTACCAATGCACCGGCATCGCCAATGCATCGCCGACGAACAGGCCCCACAGGCAGCCCCGCATCCGGTCAGTGACCGTCAATTCAGTCATCGCTTCACTCCGTCGACACACATGCGAGAAAACCCGGACAACCGGGCGTCAATTCGGCCGCTGACTGGCCGCACCCACCCGCTCGGACACGGCAGCGCGCCGGGGCGTCCCGCCCTTTGATGCGGCCCGCCGACCGTGAATCAACCGGTATTATCCAGCGGCTTGCCAAGGGGCAAGGCCAGTCGCGAACCGCTGTCAAAGGTCGCACGAACAGCCGATGCTCGTGCTGCCCACGCGTTACCTATAATGTACACAGCCGCGGACGGCCTGTTCGTGTTCCTACGGTCGTGTCGCCGCGTAGCCCTGCTTTCAGCTTGGCCTCGCGGCTTCCACCCAAGCCGATTCACGAGATCCTCACGATCTACCCAAGAGTGATCGCGAGCGGCCAGGACGCCGAGAAAACAAAGTGGTGGCGACGAAGAAGACCCTGTTGCAGTTCAAGCAGGATTTCAAGTTCAAGAAGATCATCCAGGACCTGAAAGAGCTGGTGTTGGCCGACAGCGGGCCTGTCGCCCTTCGCTCCCGATCTCGCGGCGATCAAGGCAGGTCGCTTGATGCTCGCCGAATTGCAACCCTGGGTCCTGACGATGCGGGGCAAGCCGGGCGATTGGCGCTGGGGCCAACACCTCACCGCCGAGGTCCGCGCGGGAGGAAATACCCGCTGCCCACTCTCATTCGCTGGGAGGAGCAGACTCAAAGAACGCGGCAGCCGCCGGATGCAGCGGCACGGTCAACCCGGTGGCCGCGGACTGGCGGTTGATCTGCGATCCGGCGGCCGATCCGGCGCCCATGAAGTCGATCCGCTCGAACAGGGTTGCGAGCACCCGGTTGACATCCGTCGCCGGCAGGCTCGCGGGGGCGGCCAGGAGCGCGGTCACCGCGACCGTCCGGACTTCAGTCAGTTGGCCTGGGTAAGTGAGCGGCGCCAAGTCCAAGAGAACTAGCCCCGAACCTGAGCCGGCGAGCGTGCGCTGGACCTCCGGGGACAGCGACAGAAGCCGAATCCGGCCGCGGGCCGCCGCGTCCTGGATGAGCCGTGCCGGGGCATTGATGGTGGCGATGACCGCGTCGGTCCGACCGGCCGCAAGGTCATCAAGCCCTTGTTCCAATCCGGTCTCTTGCACCGCCCCGAGATCCCCCGGCGCGAGGCCGCAGCCCTGCAGCAGCAGGAGCGCGTTCTCACGACTACCGGAGTCAGGCAGGCCGATCGCGACCCGCTTGTCGGCGAGTTCCCGCAAGTCCGCGATCGGCGAACCATCGGCGACCATAACATGCACGGGCTCCGGGAACAGGCTCGCCAGGGCGCGCAGCCCGTGATCGGGGCCGGCCCGGGCGAAGGGGTCGGTACCCAGCATGGACGCGGCAGCCAGGTTGTTCTGCACCAGGGCGAGATCCGCGCGACGCTGGCGCAGCCGCTCGAGGTTCTCCCGGCTGCCGGCCGTCGTGAGCACATCGGCGGCTGTTCCTTGTTCGACCAGGGTCTGGGCGAGCAGTTGCGCCACCCCCAGATACTCCCCGCCGGTTGGGCCGCCGGCCAGGATCAGCGCCTGGTCCAGACGGCCCAGGCGTTCGACGATCGCGTCCACGGCTTCGCCGACCTCCTCGACGATGATCTGCCGCTGCCGCGGGGGGTCGGCCGTCTTGCGTTCGTAGAGTTGCATCAGGCGCGCGAACAACTGCTGGGACTGGGCGCTGGTGGCCGGACTCAGGGGCGCCGAGGGAGTACCCACCTCGGGCAACACCGTGACCACCGGCGCCCAGGTGCCGCCGTCGCTGACGAAGCTCGCGCTGCCGTGCACCCTGACCCGATCGCCGCGCTGGTTGCCGGCGCTCCTGAGTCCGCCGACGCCCTTCTCGGTCGCCCCCAGGAGGTTCGCGAAGGCAGCGACGCTCAACGCGTCCCAGGAGGAAAAATCCAGGTCGCGTGCGAGCGTGAGCACGGCGTTGAAATAGACGATGCGCCGCGGTCGGCCCTGCGCATCCGCGCTCAAGGGCCCACTGCCCATGCGGCGCAGGCTGGTCAGGTCGATGGTGTCCGGCCCGAGGGCCTGCGTCAATCGCTCCCGGACTGTCTGAGTCACTGCCGACGCATCCGGCGCGACCTCACAGCCAGTGAGCACGACAGCGGCCAGCACGACGGCCAGCCAACGGGCAACAATCTGAAGCAATGGGCGATGCATGATCAGAACCCGAACCAGGGCAGTGCGAGGAAGCCCTGAATCACGACGGCGTTGGTGATATCGATCAGAAAGGCACCGATCACCGGGACCAGCAGGAAGGCGAGCGGCGACGGACCATAGCGGCTGGTGATGGCCTGCATGTTGGCGATGGCGGTCGGGGTGGCGCCGAGCTGGAAGCCGCACTGACCGGCGGCGATGACCGCCGCATCATAGTCCCGGCCCATGACGCGAAAGGTCAGGGTGATCGCCAAACCGACCACCAGCAAGCCCTGGAGTGTCAAGATGATCAGGATCGGCAGGGCCAGACTGACCAGTTCCCACAGACGCAGCGTCATCAGGGCCATCGCCAGAAACAGCGACAGACAGACCGTGCCGATCAGTTCCACCGTGGGCCCGTCGACCTGATAGAACCCGCGCAGCCCCAGAGTATTGCGCAACAGAATACCGATCAGCAGACACCACACGAAGGTCGGCAGGTGAATGCCCGGCACGACGACCTGCTCCGCCAGCAGGGTGCCCAGGCCCAGACAGACCATCAGGAGCAGGACCGACTCCATCAGCGACTCGGGACTCAAGGGACGGCGCTCATCCGTGGTCAGTGAGCCCGGACCGACATCCTGCGCCGTCACCGCGAGCGGCTTCAGCCCATGACGGTGAATCAACCATTGGGCGACCGGGCCGCCCAGGACGCCGCCGAGCACCAGGCCAAAGGTGGCGCAGGCCATGGCCACCTCCACCGCCCCCTGCAGGTTGTTGACCTCACCGAAGAGCTGACCGTAAGCCGCCCCGGTGCCGTGGCCGCCGGACAGGGTCGCGGAACCGCCCAGGATGCCCATCAGTGGGTGCAGGTCGAGCAGACGAGCCAGCGCAATCCCCAGCCCGTTTTGCAGCAGCAAAGCCAGCACCACGACGGCGAACAGGATCAACAGCTTGCGCCCACCCCGCGCCAACATGCGCAGGTCGGCACCCAAGCCGATGGTCGAGAAGAAAACCAGCAGCAAAGGCGCCTGGGCGCGGGTGTCGAATTGCAGTTCCCAATCGCCGCCCACCCGCGCCAGGGTGAGCAGCAGCGCCGCCGCCAGCCCACCAACCACCGGCTCCGGAATGCTGTAGGTTTGCAGCACCCTGATGCGGGTGATCAAGGCCCGACCCGCGAGCAGGACCAGGATGGCGGCGACGGCGGTCAGTGCGAGCGGGATCTCAACCTGCATGGGGATTCAAGTCCAGTCGGGATGGTCAAGCGGGCCAGCGCGGCACGGGAGCGCCCAGGCCGCCGTCCAGCGTCGCCGACTAGGGTAAGCGAAAACGGACGTTTCGTGCAGACCGGATCGCGCCGCGCTAGACTCGCGGTCAGGGCTTGATCCTAGAGTCCTTGCGGCAATGTGACCGCATGGAGGTGTTGATGCGTGTCCTCATCATGTGATCACGGAGGGCACGCCGCTCGATAATCCCTACTGGGCTTACTCACGCGTCAAGATCGCCGCCGAGCGGCTGTTGCAGGCCGCAGGGCGCGATCAGGGTCTCCCCTACACCATCGTGCGCCCCTCCCACACCTACGGGCGCGGCTGGCTGCCGCTCGCCTGCGGTTCTTCGGATTTCACGATCGCCGCGCGGATGCTGGCGGGCCGGGAGATCATCGTCCACGGCGATGGCCAGTCGCTGTCGCGCGGCGATCTTGTGGGAGCGGCCTTCGGCCGCGATGCGGTGCCGGGATGCAGACCGATCGTGAAAATCCCGCGCGACCCCATCGCGGCCGCAGGCCGCTCCCACGGGAGACGGCCCGCTAATCTAAGGGGAGATCACTCCTCCGGCCCACCTTCCTCGACGGCCAGGGGGACATAGCCGGCACGCAGGGCGCCCGCGTGATGGAGATAGGCGAGGAGCTGATTGACCGACTCGGCCACCGACAGTCGATCCGCCGCGACGTGAACCTCCGGAGTCTCCGGCGGCTCGTAGGGGCTGTCGATGCCGGTGAACTGCTTGATCTCACCGCGGTCCGCCTTGGCATAGAGCCCCTTGGGATCACGCTTGCGACAGACGTTGATGTCGGTATCGATGAAGACTTCGACGAACTGACCCGCGGGCAGGATATCGCGGACGATCTGGCGATCGGCCCGGAACGGCGAGATGAAAGCAGCCAGCACGATCAGCCCGCCGTCGACCATCAGCCGGGCAACCTCACCGACCCGCCTGATGTTCTCCTTGCGGTCCTGATCGCTGAACCCCAGGTCTTTGCACAGACCATGGCGCACATTGTCCCCATCGAGTAGATAGGTGTGGTAACCCTGGGCAGTCAGGACCTGCTCCAAGGCCCCGGCGATGGTGGACTTGCCCGACGCGCTCAGACCCGTGAACCAGATCAGCAGCGGATGCTGGGACTTTTGATCAGCACGAGTCGCTTGATCCACCGGGTGGCTGTGCCAGACGATGTTATCGGCCATGGAGTTGACTCCTTCGATTGCAAATGTAGGTCGATGACGGACGGACGGGGGCAGCGAGCCAGTGCGTCCCGTCGCGCCCCGCCAACCTGGTCTTTTACCTGGAATCGGGGGTCGCTGTCTATCCGCGATGGCAGGACCTGGCGTGACGGCGACGACCCGCCCGCGCCGCCCCGACGCCTGCCCGCGGCTGGTTCCGCGGACGGTCTCCTGGTCTCAGAGGCGGTCTACCGGACTGATTCGGACAGCGCGGCGCGTGCCCGCAGCGGCAGGGCGACCACGGGTAATTGGTCGAGCATCGCATCCCGCTGAGCGCAATTTAGTCGTGCAGCCCACATTCTCGCTTGAGTCCGAAAAACCGTGTCTCCTGCTCATGCATCCCCGGCTCCAGTGGACGACTGGTATGAGTGTCACCCACCGAGACATAACCCCGTTCCCATAGGGGGTGATAGGGCAGGTTATGGTGTTGCAGATAGCGATAGACATCGCGGTTGTTCCAATCGATGACCGGATGGACCTTGAAACGCCCATCCTGTACGCGCAGCACCGACAAACCCGAGCGGCTGTCGGCCTGTGACCGGCGCAGCCCGGCGAACCAGGTGCCGGCGTCCAGTTCCTTCAGCGCCCGCTGCATGGGTTCCACCTTGTTCAGCCGGTTGTAGAGCGCAATCCCCTCCAGCCCCTGTTCCCAGAGCCGGCCGTGGCGCGCCTCCTGCCAGGCCGGGGAGGTCGCGGCCCGGTAGATGTGCAGGTTGAGCCCCAGGCGCGCGGTGAGTTCGTCAATGAATTGGTAAGTCTCCGGAAAGAGGTGACCGGTGTCCACCAGCACCACCGGGATACCCGGCGCAACCCGGGTCACCAGATGCAGCATCACCGCCGCCTGGATGCCAAAGCTGGACGAGAGCAAATGACGCCCGGGCAGGTGCTGCAGGGCCCACTCCACGCGAGCGGTCGCGTCCAGCCCCTCGAGTTGAACGTTCATCCGCGTGATGGACTCGGCATCGTCGCCGAGCATCGGATCGAGGTCAGTGCGCACCATGGGAAACCTCCACTGGATTCGGGACGGGCGGCGTGATCAATCCGACCCGCAGACTAAAATCGCCGAGCCGCTCGCCCGGCTCACGCTCGGCGGCAAAGCGCCGGAAGAGCCCATCCAGGACGGCCAGGAGTTCGGACTCGTTGAGATTTTCGCGATACGGCCGGTTGAGCCGCAGACCCGTGCCGTCACCCCCGAGCAGCAGGTTGTAACGGCCGGGTCCCTTGCCGACCAGCCCGACCTCGGCCACGAAGGGCCGGGCGCAGCCGTTCGGGCAGCCGGTCATGCGCATGACGATCGGACAGTCGCCCAACCCGTGGTCCGCGGCCAGCCGTTCAATCTGATCGAGCAGTTCCGGGAAGTAACGCTCCGCCTCAGCCATCGCCTGCGGGCAGGTGGGAAAGGCCACGCAGGCGATGGCCGACCGCCGGATGGGGGTGCGTGTCTCCGCCAGCAAGCCGTGGGCGCGGGCGATGGATTCGATCCGCGCACACTGCTCCGCCGCCACCCCGGCGACGATCAGGTTCTGATTGGGGGTGATGCGAAAATCGCCCTGATGCACCCGCGCCAGCTCGCGCAGCCCGGTCATCAATGGAGCGCCGGGGCGATCGGCCACCCGGCCGTTTTCGAGATAGAGGGTCAGGTGCCGACGCCCGTCGCCCCCCTGCACCCAACCATAACGGTCGCCTTGATCCGTAAAGACCGCCGGGCGGGCCGGCGCAAAGCGCAGCCCGGCGCGCTGCTCCACCTCGGCTTTGAAAGCGTCCATTCCCATTCGATCAATGGTGTACTTGAGCCGGGCGTGGCGCCGGCTGATGCGATTGCCGAAGTCACGCTGGGTCGTGAGCACCGCTTCCGCCACCGCCAGCACCTGATCGGGTGCAACGAAGCCCAGGGTATCGGCCAGCCGCGGATAGGTGCTGGCATCACCATGAGTGGTTCCCATGCCGCCGCCGGCCAGGCAGTTGAATCCGCTCAGCCGCTCGCCGTCGGCGATGGCGATGAAGCCGAGATCGTTGGTGTAGATATCCACATCGTTGTGGGGCGGCACCGCGACCGCGGTCTTGAACTTGCGCGGCAGGTAGGTCTCGCCATAGAGCGGTTCGGACTCGGCGCCTTCGACCGGCTCCCCATCGAGCCAGATCTCGTGATAGGCACGGGTGCGCGGCAGCAGGTGCTCGCTGATGCGCCGCGCCCAGTCATGGACCTGCGCGTGCAGCGCGGACTCGACCGGGTTGGGGTTGCACAGCACGTTGCGATTGACGTCCCCGCAGCCGCCGATGGAATCGATCATCGCCTGGTTGATGCCCTGGATCAGCGGCTTCAAGTTGCGCTTGAGGATGCCGTGGAACTGAAAGGTCTGACGCGTGGTGAGCCGGATGGTGCCGTTGCCGAGCGTGCGGCTGATCCCATCAATGGTCAGCCATTGCGCCGGGGTGCAGACACCGCCGGGCAGACGCGCCCGCAGCATGAAATCGTATTGCGGCTCCAGATAGCGTTCGGCGCGGTCCTGGCGGTGGTCACGGTCATCCTGCTCGTAGAACCCGTGGAACTTGCAGAGTTGGGCGTCGGCCGGGGCCAGGGCTCCGGTCAACTCGTCGGCGATGCTCTCTTTCAGCGTGCCGCGCAGATAGCGGCTGCCGGCTTTGATCAGTTCGTTTTCGTTGACGCGCGCGTCCATCAGTAGGTATCTCGCAGGTAGCGGCCATCGGCACGCAGGGTTTCGACAAAGGCCAAAGCACCATCCGCGCTCAGGCCGCCGTGGTCGCGGGCGATCGTGACCAGGGCCTCACGGACCGCCGACTCCATGGCCGTGGCGCCGCAGCAATAGATCCGCGCCCCTGCATCGAGCCAGCGCCACAGCTCGGCACCCTCGGCGCGCAGCCGGTCCTGCACATAGACCCGCTGCACGGTGTCGCGGGAGAACGCGGGGCTGAAGCGGTGCAGCACGCCGGCCTTACGCAGCCGCAGCCAGTCGGCCTGATAGAGAAAATCCCGCTGAAAATGCCGATTGCCGAAGACCAGCCAGTTGCGGCCGCGGTCGCCCGCGGCGGCCCGCTGCTGGACGAAGGCGCGAAACGGCGCGATGCCGGTTCCGGCGCCGACCAGGATGATCGGCATGTCCCCGTCCGCGGGGAGGCAGAAGCCGGGGTTCTCGAGCACATAGCACTCCAGGTCGTCGCCCGCCGCCAGCCGCTCGGCCAGGAATCCGGAGGCGCCCCCCAGACGGTCCTGGCCGTTGCATTGATAACGCAGGGTGCTGACCGTCAGGTGAATCTCATCCGCGGTCTCCGCCGGGGCCGAGGCGATCGAATAGAGTCGCGGCGCCAGCGGTTGCAGCAGACCGGCGAAGTCAGCGGCCTGCGGGCGTGCCGGATACTGGCTGATGAGATCGATCACCTGACGCGACTGGCACCAGGCGCGCAACGCTTCGCGGTCCTGGGCCAGGCCCGTGAGTTCCGCGGCGCCGCTGAGCCGCGCCCAGGCGGCCGCCACCGTCGGGTGGAGCCGGGTCAACTCCAGCCGTGCGGTCAGCGCCTCGGCCAGGGCCAGGGTGTCCCCGGCGATCTCCACCGGCGCATCCTCGGCCAGTCCGGCCGCGGCGAGGACAGCGCCGACCAGGGCGGGAGCATTCCGGAACCAGACCCCAAGCGAATCCCCGGGGGCATAGTCGATGGCCTGAGGGTCGATCCCGAGCGCCAGATGCCGCACCTCGGCCACCGCATCGCGCGTCGTGATGGGACGGTTGTCGAGTACGGTCGCGCGGAAGGGGTGATCCCGGTCATGACGCACCGGGGCCGCAACACGCAGCGGCACCACCTCCGCATCGCGGTGCGCGGCGACGCCCGGCGACGCCGCGGCGAGTTCCGCTGCGACCCGCTCCAGCGCCGCGGGGAACCACGCCTCAGAGGCCGGCCGGAAATCCAGATCGGCATCCACCCGATCGATCACCCGGCGGGCGCCCAGTTCCGCCAGACGTGCATCGAAGATTTTGGCCGCCTGGCAGAACTGCGCGTAACTGGAATCACCCAGACCGAAGACACCGTAGCTCAGCCCCGTGAGTGTCGGCGCACCCTGGCCGAAGAGCACACGATGCAACTCCAGGGCGGCTTCCGGGGGTTCACCCTCGCCCTGGGTGCTGATAACCAGCAGCACGCACTGCTCCTTCGCCAGCTCGCGGGGCCGGAAGTCGGCGACCGAAACCACCCGGTGGGCCAGTTGCCGGGCTGCGGCCTGGCGCCCCAGGGCCTCCGCAACGGAGCGGGCGTTGCCGGTCTGGGAGGCATAGAGGATGGTCAGGCGGGCGGTCCCGGCAGCCGCGACCGGGGCCGCGGCAAGCGCCGGTCGGCCAACTGCCAGGCCCGCCAGATAACCGCTGGCCCAGGTCAATTGCTCGCCGGTCAGACCGCGGATCGCCTGAGTCAAGCGTTGGAGTTGGAGCCCGTTGACGGGCGCTGCCGGTAGCCCCGGCGTCGGGCCGACGGCGGCCGGCTGGGCTGAAACGGCGCGATTGGTTTGCATGGGGCCACCTTCAAAACTGTGGACGGACACAAGGTCCCTTGGGTCGCAATCTTGGTATCCGGTAGATATCTTGTAAAATGACGTTTCTTGAAAAGTTATTACGAAATGAGATATAGAAACCCGCCATGGAACTGCGCGAACTGAAATCCTTCGTCGCCGCGGTGGACTGCGGACTCAATGTCAGCCAGGCCGCGGAGCGGCTGCACCTGGTGCAGTCAGCGGTGTCGCAGCACCTCGGGCGCCTGGAAGCCGAGCTGGGCACCCGACTCTTCGTGCGCCAAGGCAAGCGCCTGGCGGCACTCACCCCGGCCGGCGCGCGGGTCTTGGAGTATGCACGCCGGGTCCTGGCCATCCGCGAGGACATCCTGACCGTCGGGCGCGATCATGTGGACGAGGCCACCGGGGTGCTGCGCATCGGCACCACCCATACCCAGGCCCGCTATGTGCTGCCCCCGGTGATCCGCGCCTTCCGGCACACCTATCCACACGTCGCCTTACAGATCCATCAGGGCACTCCCCCGCAGTTGGCTGAGCTGGCCGCGGCCGACACGGTCGACTTCGCCATCTGTACCGAGGCCCTGGCCGCCCATCCGGCGCTGACCACCCTGCCCTGCTATCGCTGGAACCGCAGCCTCATCGCCCCGCTCGGCCACCCGGTCCTGGACCGTCAACCCCTGAGCCTGGAACTGATCTGCGAATACCCCTTGATCACCTATGTCTTCGGCTTCACCGGCTCCAGCCGGCTGCGCTCCACCTTCGCCCGCATGGCCCTGGAGCCGGACGTCGTGCTCAGCGCCGCGGATACCGACGTGATCAAGACCTATGTGCGTGAAGGTCTGGGCGTGGGACTGATCGCCACCGTCGCCTATTCGGCGCGCACCGACGCCGACCTGGCGGTCCGCGATCTGAGCCATCTCTTCCCCTGGGAGACCACCTTCATCGCCTACCGCCGCGACAAATACCTGCGGCGCTTTCAGCAGCACTTCATCGATCTGATGCAGCGCATGGTGCAAAGTCAGGGGGTGGTGGGTGGGGAATGAAGGTTACGCAGTGACCCCGTGGGAGCGGCCTCCGGCCGCGATGGGGCCGCGCGGGATTGCGGCCATCGGGATTCACCGCGGCACCGCGTCGCGGCCCAAGCCAGCGCAGCGGAAAAGCTGGAGGCTGGCTGCGCTCTCCAAGTCATCCGTGAGTCACTGGGCAATAACGATTCCCAGCCAAGTGGTCAGATCCATCAGCCGCCCGTTTTCAATAAGGGTCCGGATCTGCAGCGCTGCTCCGCGGCCTGACTCGCCGTAGGCCGCCAGGACACCTTGAGGATTGATGTGTACGACATGAGTGAACAACAGACCGTTCTGTCGGCGCCGCTCGCAGGCAGCCTTCAGACGAGCGGCATCGAACTCGTTGGTGATCAGGGTGTAGGCGAAGTCTCGACCGGCCGATTCGAGCCGTGCATAAGCCTCGAAATCGCTCAGGAACTGCTCTTCGCGGTCGGCGCGAATGCTCCACTTGGCGCTAACCAGTGTTCTTTGACACTCCCCCAAGATCGCCAGATCAACCTTCTTGATTTTCTCGTTCGGCGCCGGGGCGTGGAATCCCGGCAGGTCGTGCAAAACGGCTCGATTACGGATTTGGACCGATTCAGCCCCCGTCAGGCGCGAGGCCACCGCGGCGATGACATCCTCGAACCCCTCACCGACCAAATTACGCCGCTTGTTCTCCTGGCTCAGATGCGCATGGATACGCCGCGTAAGCCGACGGAACTCATCGGATGGCGGCGGACGATCGATCCACGGTGATAGCATGTCCCTGATAATTCCGACCAGTTCGGGGTCCTCACCAGGCTCCGGGAAGCCTCGACCGACATAAGGAGCACGTTGTCGCTCGTAGGCAGCGCTGCGCGAGGCGACGGCTTGATTGGCCAGATCACCAATCGCCTCCCGAAATAGCCAGTCGATCACGTCGCCCAAGTCGGCAGGCGCTACCGTGAGCGCCCTCGCCAGCCAGTCATGAAAAGCCAAGCTGCGCTGATACCAAGCCCGCCCCGGTTGGGCCTTGTCCGACTCGTAGCAATGGGCGAGCGCCGTTGTGCGGTCGATCCAGAGCAGCAACCGATAGACGTGCTGCCAGGCGTTCGCCGGGGTTACCGAGGCGTTGGCGGCGAAATAGCGAGCCAGCAGCCGCGCACGGTTATCGGCCCCGAATACCCTTGCGATGGCCTCGGCGGCTTGGTCGGAGCCTCGCCCTTGCCCGGCGGCGGTCATGGTCAAGTTCTCACAGCGGCAGCGCCATGTTCACGGCGTAGAGACGGTCCGCAAGGGCCTCCTTAGCCATCGACGACGGCTCGATGAGCACCGCATTCAGTCCCAGTTCCAAAGCCACCTGTCCAGTGGTGCCGCTCCCGGCGAAGGGGTCGAGCACCGTGTCGCCAGGCCGGGCCGTGGGAAGCAACATCTGTCTGACTAACGAGCGCGGCCACATGGCCACGTGCCGGTAGGGAGACGCCTCGGGGTTAATCTGCCAGACGCCATCCGGTGACTCATCGTCGTCCGACAAGATGCGCGCCTGCGTCTGCCACACGGAGCCGGCATTGGTCCGGTCGCCGCGCCGGAGACTGGAGCGGGCGGGAATATCGATCGCCCGACGGTCGAAGCGATAGTCGGGCCGCTTGGAAAAGAGAAAAAGAAACTCGTAATTGCGGGAGGGGCGGTCCAAGGTCGGCTCGGGCATGGCATTGCCCCGGGCCGTTTGCGTCTCGATATTGACCAGCGACTTGGCCCAGACGATGGTGCGCCGGCAGATCCACTGAGGACCGTCACCGGCGCCGACAAAACGCCTGAATTCCGAGTCGGTCATCGCCAGATGGAACCGGAACGGCACCCCCATCTCCGATTTGTGTCCGATCGTTGGGACATAATGCTTGAAGAATTCGGGCTGGCTGCGCAGTGCGTCTGCGTAGCCTTTACCACCCGCGGCAAAGCGGCCGTTGGATCCGTCGGGGGCGTTGGTCGTCCCCTTTTTCCCCTGCCGATTATTGTACGTGTCTGCCAGGTTGACCCACAGACAGCCATCGTCTTTGAGCACCCGCCAGACCTGATCGAACACATCGAGCAGATGACGCACAAACTGGTTGGGATGAGATTCGTGGCCAAGCTCACCCTCCCAGCCGTCCGGCCAGGTCGCGGTGGTGCCGTAGCGTCGGAGCAGATAGAAGGGCGGCGACGTCAGCGCGACCTGTGCCAAGTCGTCGGGCAGACTGCGTAGACCGCTCAGCGCGTCGCTATCGAGGATTTGCAGGGATTCGTGGGCGTTCATCGGGCCTTCAGGTGGCGGCGGGCGCTGGTACGGCTGGGGGTGAGTATACCCGAGCCAAGACTGAACCAAGCTTGACCTGAGACGACCGCCGGCCCGCTTCCGTGCGATACACGCAGACGGCATCAGCCACGACGCGGGCCTCCCGGCTCAAGCGGTCGTGGTGAAGGTCAGCAGCACCTGCATGGCGCGCGACGGCGGTCGGTCCGCACAGCGGACCCTACGGCTCCCGGCCGCAACCTCCGCGCTGTCATCTGGTCGTCATATTTGCGACATATACTGTTCATCAGTATGTCACGGGGGCGTCAGCCGGAGTCGCTAGACTGGCGAGCGATGAGTTCACCCGTCTTTTTTGCCACATGAGTCGTAACCTATGAACAAGACTTTGCTGGTCAGCGCCATAACCCTCGCCGCTGCCGCCCTGTCCGCCCAGGCCGCGGCGCGCGATGCCATCACCATCGTCGGCTCCTCCACGGTGTTCCCCTTTTCCACCGCGGTGGCTGAGAACTTCGGCCGTGGCGGAAAGTTCAAGACCCCCAAGGTCGAGTCCACCGGCACCGGCGGCGGCATGAAGCTGTTTTGCGGCGGCACCGGCGTCGATCACCCGGACATCACCAACGCCTCGCGCGCGATGAAGGCCTCCGAGTTTGAATCCTGCGAGAAGAACGGCGTCAAGGGCATCACGCAAGTCAAGATCGGCTACGACGGCATCGTGATCGCCGAATCCAAGTCCGGTCTGGACATGGTTCTCACCCTCAAGGACATCTTTACCGCCCTGGCCAAGGACGTTCCGGACGCCTCGGGGAAATTGGTTCCCAACCCGAACAAGACCTGGAAAGACGTGAACCCATCCCTGCCGAACGCCAAGATCGAGGTACTCGGGCCGCCGCCCACCTCCGGTACCCGCGATGCCTTCGTCGAATTGGCCATGGAAGGCGGCTGCAACGCCTACCCGTCCATCAAGGATTTGAAAAAGACCGACGAGAAGAAGCATAAGGCGGTCTGCCAGGGTATCCGTGAGGATGGCGCCTTCATCGAAGCCGGCGAGAACGACAACCTGATCGTCCAGAAACTGGTGGCCAACCCCAAGGCGCTGGGCGTCTTCGGTTACAGCTTCCTCGAACAGAACGCCGATAAGATCCGCGGCGTGAAGGTCGGCGGCGTCGCGCCCGAGTATGACAGTATCGCCAACGGTGATTATCCGATCTCCCGGTCGATCTACTTTTACGTCAAGAACGCCCACGTGGGCACCATCCCCGGCATCAAAGAGTTCGTGACCGAGTTCACCAGCGACAAGGCCTGGGGACCTGATGGCTACTTAGCCGACAAGGGCCTGATCGCCCTGCCCGATGCGGAACGCAAGGCCGAGGCAAAGAGCGCCCAGGCGCTGACGCCGATGGAAAAACCGGCGAAGTAACGACCATCCCGGACGCCCGCGGGGCGCGCGACCAGCGCTGCTCCCGCCGGCCGACCGCTCATCGGCGGCGCCCTGCGGGGCGCCGTCCGCGTTATCGAACAGCAGGCCCCTGATGCACACCTGGACCCTCATGCTCGTGCTGCTTGCCGCGGCGGCGCTGGCATATCACGTCGGCCGCAAGCGCGCCATCGCCACCGCCGGCGGCAGCGGACGCATCAACACGCTGCACTCACTGCCGGCGTATTACGGATTCTATGCCGCGATGTGGGCGGCCATCCCCGCCCTGCTGCTGCTCGGTCTCTGGTTGGGCGTTCAGGATCAGGTGATCACCGCGCTGGTGAAGGCTAGTCTGCCGCCGCCGAGCGTCGCGGAACTGACTCCGGGAGCGCTCGGACTCCTGATGAACGACGTCAAGAACGTCGCGTCCGGCAACATCGCCTCGGGGGCCGTGACACCGGCCATCCAGACCGCGGCCGAGCACTACGCCCGCTTGCAGGACCTGGCCCGCTGGACCCAGTGGCTGCTGGTGCTGGCCCTGTCGGTCGCCGGCATGTCCTTCGCCTGGAGCCAGACCCGCCCGACCATGCGCGCGCGCAACCGGGTCGAGTCGGTGGTGCTCAGCGTGCTGATCCTGTTCTCGTCGATTGCGGTGCTGACGACGCTGGGGATCGTCCTATCAGTGGTCTTCGAGTCCTGGCAGTTCTTTCAGAAGATCGCCCCGTCGGAATTCTTCCTGGGCACCCTGTGGAGCCCCCAAACCGCCATGCGTGCCGATCAGGTCGCGGCGGACGGCGCGTTCGGCGCGGTACCGCTGTTCACCGGCACCTTGCTGGTGTCATTCATCGCCATGACCGTGGCTGTCCCCATCGGCCTGATGGCCGCCATCTACCTCTCCGAGTACGCCCCGCGCAAGGTGCGCTCGGTGGCCAAGCCGCTGCTGGAGATTCTGGCCGGCATCCCGACCGTGGTGTACGGCTTCTTCGCGGCCCTGACCCTGGCGCCGGTGATCCGCGACCTGGGCGAACAACTGGGCTTCGCGGTGGCCTCCGAGAGCGCACTGGCGGCTGGTCTGGTGATGGGCATCATGATCATCCCCTTCGTCTCGTCACTCTCGGATGACGTGATCAACGCCGTTCCCCAGGCCATGCGCGACGGCTCCTATGCCCTGGGCGCCACCCAATCGGAGACGATCCGGCGGGTCGTGATCCCCGCCGCCCTGCCCGGCATCGTCGGCGGTGTGCTGCTCGCGGTGTCCCGCGCCATCGGCGAAACCATGATCGTGGTCATGGCCGCCGGACTCACGGCCAATCTGACCGCCAACCCGCTGGCCAGCGTCACCACGGTCACGGTGCAGATCGTCACCCTGCTGACCGGCGACCAGGAGTTCGACAGCGCCAAGACCTTGGCCGCGTTCGCCCTGGGCCTGACCCTGTTCCTGGTCACCCTGACCCTGAACATCATCGCGCTGCACATCGTGCGTAAGTATCGAGAGCAATATGAATAATCCGGCTCCTGCCGCGAGTGCGCCGCCGCCCGCTCCCGCCGCCGCGCGGCGTACGATCGATATCGTCAACGCCAGTCTCAAGCGCCGCTATGCCCGCGAGGCGCGCTTCCGCTTCATGGGTGCCGCCGCGGTGTTCCTGGGGCTGCTGTTCGTGGCCGTGCTGTTCGGGGATATCGTAGCGAAAGGCTATACGGCCTTCGCCCAAACCTATATCCAGGTGCCGGTCTATTTCGACCCGGCCACGCTGGACCCGGACGGCAACCGTGAGCCGCGGGCACTGTTCGACGCGGACTACCCGGGTCTGGTGAAAGCGTCGCTACGCAAACTCTTTCCGCAGGTGACCGGCCGCGCACAACAGCGCGAACTCTATGCCCTGATCAGCACCGGGGCGCCCCAACAGCTCCAGGCCATGGTCCGCCAGCACCCCGCGCTGCTGGGGACCACGCGGGATGTCTGGCTGATCGCCGGAGCCGATGTGGATATGCTGGTCAAGGGCCAGATCGACCGCGACCTGCCCGAGGCCGACCGCCGCATCAAGGACAGCACCCTGGCCCTGGTGGATCAACTCAAGACGGAAGGCCGCATCGAACGGCGTTTCAATACCGGCTTCTTCACCAACGGCACTTCGCGTGAGCCCGAATTGGCAGGCATCGCCGGCGCTCTCGCCGGGACCTTCTATACCCTGGCGTTGACACTCCTGCTGTCCTTCCCCATCGGCGTCGGGGCCGCGCTCTACCTCCAGGAGTTTGCCCCCAAGAACCGCCTGACGGACCTGATCGAGGTCAACATCAACAACCTGGCGGCGGTGCCGTCCATCGTCTTCGGTCTGCTCGGGCTCGCGGTCTTCATCAACGTCTTCGGCGTACCGCGTTCGACTCCGCTGGTCGGCGCCCTGGTCCTGGCCCTGATGACCCTGCCGACCATCATCATCGCCAGCCGGGCCGCCCTGCAGTCGGTACCGCCCTCCATCCGCGAGGCCGCGCTCGGCGTCGGCGCCTCCCCCTTGCAGACGCAGTTCCACCACGTCTTACCGCTCGCCCTGCCCGGCATCATGACCGGCGCCATCATCGGCATGGCCCGCGCGCTCGGCGAGAGTGCGCCGCTGCTGATGATCGGCATGATCGCCTTCATCGTCGACATTCCCCAGGGTGTCACCGACTCCGCCACGGTGTTGCCGGTACAAATCTATCTGTGGGCGGACAGCCCGGAGCGCGGCTTTGTCGAGCGCACGTCCGCGGCCATCCTGGTCTTGCTGGGTTTCATGGTCGTGATGAACCTGGCCGCCG
This sequence comes from uncultured Lamprocystis sp., assembly GCA_964470155.1. Taxonomy (GTDB): domain Bacteria; phylum Pseudomonadota; class Gammaproteobacteria; order Chromatiales; family Chromatiaceae; genus Thiodictyon. The sequence continues at coordinate 4,977 of CAYYAY010000007.1, read as the reverse complement.
TCCTGCTGCGCCGCCGCTTCGAACGGCGCTGGTAGCACCGGATGCGTCCCACCCACCCCATTCGAGATCCGTTATGAACGCATTAGCCAGTGAGATCGTCCGTGAAACCAGCGCCGTCAGTGCTGCCGATTTAGCCAAGGGCGGCCACTTCAGCGGGACCATCGGCGATATCACGACCCCCAACCCGCGCATGGTCTGCCGCGACGTGAACGTCTGGTACGGTGACAAGCACGCCATCAAAGACGTGAACCTGGACATCGGCAACCATCAGGTGGTGGCCATGATCGGCCCGTCGGGCTGCGGCAAGTCCACCTTCCTGCGCTGTTTGAACCGGATGAATGACACCATCGACGGGTGCCGGGTGCGGGGTTCGATCATCCTGGACGGCCAGGAAATCTACGACAAGGGCCTGGACCCGGTACCCTTGCGCGCTCAAGTCGGCATGGTTTTCCAGAAACCGAATCCGTTCCCCAAGTCCATCTATGAGAACGTCGCCTATGGAGCGCGTATCCACGGCCTGACGAACTCCAAGGCCGAGTTGGACGCGCTGGTGGAAACCAGTTTGCGCAAAGCCGGTCTGTGGAACGAGGTCAAAGACCGTCTGGATCAGCCCGGCACTGGACTGTCCGGCGGTCAGCAGCAGCGCCTGTGCATCGCCCGCACCATCGCCGTGTCTCCGGAAGTGATCCTGATGGACGAGCCCTGCTCAGCCCTGGACCCGATCGCCACCGCCATCATTGAGGAGCTGATCGACGAACTGCGTGAGCATTACAGCATCGCCATCGTCACCCACTCCATGCAGCAAGCGGCCCGCGTCTCCCAGCGCACCGCCTACTTTCACTTGGGCGACTTGGTCGAGGTCGGCGAGACCACCCAGGTCTTCACCAATCCGCGGCACAAGCTGACCGAGGACTACATCACCGGACGGTTCGGCTGATGGGCGCTGGACCCCCCGGGGGGACGCCCCAGCGAGGCGCCAAGACGCTTGGACACCCGCATCGGGTGCGCGCCTATGATGAGGAGTTGACCTGCCTGCGCGGTCTGATCCTGGAGATGGGCGAGCGGACCGTCGAACAGATTCAGGGCGCGGTCAATGCGCTGCTGGGTCCGGATCCGAGCCCAGCTTATCGGGTGCTGGACCGCGAGCCCCAGATCGACTTCCTGGCGCTGGACGCCGATGAGGAAGTGTTCCGACTCATCGCGCGCCGTCAGCCCACGGCGGTGGACCTGCGCATCGTCCTCGCGTTGGCACGGATCGCCGCCGAGGCCGAACGGGCCGCCGACAAGGCCGCGCGCATTGCCAGCCGCGCGCTGGAGTTCCGCGCGGACGACACGCGGTTACCACCCCCGATCCAGGATGCCTTGCGGGCCTTGGACGAGGTGATCTGCTGTGCGTTCGAGCGCGGCATCACGGCCGTCGCGCGGTTCGACATCGACCTGGCGGTAGCTATTTTCGAGGACGAGGCTGAAATGCGCTCGGCTGCCGGAACGCTCCACCAAACGCTGATCGCGCCCACCGACGCGCCGCTTCCGGCGGTCAAGCTCGCGCCGCTGGTCATCGTCGCCCATACTCTGGAGCATGTCGGCAAGCACGCGTGCGCCATCGCCGAACAGGTCATCTACGTGGCCGAGGGCAAGGACGTGCGCTTCCGCAATCGGGAAATCCTGGTCGAGACTCTGCGCCATCGCGGCAGTTAGGCGCCTGGGGCGTACGAAGACCCTGTGGGAGCGGCCTCCGGCCGCGATGGGGTTCGCGGGATCCTGAGCATCGGCGTCACCGCGGCACCCATCGCGGGCCCAGGCCGCTCCCACTACAGACCGCCATCTTGCGCAAACTGCATGCTTGAGGAACACTGACAGCTGTTTGACTCGGCCCTCATACCGGAGACACGCCATGTTGCCGCAACCCAAACCCCATCTGACCTTCGATGAATGGCTGGAAGCCGAGCGCGCATCCCTGGAAGGCCGCAGCGAATATATCGACGGCGAAGTCTTCGCGATGACCGGGGCGAGCGCGGCCCACAATGCGATCGTGATGAACATCGGCAGCGCATTGCACACCCAGATGAAAGGCCGCCCCTGCCAGGTCTACGCCAACGACATGAAGGTGCGCGTCCGCACCCGCAATACCGGGGCCTACCCGGATCTGGTCGCCTTTTGCGCCGAACACGAGTTCCAGGACAACCGCCGCGATATCCTGCTCAACCCCAGTCTGATCGTCGAGGTCCTCTCCGACTCCACCGAAGCCTATGACCGTGGCGACAAGTTCGCCCTCTACCGCCAAATCCCGAGTCTGCGGCAATACCTCCTGGTCTCCCAACACCAGGTTGCGGTGGATCTCTATACCCGCGGCGACGACGGCCGTTGGATCCTCACGGATTTTTCCGACCTGAACGACTCCATTCATCTGGCCAGCGTGGACTGCACCCTAGACCTGGCGGAGGTCTACGATAAGGTCGAGTTCGTGCCCGCGTGATGCGGCGCGTTGTCGTTGGCGATTTCCCGCTTGGGTCGATCGCCAAATCCTTGATCATAATCCCGGCCATCTCGCCGACAGCGAGGCCGTCGGTCCGCACTACCGATCAAGGCTTATTCGTTAGGCCCAAGTACAGAAAGCCTACAGCGCGATGGCAATCACCAGAATATTTCGAGTGCGAATCCATAGCGAACTAAAGCAGGAGTTCGAGGGAAAGTTTTGTTGAGTGTTGGGTAGATCACTATGTAACTTGGGCGGATACCTAACCCGATCAGTTCCGAGGAGATCTGGAGTTTATTCACCGATCCGCGAGACATCCAGAGTCTGCAACTCAACCACCCGCTCGGGCGTGTAACCCAAGCCGGCGTAGTCCATGATGCCGTTCGGGGCATGGCAGTCGGCACAGTGCCAGGCGTCTTTCTTGATCCCGTGGTTGATCATCAGACTGCCCATCTGACGCATCCAGTGCGGCTCGACATTCACCAGCTTTCCGTCCACCAGCGGGTACCTGGCGTCCCAACCCTGAGTCACGCCGAAGTAGGACATGAACTCATCCATCATGTAGAGCTTGAAGGGCGTCTGATACATCCGCACTACGATGGGGTCCTTGATGGATTGGATGACTGCCGCTGCACTGTCGCCGGTTTCATAGTAGGTGGCGTAATCGAACGGCAGGATCATGGCCCCGAAGGGTCCCTGATTCCCCATATCTTCATACATCATGGCGTTGAAGATCTTGAATGGATAGATCCGGCTCTCGCCCTCGTTCATCGCCCGGCGCAGGTTCTGCTGGATCATCTCCTGCCGCCTGGCGAGCATGGCCGGCGAGAGTTGGGACAGCGGATCGGTCGCCATTGTGACATAGGCATCCACGTCAATGTCCGGATACGCCTTCTTGAGTTGCTCGACATTGGCACGAACGGCCGCCAGCGACTCCGGATCGGTGATGCGCACCAGTTGATTCATCAATGGATTGTAGCCCACTGAGCCATTGGGATTATTGCCCAGGGCATTGGCGAGGAAGGTGCCGTTGCCGTTGAACCACAGATAGATGAAGCCCTTGCCGGTCTGACCCGAACGGTAGATGTCGGTCGGGATATAGACCCCCTCCTCCGCGTCCCAGGTGGGATGGACCCAATCGCGCAGCACGACATTGTTGTCTTGCAGTGATTTGATGTGGCAGGTCTCGCACGCCAGCCGGGCGATATGGCCGTTCAGCAGAGCCTTATAATCGGCGTTGTTGTGCGGTGCACGTGAATGGCAGGACTCACAGGAAACCTCCTTGCCGGGCAGGTCGTTGGCCACCAGATCGACGCCCTTGCGGCCGCGCGGAATCCGGTGCCCTTCCGGAACGTGGCAGTCGGTGCATTGAATCTTGGCCGCGGCGTGGACATCATCCTGCGGGCTGAACGGATTGCCGCGCTTGGCCCCGCGATGCAGCAGGCGCCGGTTCTCGTGGCCCAGGGCCTGGGCGGCCTGATTGTGGACATAGGCGTCGCCGCCCATATTGTGCTGGTGACAGCGCAGACAGTTGGCGTTGGTCACCGGCCGCACGGTGAGTGCGGCAGCCAGGCTGCGGTCCTGATTCCAGCGCCGCCCGCCCTGATCCTGGATGACATAGCGCTCATTCATATCGTACCGCGCGGCATGGCAAATCAGACAGTCGATCCCCTCCTTGGCGTGGGTCGGCACATCCCCCACCGGCATCATCTTCTCGGTAGCGGGCTGGTAGTTGCCGCCGATATGGCATTGACCGCAGCCTTCACTGCGCAGTTCTACCTCGCCCGGCTGATGTTCCGGCCGGCTCTTGACCAGCGCGGCCCAGCCGGTCCAGGAGAAGCTGCCGGGGATACCGCAGGCGCGATTGATTTTGCCCACCGGGATCTTGCGCGACCCCGGACCATTGACCTGACGGCCGTCATAACCGTAAGTCGAGAAGCCGCCCGAGTCGCTCTGGAACTTGAAATGCACCGAGTCGACCAGGTTCTGCAGGGTGTCGACCTCCGTGCGGGTACCGTCCGCATGCTCCACCGGCATCCGCGCATGGCAGCGCAGACAGGTCTCAGGGCCGACGTAACGGCGGATGCCGGCGTCGCGGAAATACTTGATATGCGGATAGTCGGTGTCGCGCAGGAAGGAGTCCGTATTCATCAGGATCTCCATCTTGACTTGGCGGGCGAAGGGGTCCTGCTGATCGGAGACCTGCTCCGCGGCCTTGGCTTCGCGCGCGGCCAGGGTGAGCGCGCGGGCCAGCGTCTCGAAGTCCGCCGGGCTGACCTCCTGACTGCTGGCGAAACTCAGTCGTGGATTGGACTCGCCGACATACCACTGAAACATCACCGGGTAGAGAAACCGGTAGGCCAGCCAGCCGGCTACCAGCACCGCCAGACCGATCAGCAGACGCTTGCGCGCGGCGGGTGAGACGACCTGCGACAATGACGCTGTCATATACTCTATTCATTTAAGATCTGCGACTTTTCTATAATTTGAAACTTTAACGA
>CAYYAY010000006.1:0-140027 GCA_964470155.1 uncultured Lamprocystis sp. | reverse complement strand
GGTCTTGGCGCCGGACGCGGAGCGCCCGCACATGCTCCCACGCAGGAGCGTGGGAGCCAGAAAGCCTCGGTCATACCCCGGCCAGCGCCTGGGTGAGATCGGCGGCCAGATCGGCACAGGTCTCCAGTCCGACCGACAACCGCACCAGGCCCTCACTGATGCCGTGCCGGGCGCGCTCCTCCGGGGCGTAGGTGGCGTGGGTCATGGAGGCCGGGTGCTGCGCCAGGGTCTCGCAGTCACCCAGACTCACCGCCCGCGTCACCAACTGTAAGCGGTCCATGAAGCGCACGCCGGCCGCATAGCCGCCGCGCAGTTCCAGGGCAATCATGCCGCCGGCGCGCGACATCTGGCGGCGCGCCAGCTCACCCTGAGAAAAGGACGCAAGTCCCGGATACCAGACCTGAGTCACCGCCGGGTGCGCTTCGACCAGTTCCGCGAGCGTCTGGGCCGAGGCGCAATGGCGCTCCATCCGCAGTTCCAGGGTCTTGAGCCCGCGCAGGACCAGATAAGCGTCCAGCGCCGAGATGGAAACCGGGCAAGGCCGCCAGCACGCCCAACAGGATGACGACGAGCAACCGTCGGCTCCACCGCGCAGACCGGGCGCCCGCGCCGGCACCCGCTCGCCGGGCGCGCATTCCCGACGCTGCGCGTCAGCGGCCAAGCCCAACAAGGTCGCTTCATCCGATTATGACAACGACAACCTACTCAGTACCCTTACCAAACAGCTTGTCATAACGCCGGTTGTCGCCCGGCTTGACCTCATAACATTCATCGGCCAGATGCGGGGTGCCGGCGGCGATCAGCGCGCTGACGGTGACGAACCGGTAGCCGCGCTTACGGATGGCAGGGATCAGCGTCCTGAGCGCCTCGGCGGTGTGCCGGCCGCGGCCGTTGCCGTGGGCGATGACGATGGCCCCCGGCTTGAGGCTCGCCAGAACCGCCTTGACGATCTGCGCCGCGGACTGACCGGCCGCGGGGTCGCCGGTGACGCTGCTCCATTGCACCGGATAGAGACCGGCGGCAGCCACCGCATCGAGTGCGGCGGCGCTGCAGGTCCCGTAGGGAAAGCGCCAGGTCCGCGGGACAATAGGGATGCTGTCGTGCGCTTCGGCGGCGAACGGCTGGGCGCAGGGACGGGCCAGCAGGTCCTCGCGCAGCAATTCATATTCGGCCTGGGTCCACTGAATCTGCTCCTCAAGTTCCCGGCCCCCGAGCACGCGCAGATTGCCGTGGGTCCAGGCGTGGTTGCCGAGTTCGAACAGGGGGTCCGCCATCAATTGCAGGGTGCGCTCGGGGTGCGAGCGCATCCATTTACCCCCGGCGTAGAAAGTCGCCATGACCTGCTCGGCGCGCAGTAAATCCACCAGTTCGCCATCGTAGCCGGTAACCTCGTCGGCCTGTTCGCACAGGTCGAAGGTCAGGGCGACCAACTGCTCGCCGTTGAAGGGTGCGACCGAGCGCAATGACCGGGCGAACGCAGGGCCCAGCGCGCGATCGGGATGCTTCGGGGTCAGCCGCTCCGGCGGGTGGTAGTCAGCGGGCCGCTGTTGCCGAATCTTGCGCTCGCCGGGGCGCCCCTTGAGTTGCTCCGGCGTCCAGCAGGCGCCGAGGAGGGCTGCCGAACCCGGTCCGGAGACGGGCTCAGCGGCAAACGCGCTGTGCTCCGCGCCGGGCGGCGGCAGCGGATCGGCCGGGGGCGCGACCGGGAGCGCGGGCGCGGCAGGCTGGATGGTCAGGTCCAGGGACCGATCAGTGCGCGGGGGCGGCGTCTCGGTAAGCGGAGGTTCCAGCGCCGCGGGCAAGGGCGCGGTGGGCTCAGCCGCGACCCTCGGGACATCCGACGCCGGAACGCTCCCCCACCCGAGGGCCAGGAACAAGAGCAGAATCAGCGTCCGCGTCAATGTGCTCACCAATATCATGAAGCCCCCAAGGATTCGCCGGGTAGCTGTCCAAAGCCCCGGAAGGTGATGCCGAAGCCGCCGGGCTTACCGAGCGCCCGCCCGATCAGGAATTGCCCATTGAGCAGGGTGCGATGGGGCAGCAACAGCGGCGCCCGTTCGGCCTGGTCGTCGTAGCCGGCGTGCGGCCAGGGATTGGCGCCGCCCTGCTCGGCAAAGCAGCCGGGGCAGAGGGGGTCGGCGTTGGGCTCGGTCATCGGGTGCATCCTGGCGGTGGCGGCGCGTGCCGCGGATCATCACCCGGATTGCGGCTTCATGGGCACCGCCGACCGCTCTTGGTGGACTGCGCTCTCGCTCGTCCACCCGGGGCTCCTGTCACTGCTCCTGGCGCAGAGGCATGATGCGCACCGTTCAGGCCCTCGGACCCATCAACGAACGGAAGATGCGGCCATCTTCAGATTACTCCGAGGCCTCGTTCACGGTACCGGCCAACCGAGGCGCCGGCCGACTGGAGTCCAAGGCTGAAGCCTTGGACTCCAACTGCGCATCACCGGCCGGAGCCATACCCAAGACGCGCCCGTTGATGACCAGTATCCGCTAAATGGTGTACCCTCTGCGGCCTGCTGGCAACCACGTTTCGGAGGAATTTGAATGGCAGGCAACGGTAGCGCCCCGGTGCTCGGGATCATCGGCGGCAGCGGTGTCTATGACATCGAAGGGCTGACCAACAAACGCTGGGAGCGTATCGACTCACCCTTCGGCGCACCCTCCGACGAGTTGCTGTGCGGCGAACTGCACGGACAGCCCATGGTGTTTCTGCCGCGCCATGGCCGCGGCCACCGGATTCCGCCGTCAGACATCAACTTCCGCGCCAACATCGACGCCCTCAAGCGCGCCGGGGCCACCGACGTGATCTCGGTCAGTGCCGTGGGTTCGTTGCGCGAGCATCTGCGGCCCGGCATGTTCGTCATCGTCGATCAGTTCATCGATCGCACCTCCGACCGCGTCAAGAGCTTTTTCGGCACCGGTCTGGTGGCCCATGTGTCGATGGCGCATCCGGTGTGTCACCGACTGGGCGACCATCTTGAGGCGGCGGCGCGCGCGTCCGGCATCGAGGTGGCGCGCGGCGGCACCTATCTGGTGATGGAAGGGCCGCAGTTTTCCAGTCTGGCCGAGTCCGAACTTTACCGCAGTTGGAACTGCGACGTTATCGGCATGACCAACATGCCCGAGGCCAAACTCGCTCGGGAGGCCGAACTCTGCTACGCGACCGTGGCCATGGTCACTGACTTCGATTGCTGGCATCCGAACCACGACGACGTCACCGTCGATGCCATCGTCAAAGTGCTGCTGGCCAATGCCGACAATGCCCGCGGCCTGGTGAAGCAGGTCGCGCCGCGTCTGCACGGCGATGCCGACGCCGCCGCCTGCGGTTGCCGCCGCGCGCTCGAACATGCCCTGATCACCCCGCCCGAGGCGCGCGATCCCGAGGTCGTCCGGCGCCTGGATGCGGTGGCCGGCCGCTTGCTGAATCCCCGCTAACTGTTTTTCGGAAAAGCTCCATGCCCATCAAGTCGCGCATTCGCACCGTTCCCCATTATCCCAAGCAGGGCGTGATGTTCCGTGACATCACGACCCTGCTTAAAGACCCGGTCGGCTTCCGCATCACCATCAATGAGCTGGTCAATCGCTACACCGCGCAGAAGATCGACCGGGTGGCCGGCATCGAGGCGCGCGGCTTCATCATCGGCGCGGCGCTGGCGTACCAACTGGGGGTCGGCTTCGTGCCGATTCGCAAGAAGGGCAAGCTGCCGGCGGAAACCGTCGGCCACGATTACGACCTCGAATACGGCACCGATCGCATCGAGATGCATGTCGATTCGGTATCCCAAGGCGAGCGGGTGCTGCTGGTCGATGACCTGATCGCCACCGGCGGCACCGCCACGGCGGCCTGCAAATTGATCGAGAGCATGGGCGGCAAGATCGTCGAATGCTGCTTCGTCATCGACCTGCCCGCTCTGGGCGGGCGCCAGCGGCTCGAAAAGCATGGGCAGAAAGTGTTTGCGTTGTGCGAGTTCGAAGGCGATTGAACCCCTGGCCGGCTTGCCGGAAACGAAGCGCTGCCGCTACTCCGCCATGAGCGTGAGTGCCGTAGCCTTAGGCTCCGACGCCGGCCACAGCGATCACCCAGACTGTAGGGTGCGGTGAGGAACGAACCGCATCCTACAAGCGACTTGGTGGCCGGAACGATGATCAGTGCCGGCGGAGGGGTCTTCTGGGTTAGCTACCTCGAGACACCAGGGACATTGGTCAGTGCTATTCGATATCCCATCTTGTTGGCTACGAGCGGCAGCAAGCGCTCGGTCGCATGCAATATCGTACCGTCATAAGGGAGCGGCTCCTCCGGGTAGTCGTCCCAGCCCCAAGCCAACGTCAGCAAGGGTAGGAGCGCCTGCGTGCGTGCCCAGAACATGGTGCCGATCGGGAACCAGAAATAGCGCTCCGGTAATTCATCGATATCCAAACGCTTTGCCAACTCGGCGGCGATCGTCCGATTGTCAGTCCAGCCACAGAGGTTCGGATCATCAGGGAAGACCAGCCCGAGCGATTCATCTGCCGTCATCGCGGAAATGATCTTCGCTGCCATCTGATACTGTCCACCGAGGAGATTCTCAAGCAGGAATTCCGACCAGAGCCGGCTAAACTCAGGGTCTTTCAGGTCAGGTGTCTTCTTGGTGTGAAGGTGGCCGATCAGGTCATACCGGGAGAGAATCAAGGAACCAAACTCGGTCACCAGAGGACCAATATCGCGGCCACGGTTTGGCGTAATCCGAATGTCAACGACATTCCTTCCGAACTGACTCAACAAGGATCGGATATCGTCCGCGGCGGTTTGCGATGAAGCGCTGATCAAAAGGTCTAAGTCGAGATCCTGCCCCTCGAGTCGACGCAGGATGTCTGGGACAAGATCGGTATAGTACGCATGGATGTGCAGCGCCACCCGCAATCGTTGTGTCGTAACAGCAACGGGTGAGGATGGCTCGATCACCGGACAAAGCCAAGGACCGGTTGGTCTGCCGGCGGCAATAAAATCGGCAAGCGGATTTCTGGCTTCGCCAGCGATGCCGTGCCGGTCGAGGTAAATGCCTGGATGAAAACCAGGGAACGGCTTGCGCCGCTTGCACCCGCTCGCCCATGATCGCACAAAGGTACGGATGACCTCGGCCATTGGCGTCGCGCAAGACGTGGGCTCGAGAAAGAAATCAACCCGCAGAACCTCTGCACTCTCTATCAGGATACAATCCTTCTGCTCCATGGACTGCCTCGCCGCGCAGTCACAAGCGATTTGATCAAGGCGCTCAACATAGGTCTCCATGTCGAATAGCTCTGCTCCGAGTACTTTAAGTCCGCGGCCAACCTCCAGCCGCAGTGCGGGGCTGTCGATTAAATCAACAAGCCGCCGCGCCGCCTCTTCGATATCCAGATAAGGAGCCACGCAGGTCGCAGCGAAGCCGTGCTCGGTCAGCAGATCGGCAATCCCAGTGGTACGGTCGAAGCAAACAATCGGCAGTTGATAGTGAGCCGCATCGATGGCAACGTTGGGTAATGGATCCAGGCGGGAGCTCAGGAGGAATATATCCGCCAACTCATATACCACATCAACGCGCATCGTTTCGCCCGCAAAAACCATCAGTCCGTCGAGCCCCGCCCGGCTTAGTTGATCCCGGAGATAGACCGAATAAGCGACATCCTTCTCGGGGTCGAAGCCATGGCCAACCCAAACGAACCGGAACGGGCAATGCGGATGAAGCGCTGCCACCCGAGCCGCGCACGCAATAAAAAAATCTACCCCCTTACGTATATGAACGAAGCCCATGCCAAGGACGACGACCGTGTTCTCCGGCAGCGAAGACGGGCGCATCAGCCGGCTGATCCGGCGGGCTTCCCAATCATACTCCAACGGCGACCGATCGGGTCGCGGGGGGATCGTTCGACCTTGTCGCAAGATCACCGGGTGGCGCTCTCCAAGTGCGTGACATACCTCTTGCGCATTCGCCCTGACGATCGCCGCAGAGAACACCACTTCGCTCGCCCAAAAGACGACATCAGAAACAGCGGTTAGCGGTCTGGTATAGGATGCGAACTCATGAATAAGACATAGGGTTGGTACAAACAGCTGTGCCAAGATGGGCAGCACGACACGCGATTCGATACTGTTGACAATCGCAAACGTTGGTTTGATCTCAGGAATCAGTTTCGCCAACACACCACCAGTAATCACCGGATTGTATGGCTCTTCGAGTGGCCCGATGACGATATCGCACTGTTTCCGGTAATCAGCTATCAGCTCGCCGGACCCGAGAACAAGAGCGATGACATTGTATTTTTTTCGCAGTTGATGGGCAATATGCAGTGCAAGGATCGGCGCACCGGTCCGCGACGCTTCGTGACTGATAACGAGTATTGTTGATTTAGCCGCATCGAGGTGACAGAGCTCTCCGTGAATCACCGGAACCGGGGGGGTTCCGAGCCTTCCCTCACGCTCACCCCGAGTGATATAGTGTTGATGAGCGTCAATACCGCTGACAGCGACGTCCGGGTATGCACGTAGATAGAATTCGGCGTCAAACGCGCGATCAGAGGCGCCAGTAACGGGAGCCACCGTATTTTCCGGTCCGGGCGTCCTTGGCGTCCTTGGCGTCTTTCGAAATTCGCGGCGACTCCGACTCAACCACAGCGCCCGCAATGGCGCGGTAATACGCCAAGAGGTCGATGCAAGAAGAGCGTTGATCGCAGTCTGCGATTCGCTTGTCTCCTGCGTCAGTTCGGCCACCTTTTCTTTGAGCCCGACGATCTGGGCGTCGTAGTTGAACAAGGTCTGATCTAGGGCGGCGATCTGCGAATTGCGCTCGGCCAACTGCCGCTTGATCGCTGCCAGTTGACCGTCGGGTTCGCTCAACTCCTGTTGGTGCGGCAGGACCGCCTCCTGCAGCTCGTTACTGCCATACTGCTGCACGACCTCCGCACCTCTGGCCTCGAAATATTTGATCAGCATACTCTTTTCGGATGACTTCGGGTCGAGCCAGTCTAAATGAAAACTATTTTCGCCGGCGGTGAGTTGTAATACGCCAAGGCCGTGGGAGTGGACAAATTCGAGGCTCAGTGGATAAAGCCGAGCGAGATCCCCCCAGAATCGCCAAGTCCCAAAGCCCCGATCTTTTACTTTCGTATTATGAAATAGGACGACAGCAGAAGGCGTCAGCTTGGGGAGCCAGGTCTCGAAGTCATGCTTGATCGCCTCGTAGTCTTGGCGGCCGGCGAGGTGCAACAGGTCGATAGACTTGTCGGAGAAGCAGCGCGCTGCTTGGTCGAATGTCATGCGCAACAAGCTCGAGATATGGCTATATATTTGCTGGTTGTGTTGTTGCACGTCAACAAAGACATCTGTTCCATTACTTCCGGCGTCGTCATCACCTTCCCAGGTATCTACCGCATAGCACTTTGTTTCCAATTCATTAGCCGTTACCGCCCGGCAAAAATTGAAATACGACTGACCCCGATGGGTGCCGAGTTCAACTATTACGCTGGGCTTGAGTAATTGAACAAGCCAGATCGCAAAAGGAATATGACCGCTCCAGGTGCTGGCGTGACCTCGCAGGTCGGGTTTGACGAGTGATGATTGCAGAAGCGACTTGTATTCCATAGCTTTGTCAATACGACTGAAGTTTCTTTCTCTTGATTTGACTACAAATAAGAAATGCACAATATACAACTTGAAAATATTACACGATGTGAATTCCACATAAATGGTAGAAAATATATCCTTGCGGCCGCTCGACGTACGCGTTCATGGCGCGGAATAGCAGCCGATTGCGATTACATTTCAACGACCAGAAGGAGAATGCAGACTCAGTTCAGAGCTTAATCTAAGGTGATTGAACCGTTGATCAAAAAATAAACGAGCCCGCGTTCGATGTCGATCTTACCCGTTCTCGCGGTGCAGTTCCAAGCCCTCATGAAAGGAACGACAGCCACCCCGATGAATGGCTCCCCGTGGGAGTGGCGTCCCGCCGCGATTAGGTCGCCCGGCGGCCAGGGGTCCGCGATGTCGCCCGGTCACGCTGATGGGCGACCCACAGTCTCTCAGGTCGGTGGCGGGATGGTGATCAAGGCCGGCATCACGGCCGCAACCGCGCCAACTTCGGCAAATCCCGCCCGTCGAGGAGCTGCATGACCCCGACGGCGATGAGGCCGCCGATGACGAGTGTGAGATAGAGGGCCGCCGCGGGCTGTTCCAGCAGGGCAAAGCCGAGCAGGCCGAGGCCGGCCGCGGCCTCGCTCACGCCGTAGCGCTGGCGTTTGGCGGCCGCCGCGCCGGGGGCGGCGGCTTTGGGCGTGCGCACGAACTCGCTGCGATACCCCACCAGGGCTTCCAGTCCGGCCCGGGCGTTCGAGATCAAGAGCCCGGTCGACAGGAACAGGGCGGCGACAATCTCCAGCGGCGCACCCGAGCGGTTCTCACGGGTGGTCCCCAGCAACAGAAATCCTACGGTCCCGAGGATGCCGACCAGCGAGGCCCACACCGCCGCCGCGGCGAGTGCCGGTCCGGCCACCACGGCACCCGCGATATAGGGGAGCCCCAGCAGGGTGCAGGACGCGCCGATGAGATAGGCCAGGGGTTGACCCATCTCCACGGTCAGCATGAACTTATGCCGGAATGACAGGGCCCTGCTGCGCCAGACGCGGGGCGTCAGCTTGAGCGCGCACTGCACGAATCCTTTGGTCCAGCGAAACTGCTGCGCCCGCCAGGCCGGCGCGGAGGCCGGCAGGGCGCCGGGGACGCTCAGATCGATCAGGAAGGCCGACCGCCACCCGCGCAGCCGCGCGCGCACGCTGAGATCCAAATCTTCGGTCAGGGTGTCGCCCTGCCAGCCGCCGGCATCGTCGATGGCGGCCCGCCGCCAGACCCCGCAGGTGCCGTTGAACGGCAGGAACAGACCAAGCCGCCAGCGCGCCTCCTGCTCGACCCGAAAATGAGCATCCAACAACCGTGCCTGAATGCGGGTCAACAGATTCTCGGGCGCGTTGAGATGAGTCCAGCGGGCCTGGGCGTAAGCCGTGGCCGGGTTCGCCTCCAACACCGCCAGGGTGCGCCGCAGAAAATCCGGCGGTGGGATGAAATCCGCATCGAAGATGGCGACATAGGGTGCGCCGCAGCGCTTCAAACCCGCGGCCAAGGCGCCCGCCTTGAACGCGGTGCGATGGGTGCGATGCAGCAACTCGATCCGGAAACCCTGCCGCTTCAGGTCCGCGACCGCCTGACGACTCAGCGCGCAAGACCCATCGGTGCTGTCATCGAGGACCTGAATCCGCAAGCGGTCGCGCGGCCAGTCGAAAGCAGCTACCGCGCCCAGAATGCGCCGGACCAGGGCTCCTTCATTGTAGAGCGGCACCTGCACCAGGACCTGAGGGAGGTCGGCACCGTCCAGTCGGACGCGCACGCCGCCCCGTTCGCCGACCAGCAAGCGGGCGGCGGCGAGCACGACAAGGTTCACTGAGAGCACGCTCAGGACGATCAGACCAAACGTAACCAGGTGATCCAGGGCAGGGGCGGATGCAAGCATGGGGAAACCCTTTGGTTAACGACCTGGCAGCGAGCGGTTCACGCGCTTGCGCCGGACGAATACGATAAAAAGCGGCCGGAGTGATCGCCGGAAATCGCCTAATCCTCCTGGGACTCGGCGCCTGCAGCGGGAACTTCGCAAAACCGCATGGACTCGCTGACGAGCCGGGCGCGCAGCCTATCCATCGCGGTCTCCAGGTCGATCCGGCCGCGAAAGCCTAACAGGATGCAGGCGTCTGCGCCGAGATGGGGCAGGCTGAACATCTTGAGCTGCGGGAACGCCTCCCCGAGGTCGCGCATCAGCGGGATCAAGGTGCTCTCCGGGACACCCAGCACCTGCACGGCCGACTCGCGCACCAGATCCGCGGTCCCGTAATGGGTTTCCAGCACCCATTCGGCCATCGGCCAGGCCATTTGCGGAAACCCCGGCAGAAACCAGTGCCCGGACACGGAGAATCCGGGGATCTGATTGAACGGATTGGGAATCAGCGCAGCGCCCGCCGGCAGGTCGGCCATCAGGATGCGATGTGGATAGGCCGCATCTCCAAAGCGTGCTTCGATCAGGTCCCGCGCGCCCGGGTGGCGCACCAACGCCACGCCGGCCGCCGCGGCGGCGCAGGCGCGGGTGTGATCATCCGGGGTGGCGCCGATCCCGCCGCAGACGAACACCGGGTTAGTCCGCGCCATGGACCAGCGCAAATGCGCTTCCAGCACCGCCGGGTCATCCGGCAGCAGCCAATGCCAGGACAGCGCGTGACCGCGCTCGCCCAACAGTGCCTTAAACGTTCGCAGATGCTGATCCGTGCGCGCGCCGTTCAACACCTCGTCACCAATGACGATGAGACCGAAATCAACAGGTCCGAGGCTGGACCGGCGCGCAATATGCATGATTGAGGTGACCGCCAAAACGAAACTCCAGCACTTGCATTCGCGTTCAATTGCTAAGATTGGGGTTTTCAGGCTATTTTCATTTTGCGACCTGAATCACGACGCCGCACTGGCCGACGCACCATACTGCCTTAAGGTTTGCCAGGAATTGGGACGCCACACAGCACAAACAAGCCCCGAGGCCCTTCAGCCGGGACGGCCATCTTGAACAACGCGCATCGCCAAGCCCTGTCTTGGCTCGTTTCCCTGACCCTGGGTTGCGGGACCGCTCAGGCCGCAACCCTGACCATCGGCGCCGATGCGCCTTACCAGACGCTTGCCGCGGCTTACGCGGCGGCCCAACCGGGCGACGTGCTGGAGATCGCCGACGGGCGCACCTACAACGAGAGCCTCTCGATCCTCAAGGACGATCTGACCCTGCGCGCCGCACCGGGTGCCGCACCCACCATCCGCGGCAAGGAGGCCAGCCATGGCGCGGCCATCTTCATCGCCGCCGATGGGGTCACCATCGAGGGATTGACCCTGGACGGCATCGACCGCAGCGGCCGGGTGCTGGCCACCCTGGCGCCGACGCGGCTGATCATCCGCGACAACGTGATCCGCAACGGCGCCTACGGCATCTTCGCGCTCTACACCGCGGGTGACTCCCAGGGTTTCCGGATCGAGCGCAACGACCTCTATGACAATGCCTCCGACCTCTGGCTGCACAATGTCAGCGGCGCCTGGGTGGCGAACAACAGCGTCCATTCCAATTCAGGTTCCGGCATCGGCATCGGCGGCTATTCCTCGCGCATCCAGGTGGTCGGCAATCAGGCTTACGCGGACCTGCCGCCCACCCAACTGCGCTCCCGTTACGGCATCCTGGTCTCCGGTGATGACAATCTGGTGGAGCACAACGAGGTCCACGGCTCGGTGCAGGGCATCTGCCTGAGCTGGAGCGCCGGCAATCAGGTTGTCCGCAACCGTGTGTACGACAATCTCCAACAGAACTTCGCGCTGATCGGCGCACTCGACAATCGGCTCGAGGGCAACCTCGACTTCTTCACCGGGACCCAGTTCGCGGGCGGCATGTCGATTTATCTGGCCAATGCCAGTCACAACACCATCAGCCAGCACTCCTCGATCGGTGCCGGGCGCGGCATCTGGTTCACGCAAAACTCCGGGGCCAGCCTCGACAACAGCGTGCTTGACTCGCTGTTCGTCGGCGACCCGACCACCGGCCGTTACGGCCTGGATGCCACCGCGGCTTCAGTGACCCAGACGCAACTGAGCCATCTGGCGATCTATGGCTTTCGCGCGGCCGTGGGCGGCGGCCTCGCGGTCGCCGATCTCTACCCGACCGACCCCCGCCTGACCACCGACTACCGGCTAAGCACCGACAGTTGGGCCTTGAGCGCCGGCAGCCTGGGGCAGCATCTGGGTGCCTACGGCGCGGGGCTGGACCGCATCGACCGCGATCTGGACAGCGTGGCGGACCTGGCCGCATTCACCCGCGTCAACATCCCGGCCGCGGCCCTGGCCGGCGGCGGCCTGGAGATCGCCGATCCGCAAGACGGAGTGCAGCGCGACGCCGGTCTGCTGAGCCTTGCCGCGCTGTCCGGCAATCTGGATGTGATCGTCGAGTACCGCGATCATGCGCTCCTCAACACCGGCTATCAGGCCAAGCTGGCACTCTGGCTGGCCGGAGCGGACTACGACTGGGCGACCGACCAGCCGACGGCCCGTCTCACCCACACCATTCACGACAGCAGCAACTGGTCCTGGCACACCTTTGCGGCGCCCGGCGGCCCCAGTTACAACTACAACCACAGTGGACGACTGCACAGCGGCTACCTGCGGCTCACCCGGCAGGATGGACTCATCAGTGCCTTCGTGTGGGACTCCGATCACTGGCAGGCCCTGGCCGGCGAAGGGCTGGGCGTGACCAGCCCGGCCCCGCTGCGGGTCGGCCTGCGCATGCTCAGCAATTGGAACGATGACTACGCGGTGCGAATCGAGCGCATTCAGATTCAGTCGGATACCGACGGCGACGGACTTCTGGATGCCGAGGAGGACCTGATCGGCACCTTCCCGGATCTCGCCGACAGCGATGCGGACGGCACCCCGGACGGCGCCGAACTCGCCCCGCGCGACGCCCGCACCCAGTCCCCGACCCCGCCGCCGCTGGCCGGCGACGCGGCCGTCCGGCTGCACTGGTTCAGTGATGCACAGCACCGACGCTTCATCCTGGCCCACAACCTCACCGGGGCCGCGGCCGCGGTCGCGTTCCCCGTGGCGGGTCTCGCGGCCGTGCAAGTCCCGCTGGAGGGGATCGCGGTGCAGCCGAGTGACGGTCAGCTCAGCGACACGCTGCCGGCGTTCGCCCGCCGACTCTATCGAGTCGCCGAGGATGCCGCGCTCCTGCTCCCGGCACCACCCGCGAGGCCCCTGGTCCAACCGCGCGACGACCCCTGGATCCTGGATCTCAGCACGTACGTGCTCGATCTCCACGGGGCCTCGCCGCTGACCTTCAGCCTGGTGTCGCTCGATCCGACCGCCCTCACCGGCACCCTGACCGGCTCCAGCCTGCACCTCACCCCGACCGCTGCCGCCTGCGGTCCGAGCAGCATTCGCTTCAAAGTCGTCAACGATTTGGGAGATGAAGCAGTGGTGGACCTCGTTGTCCAGAGCCTGGGCGACGCCGGTCCCAACCTGCTGGTCAACGGTAACTTCGAACAGCTCGGCGCGTCCGGCGAACAGATTCCAGGGTGGATCTACTACATCTGGAGTGGGACGGCAGAGTTGGTGCAGGACAGCAACGCGCAGGAAGGCCGGCACGCCGCCCGCCTCCAGGGCCTGGGCACCAGCAAAAGCGCGATCCGCCAGACCCTGACGCTGAGTCCGGGCCGCTATCGGTTGAGCGCGCGGGTCGCCTCCTGGGACCTGCGGCCCGGCGAGTACGATCGCACCAGCCTGCTGTATGTGAGTGGAACCGGCGGTGCCGACCTGTCGCTGCCGCTGGTCGGCGGCGACAGCGACTGGACCACCGCGGAGCTGATCCTCACGCTCACCGAAACCCGCGGCGTCTCGTTCTATTTCTTCAACTATGGCTCAGGCTACCTGTGGGTGGACGACGTGCGGCTGCAGACACTCGAACCCTGTGCCGCCGATGCGGATAACGGCCGGTTGGCCGGCCCGACCGGCGACCCGCTCGACTTCCTGCCGCCGGTCACCGCATCCGACCTGCTGCTCGCCGGCTATTGCCCCGACCCGGGGATGGCCGACACCCTGATCTGCCGGCGGCTGGCCGGTGTGGACCCGATGACGCTGATCAAACCACGCGCCGCCGG
Organism: uncultured Lamprocystis sp.; assembly: GCA_964470155.1. Taxonomy (GTDB): domain Bacteria; phylum Pseudomonadota; class Gammaproteobacteria; order Chromatiales; family Chromatiaceae; genus Thiodictyon. The sequence continues at coordinate 126,288 of CAYYAY010000006.1, read as the reverse complement.
CCCACTCACCATCGCCGACTTCGATCCCTGGGCCGCGGTCGGGGACACGGCCGGTTACCTCAATCTGGGCGCCGCGGTCACTCTGCCGACCGACTGGAGCGGCCACGACTACCTGGAAATCCGTCTCACCAATCCGGGCACCGCCACCCTGGAAGGAATCGTGGAGATCCGCGACCGGCAGACCAAAGACTACTGGTCACGGGTCAACTGGTACACCCAGTTCGTCCCCGGCGAACAAATCATCCGCATTCCGCTCCAGGTCTTCGTCGGCGAGAAATCGGTGATACAGCAGCGCCGTCGCCTCGATCTGACGGCCATCACCCATCTGTTCGTCGACGTGCTGGAACCTGGTCAGGTCTTCGTGCAGGACGTGCGGCTCACCCTGGAGCCGCCCTATCAGCATGACTTCGCACGCCTGCTCAAGCTCGATCCGGGCACCGACTTTAGTCCGATCATGCATGGCTTCACCGCCCTCACCCCGGCTTCGACCTATCGGCCTGAGTTCGGCTTCGGTCTGACCTCGGCCACGGGGTTACGCGCCGAGGACCGCCAACACCCGGACGAACTGCTGCGCGACTGGATCTCCATCCCGTTCGGCGACCTCAGCGTCGCGCTGCCCAACGGCCGCTATCACGTCTGGATGATGCTGGAAGACCCCGGCTACTGGGAATACGTCCAAAGTTACAGTTGGCGCGCGGTCTCCGCCGAAGGCTTGCTCGAGTACAGTGACACCATGAGCGCGGACCGCCTCTGGTCGCGCATCTTCGCCCACGCCGCCGCGGAAGACCTGCCGGGCGACGCGATCTGGCAGCGCTATATCCCGGACCGCTACCAGCCGGTGGAATTCACCGTCGAAGTCGGGGACGGCACGTTGGATCTGAGCTTCACCTCGGGCAGCTATTACACCTATGCCAACACGCTCTCCGCGCTCTTGATCTGGCCGGCGGCGGACGAGGCCCGGGGCCAGGCCTTCGTGGCCGAGCTGTGGCAGCGGCTGCGTGCCCATTTCGACACCGAATATGTTCAGACCCTGCCCGCGACCAGCCCGCACCCGGTGCCCGCCGCAACGGCGGTACCCGATCTCCTGGTCTTCCAGCGCAACCCCGAGGACGATATCCAGGCCCACGATTGGCCGACGGAAACCGAACTGGTCGAGGCACTCGACCTGAATCTCGCCCGCGGTGAGTTCGAACCCCTGACCCTGGGACTCTATGCCAAGACCAACCTGACCCTGACCCGAGCCGAACTGACCCTGCCGGGGCTCGCCACCCAGGCACGCAGCGTCCGCAACAAGATCCGCCGCACCGCGCCGGGCGGGGTGCGCTACAGCGCCCTGCCCCATCTGCTCGACGACCTGGAACTGCCGCTCGAACTCCCGGCCAATGCGGCGCGACGCCTCTGGTTCGTGGTCCAGGCACCCGTGGACACGCCTTTGACCCAGGTCGCGGGCACCCTGGCATTGGACTTCGCCAACGGCGCGTCGGTCACCCTGCCGGTCAACGTGCGGATCAGCCCCTTCGTGCTGCCCGCGGCCGACATCCCCTTCGGCTACCTGGGCGTCCTTCCGAACTACCCGTCCAGCGCCTTCCCGGACGCCGTGGACGCGCGCGCCCTGGCCGATCTGGGGCCCGCGGTCCAGTTGGTCGGCGACCATGCCATGACCTCGTTCAGCGGCGGACGCGGCGGCCCGGCCTTCAGCGGCTATGGCGTCGGCGGCGTCCAAATCGATTGGGCGCGGTTCGACTCGGTGATGGGAGCGGCGGCCGACACCCTCCCCTTCGCCCCGCTGACCTATGGCGGACTGGCGCCGAGCGGCGGACTCGGGTTCGAGACCTATGCGGTCACCGATACCCTGACCCGGTACGGCAAGCCCCACACCCAGGTGCTCACCGACGTCCTGGGCGCCGTGCGTACCCGCTGTGCGGCCCAGGGTTGGCCGGAGCCCGTCTACACCGTCGGCGACGAACCCGGCGAGACCAGCCTGCCCCAGGTCACCGCCTTCGCGGACGCCATTCAAGCGGCCGGATCACGCACCGCGGTCTTCACCAGCTTCACCGCCGCCGACGCGCCCAAGGCGATCCTGGCGAACCATGTGGACCAGGTCTATCTGACCCACCACAACGCGGCGGCCATGCAGCACATCCTCGCGCAGGGCCACGCCTGCGGAACCTACAACCTGGGCGGCCGCTACGCCCGCGGGATTTACCAGTTCAAGCTGCGCCAACTGGGCTGCCGCGCCGGATTCTACCAATTCGCGTTCGGCTCCAGTCACGGCGATATGTACTACGCCCTGGACGGCCGCGAGGACGATCTGGTCGCGGCCCTGCCGAGTGCCGCGACCGGTAAGCTCATCCCCACCCTGGACGTGGAGCGCTTCCGCGAGGCGGTCGACGACTACCGCTACCTGCTGGCCCTGGAACAGGCCATTGCGGCACCCGTGAACCCGCAAGCCGCGGCAGCCGCCCGTGCCTGGCTGGACAACCTGATGGCGAGCATGACGGTCGACCACACTGAACTCGCGGACCCGCCGTTCGACGCCGCGGATCTCGACGCCATTCGCGCCGTTGCGCGGCAATTGATCGTTGAGGTTCTTGGGCTGCGGACGGAATAGAATAAACGGACGACGAACGTGCGTCCTAATCCGACATTCCGTCGCGGGACATCGGGTTACGCCGCGCGGCCTTGATCAATAGTCCGCCCGCCCCACGCCCTCGTGACACCGCTCCCGCGGTGTCACGCCACTCACTTAAAGATCCGTATGTCTTGTCTTGGTACAGAGCCGCTCACGATGCATATGGAAAGTTAAGATCCCGACGGCGCATGCCTGCAAGATCCGTAGGGGGCAACTGTAGGGGCGAATTAATTCGCCCCTACACGCCGGCCATGGTCATGAACCCGGCCACCGCGCGATCTGCACGGTCGTCGGTCCGCACAGCGGACCCTACAGGTCGCGGTGTTACCGTAGGGTCCGCTGTGCGGACCGTCCGGAACGATGATCAAGGCCCGGCTCGCCCTGGGACAGGCCATCCAGGCGCCGGCGAGCCCGCAAGCCGCGAGGCAGCCGCCCGTGGCTGGCTGGCTGAAGAACCGGATGGCGGGCCTCACCGTCGACCCAACCGAGCCCGCGGACCCGCCATACGAGGTCGCCGATCGCGATGCCAGCCGTCCCAAGCGTCGGCTCTTTGACACCCCAGGTAACGCGTAGTAGCCTCGCTACAGGGTTGGCATCCGCGCGAAGGTTTCGGAACAAAGGATCAGCAGGCCCTGTCGGTGTCACGCGGTACGCGCAACCGCGGAGCGGCTGACCGGTGACACCGACCTGCGTGACAGACAAGACTATAAGGAGCGGCCATGGGCGCACGGGAAGACCTGGGACGGATGTTCCAGCAGGCATTCAAGAATATCGATGACGTCCTCTGGAAAGAGGCCGGCTGCACCACCGAACTCGACTATACGGAGCAGACCTCCTGGCTCCTGTTCCTGAAATATCTCGACGACCTGGAGGGTGACCGGGCGACCGAAGCCGAGCTCGAAGGCCGGGCCTATGACTATATCCTCGACGCGCAGTACGAATGGGACAGTTGGGCCGCGCCCAAGGGGCCGGACGGCACCCTCGACCACCAGCGCGCCCTGACCGGCGACGACCTGGTCGACTTCGTCGAGCGCAAGCTCTTTCCCTATCTGCACGGGTTCAAGCGCCGCGCGACCGGCCCCAACACCATCGAATACAAGATCGGCGAAATCTTCGGCGAGATCAAGAACAAGGTCCGCAGCGGCTACAACCTGCGCGAAGTCATCGACCAGATCGACGGGCTGCGCTTCCGCTCGCAGGTGGAGAAGCACGAGCTCTCCGCGCTCTATGAAGAAAAGATCAAGCGGATGGGCAACGCCGGGCGTAACGGCGGCGAGTATTACACCCCGCGCCCGCTCATCCGTGCCATGGTGCAGGTAGTCGCGCCCAGGATCGGGGAGCGTGTTTACGACGGGGCCTGCGGATCCGCGGGCTTTCTGTGCGAGGCCTACGACTACCTGGCCGCCCAGCCCGAGATCTCGACCGCGGATCTCAAGACGCTCCAGGAGCGCACTTTCTACGGCAAGGAAAAGAAGTCGCTCGCCTATGTGATTGCGATCATGAACATGATCCTGCACGGCATCGAGGCGCCGAACATCGCCCATACCAATACGCTCGCCGAGAACCTCGCCGACGTGCAGGACCGCGACCGCTTCGACGTGGTGCTGGCCAATCCCCCCTTCGGCGGCAAGGAGCGCAAAGAGGTCCAGCAGAACTTTCCGATCCGCACCGGCGAGACCGCCTTTCTGTTCCTCCAGCACTTCATCAAGACGCTCAAAGCCGGCGGACGGGGCGGGGTCGTCATCAAGAACACCTTCCTCTCGAACTCCGACAACGCCTCGGTATCGCTGCGCAAACTCCTGCTGGAAAGCTGCAACCTGCACACCGTGCTCGACTGTCCGGGCGGCACCTTCCAGGGGGCCGGGGTCAAGACCGTGGTGCTCTTCTTCGAGAAGGGTGCACCGACGCGCCGGGTCTGGTACTACCAGCTCGATCCGGGGCGCACGCTGGGCAAGACCAACCCACTGAATGACCCCGATCTTGCCGAGTTTGTAGAGCTTCAGAAGACCCGTGCCGACTCGCCCAAGAGTTGGACCTTGGATGTGTCGGCGGTCGATACGGCGACCTGCGACCTATCGGTGAAGAATCCGAACGGGGGCGAGGCGGTGACGCATCGGAGTCCGCAGGCGATCATGGATGAGATTGCGGCGCTGGATGCGGAGAGTGCGGAGGTGTTAGCGAATATCAGGGAGCTACTATGAAGAAGGGATGGCAGAAAAGGAATCTTGCAACGGTATTGAAGAAAACCGAAACGATAAATCCCCTCCAATCGCCAGAAACGGAGTTTGAGTACATTGATGTTTCTAGCGTTTCCAATCTGACGTTTCAGATCGAGGAGACTCAGCGGCTACGCGGAAAGGACGCTCCAAGCAGGGCGCGGAAGCTCGTGCGAACGAACGATGTCATTTTTGCCACGATTCGCCCAACCCTGCAACGTATTGCCGTGGTTCCGGAAGATCTTGACCACCAAGTGTGCAGCACGGGTTATTTTGTTCTCCGACCAGAACCCGAAATCGATCATCGCTTCCTCTTCCACTTCCTTTTCACCGATAGCTTCATGGAGCAAATGGAATGTCTCCAGAAGGGCGCGAGCTATCCGGCCGTCACTGACGGCGACGTGAAAGCGCAGGAAATACCAGTTCCCCCGCTTTCCGAACAACAGCGCATCGTCGGCATCCTCGACGAAGCGTTCGCGGGAATCGCCGTCGCCAAGGCGAACGCCGAAAAGAACCTCAAGAACACAAGTGTGCTGTTTCAATCTGGTTATAACACAATCTTCAATGACACAGTAAACGGCGACTGCCGACGGACAACGGTTTCCGACGTTGCTCACTCCGCCAAGGGATCAATGCGGACGGGGCCTTTTGGCAGTCAGTTGCTCCACAGTGAATTCGTTGATGAGGGTGTTGCGGTATTGGGAATCGACAATGCGGTCAACAATGAGTTCCGCTGGGATAAGAGGCGCTATATTACCGGCGAGAAATACAAGGAGCTTTCTCGCTACCGGGTAAAGCCCGGTGACGTTCTTATTACGATCATGGGCACCTGTGGCCGCTGCGCGATCGTTCCTGACGATATCCCGCTGGCGATCAATACGAAGCACCTCTGCTGTATCACACTGGATACGACCAAATGTCTGCCGGAGTTCTTGCACGGATACTTCCTTTACCATCCGTTGGCTCAGAATTTTCTCGCGTCCAGAGCCAAAGGCTCGATTATGGAAGGTCTGAACATGGGAATTATCGCTGAACTTCCCCTGTTGCTTCCCTTTTTAGAGCAGCAGCAGAAAATCGCTGAAAGCGTTGATTCGCTGCGTGAGGACACCAATCACTTGAAATCGATCTACAAGAGCAAGCTCGAACAACTCGACGCCCTCAAGAAATCGCTCCTGCACCACGCCTTCACCGGCCAACTTTGAAACCATTCATGAACGAATCCGAAACCCGAGCCGAGCACATCGACCCCGCCCTAGCCGCGGCTTTCCTGGTGACACCGCTCCCGCGGTGTCACCCATGTGTTTGCCGCTCTGCGGCACGGTTCACCCCGGCGCGCAGAGCGCCCCAGAATACTGAGGTAACGAATCCATGCAAGCGATCACCTTTACGAAGGCCCATGCCGATCTCGCCCATACCATCACCCGGGTCTGCGTAGATCACGAACCAGTCATCATTACCGGCGAGTCAAACCAATCGGTTGTGATGGTATCCCTAGAGGATTACAGTGCCTTGGAGGAGACCGCCTATCTGTTGCGCAGTCCCAACAACGCCATCCGTTTGCTGGATTCCATTGCCGAGTTAGGGCAGAGCAGTGGGGGCGAGCGGAACCGCGTCGGTTAAAACTGGCTTTCATTACTGGAGACCAGCGAGTCGCGAATGAACGAAGCCCAAACCCGAGCCGAGCACATCGATCCCGTTCTCAAGGCAGCCGGTTGGGGCGTGGTCGAGGGCAGCCGGATCCTGCGCGAATACCCGATCACGCTCGGGCGCCTCCAGGGCCACGGCCGGCGCGCGATGCCGCTCAAAGCGGACTATGTGCTGGTGTACAGGAACCACAAGCTCGCGACCCTGGAGGCGAAGGCCTGGGCTAAGCTGCTGACCGAAGGGGTGATGCAGACCAAGGACTACGCCGGCCGGCTGTGCGTGCGTTTCGCCTATTCGAGCAATGGACAAGGATTCTACGAGATCGATATGGAAACAGGCGCCGAGTGCGAGCGCGCGGGCTTTCCGTCACCGGACGACCTGTGGGACCGGACCTTTGCGGCCCCGAACCGCTGGCGCGACCGGTTCGCGGCCGTGCCCTTCGAGGACCTGGGCGGCTACTTCCAGAGCCGCTACTACCAGGACATCGCCGCCGAGCGGGTGCTGGCGGCGATCATCGACGGACGGCTGCGCATCCTGCTCACGCTCGCGACCGGCACCGGCAAGACCTTCATCGCGTTTCAGATTGCCTGGACGCTCTTTCACAGCCGCTGGAACCTCGCCGACTGGACGCGTGACGGGGAGCCGACCCGCCGACCGCGCATGCTGTTCCTCGCCGACCGCAACATCCTGGCGGATCAGGCCTACAACGCCTTCTCGGCATTCCCCGAGGATGCGCTGGTGCGGATCGACCCCGCGGATATCCGCCGCAAGGGGCGGGTGCCGACGAATGGGAGCCTCTTCTTCACCATCTTCCAGACCTTCATGAGCGGGCCGCCGAAAGACGGGCAGCCGTCGCCCTGGTTCGGCGACTATCCGCCGGATTTCTTCGACTTCATCGTGGTCGACGAGTGCCACCGCGGCGGCGCGAACGACGAGAGCCAGTGGCGCGGCATCCTGGAGCATTTCGCGCCGGCCGTGCAACTTGGGCTCACCGCGACCCCCAGGCGAAAGGAGAACGGCGATACCTACGCCTATTTCGGCGAGCCGGTCTTTACCTATTCGCTCAAGGAGGGGATCAACGACGGGTTCCTCACCCCCTTCCGCGTAAAGCAGATTGCGACCACGCTCGACGACTATGTCTATACCCCGGACGATACCGTGGTCGAGGGCGAGATCGAGGCGGGCAAGCGCTACGAGGAAAAAGACTTCAACCGGATCATTGAAATCCGCGAGCGGGAGCAGAAGCGCGTCGAGATCCTGCTGTCGCAGATCGACCCGCGCGAGAAGACTCTGGTGTTCTGCGCGAACCAGGCGCATGCGCTCGCCATCCGCGACCTCATCAATCAACTGAAGACGAGCCGAGACCCGAATTACTGTCACCGGGTGACCGCGGACGACGGCACCCTGGGCGAGCAGCACCTGCGCGATTTTCAGGACAACGAGAAGACCATCCCGACCATCCTCACCACGTCGCAGAAGCTCTCGACCGGGGTCGACGCGCGCAATGTGCGCCATATCGCGCTGCTGCGCCCGATCCGTTCGATGGTGGAGTTCAAACAGATCATCGGCCGCGGCACCCGGCTATACGACGGCAAGGACTATTTCACCATCCTGGACTTCGTGAAGGCGCACCACCACTTCAGCGATGCACAGTGGGACGGGGAGCCGGTCGCGCCCGAGTCCTGTAGGCGGTGCGGAGCGACCCCTTGTGTCTGCGGGAGCGCGGACCCCGAGCCCTGCCCCCGCTGCGGACGGTTGCCGTGCGTCTGCATCAGGGAGCCGGAGACGCGCTGTCCGGTCTGTGGCGCGTTGCCCTGCGGCTGCGCGAAGAAGGTGAAGACGCGCGTGACGCTCGCGGACGGCAAGGAGCGTGCGATCCAGAGTACGCTGGTGACCTCCTTCTGGCACCCGGACGGGACGCCCATGTCCGCGCAGCAGTTCATGGAGGCGCTGTTCGGCCGGCTGCCCGCCTTCTTCAAGAACGAGTCGGAACTGCGCGCACTCTGGAGTCTGCCGGACACCCGCACGCGGTTGCTGACTGGACTGGCGGAAAACGGCTTCGGTCGAGAACAACTCGGGCAGATGCAGCGGCTCATCGCGGCGGAGCACAGCGATCTATTCGACGTGCTGGCTTACGTCGGCTACGCGGTGGCCCCGCTCACACGCGCCGAGCGCGCGGCGCGGGCGAAGGTCATCATCAGTACGCACTTCTCTACCACACAGCAGGTGTTCCTCGATTTTGTGCTGTCCCACTATGTGCGGAGCGGCGTCGAGGAGCTGAACCAGGAGAAGCTGGCACCGCTGCTGCGGCTCAAATACCGCGGTTCCATCGCCGATGCGGTCGCGGATCTCGGGAGCGCGGCGGAAATCGGACAGGTCTTCGCCGGGTTTCAGAAGTGGCTTTATGCGGACGAGGCGGCCTGAGTGGCTGTTCCGCATCGCCTTCGGCCGCGCGTACCAGCGGCTCCAGAGGCAACCCGAGCGTGGTCAAGAGGTGATGACCGCGCCGGTCCCCGCCGAGACGCCGCGGCTCGCCCGCCACACGGGACAGGCCGCCCCGGCCTGCGCTCGCCCTCGCCCGCACGCCGGAAAATGGTCTACAATTGACTCCCAATAGCCTGCTTAACCAGCGTCGTTACGGCGCAGGACTCATCTGAATAGGTATTGACCCATGGAAAAGCCAAAGAGCACGAAAAGCTATGTCACTCCGTTTGCGCTCAAGAGTGCGAACAACCGGATCATGTCCGCAAAGAGATCAGGGGATGGCTTTGTCATTCGCCACTCAGCTACCGGCAGGTTCGTCTCTCGTGCTGAACTTAAGGCCGCTTTTAAGACGGCCTCTCGAAAACTGAAGACCACTTCATGAATCCGTATGCACGAGATGAAGGATACAACTATATCTACAGCGAGTTGGTCGAGGACTCAGACGACATCTTAGGAATCATCGCCTACTCATTTTACAAGCAACAGAAGATCGAATTTATCCAGGCATTCAATGAAAAATACTCTCGCCCCCCATCGGATGATGAGCTGAAGACCTTCTACATGATGTCTAACAGTCCAGCATCTCTTGCGTCATACCGCACCAAGGCAGAAGCGCTTTCTAGAGAGTTTGTTGAAGCGGTTCTAGGAGAGCAGATCGCAGAGATTGAAGAAAGAAGCGATAAGGAACTCACGAGGCGCATCAAATCGTTACGCCCTAACTTTTGGCAAGGTGTCGCTCAAAATATCTTTGCATCAGCACTTTTTGTCGTTCTGATTGGAGTCGTAGTGTTTATGGCCTGGAGCGCTAGATATGGTGCCGCCCAAGCAATTGAACAGGTTATGGGAATCGAGATTCGTGACAAAAGCACTCAGCCGGAGCCACCAGTTGGAAAATAGCAGATCCAGTTCCAGTTCCAGGGACAGTTCCAGGGACAGTTTACAGTTCCTGGGGAAAATTTACTTAATTCCGGCCGTCCCGAAGTTCGGGTCGCAGACCTTGATCATCGTTCCGGCCAGACCTTCCGCAGAGGCGCACTGGTGCGGAAAATTGATCCACAGACGAACACAGATGGTTTTCTTCATCTGTGAACATCTGTGACATCTGTGGATAAAATCCGAGTGACCGCTTTGACAGGAACGGCGATCCTGGCTAGGAACGCGCATCTTCAGGCCGGTCGAAAGATAGAACTGGTTTATCATTAATCGGACGAAGCAAGCATGGCATCCAGCACTTACGATGGTGACATCGTCGCTTGGGCGAACGAGCAAGCGCAACTTCTGCGCGCCGGACTGTTCTCCCAACTTGACATTCAGCACATTGCCTAGGAAATCGAGGACGTGGGCAAAAGCGAAAAGCGCGAACTGGCGAGTCGGATGGCTTCCGTCGCCCGTCACCCGCGCCGCTTGAACCAGCCGGTCAGACTCAAGCGCTCGCGAGTGGCGAGCATGACTTCATGCTCGAAACGGGCGCTGAGGAAGGTCACCAGGGTGCCGCCGAGCGGCGCAACCTCCTCATAGTGGTCCGGCCGATCGGGATCGGTGTAGATGCGCAGCAGACCGCCGTCCGCGGGTTGCCAGTCGGGATTGAGGTAAAGAATGCAGGTCAGGGTGCGCAGTTCCACGCCGCGGAACTGATCCAGGTGGCGGCGATAGAAAGACCCCGGCGGATAGATGGCGAGGTGGCCCTCGAAGTTGAAAAGGCCGAGACAGAGATCGCGGTTGAGGGTCCGGCGCAGGTCTTCGAGTTGGGCCAGATAGACACCGATGGCGCCGTCGCGGGACTCGGGGTCCAGCCAGCAGACGCGATCCGATCGGATCGCGGAGCGGACCGCCAGATCGGCGGCCCGGCCGACTCCGGCGGGTTTGAACGCCCCTTGGCGATCGAGCGCATTGGCCTCTACACGCAGCGCATCGCATTGCGCGGCAGACAGGAATCCGGGGAGGAGGCACCAGCCGGGTCCGGCGAGTGCGTCGGCGATACGGGCGTAGGCCGCCGCGTCCGCGGCGGCCTGGGGCCGGTCAGTGCCCTTCATGGGTGTTCAATTGCCGGCCTGCACCGGAACCTGATAGAGGGTTTGGACGAGATCGGTAACACCGCTGTCGAAGCCGACCTCGCAGTAGGCCAGATAGTAATCCCACATCCGCCGGAAACGTGCATCGTAACCGAGCGCGTCGATGGCCGACTCGGCAGCGTGGAAACTCCGGCGCCAGCGGCGCAGGGTCTCGGCGTAGTCGGCACCCGACCAGCGGCTTTCAAGGTGTACGAGCCCGGCCGCGCCGGCGGCGGACTGGAGCCGCTCCGGGGTGGGCAACATGCCGCCCGGAAAGATGTACAGCTGGATGAAGTCGGCGGTGCGGCGATAGTTGGGGAAGTCGTCCTCGTTCATGGTGATGACCTGCAGCGCGATCCGCCCGCCCGGCCGCACCAGACGGCGCAGTGCACCGAAATAGACCGGCCAATAGGCCTCGCCCACCGCTTCCAGCATCTCGATTGAAATGACATGGTCGAACTGACCGCGGATATCGCGGTAATCCTGCAGCCGCAGTTCCACCTGCTCGGCCAGCCCGGCGTCGGCGATGCGGGCGCGCGCAAAGTCCAGTTGCTCCCGTGACAGGGTCACCCCGGTCACTTTGAGTCCGCGGCGCGCGGCAGCTTCGGCCAGCCCGCCCCAACCGCAGCCGATCTCCAGAATGTGCTCGCCGGGCCGGGCGTCAAGGTCGTCGAGCAACCGCTCGTACTTGCGCGCCTGGGCGTCAGCCAGTGGTTCAAGCGCCTGATCCGCGAACAAGGCCGCGGAATAGGTCATGCTCGGGTCCAGCCACAACTGATAGAACGCATTGCCCAGATCGTAATGCCGGGCGATGTTGCGGCGGCTGTTGCGGCGATGATTGTCACGCAGCCGGTGCGTGAGCCGGTTGAACCAGCGCGACCAGACCAACCCCTTGGGACCCGCACCCAGATGTTCGGCATTGAGCTGGAGCAGATCCAGGAGCACCGGCAGGTCGGGGGTGCGCCACTCACCCTCCATGTACGCCTCGGCAAAACCAATCTCGCCGCGAATAACCAGCCGCCTGAGAAAACGCCAGGGCCGGGTGATCACCAGTTCACCCGCCGGACCGGCGAACCGGCCGCGATACAGATCGGCACGACCGTCGGGGAAGCGCAACAGCAGACTCCCGAAGGCGAGATGACGGCAAAAGCCGCCGAATAGGCGCCCCACCCTGGCCGGACGATCCGGCAGGGCCTGGGGCGGGCAATCGAGTATTTCCTCCGCAGACATCAGGTAACCTCCTCGGGGGGCGGCGCGGGCTTGGGATAATAGGTCGCGCCGCGCAGCCAAATCGTGAGGGCATGCCAGTGAATCAGGGCGACGACCTTGAGGGTGAGCAACGGGAAGGCGAGCGCCGCCCGTAACAGATTGGAATCGGTAAAGGCCCGCAAATTGCCCCGCTGGACCGCGACCAGCATGAGCCGGTCGCCTTCGTATTCGTGGATGACGATGCTGGATTCGTCACCGACCCGGGCGAAGCGAAAGCGGTAATCCGCCGCCATGCCGACGAAAGGCGAGACATGGAAGCCCTTGGCGCGTCCCTGACGCACCGGCCAGTGCATGGGCTCCCCGTGCTCATGCAGCAGATAGCTATGGCGCTCACCAAAGGTGTTATGGACCTCGGCCAGGATGGCCAGCAGCTCATCCTGGGGGCCATAGCAGTACCAGGTGCTCATGGGGTTGAACCCATAGCCGAAGACACGGGGCATACACTGGATCTCGATCCGACCGATGGGCAGTGAGAGTCCCAGGCGAGCGATATTGCTCATGAGCCAGTCACGCAGCGACGCGCCATCCCCGGCCCCATGGTCGCGATCGTGAAAGGCGAACACATTGAAGCCATTGCGGGAGAACCAGCGATGCTGCCGGGCCAGATCGTCGAGCCGGTCCAGATCCAGCAACATGCTGAGTACCCCGTAGACGAAACGATACTGCACCGGAAAAAAGCGCCGGTGCATCACCTGTCCGAACAGGAGCTGTCCGGCCGGGGCAGTCATGACCGTACCGGCCGCGGGACAGCCGCAACATCGGGAACGGCCCGGACCGGCGCACCGGCACGCGCTGCCGCCCAGGGGACCGACACCCCCAGGCCGCCGGCCACGTCGACCGCCGCCCGCAGACCATCCTCGTGGAAGCCGAATCCCAGCCAGGCGCCGCTGAACCAGAGCCCGGAACGGCCCTGGATCTTGTGCATCCGGCCCTGGGCGGCAATGGCCGCCGTGTCGAAGACCGGATGGTCATACTCCAGTTGCGCGATGATCAGATCGGCCCGCGGCGGCTCCACCGGATTCAGGCTGACGAAACAGTCCTGATCCGGGGGCAAATCCTGGAGGCTGTTCATCCAGTAAGTCACGGTCACCGGACCGGTCGGCGCGACGCCGGGTCCGCGCAGGTAGTTCCAGGATGACCAGACGCGGCGACGCCGCGGCATCAGCGCCGGGTCCTGGTGCAGATAGACGCGATTGCGCTGATAGCGGAAGCACCCGAGCAACTCGCGCTCCAATGGGGATGGATCTTCGATCATCGCCAGGGCCTCGTCGCCATGACAACCCAGCACCAGATTGTCGAAGACCATGCGCTCGCCCTGAAGCGTCTGCACCTCCACCCCGTCCGGCGTGCGCCGGACCCGCTGTACCCCCGTCGCGGTGCGCACGCTGCCGCGCAGCTGAGCGAGTATGCACCGGACATAGGCCTGACTGCCGCCGGTCACGGTCCGCCACTCGGGTCGATTGCGCAGATCCAGCAGGCCATGATTATTGAAAAAGCGGGCGAAGGAGAGAAACGGGAAGGCGCGCATCTGCTGGGTCGGGCAGGACCAGATGGCCGCCGCCATCGGCAACAGATAGTGCGCGGCGAAGCGCTCCGAGTAACGCCCACGTTCGAGGAACTCACCGAGCGACAGACTGTCGCGCTCGCGGCGCTCCAGAAAGGCCTTGGCCTCGCGATTGAAGCGCAGAATCTCGGCCAGCATCCACAGGAATTTGGGATTCAGCAGGTTACTGCGCTGACCAAAGAGCCCGTTGATATCCGACCCGGCGTACTCCACCCGCCCCCCGTCCAGACTGGCCGCGAAGGACATGGTGGTCGGGTAGGAGGTCACGCCCAAGTGATCGAAGAGACCGCAGAGCAGCGGATAATTGCGATCGTTGAAGACCATAAAGCCGGTGTCGACCGGGAAGGCCCCCCGCGGGTGATCGACCATCAGGGTGTTGGTATGGCCGCCCACGTAGGCATTACGCTCCAGTAAGGTGACCTCATAGCGCTGGTCCAGCAGCCAGGCAGCCGCCAGCCCGCCGATTCCGCCCCCGACAACCCCGATCGTTCGTATCGACACCGAGACACTCCCCCAGTCCAGTCGTTCAGGACTTGGCGCAATCCCACAAGCGCACCGTGCACTTGTCCAGGTTCCGACCAATATTGAAACCGCGGGCCGCGAGTACAAGGGGGCCGGCGGGTCCGAGCGACCTTCGGTGATCCCGTCGTTGTTGGTTTTTCGTTTGTCGTTTTTCGTAACCCAAACCGTTCTGTATACCACGGACGGCTGCCGCACCAGACGTTGCCTGGATCGATCCCGGCCCCATGTTCCGAAGCCGTGTCACCACAATGGCGACCCAATCCGGCAGGATTCAACATGAAAATCGCGCGCCTGATCGACACCGCCGGTCGGACCCACTACGGCTCACCCAGCGCGGCGGGACAGGCTCGACGCCTGGCCGGCAGTCTCTACGAGGGACTCACCGAGACCAGCGAGACCCTGACCGTCGCGCGCTGGCTGGCACCCGTGTTGCCTGTCAACATCTACGGCATCGGTCTGAACTACCGTGCCCACGCCATCGAAACCGGGGCGGCGCTGCCGGAAACGCCGGTGGTCTTCATGAAGCCGACGACAACGATTGCCAATCCGGGGGACGCGATTCCCCTGCCGCTCGCCTGCGCGCATGGCCCGGAGGTGGACTACGAGGCCGAGCTCGCCGTCCTGATCGGCCGGACCGCGCGGGACGTGCCGGTCGCGCGCGCGCTCGACTATATCCTGGGCTACACCTGTGCCAACGATGTCTCCGCCCGCCGCTGGCAAAAGCAAGGGGGCGCGGGCCAGTGGATTCGCGGCAAGAGCTTCGACGGATTCGCTCCGCTGGGTCCCTGGCTGGTCACCGCGGACGCGGTTGCGGACCCCCAGGCACTGGATGTGACCTGCACCCTCAACGGCGAACGCGTCCAGACCGGCAACACCAGCGACATGATCTTCAGCGTCGCGGAAATCATCGCCTTCCTGAGTCGGGATACCACGCTGCTCCCCGGCACCTTGATCCTGACCGGCACGCCGCCCGGCGTGGGGATGGCGCGCAATCCGCCGCGCTACCTGAGCGATGGGGATCAGGTCGTGGTCGAGATCGCCGGCATCGGCGCCTTGGCGAATCCGGTCCGCCAGACCCTGCCTTCGGCAACGCCCTGACGATAGCGCAGGGGCGGGTTTGAAACCCGCGCCTGGGTCCGGTTATCAGGTTTAGAACGGCGCTTCGCCGGGCGGCCGCGGCGTCCAGACATTCGTGTAGGGGTACGGCAAGGCGCGCCCCAGCGGCAGATAGCCGAAAATGATCTCGCCCTTGGTGCCGTCATTCAGTGACAGTTGGCCGATGCCGTTGCGGCCGGTCTGATCCAGGATGAGGTCCGCCCAGCCGGCACGTCCGTCGTCACAGTAGACGTCATAGAGCGCATCCCGTGACCCGGCGAAGGCATCGAACGACCCGTGGCAGGCGTTCTTACCGCTGGAAACCTGAAACCGCCCCGAGAAGGGCTGCGAGGCGTAGGTTCCCATGTAAAATGTGCCGTCCATCGACACCGCGAAGGGCCCCGAGGTGGATTGACCGGGGGGGAGGTCGTCAGCGTGCGGTTCCTCGAAATAGTCCAGGACACTGCTCAAACAAGACGGGTAACTCTCCAGGTCAACCCGGGCGCAGAGCAGTTCACCATAGTCTTCGGCCGAGACGTAGGTGGCAATACCTCCGAGGTGACCGGGCAAGGTGGTACCGCAGCCGCCAAGTAGCGGGGTCAGAACCAAGATCGTGGTCGTCAGGATGAGTCTATGCATGGGTTTTGGCCTCAGCACAAGGTCCCCGGTCCGTTTCGCCGACGCGTCTCGAACCCGGCGGGGCGTGACCGCCGGTGCGCGCACCTTCGCAGTGTACCCGCACCGGGGTCTGGATGGTATGCCGGCGCGTTGCCGCTGCTCACATGACACGCGTGCGCAGAGATGCGTTTACGCACCGATAGGGCTAAAGTTAGGGATGACAGTTGAGTCGTGAAGCACGGACGGGCGTTACACTAGCCGGCAGCCCGGACCAGTGGTCCCCGTCACCCGCCATTTTTTCATTATCGGGGTCACCCTGATGAGGCCATCGCCAGCCAATGCCGCGTTTGGAACCAGGCCGTATGTCATGGCGGCGGTCTCCATCACCCTGCTCCTCGCCGCCGCGGGATGCACCCGTTCGCTCTTCTACGAGGACCTGTCCCGACGGGTCGCCGAGAACGCCTGCATCAACCGCTGCCAGAACGTCAAGGACCAGTGCGACGCCGACGCCCGCTTCGACTATCAACAGTGCCAGGCCGGCTATCAGGCAGCCCAGCGCACTTTGCGCTGGTGTAACGCCTCCGATCAGGAAAACTGCGGCTACCCCTGGTGGTCGTGCAGCGAGAACCTCTACGGCTTCTGCACCAACCGCTACTGGGAATGCCACACCGCCTGCGAGCGACCGCGGCGCTAGTACGCGATACGAGTCGCGCTGATCCTGCTTGCGGCCGATCCCGGCAACGCTCTGCTGCGCGCCCGCCTTGCCGAACTGCTGCTCGCCGTCGGTGAGCTGAACGCGGCCCAAGCCGCCGCCGACGCGGCGGTGGCCGACGCCCCGCAAGCCGCGCTGGCGCATCGTGTCCAAGGCTTCGCGGCCGCTAAACCTCGGCGCCCCCGAAACCCTCACATGGCGAACAGGAATCAGCTACCTGTGATCGCGAAGTGCCGAGCTTGCCGCAATACCCGCGTCCCCGCTCATAAGTCCTCAGCAAGCCCCGGTGGGCGAACGATGCGACCGCTGGCGGGCAGCGTGATCGCTCCGGCAGCGACCTAGTACTCGGCGTGCAGACGTATCTTCAGCGTGATGTCCTGCGGAATGTCACAGATGACACTGACCTTCACTGTTGTTTCCTGGTCGGTGCAGACCAGGAAGCGTATCGGCTCGTTCGCCTTGGTGACCGACCGGTTGATCACCTCCATCTCGTTGAACGTGACCACGAAGCGCCAGCTGCAGTCACTGAGATCGGTAATCACGAAATACCCTTTGATGATGACCCAGCCGGTCGTCGCATTAACCACGACAGCGCCTTTGCCTTGCTGGATATGCAGATCGAAATCCTGAGTGATGACGCCATGTTCACCGGCGGGCCTGAATCCATCCCGGCCCAGGTCAGCGCCGTATTTTGCTCGCAGCGTATCCGCAATGGTCTGAAAAATACTTTGGAGGCCGTTCATCATCTTCTCTCTTGGCGCGTTGTAGAAACGCTGTCGAGGAACAACAGAATGATCCGGTAAGTCCGACGTTGCGCCTTGCCGGAACGCTATTTCAGCGTACCGCGCCGGAGTCGACCCGCGGTTTTCCAGGTGAGATGACTGGATGTCGCCTGATCGTCCGTATCGTCTTGAGCGGTCTGTCAGGACCGCCGCGTGCGACGAGGGAAACGAAGGACTTCATAAGCGGCTTCGAGCGCATGCTCGTCATGCGGAACAAGGACCCACGCGCAACCGCTTCACTAAGCAGCAACGGCGCTGAACCGGCGGAATCCCCGCGCGTATTTCTGGTCCCCGGAATCGTTGCGGGTTCCAAGACTAGGTGCGCGCGGAGATTCCGCCGACGTTCTACACTTACAACGGCACGACCGTCAACTGGTTCGGCTGCGCCTGCACATTGCTGGTGTCGCCACTCGCTGAGGCTGCCGCCGGGTTGTCCTGATCGAGCACTTGAATGGATGTGCCGTCTGCGAACTGAATAGTGCTGATCTGGGCGAAGACGAACGCCTGCGTCGGGAGCATGCTAAGGCCCACGATATCAACCGTGCCCGTCACTTTTACGCGCGACGTCTGCACCTTCTTTGCCGATTGAACGATCATCTTCTCGCTATCGGTTTGCGTCGTCACCGACTGAGCGCTTACATTTTGGAAATAGTTTTCGTCATGTTGCCCCGCAGCACCCCAAGCGAAGATGGCGTTCCAAGCACTCGCGGAATCCTTGCGATCCAAATGCTCCTGAATTCTTTGTTGCTGCGCCGCGGTAAAAACCTGTGCGTGTTCTTTGAACCACGACAGCGTCGTATCGACCGTTACCAGCTGCATCGTGATCGCAACGTCGGCGTGTGCTGTCGCACCCTTCTGCACTTGGACGCCCGCTTTCGTCAGCTGACCGTAGCCGTTGGTGTAGGTGAAGGTCTCGCCGGCAGCGGTTTCCCCGAACAGGGCATTGGAGACTAGTACTTTGTGGAGCGTGGCCATCGTTTCTTCCTCATTTTTCGGTTAACGGTACGGACGCCACATAGGAAGCGTCCAGCGTGCCAAAAACAAAGGGCCTGAGTGATTTTCGGCCGGCATTTGAAGCGGCCGCAGGCATCCTCTTCGCTTATGGCGCCAACCGCGGATACGGTTGACGGTTATTATTCTGGCGGGTCCTGCGTCCGTTGACCTACCGACGTTTCGGCAGGTCTGTTGTCGAATATTCGGCAATTGAAGTGAAACGGTCGGGCGGGGCTTCGCGCAATGCGGTTCGGTGAAGAGAGTCGGCGGACCCGTTGGCGAATATTCTGCAGGAGTGCGGCGCAGGCCGCGCCCGGCGATGCACGGGGCAGATGGATCCAGCGCGGCGCCGGGCGGTCTGCTCGGGTAGGATGAGGGATCGCACGCGACACCATGAATCGGGGCGGGTTGCGGTCCAAGGCAGTGGTCTGCCCGGTCCGATCGGTATCCCACACCATGCGCGAACAGAGGGGCACGCCATTGATCGTTCAATCGCCGCAGACGAGGACCGCGACAGTTACCGGGGCTCAGGCCAGGACGGAGCCGTCCGCCGCCGCGGCCTTGGCGGCGCTGATTGGCGCAGGCATGGTCCGCACCTATCCGAAAAGGTCCATCCTGATCACCGAGGGTGACACCGGCGGCTTCCTGCTGGCCGTGTTATCCGGGCGGGTCAAGGTCTACACCAGCGACGCCAAAGGCAAGGAGCTGACGTTGGACTATTGCGGACCGGGCGAGATCCTCGGTGAGATGGCCATGGATGGCGGCGTGCGGTGCGCCTCGGTGATGGCCGTGGAGACAACCCGTTGCGCCTTGGTCTCTCACGCGCACCTGCGCGAGCGGCTCGCGACCGATCCCGGCTTGACACTGGATCTCATCGATTTGTTGATCCAGCGCGCGCGCGTCGCCACCCGCAGGTCCAAAGACCTGGCGCTGGCGAACGTTTACCAACGGGTTGCCCGGCTCCTTGAGGCACTCGCGCAAGCGGATGCAGCGGGAAACCTCACCGTGCGCGAGCGGCTCAGCCAGCAAGCCATCGCCGAGCGCGTCGGCGCCTCGCGCGATATGGTTCGAAGGGTCTTTAACGGATTGATCGAAGGCGGCTATCTGGAAGTGAATCAGCGCGCCATCCGCATCCTGAAGAAACTCCCCGCCGACTGGTAGGCACCAAGGCGGCACACGCTCGGTTTAGCCTGAATCCAGCGCAGTCGACGGTCACCTACACCCGCGGCGGTGTCACCGGCCCAATCTGCAGCCCTTCCCCCGCTCGTCGGATGCCTGTTCGATAAGGGTTGTTTATGCTCTTGTCGACAACCATAATGCTGCAATGCAACAAAAGGTCTTGGGGCCGCGATCGACTTGGCCCCCGGCCCAGAACTGCCCTCGCGGCAGGGGAACTGAATGTATGAATCACATCTGGTCGAACATGAAACCGATCACCTAAACCCGGCGCCTCAGGCGCTGAATCTGCGTATCCGTCCGTCCGGGGCCGCCGACCGGGAACGGCTCAAGGCGTGTTTCGGCGCGCTCTCGCCCGAGTCGCGGCGGATGCGCTTCTTTGCCAGCAAACACAACCTCAGCGACGCGGAACTGGACCTCTTTTCCAACGCGGACGGCTGGGATCACATCGCCGTGGCGGCGGTCCGGTTGGACGACCAAGGTCGGGAGACCGAAACCCTGGGCTTCGCCCGTTGTCTTCGGCTGACCCCTGGGAGTGACCGTGCGGAGTTCTCGATTACCGTGACGGACGCCGCTCAGGGTCAGGGCGTCGGGACCGCCATGTCCCGTCACTTGCTGGAACTGGCGCGTGCGGCCGGCATCCGGCACCTGCATTTCGAGGTGTTGACCGAAAACGCGCCGATGCGCAAACTCGCCCAGGCAATCGGCGGTGAGCCCGAGCGGACAGGAGACGGGATTGTCGAGTACCACTGCGAACTGCTGCCGGCGGTCGATCCGCACCGCGGTCTGCCCTGGTTCATCAGCCCGCGGCAACTGCTCAACGCCTATGTGGATCTGTGGCTTGCTTCGCTCGATCGCGGCCTGATCGCGGCGCGGATCCCCCAGCAGGGATTTGCCCACTGGCTGGGCCAGGTGTCGCGCCGCGGTGCCTCCGGCGCGTCGCTGCCCGCTGCGGAACAGCGTCGTCGAGCGGAGTGTGCGACCCCGCCCTGACGCAACTTCCAGGAACAAACCTCCCGACTGCGCAGACCTGCAGGTTGCCGTCGCGGCCGTGGAGGCGGCCGTCGGGGCGACCTCAGTCGCCCTTCCCGGCAGTCACACCCCCGCCCGACCAGACGGCGCGCGCGGCCTCCATGACGAAATTGTCACCCCAGCCAACTGGCGGCGGGCATCACCGGCCCATACATTAGCGGATCATCGCAGCCGATCACCGGAGACCTCATGCACCGACGCGCGCTCGCACTCAGCCTGCTCATCGTTCCGCTCCTGACGACCGCGGTGGCGTTCGCCGACGCCCCCAAGGTCTTCGAGCGGCAGCTCGACAACGGGCTCAAGATCCTGGTCAAGCCGGATCACCGGGCCCCCATCCTGACCACACAGGTCTGGTACAAGGTGGGGGCGAGTTATGAATACGGCGGCATCACCGGTGTCTCGCACATCCTCGAACACATGATGTTCAAGGGCACCCAGACCCGCGGCCCCGGTGAGTTTTCGCGCATCATCGCGGAGAACGGCGGTGAGGAGAACGCCTTTACCGGGTCGGACTACACCGCCTACTACCAGAATCTGGCGAACGACCGGCTGGAGGTCTCGTTCGCGCTGGAGGCCGACCGGATGCGCAATCTGGCGCTGGACCCGGCGCAGTTCGCCAAGGAGCTCGAAGTCGTCAAGGAAGAGCGTCGCATGCGCACCGATGACGATCCCCAGTCGCTCACCTATGAGCACTTCGACGCGACGGCCTTTCTCGCCTCACCCTACGGCAACCCGGTGATCGGCTGGCCCGGCGACCTGGAGCAACTCACGGCAGAGGATTTACGCACCTGGTATCGCCTCTGGTACGCACCAAATAATGCGACCCTGGTGGTTGCCGGCGACGTCGACCCGGATCAGGTGTTCGCCCTGGCGGAACAGTATTTCGGGCCGCTCAAGGCGGAAACGGTCGCCCCGCCCAAGAGCCGCGCCGAGCCGGAACAGTTGGGCGAGCGGCGTATTCGGGTCAAGGCGCCGGCCCAGGAGCCCTATCTCCTGATGGGCTATAAGACACCGGCCATCGCTGATGCCGCGCAGGCCTGGGAGCCCTTTGCCCTTGAAGTCCTGGCTTCGGTCCTGGACGGCGGCAGCAGCGCGCGCCTGACCCGCGAACTGGTGCGCGGCAGCCGGATCGCCGCTTCCACCAGCGCCTCTTACAGTGCGACCTCGCGACTGCCGGGACTCTTCCTGTTCGACGGCGTACCCGCCAAGGGACACGACATTCCGGCCCTGGAGCAGGCCCTGCGCGCCCAGATCGAGCGTCTTGCGCAGGAACCGGTCGCTCCAGCCGAATTGGAGCGGATTCGCACCCAGTTGATCGCCGGCAAGATCTTCGCCAAGGATTCAGTCTTCGCCCAGGCCATGGAACTCGGACAATTGGAAAGTGTGGGACTGCCCTGGACCCTGGCCGATCAGTACGTCGACCGGCTGTCCGCGGTGACCCCGGAGCAGGTCCAGGCGGTCGCCCGCAAGTACCTGACCCCGGACCGGCTCACGGTCGCGGTCCTCGATCCCCAGCCGCTCACCGGCAACCAACCGCAACGCGCCCCGACCGGGCTCGGAGGACACGACAATGTACGTTAACCCGCGAATGGATCCGGTCGGCCCTGAGCTGACGCCCCCCGGTCGCGGACGGCCGACGACGCTGCCGCGAGCCGGCCTCGCCGCCGCCCTGCTGCTGTTGATCGGCGTCGTCCAGGCCGGCCCCCGGATTGAAACCTGGCAGACCGGCAACGGCGCCAGGGTGCTGTTCGTGGCTGCCCCGGAGTTGCCGATGGTGGATGTGCGGGTCGTCTTCGACGCGGGCAGCGCCCGCGACGGCACGCAGCCGGGGCTTGCCGCCTTCACCGCCGGCATGTTGACTGAGGGCGCCCGCGACTGGGACGCCGACACCATCGCCCTGCGCATGGAGAATGTCGGCGCCAGCCTGAGCGCGTCCGCCGACCGGGATCTGGCCGCGGTCGCCATCCGCAGCCTGACCCAGGAGCCGGCGCTGGGGACCGCGGTCGAGACCCTGGCCGGCGTGCTGACGGCCCCGACCTTTCCGCCGAGCGACCTGGAGCGCGAGCGCGAGAACGCCCTGATCGGCCTGCGCCAGGCCCAGGAGCAGCCCGCCAAGGTCGGACAGAAGGCCCTGTTCCGGCAGGTGTTCGGCACCCACCCCTATGCCGCGGACCCGGCCGGCACCGAGGACTCGATCCGCGCCCTCACCCGCGCCGACCTGCAGGCATTCCACCAGCGCTATTTCACCGGGTCCAATGCCGTGGTCGCCATCGTCGGCGCACTGGACACACCCGCCGCGCAGGCCCTGGCCGAGCGGGTGGTCGGCGGTCTGCCGGCCGGTGAGCGGCCCCCGGCCCTGCCGCCGGTCGCCGACCTCGCCGCCGCCGCGGTCGAGCGCATCACCTTCCCGTCGAGCCAGACCCATGTTCTGGCCGGTCAACCCGGCATGGCCCGCGGCGATCCGGACTACTTCGCGCTCTATCTGGGCAATCACATCCTGGGCGGCAGCGGCCTGGTCTCGCTGTTGATGGAGGAGGTCCGGGAGAAACGCGGGCTGTCCTACAGCACCTACAGCTATTTCGTGCCCATGGCCAAACCGGGTCCGTTCCTGATGGGCCTGCAGACCAAGAACGCCCAGGCGGACCAGGCACGGACGGTCATGATCGACACGCTCAAGCGTTTCGCCGCCGAGGGTCCGACCGAAGAGCAAGTCAGCGCCGCCAAAAAGAATGTCACCGGCGGCTTCCCGCTACGCATCGCGGAGAACTCGGACATCATCCAATACCTGGCGGTGATCGGGTTCTACGGACTGCCGCTCGACTATCTGGACCGCTTCACCGATCGCATCCAGGCCGTCACGGCCGAGCAAATCCGCGACGCCTTCGCCCGCCGCGTCCACCCGGACCGACTGGCCATCGTCACCGTCGGCGGCGACGCCGAGACCGCTCAAGTCCCCGCGACCGGTGACCCGGGCTAAGGCGCCGGGCCGCCCCCCGGCCGGGTCCGGCGGCGGCGCCGGGCACTTGCGCATCATCGGCGGCCGCTACCGGGGCCGCCGCCTGCCCATCCCCGATCAGCCGGGATTGCGGCCGACCGCCGACCGGGTGCGCGAGACCCTGTTCAACTGGCTGACACCGGTGTTGCCGGGCGCGCGCTGCCTGGATCTCTTCGCCGGCAGCGGCGCCATCGGATTCGAAGCTGCCTCGCGCGGCGCCGGTGAAGTGGTGTTGATCGAGCGTAACGCCGCGGTCGCCCGGCAATTGCGCGTCAATTTGCTGACGCTCGCGGTGCCGCGGGTCAGCGTCATCCAGGCGGACGCGCTGGCGTGGCTGGCTTCCGGGGCCAGACCCTTCGATCTGGTGTTCATCGATCCGCCCTTCGCCGACGACCTGCTGGCCCCGGCCTGCGCGCGACTGGCCGACGGCGGCTGGCTGGCGCCCGGCGCGCGGGTCTATCTGGAAACCGCGGCGCGTGCCGGTTTCCCGCCGCTCCCCGCGGGTTGGGAGCTGATTCGGGACAGCACCGCCGGCCAGGTCCGCTTCGGGATCGCGCTGATCCAACCGGCCGTGGGGATCGCGTCCGCCTGAAACCGCCGCCGGCCGGGCCGGACGCACGGGACTGATGACGATCGATGCCCCCGGCGCCGCGCCTGTGCTATCGTGCCGCACCTTTCGCGGTAGCGGCCCCCGGCCGCGTCGGCTCACCCATACCGGAGTCTCGATCCTTGCGCAGCGTGGTCTATCCCGGAACTTTTGATCCCATCACCAACGGTCATACCGACCTGATCCAACGCGCGGCCCGGCTGTTCGACCGGGTTGTGGTCGCGGTCGCGGCGGATACCCACAAGGCCCCCACGTTCTCGATCGATGAACGGGTCGATATGGTGCGGGCGGTGGTCGGCCAGGTGCCGGGCGTGGAGGTGGTCTCCTTCAGCGGCCTGCTCGTCACCTTCACCCGCCATCTGGATGTCGGGGTCATCATGCGCGGCCTGCGCGCCGTGTCGGACTTCGAGTTCGAGTTCCAGTTGGCCGGCATGAACCGCCGCATGGCCCCGGATATCGAGACCTTGTTCCTGACGCCGGCCGAGCAGTACGCCTATATTTCATCCTCCCTGGTCCGCGAGATCGCGCGGCTGAAGGGGGATGTATCCACCTTTGTCGCCCCGAACGTTCAGGCTGCATTACGCGCGCGGTTTGGCTAACATCTGCGCCGCAGGAACCCGATGGACGCTGGGACAGGCACCGCGCGCAAACCATGGCCGACGGTTTGTCGCGGACCGCAAGGCCGCTCGGGTATGCTACGCCGGCGCGAACGCCAAGCCAACACAACCGATAAGCGCATCCTGTGTTTTTTCACCGAGAGGAGTCATCCCATGTCACTACTGATCACCGACGAATGCATCAACTGCGACGTATGCGAACCCGAGTGCCCCAACGGCGCCATCTCCCAGGGCGACGAGACCTATGTGATCGACCCGGACCTCTGCACCGAGTGCGTCGGCCACTATGAGACCTCCCAGTGCGTTGAGGTCTGCCCGGTCGACTGCATCATCAAGGATCCGAACCACGAGGAAACCGAAGCCGAATTGCAGGCCAAGTACGACCGCATGAAAGCGGCCTGAGGATCGGCACCGCGCCTTGACGGTGCCCGTCATGCCGCCCTGCCCGCTGGGGTGCCGCCCGGCGCCCCTCGGTGTTTTTCTGGTCATCTGCCTCATCGGCCAATCACCGGCCGCTGCGCAGGCCGGGTCGCCGCGCGCTGCGGTTGCCTCCGCCCACCCGGCGGCAACGCGCGCCGGGATCGATATCCTTGCCGCCGGCGGCAACGCCTTCGATGCGGCGGTGGCCGTCGGCGCCGCCCTGGCCGTCGTCGAGCCCTACAGCTCCGGTCTGGGCGGAGGCGGTTTCTGGCTGCTCCATCGGGCGGCGGACGCGCGCACGCTCATGCTCGACGCACGTGAGCGCGCCCCGCTGGCCGCTCACCGGGCGATGTACCTCGACGACCAAGGCCAATTCGTCCCCGAACGGGCACTCGACGGTCCACTCGCGGCCGGCATCCCCGGCCTGCCGGCCGCCCTCACCCACCTGAGCACCCGGTACGGACGCCTGCCCCTGGGCACGACCCTGGCCCCGGCCATCGCGCTGGCGCGGGATGGCGTCGCGGTGGATCGGGTCTATCGGGACTATGCCGCCTTCCGGCGCGACACGCTGCGCGCGTCCCCCGCCGCTTCGGCGCAGTTCCTGGTCGAGGGCGAGCCGCCGCCGCCCGGTCATCTGCTGCGTCAACCGGATCTGGCCGCCACCCTGGATGCACTGGTTCGGGAGGGACAGGCCGGCTTCTACGCCGGGCCCATCGCCGAGCGTCTGGTGACGGCGGTCCGGGCCGGCGGCGGCATCTGGACCACGGACGACCTGCGCGACTATCAGGTCATCGAGCGCGCCCCCATCAGCGGCACCTACCGCGGCTGGCGCCTGGTCAGCGCGGCCCCGCCCTCCTCCGGCGGCGTGCTCCTGATCGCCATGCTGAACATGCTCGACACCCTGGATGTCGCCGCCCTGACCGGGGTCGAACGGACCCACGCCCTGGTGGAGGTGATGCGCCGCGCCTACCGCGAGCGCGCCCGCGCGCTCGGCGATCCCGACCAGGTGGCCGTGCCCGTGGAACGGCTCACCCACCCCCTTTATGCGGCCGGGCTGATCCGCGATTTCGACCTACGCTGGGCCACCCCGAGCCGCCTGGCCGATCTGGACTGCGCGCCCTGGACCGAGCGGCGCCCGGCGGACCAAACCCCGGCGCCGGAAAGTCACCACACCACCCATTTTTCCATTCTCGATCGGGACGGCAACCGGGTGGCCGCCACCCTGAGCATCAACTACCCCTTCGGCTCGGGGTTCGTCGCCCCCGGCACCGGCGTCCTGCTGAATGACGAAATGGACGACTTCTCCGCTCAGCCCGGCGTCCCCAACGTCTACGGCCTGGTGGGCGGCGAGGCCAATGCCATCGCCCCCGGCCGCCGCATGCTCTCCAGCATGTCGCCGACCTTTCTGGAGTCCGAACAAGGCATCGCCATCCTCGGCACCCCCGGCGGCAGCCGTATCATCACGATGGTCTTGCAGAGCGTGCTGGCCGTCACCGACGGTGCCCCGGTGGCTGACTGGGTCACCCGGCCGCGCATCCACCATCAATTCCTGCCGGACCGCATGCAGTTCGAGCCGGACGCGCTCAGCGCCGCGGACCAGGCCGCGCTCGCGGCCAAGGGTCATCGGCTGGAGCCGCTGCAACGGCCGTTCGGCAACATGCAGGCCATCTTCTGGGACCGCGTGCACGGGCGGGTGCAAGCCGCGAGCGACCCGCGCGGCATCGGCAGCGCCTGGGTCGAGTGACGCCGCTACCGGCCTGGACGTCGCGTAGCGTCCCCGTGCGCGTTGTATACCCGTCGTTGTTGGTTTTGCGTTTCTCGTTTTTCGTTTTTCGTCACCCAATTTTTGATGGTCCTCAACCAAAAACGAAAAACCAAGCACTCAAGACCGTTCCCTGTAACCCCGTGGGAACGGCCTCCGGCCGCGACAGGACCCAGTCCGCCTGATGTGCAAGCAGCAGTTCCGGTTTTCGGCGGCAGCAACCAGCATGGAGCCGCCGGTGGTCATCATGTGACGCCTAGCAGCCTGTCGGACTGAGTGCCCGCTCAAGGATTCCGTGCGGACGCCTTGCGGCGCGAACGGACAACCCGTTGTTGGAGAAAGACTGCGACGACATCCGATCACCGCCTCGCGCACCTCCAACCTGCGGCCGGCGATTGCTGCCTTGGTGTAAGGGCGGACTAGAACCCGCCGCTACATCCAATTGTCACGTTCGCCGGCTATATCTGAAAGCAAAGATGTTTAAGCGTTGACCGCTTTTTGTGCTGTAATCCTAAGGCGGTTGACAATATACGTCGTAACGCATATCTTCTACGTCCTACAGCAGTCTCCAACACAGCGCTCAAGCCCCTGACATCGTCCCCCCATGCTTGACCCGCAAGCCTTCTTCGAGTCGCTCGCCGATCCCATCCGGCGACGCATCCTGGCCATGCTCCTGGAGTCCGATGAGCGCTGCGTGTGCGATCTCCACGACGCGCTCGACGCCCCGCAGCCGAAGGTCTCGCGCCACCTGGCGGTGCTGCGCGGCGCGAATCTGGTGCTCGCCCGGCGCGACGGGGTCTGGATGCACTACCGCATCCATCCGCAGCTCCCGGCCTGGGCGCTGCGCATCCTGATCCACATGAAGGACGGCATGGGACCCGACCCGCTGGCACCGCCACCCAGCCGCTGCGACCCCCGTGCGGCCAGATGACCGACTGCACCGCTTCAGCCACCATTGAGGACACTCCAATGACCGCAGCATCCAAGACCGTCCTGGTCCTCTGCACCGGTAACTCCTGCCGCTCGCAGATGGCCGAGGTCCTGCTCAATCACGATCTGGCCGGACAGGTCCGTGCACTGTCCGCCGGCACCCGCCCCCAACCCAAGGTGGCGGATGGAGCCATCGCGGCCCTGCAAGCGGCCGGGCTGCCGACCGATGGGCTCTATCCCAAGGACATCGACTCGGTGCTCGACACATCCATCGACCTGGTGGTGACGGTCTGCGACAACGCCAAGGAGAGCTGCCCGATCTTTCCGCGCCCGGTGACGCGCATTCATCTGCCCTTCCATGACCCCCACGGCGAGCCGCTCGAGTCCTTTATTCAGGTGCGCGACGCCATCCGCGCCCGGCTGGTGCCCGCGGTGGCCGAAGCGCTTGGCCTCGCCCCGGCGGATGCGGGGTAAGCCATGTCTGTTCAATGCGAGGTGACCGCCAAGCAGGCGGCGGGCGCGCCCATGAGCGTTTTCGAGCGCTGGCTGACCCTGTGGGTGGCGCTCTGTATCCTGACCGGAATCGGGCTGGGCCAATGGTTCCCCGCCCCCTTCCAGCTCCTGGGCCGCCTGGAGGTCGCGCAGGTCAATCTGCCGGTCGGGGTGCTGATCTGGGTGATGATCATCCCAATGCTGATGAAGATCGACTTCGGCGCACTGGGACAGGTCAAGTCCCATTGGAAGGGCATCGGCGTGACGCTTTTCATCAATTGGGCGGTGAAGCCCTTCTCGATGGCGCTCCTGGCCTGGATCTTCATCCGCGGCCTGTTCGCGCCCTGGCTGCCGGCGGAGCAGCTCGACAGCTATGTGGCCGGTCTGATCCTGTTGGCCGCGGCACCCTGTACCGCCATGGTCTTCGTCTGGAGCCGGCTGACCGGCGGTGACCCCTATTTCACACTCACCCAAGTGGCGCTCAATGACGCCATTATGATCGTCGCCTTTGCGCCGATCGTCGCGCTCCTGCTCGGACTGTCATCTATCGTGGTACCCTGGGACACGCTGCTGACCTCGGTGGTGCTCTATATCCTGATCCCGGTCGCCATTGCCCAGGTGTGGCGCCATCTCCTGCTCAAGCAGGGCGAGGCGCGCTTCAATGCCACCCTGGCGACCCTGGGCCATGCTTCCATCGTCGCCTTGCTCCTGACCCTGGTGCTGCTGTTCGCCTTCCAGGGCGAGCAAATCCTCGCCCAGCCGCTGATCATCGCCATGTTGGCGGTGCCGATCCTGATCCAGGTCTTTTGCAACTCCTCCCTGGCCTATTGGCTGAACCGTGCCGTTGGCGAAAAGCATAGCGTCGCCTGCCCGTCGGCCCTGATCGGTGCCTCCAACTTCTTCGAGCTGGCGGTGGCGGCGGCCATCTCGCTCTTCGGTTTCCAGTCCGGTGCGGCGCTGGCGACCGTGGTCGGGGTCCTGATCGAGGTCCCGGTGATGCTGCTGGTGGTCCGGGTAGTCAATCAGAGCAAGGGCTGGTACGAGGCCGGTCTCGCTGCCCATCAAAGGTGAATGCATGGCGATCCCGATGACCAACTGTTTGCCACCTGACCGCGTGCGATTGCGCGTGCTCTTGCTGATCGCAGTAGCACTCTTGCTGCCCGGCGTCCTGTCGGCGACCCCCGCCTTTCTGGTCGACGCGCAGTGGCTCTCCGAGCAGATCGACGACAAAGACCTGATCGTGCTCGAAGTCCGCTATCACCCCCATCGCTACTTCACCGTCGGCCATATCCCCGGGGCGGTTCAGGTGCAGCGATTCAAAGACCTGGGTGATAACGACGGACGTCCCATCATGCGCTTTCCGTCCCGCGCGGCATTCCAGCGGACCTTACGGGGCTGGGGCGTCAACGACGATTCCACGCTGGTGCTCTACGACGACTCCCGCACCGCCCTGGCCGCGCGCCTGTATTACCTGTTGGACCTGTACGGCTTCGACATGAGCCGGGTCAAGATCCTCAATGGCGGCACCACCGAGTGGAGCGCGTTCAACGATCTCGAAAAGGCACCGGCCAAGTCGCGGCCGGCCGGCACCGTGACCCTGAAGGACGCGAACCCGGACCGCTTCGTCGAATGGACCGCGGTCTACGACGACGTGGTGTCCCGCCGCGATCCAACTGTCGTTCTGCTCGATGCGCGTCCGGCCGAGATGTACACCGGTAAGGTCATCCGCCACTCCATCATGGGCGGTCACATCCCGGGGGCGGTGAATGTGTCGAGTCTCGACGGCACGGACGGTCAGAGCGAGCAATGGAAGGATGACGCCAGCCTGACCGCGCTCTACCGCGCAATTCCCAAGGACAAGCGCGTCTATGTCTATTGCCACGACGGGTTCCGGATGGGCCTGGCCTACTTGCAGCTCAAGCACCTCGGCTACCGCGACGTGCGTCTCTATAACGGCGGTTGGTCGCACTGGGGCAACGAGCTGACCTTGCCGACGGTCGAGGGCGCCGAGCCGTACGACGAGGCCTATGCGTTGTGATCGGGCGCGTCGCCTCCCCGCATCGCGATGTGGTGCCCGTGATCCTCATCGTACTGGGGTAGGTTGCCCCCGAGTCCTGCGTCGTCGCCCGGCCGGCGCGCTGGGCTTACACGATCAAATTTATCGGTAACGGTCGACATCGTCGGGGACTCGCATCTTACGCAGTAAACTGTAGTTGCCTGTTTCCTGGAAACAGGGCAGGCTCGCTGCGCACGACCATAGCCAACGCCACCTCGCGCCATCCGCGGATCAGGGCACCGCGACCCGCAATCCGAAGCTCAGCGCGTTCGAGAGCACCGACTCCATCTCCCGGCGGGGGCCGCCCGTGTTCACGACACCAAGCGCATAGAGCACGACACGATTGTTCAGCGGATACTCTCCGTACGCCGAGAGTTCGTTGGAGGAGTCGTCCAGGTTGCGCGCCGCCATGAGGCGCCAGTAGGACCCGTCCGCGAGCAGATTGTTCTGCCAAACCAGGTAGAGGTAGTTCTGACCCAACAACGGCGGGGCCAGACCCAGTGCGGCGCCGAGCAACGGGTCACGCACGACTCGGGGCGCCTCAGCCACGGCGGCGGCGCGCGAGAAGTAGGCCGAGGACTCGGCAGCACTGTAGCCGTGGCCGTAATAGAGGTATTCCAAATTCAGGGTCTGTCCATTCTCCAGGGTCAGGGCGGTACCCACGAGCGCCGCCTCGCGGCGCGGAGACTCCTCGACGATCCGCAATAGCACGTCCGGGACCAACGGGGAGCTGAGCCCGTTGGGCAGAGTCCCGGTACTGGCCTCCGCGTAGAGCAGCCAGGCATCGCTCTGGGTCCGTTGCAGATCGATGCCAACGAACCAGTCGCGGTCCTGCGGCTTGGCCACGGCAAGCCCGGCGGACCAGTCGAAGCCGCGCCAATCAAGCTTCGCGACCCAGGTGTCTTCCCAGGGGTCCGGCTGGTCGACCTCATGCCCGGAACCGGAGACCCAACCGGCCCACAGGGAGAGGCTTTGGTTGGGGGTCCAGATGACCCGCGCGATGTCGATACCGCTGAGTTCCAGGTTCGGGTTGTTGCGCCCGCTGTTGAAGTAAAACGGGTTGGACGGAGAGCGAAACTGGCTTGGCCCCCAGGTCAAGAGTTCCCGGCCCGCCGAGAACGACAACGACTGGGTGAGGTTGAAGCCCAGGGAGGCCTGGCTGAGGTAGAGCTGATTGCCCTCCGACTGGCTCGGCGGGGCGTCCAGCCCTTGGAATACAAGAATCGGTCTCAGGTATACCTTGAACCGCTCGGTGGTCAGATTGATGTCGAATCGGCCCTCGGCATTGGCCACCGACTGCGGCAGATTCGCAATGTCGTTGTCTGGGTTGAGGATGCTACGGCCCTGATAGGTGTAGGTCTCACCGTATCCGTAGAGCTGGCCGCGCCAGTCCAGCGCGATGTCCCCGAAGGCCCCACCCTGGGCCACCTGGCCAAAACCGAAGGCCGCCACAACGGCAAATACCAGGTCGGTCCGGACAAGAAGAGCCTGCAATCGTCGCCGCATTGTTCTTTACCGCAATTGGCCCAACGCAGCGTGAATCCTAACGGGCGCGATGGGCAACGGCCATGGTGGAGCCCGGACCTTGGTCTCCGGACTCCCGCCTTATCGGATCCCTGCCGCCACCGCGAACGGCGGGATCTCCAGTCCCGCCGGCCGCGCTCCGGCCGTTACAGCTGTCCGAGCGAGAAGACGGAGGACGCAATATCCTTGACCTTGACCGCCCCGTAAGCGAGCTCAGTCCTGGCATCCTGGAGCTGGTCCTCAATGACCATTCGGCTGATGAAGGGGATCGTCTTGCCGTTGTGTTGAATCGTCTGATCATAGTCGAAGGTGGCGCTCTTCAGCAGCTTGCCGGACAAGGAGTAGAACTCCGCTTTGAGGCCAAGCCCGCGATCCTTGGAGATCCAGTAGCGCACCCGGTCATAGGTGGTGAGCTTGTCACTGGCCTCGAGCTCCAGCACGTAGCACTCCTCTCCGCGAATGCTCTCCTCACCGTCCAGCGTCGCCTTGTAGTCTTTGGCATAGTTGGTCGCCGCGATGTCGCCATTGGAGGCCAGGCCGGTCATGCGCTGGCGCGGTGACACCGGAATCGGTTTTGACAGCCCAGGCTTGGTGATCCACATATTCCGTCCGGCTTGGAGCAGCTTGTTGCCGCGAAAGCGAGACGGCTCTTGGGTCTCCACAAGGCTGGCGTCCGGTACGGCCTTGACCTGGAGCACTTGGGGCTCAAGATTGCGCCCGCCCTCGCGCGACTCGGCCGTCACGGTCCACTCGATGCCCGGCAGCCCGCCGCCGCGCGCTTTATCCGACTGATCAAGCAGGCTGTTCGGATTCGGGGCGGCCATCGCGGTCGTGACCGTAACGGCAAGCATGGTGGCAAGGGTGGCGCCGAGCCGGCTCCCAGCGTGAATCTTGGTAAGCGTAAACATGGTCGGTTCTCCGAGCGTGAGTTGAGTCATGGAGTAGCGGTTAAACATGACCCAAGGCGTTGATAATGGGTTGACGGGCAGCACGGCGGGCCGGGATCCAGGCCGCCAGCAGGCCGACGAGCGCAAGCGCGACCGCGGCCCCGATCATGCGCTCGTCCATATCGATCAGCAGCGGCACCGCCGCTACCTGGTTTGGCGGAACATACGAGATACCGGCCGAGTTCACGATGGCACGTACCGCCATCGTCACGGCGAAGCCGACACCGCAGCCGAGCACGAGAAGCAGCCCGGCCTCGGAGGCGAACAGCCGGGTGACACCCCGCTGACGCAGGCCGATGGCGCGTAGCGTGCCGATCTCGCGGGTACGCTCGACGACGGCCATACCCATGGAATTGATGACGCTCATGGCAACGACGGTCAGCACGATCAGGAAAATGAAGCCGAAGATCATGTCGAACATCTCACGCACCTGGCGATAGAAGGACGACAGCTCATCCCAGCTCTGGATCTCCAGATCCAAGCCCGCCTCGGCAAATCGCTTATCGAGGTCGGCCCGTGCAACCGCGGTGCTGCCTGCATCGTCCAGCAACACGGTCAGCCGGTCGGCACGACCCTCGGCGTCGTAGAGATAGCGCGCCAGCTCCAGCGGCATGAAGGCCGCGAGGTCGTTGGTGGACGCGTTACCGGTGTTGAAAATCCCGCCGACGACGATGTCCGATGCGTTGGCCTGACCACCAAGCGTGTTGACCAGGACGGCCCCGGTATCGCCGACGTCAAGCTTCATCAGCCCGGCCAGTCCGTTAGCGATGGCAACGGTATCGCGGTTGTCGGTAGCGAGGGTCTCGACGCCGCCGCCGGCCACGTTGCGGCTTTCGGCCAGCGCCGGGACCACGGCGAGGCCCCGACGCAACTGCTTGGCCGCCTCGGGCTGGATGCCTTCGGCGACGAAAATGGTGCTGACACGGCCATTGGACAGCAATCCGGAAATGGTCATGCGCGGGGCAACCAACTGCACGTGCTGACTCTCGCCGGCGATGGCGCGGATGCGTTCAATCTCATCGCCATTGAGCATGTAGCGTTCCGGGTCCAGCTTGCCCTCGCGGCTCATGCCAGGTTTCTGAATGGTCAGGTGGCCGAGCAGTTCGCCATGGATGGCTTGGAGTTCCAGCCCGCGGTAGATGTTGTGGGTATAGCCGGCGAACAGGGAGATGCCCGCATATCCCAGCATGATCGCCAGGAAGGTTACCAGGCTGCGGCGACGGTTCCGCGTCAGCCCCCGCAACGCCAGCATCAGCAGGGAGGGTTGTTTGTGTTTCATCCCATCACCTCGTCTTTCTCAATCTCACCGTCACGCAGCAGGACCTTCCGGTCCACGTGAGCGAGCAGGCGTGAATCATGGGTTGTGAACACGAAAGTCACGCCGTGGGCGCGGTTCATCTCCCTCATCAGGTCGACGACCATGCGACTATTCTCCGAGTCGAGGTTGGCCGTCGGTTCGTCGGCGACGATCAACTGCGGCTCGACCACCAGCGCCCGGGCAATGGCGACGCGCTGACGCTGACCGCCGGAGAGCAGGTCCGGGCGCGAGGACTCGAATTTCGCCAACCCAACCTCACGCAGCAATTTCGCGGCCGCGTCCTGGGCTTCATCCTGGGGCGCACCGCGCAATTGCAACGGCAACATGACATTCTCGACGGCGGACAGGACCGGGACGAGGTTGAAGCTCTGGAAGACGAAGCCGATACGTTTGGCCCGAAAGTCGGTTAGCTCGTCGTCCCCGAGCCTCATGGTCTTGGTCCCGTCGAACACGATCTGACCCTTATCCGGGAGATCGATGAGGCCGAGCACGTGCATCAGGGTGGACTTGCCGCTTCCGGATGGACCCCAGACGGCAAGGAACTCACCCGGCGCGATATCCATGGACACCCCGTTGAGGGCGGTGACCTGAGTCTTGCCAAGCTCGAAGCGGCGATGGATGTTCTTGAGTTGTATCAGCGGCCCGACGGTCGACAGACCCTCGACGCCCGGCGAAGAATCGTTCGCCGGGTCCGCGTGCATAGGACTCAGCGGCAGCGTGGCTGCGGTCATTTCGACTGCTCCGTAGAAGTAACAAAGGGGGGAACGCCGGGCATTCGCTGCCGGGCGCCCCCAAACAGGTACGCGATGAGCCTCAGGCAACCTTGGCGAGCACAACCTCAGTCTGAGCAAACGCCGGGACGCGCGGGGTGCCGATGATATAGGCGATCCTCTTGATGGCATGGTCCGGGTTCTTATTCGGCAGCACGCCGATCTCCCAGTGGTAGTCCGGGTGATTCAAGTCCGCGACCAATTCGGCGAGCTCGTCTTGTGTGTAGGCGCGCAGTCCCGAGACCACATTGTCCCAGCAGAACATCAAGGGTACGATCGGCACCAGATAGCCGAACACCAAGTGGTGCCAGCGAAACGGACGAATTTGGGCAGTCATGATCAGAGCCAAGATGAAGCTGGGGATCAGGCTGATGAACAGTATCCAGCGCGCGCTGCGCTCCGGGGTCTCGAACGACGCAAACACGGCGCGACGATCGAAGGCGGACTTGAGGATCGCCTTGGCGTCACGCGGCTTGAAGTGGTGAAAGCCCCGGATGATGACCCGGGCACCCGGCAGATCATCGGGGACCGCACGCGCGTCGACGGGGGTCTCGACCGGATCCACATAGTCGTACTTGCGCTCGAGCTTGCGGTACTCGGCCACTTGCGGGAAATAGTCGGTGATGCGCAGCCTGCCGAGGCGCTCCTCGCTAAAGGCGTCATCCAGGGAGCGGATCAGGGTGCGGCCGCTGCCGGCGCAGAGCTCGGTGACGTCCCTCTCGCCTTGCTCCTCAAGGATCTTTTCGAGCTTGTCGATGGCGGTCTCCAGGGTCGGCGAGTTGGCGTCGATCTGCTCGATGATCTCGGAGATGTGATGTTTGAGGAAGTTCGGCACCCAGGGCAGGTCGGTGAATTCGAAGAGATGCAAGCGCATGGTCTATCTCCAGTAAGGCTTGATTGATGTCGATCTTTGGGAGGTGTCGCCCAAGTGGCTCATTCAGCGGGTTTGAGATGGGCTCGGGTGGCCTCGCGGGGCCAACGATCGCGAAAGTCGTAGCGCCCCGGGGACAGGACGTCGTTGGGATCCAGCGAGGTCTTGAGCACCCGCATGAAGTGGCCGTAGTCGTCGTCCGACTGCGGCATCGACTCCATCGACTGGATGCCCAAACGAGAGGAGAGATATCCTGCCTCGTGCAGCGCCCCGATCAGCTCTCGATGGCAGGCCATCGCGCGTTCGTCCTCGCCCTGGACGCTGCGGTCGTACACCGGATTGATGGCCACGTTGATCTTGCGCCCGGTCACGCACAGGAGCGCGATCTTGGGCTCGAAACCATGACGCAGACAGATCTCCTCGGTGATTTTCACCAGGCGCTTCATGTGGCGCCCTTGGAACGGCAGGGACGGATAGCTCCAAATGGTCCCGCAACCGTCGCGGTCGGCGTCCATCGCGGCGGGAATGGGTCCCGGCTTGCGCCAGTAGGCCATGGCCACAAACTCGTCTTCGGTGTAGCCCTTGAACGAGCTCTCCCGGTGCAATCGGGACAGCATGGCCGGGTCGCGGCCGAGGATCATCTTGGTGAAACCCGGTAGGCGCTCGATCCACTTGATGCGATTGTTGTCCAGGAACAACAGGCTATCGACCTTGCCGGCCAGGGCCTTGGTGATCAGCCGACGCTCCGCGAGCCCCTGCTCGCGCGAGAGGTTGTAGAGCGCCCCCCAGCCGTTCCAGCGACCGATCTTAAGGCGGCGCTTCTCCTGCTCGAGCAGCGCCTTCGGGAGGGGCGTGACGCCCTTCGCCCGGCTCCAGGGATAGCGGCTGCGGGTGGCAAGCATTCGGTAGTCGTTCCACAGTCCCACCGGCAGCGCCAGCCCCTGCAGGCGCAAGCCGCGCAGGGCATCGATCACTTCCCCGGCCTTGCGATCGTCGTCGATCGAGAAGAACAGCGTCTGGAAGAAGGCCGGCTCCGGCGACAGCCAGAAGGTCATGCTCGTCACAATGCCGAGGTTGGACTGGCTGAACAGCCCGTTGACGGCTGGCCCGACACCCCACTCGCTGACGGGTCCCAGGTCCGACTCCGGATAGCGGGCGTGGCCCGTGCGGATCACCTCGCCGGTGGGCAGCACCACCTCCATGGCGGCGATATGGGCGATGCGATCACCGTAGACACCCTTGGCGACACCGCGCTCGAGGGTGTTGCCGATGAGACTGGAGTCACGCGGTCCGCCGCTGATGGCCATGAAGGTGCGTGCGCTCTGCTCGTGGAGAAAATCGCAGATCTGTCCCTGGGTAACGCCGGGGCCAACGGTGACGTGGGCGAGCTCCTCGCAATAGTCGGAGATCCGGTTCAAGCGCCCCAGGTCCATGACCACGTTGCCGTCCTGTACCGGGACGCGCGAGCCGTAGCCCCAGTTCTTTCCCTTGCTGATGGGGTAGATGGGAACGCGGTGGCGATTGGCGATATGCACGCAAGCCTGCACCTCACCGGTATTGCCGGGACGCAGGACCGCCGGCACCTGCTGGCGGGTCGCAAAGGTGGCGGTCGTCACCGCTTTCAGCAGCTCGTTATCGATGCGCACATGCTGCTCGCCGATGGCCTGGCGCCACTCGGCGAAGGCCTTGCGGTAGTTCGGGGCGGAGTCGCTGCCGCGGTTCTCGCGCGCCGCTATCTGTTCGGGAATGCTCACGGCGAATTTCTCCTCGGGGTTGTCCGAAAGGCTCACGCCAGTTCAGGCTCGCGCGGCGGCGAGGTGTATGTCGATTAAGTCGGAGACGCCGCGCACGTGCGGCGCCTGCAGCAGGTTGTAGTGGTCGCCCTCAACGTAGTGATGGGTCAAGTCCCCGGCGATGCCGCTCCAGCCGGCGACCGGGTGGGCCGGATGATCCGCGGGCGCGTCACAGGCGTGGATCAGCACCGTCTTGCCGCCATAGGGACTGGGCTGGTGCTGGAACATGGCCTGGAGGTTGGTGTCGAGAACGCGGCACAACCGCTCGAGCTGCTCCGTCGGCACGTCCGCGGGCAGCAACCCAGTCGCGACGGCACGCTCGACCAGGCGTCCCCGGGCATCGGGCGCATCGCCAAGATCGGAGACATCGAGCTCACCGCCGCCACCCATGCCGACGATGTCACGCGCCATCCATGCGAGCCGTTCGACTTGGCTGACCTGCCGTCCGCCGGTCTCTTGGGCATAGCTGTCGATCATGAACACGACCTCGACCGGGTCGCCCTCGGCTGCCATGCGCGCCGCCATCTCGAGGGCGATGATGCCGCCGAGAGACCAGCCGCAGAGCCGGTAGGGGCCAGTCGGGGACTGCTTGCGGACCGCTGCGAGGTAGTGATCGACCATGGTGGGGAAGTCCGCGAGCGGGATCTCACCGCGGCGTAGACCCAGGGAACGAATGCCGAAGACGGAGTAGCAGCCCGCCAGCAGTTCGGTCAGCTTGCGGTAGGCGAGGATGTTGCCGCCGACGGGGTGGATGCAGAACAAGGGCCGCTCGGCATCCCCGCGACGCAGCGGGGTCAGGATGTCGTCATCACCGCTGTCGCGCTCCAGCCACGCGGCCATGCCGGCCACGGTGCGCGCCCGAACCAAGACGTCGAGCGGCAGCTCGCGCTCGAGCGCCTCGCCGATCTTGGCCAGCAGGACAACCGCCAGGAGCGAGTGACCACCGAGGTCGAAGAAGTCGTCATCAATGCCGATGCGCTCAACCTCCAAGACCTCCTTCCAGACGCGGCACAGCATGCGTTCGAGCGCACTACGCGGCTCGGCGTAGGCGCGCTGCGGATCGGAACCGGCGACCTGCGGAACGGGTAGCGCCGTGCGATCGAGCTTGCCGTTGGGGGTCATCGGGAAGTGATTCAGCGTCACGAAAGCCAGCGGTACCATGTACTCCGGCAGGGTCTGGCGCAGGTGATCCTGAAGCGCCTCGGGCGACGGAACGGCGTCGGCACAGCTGGGCACCACGTAAGCGATCAGGTCCTTGCTGCCCCGGCGCAGCTCCCGCGCCAGCACCACAGCCTCGGCGACGCCCGGGTGACGGGACAGCACGACCTCGATCTCGCCAAGCTCGACGCGGTAGCCGCGGATCTTCACCTGGTCGTCGAGCCGGCCGAGGAACTCGATCTTGCCGTCGGCGCAGTAGCGTCCCAGGTCGCCGGTTCGATAGAGACGAGCTCCCTCGCCGCCGAACGGGTCGCGAATGAAGCGCTCGGCGGTCAGCTCGGGGCGCCCCAGATAGCCCCTTGCGAGGCCTGCGCCACCGATGTACAGCTCGCCGACGGCGCCGACCGGTACCGGGTTCAGCTTGTCGTCGAGGACATGGAAGCGCTGGTTGTCGAGGGGACGACCATAGGGAATGCTGCGCCATTCCGGGTCGATATCCTCGATCGGGAACCAGATGGACCAGATGGCCGCCTCGGTCGCGCCGCCGAGGCTGATCAAACGCGGATCGCCGTCGCTGTGGCGGCGGATCTGCTCCGGCAGACCGAGCGGAATCCAGTCACCGCTCATCATCACCAGCCGCAAGGTCTCCGGCAGACGCTCGCGCTGAGCACGCAGCCGACCCGTGAGCATCTCCATCATGATCGGCGCGGAGTTCCAGACACTGACCCGGTGCCTCCGCAGCAGGTCCATCCAATGCTCGGGGTCGGCAGCCCGATCGTGCTCGGGGATGACCAGGGCGGCACCTGCCGCGAGGCTGCCGAAAATGTCATAGACTGAGAGGTCGAAGCCGAGGGCGGAGAGGCCGATGAGCCGGTCCTCGGCGGTCACCTCGAAGCGGCGGTTGATATCCATGACCGTGTTCAGCGCGCTGCGATGATCAAGCATCACCCCCTTCGGTGTGCCGGTAGATCCAGAGGTGAAGATGACATAAGCGAGGTTGTCGGGGGTTACGCCGGACTTCGGGACTGAGGTGGCGCGCGGAATGTCGGCGGGCGTGTCGATGACGCGGGTGTGGATCGCGCAGCCGATCAGACCCCCGGCGCGGTCGGAGTGCGCAATCAGAACCTGGGCCTTACACTGCTTGACGATTCCCGCGATGCGCTCGTCCGGGCTGCGCACGTCGAGCGGCACGTAGGCACCGCCGGCAAGCTGGATGCCGAGTACGCAGACCAGCATCTCCAACGAGCGCTCCACGCAGAGGGCGACACAGCACTCGGGGCCGACTCCGAGCTCCTGAAGCTCGCGGGCCAGACCCGAGGCTTGGGCCAACAGCTCGCCATAGCTGATCTGGCGCTTGCCATGGATGGCTGCGGTCGCCTCCGGCGTGCGCATGGCCTGCGCGACGAACGGCTGGAACAGGCAGCCCTCGGGGACAGCGTGACGCGAGACCGAATTCCAAGTCTGCAGTATCTCGGTCTGCTCGTCGTCGGCGAGCATGGGCAAGCGCGACAGCGGCATGTGCGGATCGGCGACGATGGCGCGCAGCAGGTTCTGGAAATGCCCCGACAGTCGCTCGGCGAACCAGTCGTCGTAGAGGTCGGTGCGATACTTGAGCACGCTGTGCATTTCGGTGCCCGTGTCGCACAGATCGAGCACCAGTTCAAACTGTCCCTCCTGCTGATTGATCCGGTAATGGCGGATATGCAACCCGGCCACGGGCCAGCCGTCGCCACTCATGGCGCTGTCCAAGGACTTGGCCAGGCCCTGTGGCCGGTAATAGTTAAGCATGGTCTGAAACAGCGGCGTGCGGTCCGCCTCCCTGGCACCGCCGAGCTTCTCGACCAGGATCGGGAACGGATACTCCTGATGGGCGAGGGACTCGAGCACGTCGGCACGCAGACGCTCGGCGAGCTGGGCGAAGGTCGGGTCGCCGGCGAGGTCGGAGCGGATCACGACTGGATTGATGAAGTAGCCAACCACGCTGTAGTTCTTGCGCTGCTCGCGGCCGTTGCTCGGACAGCCGATGGTCAGATCGGTCTGTCCGGTATAACGATGTAGGGCGACCATCATGGTGCCCAGATAGAGCATGAAGGGGGTCAGTGAGAGGCGCGTGGCCAGCCCACGGGCCGCGCTGCTCAGCGCGCGGTCGATGTTGAACCTGACCGACGCGCCGCGCGGCTCTTGACCCTCAGAGCGGTTGCGCGTGGTCGGGAATGCCACGCCGTGGTCGATGCCGGCCAGACGCGCCTTCCAGAAGGCCAACTCACGCTCGCCCGCGGTTCCGGACCAGCGCTGCTCCTGTTCCAGCGCATGGTCCTCGAAGCGCCCCTGTGGCTGCAGCAAGGCCGGACTCGCACCCAGCTCGTACTGGTAGAGCGAGATCAGCTCCTCGGCGCACAGCCACACCGACCAGGCGTCGAACACAATGTGATGCACGTCGATGAGCAGGATGTAGTGCTGCTCACCGGTGCGATAGACGCCGGCGCGGATCGGGCTCTCCTCGCCGAGCCGGAATGGCCTCTCATGGTCACGCTGCAGTCGCTGGTCGATCTGTTCCCGGGTCAGGCCACGGGCGTCGATCTCCTCCCACATAACCTCGCGGTATCCGGCGACCTCATGGCACAGCGTGCCGCCGTGAAACTTGAGCCTGGCGCGCAGCAGCGGGTGGCGCTGGACCACTGCCTGCAATGCCCGCCGCAGGGCCGGGACTTGCAGCTGCCCGTCGATCTCCGAGCAGAAGGCGATGTTATAAGCGGCGCTCGTCGGATGGCGGTTCTGCAGCACCCACAGCGCCTGTTGGCCTGCCGTGGTCGGTACCTGGACGGTCTGCTTGGTCGCCCGCTCCTGCAACAGCCGCGCGAGGAGGGCTCGTTTGTCCGCCGAAGTGACGGTCATGTTCATCGGGTCTGTCCTCGATATCGATTGATTGTTCAGGGACTCAAACGAGCTCTTTCAGGAGCCGATCGACGTCCGCGTCATCGAGTGAGTCGAGATTCCCGAGCAGCCGCTCCTCGAGGGACTGCCACTTGCCCTCGCGTGGCCCGGCGGACCTGGCGGCCCTCGCAGACTCCGCGCCGACACCGTCGTGGCCGGCGCCGATGCGCTCCAGAATCATCTCGGCGATATGCATCAGTCCGCCTCCCTGCATCAGCTCCAAGGCACCGATTTCGATGCCAAGCAGCTGCTGGAGGGCCACCACCAGCTCCATATTCATCAAGGAGTCCACGCCAAGGTTGGCGAGGCTGAGCGCCGGGGCGACCCGGTTCGTCGGTAGCCGCAGCACTTTGGCCACGGTCGTCACCAGGTGCTCGCAGACACGTTCGCGCCGCGCCTCGGGGTCGAGCGCCATGATTTCGTCGCGCCGCGCCTGCACCTCGGGGTCGAGGGTGCTCAATACGCCCGCGGCGACCAGAGCGGAGAAGCGCGGCAGCGCGGCGGTTGCGGCTGCGGCCAATTTCCAGCGCTGCCAGTCGAGGTCGAAGATGCCGACCTGGGGCTCGTCCACCGCGAGCACCCGACCGAGGACCGCCAAGGCGTCGTCGGCGCCAAAGGGCCGCATGCCGATGCTCTTGAGGTACTGGGCGAGTTCGTCGCTCGAGGCCGCCATGCCGGCATCACGCAGGGCGCCCCAGTTGATACTCGTGGCGGCCAAGCCGCAGCGCCGGCGGTGGTGCGCGAGACTGTCCAGCAGGCAGTTGGCGGCGACATAGTTGCCCTGCCCCGCGTTGCCGATCAGGGCCGATACCGACGAGAAAAGGACGAAGTGGTCAAGGGGCAGTTCCCGGGTCGCCTCGTGCAGGTGCAGCGCGCCATCGACCTTGGGCGCGAAGACGCGGGCCAGGCGTGCGGCGTCGAGCTGCGCAAGCGGTGCGTCATCGAGTACCGCGGCCGTGTGCATGACGCCACGCAGGGGCAGCCGGTCCGCTGCCGTCGTCTCCTCGACCAAGCGCAGCACCTGCCGACGGTCCGTCACGTCGACGGCGCGAATGGCGACTCGGCTACCGAGTTGCTCAAGGTCGCGGCGCAGGTCCGCGGCCGCCGGGTCGGCCTCGCCGCGACGGCTGATCAGGATCAGCTCGCCGGCCCCCTCCTTTGCCATCCAGCGCGCCAGCGACTGACCGAAGCCGCCGAACGCTCCGGTGATCAGGTAGCTGCCCGCGGGCTCGAAGAGCCTGCTGGGACGGCGCGACACCAATGCCGGTACCCGATCGAGGTCGATGGCGACGCCCCCTGGCCAACGCGACTCGGCCAGATACGCGAAGGTGTCGGGGAGGTCCGCGAGGGTG
The DNA here is from genome assembly GCA_964470155.1 of uncultured Lamprocystis sp. Lineage (GTDB taxonomy): Bacteria > Pseudomonadota > Gammaproteobacteria > Chromatiales > Chromatiaceae > Thiodictyon. The sequence continues at coordinate 82,952 of CAYYAY010000006.1, read as the reverse complement.
AAACTCTTCAGAGCCAGGGGCGGGAGTTCCCCGCGCTCGAGGCGCGTCCTGAGCCGATCCAGAGTCTCGCGAACCTGCTGCGGACGCGACACCATCAGGCTTTCCAGATCGGTCACCATGAGGTTGAGGTCGTGGCGCTCGCCAAGCCAGCCGATGGTCTCGCCGCGCTGGGGTCGGACGCCTGGGATGCTGACGAGGCGACCGAACTCGCCGAGGACCGACACATCAAGGTTTCCGATCCGATTGTGGAAGTCGATCACCAGGTCCGCACCGCGGCCCTCGGTCAGGGTGGCGACCCTGCTCTCGAGGTCCTGCTCGTCGACGTCGATGATCTCGGCCAGCCCTTCCAGCGGCTCGCCCGTGCCGCCGCTAACCGTGGCGATGACACGCGCCCCGCAGCGTCTGGCGACCAGAATGGCGGCCAGGGAGGCGCCGCCGCTGGTGTGATGGACCAGGACGGTCTCGCCTCGCGTTAGCCGGCCAAGTGTCTCGACACCGTACATCGCGGTGAGATAGGGCAGCATGGACACGGCCGCCTGATCCGAGGAGATCGCCTCCGGAACCTTCATCGCGAAGACGGCACCCGGGTCGAAGCAGAGGTAACGGCGCATGGCGTCCGGCATGCAGACGACATAGCGGTCGCCGGCGCAAATACCGGTTACGACATCGCCGACGCGGGTCACGGCGCCAACGGCGACGCTTCCCGGACGATGGTCGAAGTAGGTGTTGACGGTGGATACGGCGGCGCCACTGGTCAGCGCAAACAGGTCTCGCGGTAGCACCGCGCAGCTTTCGACACGGATCTCGACCTCATTGGCCCGCGGATCCGAGCGCTCGCAGAGGACCGGCTGGACGGACTCCAGATCCTTCGGCCGCTGCAGACGTAGCTCGAACTGGGCCTCATCGTCGATGGCGACGAACTCGTCCTCGCCGTCGTCCGGTGCACGCATCGGCATGCGCTCGAGCCGCTGCACGTAGCGGACAAAACCGCGCCAGGCGGCAGCGTCCTCATTCGAGTCGGCAAGGACTTCGACCACGACTGGCGCAACGGAGGTCTCCTTGGCATCCAGGTCCACCACACTGGGGCGCAGACCCGGGTGCTCGGTCGCGGCCACGCGCATGAGACCGATCAGCGCCCCCTGGTTCACCGCCAAGGGCTCGCCGGCGAACACGGGTTGCGCGCCGCGGGTCACTAGATAGAGCCGGGGGCAGACCCCGTCACCGGAGTCCAACCCGGAGAGGTGCTGGATCGCGCGCAGCAGCACGGCGCTCGGGTCGAGGACGGGGTCCTGCCAACGTGTCGCGCGGCCCAGATCCAGGATGACACCGCGATAACCCAAGTCGGTGCCGACGTCCACCGCCAAGCGCTCATGCAGCTCCGTGGCCAAGCGTTCGGCGAACTCCGCCGATGAAGGGCCGGCATCGTCCAGATCGACTCCATCGGCCTGGATCCCGAGTTCGAACCCCAGGGCTCGCGTCAGTTCTTGAACGCCGCTGCCAAGCCCCATCACCAGGTAGCGCCCCTCGGAAACGGTCCGTACGGGTCGCTCCGACTCGGTCCAGACGCAGCGGTAGGTCCAGCTATCGCGGTTGTCGGCCGCCGCCGAGACGGCGCTCGGCAACTCCTGGCAATGCAGGCCGAGAACGTCGGCGATCGGGCCTTCGGCATCGTAGAGATGCAGGTCGGCCTCCAGCCAGTCCGATCCGTGGGTGACGACGCGCCCGTGACACCACAACCGCGTGCCGGGCCGGCGGCGATAGATCAGCTTACGGATACCGGTCGGCAGGTAGGTCCCGCTTTCCCTCGGCAGCGCCGCCAGCAGGGCCTGGAAGCAGGCGTCGAGCTTGGTCGGGGCGAGGCGCGCTTCAGTGTCGGCGTCGGTCTCGGTGACCATGGCCAGCACCTCGCCATCACCGCGGTGCAGCTCGACGATCCCCTGGAATGCGGGGCCATAGTCGAGACCGCGATTACGCATGTCCTCGTAGTGCTCGGTTGCGGTGCGAGCGTCCGTGCAGCGTGCCAAGAGTTCGGCGTGAGTTGGCATCTCCATGGCTTTCGGCAGGCGCGGGACGATGCGTCCCTCGGCGTTCAGGGCCCAGCCTGCCGTCCCGCTACGCGGCCGGCTGTGAATACGGAAGGCGCCCTCGTCGTCGGCCTCCACGCGGTATTCCGGTTCGTCACTCGCATCGACGACCAGCGCTCGGCGGAATGCCAGACCCTCGAGAACGCAGGGGCCGCCGTCGAAGACCTGCTGCTGCAGCGCGAGCGCCGTCTCGACATAGGCGGCACCGGGAACCACGACCAGCCCCTGGACCTTATGGTCCTGGAGGTACGGCAACGTGCGGCCATTGAGATCGCTCTCCCAGACGTGACCGGGGGCGTCTACGGGGCGCTGCAGCAAGGCATGGGCACGCTCACCGAGACGATCGAGGCGGCCCTGCTCGGTCTCGTTCCAGTGCTCACGGCGCTGCCAGGGATAGGTTGGAAGGCGCAGGAAGCGGCCCTTGGGGTAGATCGCCTCCCAGTTCGGCTCGCTACCGGCACAGTAAAGCTCCGCCAGGGCAGTGGCGAATACCCTGGACTCGTTCTCGCCGCGGCGCATGGAAGCGACCAGCCTGGCCTCGACTGAGAGGGCGGCGAAGGTTTGTTTCATGGCCGTGGACAGTACCGGGTGCGGCCCGACCTCGAGGAAGACCCGGTGGCCGTCCTTGACCAGCGCCATGATCGCCTTGGCGAAGTACACCGGCTCGCGGATGTTGTCGCACCAGTACTCGGCGTCGTGCACGGCCTCCTCGATGCGGGCGCCGCGCACGGTTGAGTAGAACGGCAGCTGTGGCTCGCTGATCCGCAAGTCGGCGAGGCAGGCACGGGTCTCGTTCTTGAGCAGCTCCATGGCCGGGCTGTGGTAGGGCACCTCGACCTGTAGCATACGGTTGAATAGACCCTGACTCTCGGCCTGCGCGGCGATGCGCTCGAGGGCCTGACGGTCGCCGGACAGGGTGACCGAGGTTGGACTATTGATGGCAGCGACCGAAACCAAATTGCGGTGGGGCTCGGCAAGCACGGTCGCCTCCTCATCGCCACAGCCCAGCGCCAGCATACCGCCCTTGCCGGCGGCTTGCTTCTGCAGGCGGGAGCGGTGATAGCTGATGCGCATCGCGTCGGCCAGGTCGTAGCAGCCGGCGACGTAGCCAGAAGTGACCTCGCCGACGCTGTGGCCGACCACGGCCGCGGGACGGATGCCGCGCGATGCCCAGAGTTCCGTCAGCGCGGCCTGAATGACGAAGTTTGCGGGCTGGGCGACAGTGGTATCGCCGATGCGAGAGCACTCCTCGTCGGCCTGCATCTCGGCTCGAATCGACCAGCCGGCGACCTCTTGGAAGACCTCATCACAGCGATCGACACAGGCACGGAAGACCGGCTCGTCGCGATAGAGTTCGCGCCCCATGGCCCACCATTGCGGTCCCATGCCGGTGAAAACGAACACGGGCGCCTGGCGGGTATGGGCCGGGGCCTGTCCCTCGACGATTGCCTCGTCGAACCCATTCGCGAGCCAGGCGTCCAGGTGGGCCAGAGCATGCTCGCGATCGCTCGTGACTAAGGCTAGGCGGTGCTCGTGATGGGTCCTGCGGCGGGCCGCGGAGTAAGCCAGGTCGGACAGGTCCGCGGCCGGGTGCGCGGCGACGGTGTCGCGCAGCTTGGCCACGTACTCTTTCAGTGCCTGAGCGTCGCGCGCCGACGCCACCAGGTGATACGGAGCCGATGTGTTGCAATGCTCGCTGGTGCCCTGAGCAGAGAAGCGCTCCATGAGCACATGGGCGTTGGTGCCGCCATAACCAAAGGAATTGATTCCAGCCAAGCAGGGACGTCCGTCCTCGGGCAGCGCCTCGGGCTCAAGAGGCAACCGCAGTCCGAGCCCGTCGAAGTCGATCGCGGGGTTCGGGGTGACGAGGTTAGCCAGTGGAGGAATCGTGGAGTGATGCAGCGACAGGGCTGTCTTGATCAGACCGGCGACCCCGGCCGCAGCCTCAAGGTGGCCGATGTTGGCCTTGACGGAGCCAAGGACGCAGGCGGCGTCGCGGTCGGGATTCCGGCCAACCACCTCACCAAGCGCGCGCGCCTCGAGGGGATCGCCGAGCGCCGTGCCGGTACCATGGGCCTCGAACATACGGATGTCCGCGGTACTCATGCCGGCGCGAGCGCAGACCTGCTCGATCAGGGCCGCTTGGGCGTCCGGATTGGGAACCGTGATGCCGTCGGTGTGACCGTCCTGATTGCAGCCGGTCGCGCAAATTGTCGCGTAGATTCGGTCGCCAGCGGCGATCGCCTTGGACAGGGGCTTGAGGATCACCATGCCGGCGCCCTCGCCGCGCCCGTAGCCGTCACCTGCCGCGTCGAAGCTCTTGCTGCGCCCATCCTTGGCCAGGAACTTGCCCTTGCACATCGCCATCATGATCTCGGGGCGGTGCATGACGTTGACGCCGCCGACCATGGCCACTGAGCAATCACCGTTCCATAGCCCCTGGCAGGCCATATGGGTGGCGACCAACGAGCTGGAGCAGGCCGTATCCATCGACACGCTGGGTCCGCGCAGATCGAAGGTGAACGAGATGCGGTTCGCGAGCATCGCAAGGGTGAAGCCGACCGCCGTGTGGGGACCGATGGAATCGCGGTTCAGCGGGCTGAGCTGTGTCACCATGGAGTCCATCATGAAGCCGCCGACATAGACACCCGTCGATGAACCAATCATCCGATCGGCATCCAAGCCGGCGTCGTCGATAGCCTCCCATGCAACTTCCAACAGCAGGCGCTGCTGCGGATCAAGGAAGTCCGCTTCCCGCGGCGAGATGCCGAAGAACATCGGATCGAACTCGCGGATGTCTTGATCGAGAAACCCCCCCCTACGGACATACATGCGACCGGGGGTGTCCGCCGGATCGAAGAAGCGCTGTAGGTCCCAGCGCCCCTCCGGCACGTCTCGCACCCCGTCCGCCCCTCCGATCAGGAGGTCCCAAAACTCCCCGGGGGTGGTGACGCTGCCCGGAAAGCGGCAGCCGATACCGACGACCGCAATTTTCTCCGCACCAAGATTTGCTGACACAACTGACCTCTTGCGGTCCCCACAGGGAGCCGTGCTAAATCGCGAATTGAACCGCTGGCTGGATCGATCAACGGCGAGGAAACCGCTCCGTGCCGGTGCGTGTCCATGCATTGGGCTCCTTGTCGATCTGTGTTCTTGCGTTGGGCTCCGTGCCGCTGCTTCCCTGCGGATAGCGTCCTCCCGCTGCATCCCAACTGGCGATACTGAATGGCAATACTGAAACTTTACGCCTGGAGCGAGCCTCCGTTTATCGTCTGTTGCCGTTCCGTCCTGTAGGAAAAGAACTGCTCTATGGCGTCGAATTCCCCTCGTCTTCCCCTCGTCGGTGCCTGGAGCGGCCGAAGCCCTTGGGTTCGCCCGCGACAACCACCCGCAGACCCGCTGGGGCGACGCGGCCACGGCTGCGCGAGGCCGCGCCCATGCTGTGTCTTCGGGCCTTGATCATTGCTTCGCCCACCCCCCATCAAGCCGCGACCAGCGCCAGCGCCGCAAGCGTGGGGGCGGGCGGCGGCGTCGCGCCCGGCGTCGAACTCGGCCGGGTCATCTTGCCGTCAGCATTCTGGTCGAAGTCGGCGACACCCGGGGCGGTGGCCGCGCCGCGCATGGGGGCGTTGTGGGCCGCGCGGGCCGCCATCTGCTCGCCGTGGGCGGCGGCGAACTCCTGCGCGGTCACGGCGCCGTCGCTGTTCTTGTCCATCGCGGAAAGGAGTGACGATCCCCAGACTCGCCGCCATGGCGTTGCCGATCCCCAGCCGCCGCCCGGCCAGCAGCGCCCGGGTGCGCTCCGGGGCGAAGAAGGTCTGGACAATTTCCGGGGTCATGGCGGGAGTCTCGGTCGGACGGCAGCGCTCAGCGATCGTAGCCTGAGCAAGGGATGCAGACGTGCTTCTCGCCCAGCACCCGCAGATAGGCCCGCGCGGTCAGTTCCCCGCAAGCGGTGCAGGGCACGAAGCCCATGACCTCCGGTAGCCAGTCGCGCTCAAACGCGAAGACCTCGCCGAGCGTCAGGATGTCCGCTTCCGGGGCATTCCAGATCAGGTCCACCAGTTCCAACTGCTCGGCTTCGGGGATATCGTCCGGCTCGATGCCCTGGCCGCGCTTGGTCATAAAGGCGGAGGCACCGATCTGCTGTTGCAGGGTCGGCTTATAGCTCACCCGGATCGCCCGGTTGGTTGCCCGCTCGATGACCGTGACCGCAAGCTTGCCGTAGGGGGTCTGCTCCAGATTCCCCTTACCCAGGGTACAGCCGGTGGCGTACTGCACCCCGTCGCCAAAGCACATCCCGCCGTGGTCCTCGCCGATCTCGACAAAGCCGTGGAGTTGGCGCCCGCCGGAACGCTTGACATCGAGTACCCGCAGGGCGGCGAGCCCCACCCGCACCCCGGCCACACTCGCCCAGCAGCGGTGGCCATGGAATTCGAGGGCCTTGAGAAGGGTTTGACGGTCATCGTGCATGTTCGGGTTCCTGATTCAGGATGAATCGTTTAGAGAAAGGAGCAATGCGCCCTGTCGTATCAGGGCCGCATCAGGGCCAGAGCAGATCCCACGCCGTCTTGGCGGCGACCGCGATCAGGACCAGGGCAATAGCGCGCTTCAACTGCGCGGCCGACAGGCGTTCGGTCGCCAACCAGGCACCCAAGGCCGCACCGGCCATCGTCGCCAGCGCGGTGACGCCGAGCAGGGCGGTGTCGATCCGGGCGACCTGGACATGGGCCAGAAAGCCGCTGATGGAGGCAAAGATCGCGACGAATGAGGCGCTGGCCGAAGCCCGTTTGGGCTCCAGACCGGACGCCACCAGGGCCGGGACGATGATGTTGCCGCCACCCACCCCGAGCAGGCCACCGATGAAGCCGGCCGCCCCGCCCACCGGCAGGCCAAGCGCCAGGGTCGCCGCCAGGGAGGCACGGGTCGCGCGCGGCTTGGGTTGGTACAACACCATCATCCCCGCGGCGAAGACCAGAAAGCCCACGAACAGCCACAACAGCAGGCTGCGATCCATCCCGTGGGCGGCCCAGACCCCGAGCGGCGTCAGCCCGACCGCCAGCACCAGCATCGGCAGGACCAGTCGCCACTCCACCAGCCCCTTGCGCACGAAGGTGATGGCGGCGATCGACATCCCCACCGCGTTGAGCAGCAGGGCGGTGGCCATGGCCGTCTGGAGTTCGATCCCGAACGCCAGAAAGACCGGGATCAGGATCAGCGCCGCACCGACCCCGGCCATGCTGAAGAGCGTGGTCAGAGCGAAGCTCAGCAGACCGGTGATGACGAACACGGTCATGGGTGAGACCTCCTCGCAATAGGTCATGGAAGACAGCGGATGGCCTGCGACATGGAAGGAGACGAAGGCGACGGCAAAAGGATGCACCCCGGCCAAACGTCGATGCGTTGCGGGGCGGCCCCGGCAGGTCAGCCGCTGGGCGCGGCCGTCCCTGGGCCAGTCCGCTGGGCTTGATGAGTGTTGTTGATGTTAGGTGCGCAGCGGCCCGCACGTCCGTTCGTTGTCGCACCTAAACGCCGCCACCACAGGACGCCTCGCGGTTATCGCTGACGGATCGATCAGAACAGTTCCGGGCAGGTCATCGGGTGGGCGCAGCCGCCCTCGGGCCGACCGATCTCGATCTGCATCGTGGGGTGGTCGATGTCGAACTGTTCATGGAGTCCCGCAGCAGTCTGCGCGAGAAAGGCGTCACCCGGGTGGCCGGCCGGCATGACCAGATGGACGCTGAGCGCCGTCTCGGTGGTGCTGATGGCCCAGACATGTAGATCATGGACCGCGCTCACGCCCTGGCGCTCGCGTAGCCAGGCGGCGACCGCGGGCAGGTCCACCTGTTCCGGCACCCCGTCGAACAGCAGGTGCAGTGACTGGCGGAAGAGTCCCCAGGTGCCGATCACGATGACCAAGGCGATGACGATGCTGGTCACCGGGTCCAGCCATGCCCACGCCGTCCACAGATATAGCGCGCCGGCCGCCACCACGCCGAGCGAGACCAGCGCATCCGCGGCCATGTGCAGGAAGGCGCCGCGCAGGTTGAGGTCGGAGGCTCGCCCGGACATGAACAGGGCGGCCGTGATGCCGTTGACGATCACCCCGATGGCGGCGACGACGATGATCGTCCAGCCCGCGGTAACCGCGGGTGCCTGCAGCCGATGGATCGCCTCCCACAGCAGCGAGCCCATGGCCACCAGCAGGACCGTGGCGTTGGCGAAGGCAGCGAGGATCGAGGCCCGCCGCCAGCCGTAGGTGTGGCGCGGGTTGGCCCGCAGACGACCGGCCAAGGTCGCCCCCCAGGCCAGTGCCAGCCCGCCGACATCGGAGAGATTGTGTCCGGCATCGGCCAACAGGGCCAGCGAGTCCACGCGCCAGCCGTAGAAGGCCTCGACTGCCACATACAGCAGGTTGAGACCGATGCCAATGGCGAAGGCGCGGTTGAACGCCGCAGGCATGTCGTGATGGTGGTCGGCGTGGTTCAAGTCGGGTCTGCGGATGATCAAGGCCTGGTTGCAGTCTAGACCGCAGTCTGACGGAGCGCTTGCCAAGGGAGACGAAGACGGCGGCGAAAAGAGGCAGGGTATCCCGACGGGGGTCCCGAATGCCGCGCTAAGGCGATTTCTGTCAATCGCCTACGACGTCACAACGGGCGGGCGCGGGACGAAGCAGCACACCCGGCCGGTGTCGTCCAGGCGCACCTGGCAGGCGGTAGAGAGGTGTTCGCGCAGGCGCTTGCGCGCCCGTTGTACGCGTGACTTGGCGCCGGGCAGGGTCAGGCCCTTGCGCTGGGCATAGGCCTCCTGGGTCAGCCCCTCCAGATCGCAGAGGGTGAGTGCCTCGCGGTCCGCTGCCGACAACTCCGCCAAGGCCCGCGGCAGGCAGGCGGCCAGCGACTCCACGGGGACCAGCTCCTCGTGGGGGACCGGCAGATCGTCCGGCAAGTCCACATGGTCCTGCCGCGACCGCAGATGGTCGGTCAGGGTGTTACGCGCGACCGCGAACAGCCAGGCGCGGGCGTTGACCAGCTCGCAGAATTGGTGGCTCCGGCCCAGGGCCTTGACGAACAGGTCTTGCAGCACGTCCTCGGCTTCGTGAACATCGCCCAGTTGGCGGATCAGCCAGGCGCGTAACTCCCGCTCATGCTGGCCCCAGGCGGTCATCAGGCAGATCACACTATCACCCGGCGACCGCCGTATCCGCTTGCGGTTTGACCGCCTCGATCATGGCGGAGACCACATAGTCCGCGAGATCACTCCCCGGCCCCCAGTCGCGGATAAAGGACCGGCTCGCGTCCTGTGGCGTCACCCGAATCTGGATGAATCCGCTCGCCTCCAGCATGGCCTCCACCTCCGACACCAGCGCGGCGCCGGCGATGCAGCCCGCATGGAGGGCGAGGTCCCGCCGGATCGCCTCGGGCAGGTCCGTGCGGGCGACGATGTCGGAGATGGCCAGTCGGCCGCCGGGTTTGAGCACCCGAAAGACCTCGGCGAAGACCCGCGGCTTCTCCGGCGACAGGTTGACCACACAATTGGAAATGACGACATCCACGCACCCATCGGCGACCGGCAGGCGCTCGATCTGCGCCAGGTGAAACGCGACATTGCGGTAGTCACCGGCCTGGGCATTGGCGCGGGCCTTGGCAACCATCTCCGGGGTCATGTCCACACCGATGACCCGGCCCGTCTCCCCCACCTGGCGGGCGGCGAGGAAGGCGTCGAAACCGGCTCCACTACCCAGATCGAGCACGGTCTCGCCGGGCTTGAGCCCGGCGATCGTCTGCGGGTTGCCGCAGCCGAGCCCCAGGTTCGCCCCCTCGGGCACATCCAGGATCTCGGCAACGATATAGCCAAGCGCCCGTGACGTCTCCTCGGGGAGGGGGGCAGGCGTCGCGCAACAGTGCGGGGCACAACCGCAACCCGCTTCATCGCTCGTTGCCAGCCGTGCATAGCGTTCGCGCACGGTGTCGTGAATCGCGTCGATCGTTACCGTGGTCATAGGAGGCTCCACTCGTTGATAGGCGCGCGGCAGCGCCTGCGTTTATTGGGTCAACTGGGCGAGTCCGGCAACCCCCACCGGCGCCTCGGGCAGCCACGGGACCAGGGCGCAACGTGGGCTGAGCTGGTCGGCGACCCGGCGAATGAAGGGGACCTCCGCGACGCCGCGTTCGCGCAGCAGCGGGTGCCGGGTACCGCTCGCCAGCAGGCTCTGGTTGATTACCCAGGCGAAGGGCGTGATGCCGGCCCGGCTCAGATCCGCTTGCAGGCGTTCCGCCTCATGCACCGGGGTGGCTTCCGCCAGGGTCACGATGAGCACGCGCGTGAGCGCCGGGTCGCGCAGCCGCGGCAGCAGTTGCCGCACCGCCTCGGGCATCTCGCCCTGGGTGCGCGAGACCTCCCGATGGTAGGCCTCGGCGGCATCCAGCAGCAGGATGGTATGCCCGGTGGGTGCGGTATCGAGCACGACGAAGCCGTCCTGGCCGGCGTCCACGGCACGGGCGAAGGCGCGAAAGACGGCAATCTCTTCAGTGCAAGGCGAGCGCAGATCCTCCTCCAGCATCGCCAGGCCGTTGGCGTCCAGGTTGGGCGCGGCCTTAGCCAACACCTCGGCCTGATAGGCGGCGACCTCGGCCGCGGGATCGATGCGGCCAACGTGCAGGCCGGGGACGGACGCCCCGATCGCCGCGGCGACATGGGCGGCCGGATCGGTGGTCGACAACTGCACCGCATGACCGCGCCGCGCGAGCGCGACGGCGATGGCCGCCGCCACGGTGGTCTTGCCCACCCCGCCCTTGCCCATGGTCAGGATGACGCCCCGCCCCGCCTGGGCGAGTGCGTCGACCAGCGTCGACAGCCGGGCCGGCAGCGCCGTATCGACCTCAACCGCCGCCACGTGCGACCCGGCTTGCTCAGGATTCGCCATCAGGCGCAGGGCGTGGAGACCGACGGTTCCCAGGGCCAGCAGCGGGGTCCTGGTGGCCGGTAACCGGGCCAGGCCAACCGGCATCCCGGCCAAGGCCTCGGCACCACGCGCCATCATCGCCGCGGCGATGGCGTCATCGGTCGGGGCGACGGCCAGAACACCGTTGAGCGCCAGTTGCAGGTTACTCACGCCGAGTGCCGCGAGTTCCTCGCGGGTGCGCTCGGCCTCGCGCAGGGCGGAGGCGTCCGGCCGGCTGACCAGCACCACCGAGGTTTGCACCGGGTCGGCGAGTTGGGCGACGGTCGCGGCATAGAGCGCCTTCTGTTTCTCCAGTCCGGCCAGCGGACCGAGACAGGAGGCGCCGCCGGTGGCTGAGTCGATGAACTCGCTCCAGGCCGAGGGCAGGGTCAGCAGGCGCAGAGTATGGCCGGTGGGGGCGGTGTCGAAGAGCACATGATCGAACTGCGCCGTTGCCGCGGGCTCCCCCAGCAGCTTGGAAAACGCATCGAAGGCGGCGATCTCCACCGTACAGGCGCCGGAGAACTGCTCCTCCATGCTGGCGATGGCGGCAGCCGGCAGGATGCCGCGGTAGGGTGCGACCATCCGCTCGCGGTAATCGTGGGCCGCCGCCTCGGGGTCGATGTTGAGCGCACAGAGTCCCGACGCACCGGGGATGGCCGTCGGTGTCTGGCCGAGTGCGACCCCCAACACCTCATCAAGATTGGACGCGGGATCGGTGCTGACGATCAGCACCCGCCGCCCGGCATCGGCCAATGCCAGGCCGGTCGCGCAGGACAAGGAGGTCTTGCCGACCCCGCCCTTGCCGGTAAAAAAGAGATGACGGGTGTCCGCGGCGGGAATGGCCATCAGCAGCAGCCACTGTCGGCCGTGCAGCAGCCGGAGCCGACCTGGACGGGGAAGGGGCCTGGGGCTGCCGGGGCAGCCACCGGGGCCAATCCCAGCTTCTGCGCCAACTGGGCACGTGAGAGATAGGCGCCGGTGGCGACGACGCGCCCATCGACCATAGTCACCGGAAGGCGCTCCATCCCCGCCTCCAACTCTTTGAGCACTGCCGGATTCGCGGCGAACGCCTGGGGCTCCTGCGACAGATTGTGCCGGCTGACCTGAACCCCTTGTCCGGCGAGCCATTGCAGGTCGGCATTGAAGGCCACCAGCACGGGATCGACCTCGACGCCGCAGACGCCGGTCGAACAACACATGGCAGGGTCGTAGATTTCTAGCGTTTTCATGAGGATCACTCCTTCGGCAGGCAGCGGTCGAGACCGCCGCCACAGCAGTTTTCGGTCAGGAAGGCCACGAGGGCCTCGATCGCGGCCAGCTCGGCCCGGTAGCGGACGAACCGGCCCTCCTGGACCGTGCTCACCAGCCCGGCCTGCGCCAGGGTCTTGAGGTGAAACGACAGGGTCGGCGCCGGCAGGCCGAGTTGCTCGCCAATCACCCCTGCCGTCAGTCCCGCGGGACCGTTCTGGACCAGCAGGCGGAAGACGGCCAGGCGGCTATCCTGGGCCAGGGCAGCGAGGGCGGATACAGCGGTTTTAATTTCCATTATTCCAACATTATCGAAATTTTTTGACGAAAGCAACCGGGATTTCCAGCCTGTCGAGAGGCACCGACGGGCTTACCGTCTTGCCAGCGGACGCATCGACGCTGAGTCCGTCCGCTACGTCAATGAACGAAAAATACGTGCGATCAAGAGTGACTTGATGGAGATGGACCCGGCCGAGCAGCCTTGCAGCCTTGCTCCCCCCTGTCGGCGAGGACCATAATCGTCATCATATAGCCGTCGGACGTGATAGCCGGACGTAGGGGCGGGTTTTAAACCCGCCCCTACACGAGTCTCTGTCCGGATATCAGGTACGAAGGCTATAGGAGACTGTCGACTAACATCATCAGGACCGGAAAGCATCCATGACATGGCAACAAAGAATCCATCCAGGAGCAACAGCGATGAGCACAACAGTGCAGGCGTTAATCCAGAAGATCGAGCAGCTACCGCCACAGCGGCTAGCAGAAGTGGAGGATTTCGTCGATTTTCTACATGCACGCGAGGATGACCAGCGTCTCACCCAGGCTGCCGCGAAAGCGGGCGAAGCGAGTTTCGCTGCGGTGTGGGATAACGACGAAGACGCCGTTTACGATCGGATGTAGCGATGGCGTATTCCTTCGGCGATGTGGTATTGGTGCCGTTTCCATTCACCGATCAATCGGGGGTCAAGAAGAGGCCCGCCGTTATCGTATCCAACAGCCGCTACAATGCCCGTCGGCGTGACGTTATCATCATGGCCATCACGAGCCAGGTACGTGCGCCGCTCGGCTTCGGTGAGTCACTGGTCTGCGATTGGCGTGCGGCCGGTCTCATTAAGGCATCTGTGCTCAAGCCGGTGTTCACAACGATTGAACAGGGGCTCGTCTCCCGCACCATGGGCAAGCTTACAGCGGCGGATCTGCAGACACTCCTAGCGTTGATCGCGCAGGTCATCGGCTGAATCCGGGTATTCAAGCCGGAAGGATTGTCTCGGCCTTGATCGTCGTTCCGGCCGCAAGAAACCGGAGGTCGAGGCTTTAGCCGGTCGACCTCTCGTCTGCGTGGCCCTCGTCCGGCTAACGGCTCGACCTCCAGTACGCGATGCTCGGGCGCTGGCCGGATAGATGATGAAGGCCATTGCCTCCTCAGCAGTTCGGGCGCCAGCCCTCGGCGTGCCTATTATGGTGACGGATGAACAGAATCGTTCACTACTGACGCGGCTCGCGTATAGGCCGCATGTAAGTCGCCGGCAGGCGCACTGGAATCTGGCGCCAGCCAAAGCACTCGACGCTAGCCCCTTATGCTCACCTTATGTTCAGGTCACTTCGATATGTTGCGCTATATGCCTTCGGGCTCCGCGTCCCCCTCGTCAGCGATCAGAACATCTCTGTTCTCATAGCTTACCAATCCCGGCAGGTCGTCTGGCAATATCTCTAGGATGGGATCATTCGTTTCCAGCGAAGTTAGTGCGATTGCGGGGTTGACGACTCGATCGACCAATGCTTGAACAGAATTCAGCGAAAGGAGATAAATACTGAATGTCCATTGGGCACGGTTCGCTCCTCGCCACATGATCAAGCGATTATGCTCGAGGGTAAATTCGGACTCGGTATCTAACGGATAGCCCATCCAGTTTTCTTTCAGGTCCGCCGCCCCATACCATAGGAAAACATGAAGCAGCGGCTCATCATTTCCTCTGAATCCGATTCCAATGGTTCGGTCGTCATGGCGCTGGTCTTTTCATTGACTTGCCTCGGTAAGTGGACGTTGCGGACGAGGCGGCGGCCCCGTCCGGCTTGGCGGAAGTGCGGGATTGCTCAGGTCGACAGGAACCGCCGTCGCTTGAACGACACCGTCCGCTTGTAGTCCTTCATTGTCCCCACTTTGCGGATATCCGCCCAGGTGCCCTTGTAATAGGGGATCAGGTTGCGGTCGGTCCAGTCGGTGACCACGTCGCCCACCACGCCGTTGTCGTAACCGAACATCATGAAGGTCTGATTGCGACCGATGTCCGGCTCCAGGTAGGCCATGGCGAAAGCGGAACCGAAGTCGTTGTGCAGTTCGACGATGTCGCCCGATTCGATTCCCAACTCCTTGGCGTCCTGGGGATTGATCTCCAGCGGCGACATGGGGAAGCGGTCGCGCCTGAAGGCCAGGAAGCGGTCATGATAGGCGGTCTGCCAGATGTGGTTGGTGCGGCCGTTGTTGACCCAGAAGCGGTATTTCTTTTTCTGGGTCTCGACGGTGCCGGGCAGTCCGTTCCAGGGCGCGGGCAGAAAGTGGGCCTTGCCGTCCTTGGTGTCGAATTGGTCATCGGTGTAGAGCATTTCGGTGCCGATGAGCTTGCCGTCCTTGACCTCTTTGATCGGCAACTGGACGCCGTTGGTGCCCATGGCCCGCAGGCCCGCATAGGTGGCGAGATCTCCGGTCGGCCCGCCCTGACTGTCGATTCCGGCAGGTTTGCGGAAGCCGTCGTTGAAGGCGTCCTCCTCGGTCTTCCAGTCGAAGCCGGCGAAGCGTTTGGCCATCTTGGCGTCGCCGTCCTTCTCGTACAGCGCCTTCAGGGTGTTGGCGATGTCGGCGGCGATCAGGCAGTCCGGCTTGGCCTCGCCCGGCGGGTCCATGAAGCGCTCGGACAGGCGCATGCGCCGCTCGCCGTTCATGGCGGTGAGGTTCATCTCACCCGGATGGGCGGCCGGCAGCAGGAGGTGCGACGCCTCGGAGAACTTGGTGTGGTAGAGGTCGATGTTGACTACGAAGAGCCCGCCGCGGTGCTCCACCGCGTCGTGGATCAGGTCGACCAGTTCCGCCGCGCTCGCCCCGCGCGCCTTGCTGATGACATCCCGTACGATCGCCGCACGGCGGTAGACCGCCTCGCGATACTGTTCGGCATTGAGCGTGGACTGGAAGGCATTGCAGGCCCACACGGTGAGCATCTTGCCGTTGCCCTGAATGATCTCCTCGTCCACATACTTGGCCGGGCGCCCGCCCGGATAGGGCGGACGGGCATAGCCCTCCTGGTGACCGCCCATGCGCACCACGCCGGTGCCGCGCCGACCGACGTTGTGCGTGGCGAGTACCAGGTCCACCAGGGCCGACTGGATGCGGTAGTTGTCGTTGCCCCAGATGATGCCCTTCTCATAGCCGTGCATGGTGCGCTTGCGCGTGCCATCGGCCTTGGGGGCATAGGCCCAGTCGGCGGCTTTCTGAAGGTCAGCCACCGGCACGCCGGTAATCTTGCTGCATTGCTTGAGGTCGATCCGGTTGGCGGCTAATGCCGCATCGAACCCGCTGGTGTGGGCCTCGATGAAAGCCTTATCGTGCCAGCCCTTCTCGACCACATAGGTCAGGAGCCCATTGAACAGAGCGGTGTCGGTCCCCGGCAGGATCGCCAGATGCAGGACGTTCTCGGGACCGGCAACGTGCTCGGCAACGGACAGGGTCAGGCTGCGGCGCGGGTCGATGAAGATGACCTTAGCCTTCTCCACGGCCTCCCCCGGGAACCACTCCTGCTTCTTCTTCAGGCTCGCCCCGGTCATGTTGGGCATGGCGTGCGCCAGAAAATAGTTGGTCTGGGTCTCGTAGCCGTTGGCGCCGACAAAAAACAGGGTATCGGCGACCTCCGAGTCCTCATAGCTGTTGTTCAGCTCGCCGACGCCCATGTCGCGCGTGGCATGACATTCGGAGTTGTAGGCGGGGCGGTTATGGATGCGAACCAACTGGGTACCGATGGCGCTGAACATCAGCTTGCCGCTGCCCCAGGTGTTCTCGAAGCCGCCGCCGGCACCGCCGTGATCGAAGGCATTGAAAGCGATCTGGTCCGGGCCGCTGGTATCGATAATGCGTTTGGTGACGCCGGCATAAACCTTGAGCGCATGGTCCCAGTTGGTCTCCACCCAATCGTCACCGGTAAAGAGCTTGGGATAGGCGAGGCGCTGGCGGGAGGTGCCCTCACCGCTGTACATGATGCTTGCCATCTGGCCGCCGCGGGTGGAGGACAGGCCCTGGTTCACCACGCATTCTTTATCCGGCAGGATCATGATGTGGTGGCGGCTGCCATCCCGATCGGTCACCACGTTATGCATCGGCGGGGTCATGATGATGCCGAGTGCCGGGACCTGCTTGCGAAAGTCGATCTTGAGCGCATTCTCGTCCGGCGCGCGTCCGCCCTCGCGGTTCTCCGGCCATTTATAGACATGGTAGCCGCAGCCGACGATGCAGAAGTGGCAGGTCATGTTGGTACGCTGCGCGTCCGGGGGCGGCAACGGAATACGGTCACGGAATTGAGTCATGGGTCTCTCCTTAAAGCAAGTTGCATTGACGGCCGTAGATCAACCCCTCGACCGCCACGGCATAGAGGGTGTCGTCCTTGGGGTCATGCTCCAGGAGGATGCGCGGCAGGTTCTCGGTCGCCTGACCGTCCACCATCTGGCCGCCCAGCTCGGGGTCGAAGATACTGAAGTGACAGCCGCACTTGAAGGTGCGTGCAACCTTGTCGTAGCTCAGAGGACAACCGTTATGGGTGCACTGGGTACTGAAGGCCACGATGTCCCGGCCCGGGCCCACACCGCCGGGCACCGCGCGGCCGGTCTTGATGATCTGACAAAAGGACTCGGCATCCGGGTAATTGAATGGTTGCGGCACCTCGACCTTGAGCGCACCGGCCTTGGTGATGCCCGCGCGGGGGTAAGGAAGGGTGGTGGCCCCCAGGGCCTGGGGCGTCTCGGCGGCGGTGCCCAGGCCGGTACCCGCCAGGGCGGCCCCGGCCGCGGCGGCCGCGCCGCCGGCTTTGAGAAATTGACGTCGGCTGAGATCGGTCATGTCTGCCTCCTCGTCGTTGTTGTCGGTCACGACGAGACAGCAATGGACATGCCGCAAACATAAAGCTATTTAATCAATGGCATGGAAGATCGTTGTTAACTTGTGGTAACGCAACAGTCCGTCTGGT
This sequence comes from uncultured Lamprocystis sp., assembly GCA_964470155.1. GTDB lineage: Bacteria > Pseudomonadota > Gammaproteobacteria > Chromatiales > Chromatiaceae > Thiodictyon. The sequence goes on along the minus strand of CAYYAY010000006.1, from coordinate 65,448 downwards.
GTTACCACAAGGTAACGAGGTTTGGGCCTAGTTGATCCGACCGACAGGTCAAGCTTGCTGTGCCAAGGCGTAGCGCACGACCTCGGCGTTCAACCAGATGCCGTGTTCACGCATCCGGTCGATTGCCAACACCGACCGCTAAGGCAATCAATGGCGTGGTGTTGATGACCACCGAACGCACGACATCAGGCATTGGCAACATCCGATTCCAGATCTTCCTGGATCAGGTCGATCACCGGCACACCATAGCGATGCAACTGCATGAGAAAGGCGACCCGACTGACACCGGCCAGCGTCGCCGCCATGCCGGATGAGAGCCGCTTCATTTCATAGAGCTTGACGGCCATCGCCATCTTCGCTTCTTGCGCAAACGCCTCGGGCGTACACTGCAAGGCATCCGGCAGACTGGAGGGGACTTGAACATGAATATGCATAATGATACTCCCGGCGTTCAGATCAAATCAGCTTGGTAGTCTATTGGTTGGAGTGCGACAGGACAGATTATTCGGGTTGGTTCCTAATCCTAACTAGGACCTTGCCACACCGGCCAAAATGCTTTCCTAACATTGTCCTTCCAACAGCTCATAGGTATTCTGCAGTAGCCCGTTCGGCGGCACCAGCGAGCGGTCAGAGCGCGCGTCGATTTCTTCCAAACCGAATTTCCGTACCGCTTTGGCGAATGCTGTTCTGAAAGCCGGAGTGATCTTAAATGGGGGAATCAGGCAGTCTCTGTTGCCCAACACTTGGACTGCCTGAAAGCGACAGTCCTTCGGAAGCGCAGCCCTGTCGGATCGCGAAACTGGCACGACAAAGTCGACGAACAGCCATCTGACTGTCTTCACCCTGCCCTCGGGTGCCTGAAAAGTAAGGAGCCAATCGTGTTTCTTGGCTGTGCCGCAGGCGGTGCAGATAAAATCTGATATCTCATCGGCCCCGTACTCCTGCTTGGCCTTTGCCAGGGCGGACCCAGCAGGATCGATGGACCACTCGACCCAATACCCCAGTTTCCAAGGATCTGAACCTCGATGCGGCTGCTCGAACCAGCCGCGGAAGTCCATGGACTCAGCCGTATCTTCCGGGTCGAGACTTGAGGTGTCCCAGAACCTCCGAGGAAGCGCTTTGGTTTCCTCTTGCAACTGACGCAGCGCCTTCTCGGTAACTTGGTACGGCGCAGCCTCGGCAATCAGCTTGTCGATATCCTCCATGCGCGGGGGCAGAAAGACAGCCGCTTCTTTGAGGCCGCCAATACCAAGAGCGTTTGTAGATGCATTAGCCGAACCGATGATGCACCCGCGCTGCTCCGACCAATAGACCTTCGCATGAAGTTTGGCGGAGATTTCAACATCCGCTCCAGCCTGAATCAGCTTCCGGAGCGCGCGAGGGCTTGTACCGCCGGCGGAGGGATTGCAGATGAGGCGCAAGCCCTTTGGCGACGCCAGATATTTGGAGGCTCCGTCGCCGACGTAGGCCACTAGGGCCACCCGCCGATCATCTACCATGGGTTCCGCAAAGAGGGCCTTTAAACATAAGAGAATCTCACCGCTCGTATAAAGCACTTCCGGCGAAGCTTCTGTCATAACGGGTATTTTTCTTTCAACTCAGGATCTCAGTGTCCGGATCTTCTGATCGTCTAAAGGCGAGTTGGCGTGGACAGCGTATCTCGTCCATACCGGGGAAGACTAACGGCTCTGTGTGCGCGGGGCAAGTGGACCGACTGGCCGCGTGCGTCAAACTCCGTGATCGCGGGCATCATGGCTCCAAGCCGCTCCTGGCGGCATTGCGGCTGGAAGAAGGCTGCGCAATGATGCTCTGGGTCATGTTCAAGCCACCGGCCGCCGTGTTACAAAAGAGTAACGCCAGACCCCAAACCAACCTTCCAGGCAGGGGGCATCACCGCGGAGGGCCAAGCCTCATCATGATCTCCCGTCGCGGACTGCTTGCCGCCCTCTTGGCCTTGGGCGCCGGTGAGGCTGTCCGAGCGGACGACACGGCCGCCAAGGCCACAGGAACAAGCGCATCCCCTCTGCGTTTCGGCCTCACTCCGGTCATCCTCGACGACCGCACCGCCTTCCTGCGTCAATGGGGGACCTGGCTTCAGGCCCGTCTCGGCCGGCCCGTGGTCTTCGTGCAGCGCGGCCGTTACCGGGAGATCATGGATCTGCTGCTGCGCGGGGAATTGGATCTGGCCTGGATCTGCGGCTACCCCTACGTGCAGCACCAGACAGACCTGTCGCTGATCGCAGTGCCGCGCTTCCAGGGGCAGCCGCTCTATCGCGCCTATGTCATCGTAGCCGCCGAGGCTCCTTTCCGATCCTTGCAAGACCTGAAAAACCGGCTGTTCGCCTGGTCCGACCCGGACTCAAACTCCGGTTACCTGTTCCCGCGCGACCAGTTGGTCCAGTTGGGCGCGGACCCCGAGCGCTATTTCCGACGCGCCTTTTTCACCTGGGGTCACCGCCATTGCGTAGAGGCCGTGGCCGAGGGTCTGGCGGACGGGGCGGCGGTGGACGGCTATGTCTGGGAGACCTTGGCCCGCCGCGAACCGCGACTGACGGCGCGCACCCGGGTCGTCCTACGCTCGCCCCTGTTCGGCTTTCCACCGCTGGTGGGCGCCCCCGGTCTGGCGGAGCCGGACGTGGCGGCGGTGCGCCGCGTCTTGCTGGCCCAGGCGGACGATGCCGACGGTCGCCACCTGCTGGGCGAACTGAACCTGGACGGTTTTTCCGCCGAGGGGCCGGCGCTGTTTCAGGACATTGCCCGGATGGCTTCTCGGGTCCGCCGAACGGACGCCTCATGATTCTCTTCCCCCGGAGCTACCGTCAACGTCTGCCCTTGAGTCTCAGCATCGCGGCCGTGGCCACCGCCGTCCTGATGGCCCTGGCCTTGGGTCTGCAGACACTGAAAAACCTGCGCGAAGATCAAGGGCGCAACGCCCTGCGCCTGGGTCATGCCATGTCCGACGTGCTGATCCAGGCACTGCGGCACGACGACGTCTGGCTGGCCTACTCCCTGCTGCGCGGTCCGGAGCGGGCGTCCGCGGACGCGACCTGGATCCTGGTGGACGAGACCGGACGGGTCTTCGCGAGCAACCGGCCCACGCGCTACCGCGTGGACCAGCGGCTGGCGGAGGTCCTGCCCTGGCTGCCGCCGCCCGCTCCCGGACAGTCCGTGGCGTCCGTTGGCGCGACGCATCCAAACGTCCTGACATCGGCGATCGGCGGGCCGACGGATAGCGGCCAAGACCGTCCGCGTCGCCTGCTGCGACTGCCGCTGTCCACTGACGGCACAAGCGACGGGGCCGCGGTCGGCGAACTGATCGCCCTGCTCTCCGACGCGCCCTTCCTCGCACGTTTCGATGAAATCCTGCACGGCGGGCTGCTGGTCACCACGGGCGTCCTGGCGGTGCTGTTACCGCTAGGCTGGGTGTGGGGGCGGCGCATGGCCGCACCGCTCGCGGCCCTGGCGGAGTGTATGACGCGGGTGGGCGAGGTCGACCCGCGTGCCCTGCACTGCCCGGTTCCCCAGGGCGACAGTGAGATCGGCCAACTCGGCCAACGCTTCTCGGAGATGGTCGCCGCCCTGGCGGAACAGCAAGACCTGGAACACCAGATGCTCCAGTCCGAGCGGCTGGCGGCCGTCGGCCGGGTCGCCGCCGGCGTCGCCCACGAGATCAACAATCCCTTGGGAGGCATGCTGATGGCCATCGACACCTTCCGGCGCCGCCAGCCGGCGGATCTACACGCCGTGCGACTGCTCGACCTCCTCGATCGGGGACTGCAACAGATCCAGCACGCGGTCTCGGCGCTCCTGGTGGAGGCGCGCCTGGATGGCCGCCCGCTGACTCCGCAGGACTTGGAGGACGTGCGGACCCTGGCCCGGCCGGAGTCGGCCGCGCCGGGGGCCACCCTGACGTGGGAGAACGGGCTCTCAGGCCCCGTCCCGCTCCCGGCCAACCTGGTGAGACAGTTGTTGCTCAACCTCCTGCTCAATGCGCAGCAGGCGGTGGACTCCGACGGTCGGCTCGCCGTGCAGATCGTGCACGCACCGAGCGACCTGCGGATTCAGGTGGAGAACAGCGGAGAGCCCATCCCGCCCGATCGGCTCAACCGTCTGTTCGAGCCCTACCCCTCCCGGCGCCCGGATCGCCAGGGGCTCGGGCTCTGGGTGTGCTACCAGATCGTCACGCAGCTCGGCGGGACCATCGAGGCGCAAACGGACGAGCGCAGCACGCGGCTCCGCGTGCACCTGCCCATCGGTTCGGCGGCCGACCATGACTGAACCGCGGCCCTGCATCTGTCTGGTCGAGGACGACCCGATCATGGGCGAGGCCCTGGCGGAGCGGCTGGATCTGGAGGGGTTCCAGGTCCGCTGGCACCGCACCGGTCTCGCGGCTCTGCCGGACCTGACCGGCGGGGCCATCGCCATCGCCGTGATCGATATCCATCTGCCCGACTGTTCCGGGATGGCGCTGTTCGAACGCATCGGTCGGGCCGCGGGGCTGACCCCACCCTGCATCTTCATCACCGGCTGCGGCAACATCGAGGATGCGGTCCGGTTACTGAAGCTTGGCGCCGCGGACTACCTGACCAAGCCGCTGGACCCGACGGCATTGGTGGACAAGCTGCGCGTTCTGGTCCGGGAAACAGCACAGCATCAGACCCTGGAGGCCCCCGGCGCGTCGACAGGCACATCGTCCAGCCGGGGGTTGGAGGCAAGCGGGGTTGCGGCACCGCTGGGGATCTCGCCGGCCATGCGGCGGGTCGAGGAACAACTCGCCCGCTTTGCCTGCCACCCGGCCACCCCAGTGCTCATCAGCGGGGAGTCCGGGGTGGGCAAGGAAGTGGTCGCGCAACGCCTGCACGCCCTGCAATGCCCGAGCGCGCCCTTGGTGGCGGTCAACTGCGCCGCCTTGCCGGAGTCTCTGATCGAAGCCGAGTTGTTCGGCCACGAGAAGGGCGCCTACACCGGCGCCGACCACCGCCGGGCGGGCGTCTTCGAGCGCGCCGGGGCGGGCATACTGTTCTTGGACGAGATCGGCGACATGCCGCTCGCGCTCCAGCCGCGGTTGTTGCGGGTGCTGCAATCACGCAGCCTGATCCGCATCGGCGGCACCCGGACCGTCAGCGTCCCGGCCCGCGTGGTCTGCGCCACCCACCAGGATTTAGGCGCCCTGGTGCGCGAGGGCCGCTTCCGGGAGGATCTGTATTACCGGATCAAGGTTCTGGATCTGCGGCTCCCGCCCCTGCGGGACCGCCCGGAAGACGTGTTATGGCTCGCGGAGCGCTTCGTCGCCGAGCATAGCCGGCGCTTCCCGGAGGAACGCCGCACGCTGCAAGACACCGACCGCGACCGACTGCTCCGTTACCCCTGGCCGGGCAACGTGCGCGAATTACACCACGCCCTGGAGCGCGCCTGCATCATGGGCCAGGGGGATGCGCTGGCCCTCGATCTGGAGCCCCCGCGGGCCGATCTGCCACCCGCCATCGGTCTCAAGGCCCAGGCCCAGTCGGGTGAGCGCGCGGCCATTCTGGCCGTGCTCGCCACCCACGGCTACGCTATGGCAACCACCGCTGCGGTCTTGGGCATCAGCCGCAAGACCCTGTGGCAGAAAATGAAGCGCTATGGCATCACGCGACCGCGGTAACCCGGAGCCTTTCGCTGCCACGGCGCTCCGCCTGTTGGTCGCCCTACCCCGCATCGGTCGTGAAGGGGCGAACGGGTTCCATGGTGTTCGCAGCGTCCCCACCCTCCGGCACGGTCCCCGGTTCCGGCAGACGCGTAGCCAGTACTTTGTCGATCCGCTTACCATCCATGTCGACAATTTCCAGACACCAGTGCTCCCATTCGACCCGGTCCGCGGTCTGGGGCACCCGGCCGAGGAGCCACAGCAGCATGCCGCTCAGCGTGTGGTAACGCCCTTTGTCTTCCTCCGGCACGGCTTTCAGATCCAACCGGTCCTTCAGTTCCGGAACGGGGATCAGGCCGTCCAGCAGCCAGGAGCCGTCGTTCCGGGCGACGGCCCAGGCGTCCTGCGGGTCGCGCGGCTGAAACTCACCGGTGACGGCCTCCAGCACATCCTGCAGGGTCACGAGACCAAGCAGTTCGCCGTATTCGTCGATGACGAAGACCATCTGCGCGCCGTTGGCCCGGAACTCGTCGAGCAACTGCATCCCCGTGAGTGACTCGGGGACGTAAACAGCCGGTTCCAGATCGGCATTCAGATCGATCCCGGCGCCGCGCAGCGACTGACCGAACAGGTGTTTCATCACCGCCACGCCAACCACCTCATCGAGCCCGCCGCGGCAGACCGGAAAGCGCGAGTGCGCCGAGCCCGCGATGCGCGCCAGGTTCGCGTCCAGCGAAAGATTCAGGTCAAGCGAGACGATCTCACCGCGCGGCACCATCAGTGAACCGAGTTGCCGGTCATCCAGGCGAAAGACGTTGCGCACCATGTGATGTTCGGTGGCATCGATCGCGCCGGCATCGGATCCTTCCTGTAACAGCGCATGGATATCGTCTTCAGTCACCCGCGGCGCGGCCTGCTCCCGCTGACCGAGCAGACGCAGGAGGCGCGCGGTGGACCAGGAGAGCAGCCAGACGAAGGGACGGGTGGCGATGGACAGGGCGTTCATCGGCCGCGCGACCAGGCGGGCGACCGCCTCCGGGTTGATCTGGCCCAGGCGTTTGGGCACCAACTCGCCAATGACGATGGAAACAAAGGTGATCACGACAACCACCACCGCGGTCGCGGCAACATGCGCGGAGTCCCCGGCCATGCCGAAGAACACCAGCAGGTCCGCCAGGGGCACGGCAATGGCGGCTTCACCGAGGATGCCGCTCAGCACCCCGATGGAGGTGATGCCGATCTGGATGGTGGAGAGAAAGCGGGTCGGGTCCTCGCCAAGCTTGATCGCCATCGCGGCCGCGGCATCCCCATCTTGTGCGAGCCGCGACAGACGGGTACGACGCGCGGTAACCAAAGCGATTTCGGACATGGCGAGCGAGCCGTTCAGGAGGATCAGGCCGATCAGAAACAGGATTTCCATCAAAGGAGGTCTCAGGGTAAAGCCATCAGCGGCCGGCGACAACGGGAATGCGGTTATGTCAGGGTCGGCAGGCTCCATGCCAACGCCGCCAGTAACCACCCAGGCGACGCCGACGGCGGCGAGCGGCCGACGGCTGCACGCTAGGCGCGCTTTCTCCGCTCAATCGGAGCGGATCGGCGCGACCTTGAAGACTTCCTCCATGCTGGTCACGCCGCGGGCGGCCTTGAAGGCGCCGCTGATGCGCAATGGTCTCAGGCCCTTCTGGTAGGCGAGACGACGCAGTGGGGTCTCGTTGAAGTCCGCGACGATCAGTTCGCGCAGTTCCGCGTCGAGGGTCAGAATCTCATAGAGCCCGATCCGGCCATAGTAGCCGGTGTTGCGGCACTCGAGGCAGCCCTTGGGGTGCCACAGGGTATCCGGGGCGTGGAGTTTCCAGGGATTGACCAGCGACTCCCACAGGTCCGGGTCGGTCGGCGCGTCTTGCTTACAATGGGGGCAAAGGGTGCGCACCAGACGCTGGGCGACCACGCCGATGACGGTGGCCTTGATCAGATAGTGGGGCACGCCGATGTCGAGCAGCCGGGTGATGGCGGCGGGCGCATCGTTGGTGTGCAGGGTCGAGAGCACCAGATGCCCGGTGAGGGACGCCTGGACCGCCATCTCCGCGGTCTCGCGGTCGCGGATCTCACCGACCATGACGATATCCGGGTCCTGGCGCATCAGGGTGCGGATGCCGCTCGCGAAATCCAGGCCGATGTTGTGCTGCACCTGCATCTGGTTGAAAGCGGGCTCCACCATCTCGATCGGCTCCTCGACCGTACAGACATTCACGAGCGGGGTGGCCAGCGTCTTGAGGGTGGAATAGAGCGTGGTGGTCTTACCCGAACCGGTCGGACCCGTTACCAGGATGATGCCGTGCGGGCGGCCGACCATCGCCTGCCAGCGCTTGGCATCCTCCTCGCCGAAACCCAGGTCGGCAAAGTCACGCAACAGAACATCCGGATTGAAGATGCGCATCACCAGCTTCTCGCCGAAGGCGGTGGGCATGGTGGAGAGGCGCATCTCCAGCTCGCGGCCGTCTTCCGAGCGGGTCTTGATGCGCCCGTCCTGCGGCCGACGCTTCTCGGCGACATCCATGCGCCCGAGAATCTTGATGCGGCTGGTCACCGCGGTCATGACAAGGGCCGGCACCTGGTAGACCGGGTGCATCACCCCGTCGATGCGGAAGCGGATGTTACCCACCTCGCGCCGCGGCTCCAGGTGGATGTCGCTGGCCCGCTGATCGAAGGCATATTGCAGCAGCCAGTCGACGATGTGCACGATGTGACTGTCGTTCGCGTCGATCTGCCCGGACTTGCCCAACTCGACCAGGGCTTCGAGGTTACCGAGCCCGAAGAGGCGTTTATTTCCCTCGGTGTTGCTCGCCCCCTTGACCGAATTGGAGACGCCGAAGAACTCCTTGCGGTAGCGCTCGATATCCCGCGGATTGGCGACCACCCGCACGATCTCGCGCTTGATGATGCCGCCCAACTCCTCGATCCAACCCGTCAGGTAGGGCTCGGACGTCGCAAACACCACCTGTTCCGCGGTGATGGACACCGGCAGGATGCGGTTCCAGGCCGCATAGGAGGCGGTGACCAGATCGCCGACGTTGGGGGCGTCGATTTTCAGCGGGTCGATACGCAGGTAGTCGAGCCCGGTGCGCTTGGCCAGCCAGAAGGTCAGTTCCTCCAGCGTGATGATGCGCTTGGTGGAGTTGGCGTGATGGATCTTGGCATCGGCCACCAGTTCCAGGGCGTGACGCTCCGCCCGATCCTTCGGGGTCACGGTGAAGAGCAGACCCTGGGCCACCGGCCGCGCGACCATGCCGTCCGCCACCAGATCATCCAACACCTCTTCGACCGTGAGTCGATGATCCGGACGGCTTTCGATTTGCTTCTCTGCGGCCATGTTCGGCTCCATTGGGGCGTACTGAGACCCTTCAGTCTCTATCGGGATAAGGAGATTAGGGCAAGAAGATGAACGACCGCGCACCAGATCGGTGCGAACCGGATGCACTGGCGGTCATCACCGCTCAGGCGAGCGCGTGCCGGGCTGTCAGAATATCGCAGATTGCAAAGCTCAAACCGCCGATTGCGTCGCGACCACCCCGGCTCGTGATGCCTTGTTAAAGGGAAGGGATCGATGCGCTCGGAAGCGGTCCGCGGAGCGGTAGGATCATGCTGACGAACGGTCTCAGAGGTGTTGGCACGTTCGATGCTGCCTATCCTGCAAAAGGTCCCCGCTCCGGGGGCCAGGAGACGCAAAATGTATCCTGAGTTACTCCAGACGCTCATCGAAACCCTCCCGCCACAGGAGCAGGAACGCTCGCGGCGACTGCGCGGTGTACTGACGGAACTGTCGCTTCGTGACGAAAACGCGCTTTTTGAACTCAGCCGGGGAGTCAGCCAAAACAACGCTCACCTCGGCTTCATACCCGCATATCTCAACACGGCCACCGGAGAGCAGGTCCGCGCCCGGTTCGCCGACGGTTCTCCCGCCCCGGTCCATCTGCTCGACGGGCTGCCGGAGGCCTGGGTGAGCGCGCGCGACAGCGAGGGGCATGTGACCCGGACCTGCTGCGGCTTGATCAGCGGTTTCATCCGCGACGGACGCTTCTACACCCGCGACCAGGCCAGCCGCGCCGCCGCGCATTGACCCTAAACTCAACTCGGCTATGGAAACACCGCCATAGCCGGATTCCCCGACATCGGGAGCGCCTTACCAGGGTTGAGTATCCCCGCGGGGTCGCAACACTGCTTGAGATCGGCCATCAGCCGCAAGGTGGGCGCATTGATTTCCCGCGCCACGAAGTCACGCTTTTCGAGCCCGACCCCGTGCTCCCCGGAGAGGGTCCCGCCGAGCCCCAGGACCAGCGCGAAGACCGCATCGAGACAGCCATGCGCACGCGCCAGTTCAACCGGATCATCCGGGTTGACCAGCAGATTGACATGGATGTTCCCATTGCCCGCGTGGCCGAAGTTGACGATGCGGATCCCCTGCTCCCGCGACAGCCGTTCGAGGCCGTCGATGAACGCGCCCAGACGTGAGACCGGAACCACCACGTCTTCGTTGATTTTCTTGGGTGCAATGTGGCGCAGTGCCGGCGACAGCGCCTTGCGGGTCTTCCAGAGGGCGGCCACCTCGGCCGGGTCCGCCGCGTAGCGGCAATCCAGCATACCGGCATTGCGGGCCGCGGCCGCCACCGCCGTCACCGCGCTGTCGACGCAGGCCGCCGGCCCGTCCACTTCGATCATGAGCAAGGCCCCGGTCGCGTCCGGCAGGTCGAGCCCCGAGTAGGCGCGGACCGTCGCAATCGCGGCGGCGTCCATGAACTCCAGGGCGCAGGGCGTGAGCGGCTGCGCCATGATCGCGGACACGGCGGCGGCGGCACTATGGATATCACGGTAGGCGGCACGCAGTGTGCGGGTCGCCTCCGGCAGCGGGGTCAGCTTCAGCGTCGCCTCGGTGATCAAGGCCAGGGTGCCCTCCGAACCGATGATGAGGCGGGTCAGATCATAGCCCACCACGCCCTTGGTCGTGAGCACGCCCGTGCGGATCGGCTCGCCGCGCCCGGTGATGGCTTTGAGCCCGAGCGTATGCTCACGCGGGGTCCCGTACTTGACCGCCCGCGGACCGGCCGAGTTGTAGGCGAGATTGCCGCCGATGGTGCAGACTGCGGCGCTGGTCGGGTCCGGCGGCCAGAAGAAGCCGTGGGCACCGATCGCCCGTTGCAGGTCGGCATTGACCACTCCGGGCTCGCAGATCGCGTAGCGGTCGCCGGGGACGATACGCAGGATGCGGTTCATGCGCTCGAATGAGAGCACCACGCCGCCGCGATCCGGCACCGTCGCCCCGGTGGTGCCGGTGCCGCGGCCGCGCGCGATCAACGGCAATCCCGCCTCGGCACAGAGGCGCACCAGCCCCGCAAGCTGATCGGGAACCTGGTCGTCGGCAGCGGCGAAGACCACCGCCTGTGGCAGGGCGTGGCGGCGGCTGTTGTCGTAACCGTAGGGCCAGCAGTCCGCCGGATCGGTCAGCAAACGACCGGGCCCGGCGATGGCCGCCAGGCGCGCACGCAGACCGGGTGTCAGTTCGCGCACGGCTTCAAACCTCGGGTTCCCGATACTCGAAGAGCTTTACCACCCGCGCGATCCCGGGCACGAAGCTGACCTGTTCAGCCGCCGCATCGCCTTCCTCGGTCGACACCAGCCCCAGCAAATAGACCACGCCATCTTCACTGACCACCTTGACCCGCGTCGGATCGAAGCCGGGAACCTTGACATTGAAGAGCGCCAGTTTGGCGCGCGAGGTCAGCAGCACGTCCTCGCTCTCGCGCCGCAGGCTGATATTCGGCCCGACGGTCAACTGATTGACGACTGTCTGCACCTTCGGCAAGCGGCTGACCACGCCGGCCGCGTGGGCCGCCACCGCGTCAGTCTGTGCCTGGCCGGTCAGCAGCACCTTGTAATTGTAGCTGGTCACTGAGATGCGTCCGCGGTCCTTGAGTGCCGGTTCGGCCGCCAGGGCGCTACCGGCCTCGAACTCGATCCGCTGGTCGTCGATGAGCGCCGTATAACCGCGGCGGTCATAGGCAGCCATCGCGCCCACCGCGGCCCCGCCGACCACCACGGCCGCACATCCGCTCAGGAGAAGGGCGCCCAGCAACGGGGCCAGGACCAGCAGCAGGACCGCGGCGCGCGACCGGGAGGGGTGCGGATGGGTGACATTCGAGCCCGGCCGCAGCGTACCGGTCAGCAGCACAACGCAAGCGGCACGCGGCGAGCGTGGTGCCATGCCGGTACCGACAGCCGTGGAACGAACAACTGAGAAATGCAAACCCATCGGGTATAGCAAGACATGTCACCACGCATAGTTGGAGGTTCGCTAAGTGCCGAACGCATCCTTGAGCCACAGAACCTGATCCTGGCCGGTCATCGCGACCACATCGAAGCGACAGGGTAACACGCTGGGGTGAGCCAGCAGATAGTGGTTCGCGGCGGCGACGAGGCGCCGCTGCTTGTGGTGATCCACGGTCTCGGCCGGGGTGCCGAACCGGGAGGAGGCGCGATAACGGACCTCCACGAACACCAGCACCCCGGCGTCGCCCATGATCAGATCGATCTCGCCGAAACGACAGCGGTGGTTGCGGGCGATCAGGCGCAACCCCTGACGCGTCAGGAAATCAGCGGCGAGACGCTCCCTGTCCCGGCCGACCGACGACCGGGCATCGCCGTCCGGGCGGCCGTTATGTTTCATCCACCCGTGGCCGCGGGCTGCGGCAGCCGGCGCTTGGGTTCAGGCTTCGGCTGCGGCTGCGGCTGCGGCTTTGCCGCCGACGGTGACGGGGTTGGTGCGACGACCGCGGCCGGTTGGGCGGCCGCTGCCGGCCTGGCAAAGGGCATCCAACCGCGCTGTTTGGCGGGCGGCTTGGCAGTCACCGGCCGGGGACCGGTCGCGGTGAACTGCGCCAGGGTCAACCGGCGCTGCACCCGCCCCAGGGCGTCGAGCGACAGCGTGCCGGTCGCGCCGGGGAAGGTGGCCGCCGGGTCCTTGGCGAGACCGGCGAGACGCGGTGCCAGCCGGTACGCATCGATCCCCATGGCATAGAGACGCAGTCCCAGGGGCGTCGCCAGTGCCGCTGATTTCACCTTGAGATTGGCGCGGGCCACGGGGTCATTCGCCTGACCCACCCCGAGCACCCAAGGCAGATCGACGAAATACAGCCCGGCCAACGCCTTGTCGCGGGCGGCATCGGCCGCGCCGGAGTAGACCGCCGAGGTCGCGATGACCGGTAGAGCATTCGCACCATCGCGGATCGGGGGATAAAGCGTGCGCGCCTGGTCCGCATCGACGGCCAGGAAGAGGAAATCCGCTTCACCTTTCTTCAGCAGCGCATTGCTCGTTTTCGCAGCGTCCGCGGCGGCTGGATCGAAGCTGGCCTGGCCCACCAGGGTCGCGCCGAGCTTTTCCCATTGGCGCCGGAAGGCATCAGCGCGCCGCTGGCCCGCCTCGCCCGCCGGGGCCAGCATCAGGGCGCGGGTGAAACCCATCGCTTTGGCCTGGTTGGCCGCATCCACCGCCTCGGTCTCGGGCGCCAAGGCGAATTGGTAGAGGTTTCCCACGGCCTTGCCGGCAACGGCCGCTTGGTTGAGAGCCAGGGTCGGGACCTTCAGGGCCGGCCCCGTTGCCAGGACCTCGACTGCCGGCTTCAGCAAGGGCCCGATCACCTGGGTCGCTCCGCCCGCGACCGCTTCACCATGGGCCTCGGCGATCTTGTTCGGTTGCTCGCTCGCGATGAATGTCAGGGTCGGCTTGGCGGCCGTGTCGTCGGCGCCGTGGGCGGCCCGCAGCCCCTCGCGAACTGCATCGGCAACGTCCGCTACCGGCCCCTTGCCGGGCAGGATGGCCGTCACTTTAGCGCCCGCGGCATACCCACCGCGGAAGTTCGTCGGCGCCTTGTCCCATGGCAGGCCGGCGCAGCCGCCGAGCGTCCCGCTCAGGACCACTGCCATACTCAAGGCTAACGTCCGAATCGAGCCGAGAAACCGACGGATGCCGGAGAAGAAGGACGCGACGGGGCGATCTTGGTGCATGATACGGGTTCCGTTGCAGTGCGGGGAGCGATGAAGTGGAAGGAAGACGCGGGATACTATACGTGGTGGCAACACCGATCGGCAATCTGGGTGATCTGACGGATCGCGCCCGTAAGGTGTTGACTGACGTGGACCTGATCGCCGCCGAGGATACTCGGGAGACGCGGCACCTGCTCGCCCATTGCGGCATCACCACCCGACTCATCGCCTACCATGATCACAACGAGTCCAAAGCCGCCGCACGCCTGATCGAATTTCTGGAGTCCGGTCTGAACCTGGCCCTGGTTGCCGATGCCGGCACACCCCTGATCAGCGATCCGGGCTATGAATTAGTCGCGGCCGCGCGGGCCCGCGGGCTCGAGGTGGTGCCGATCCCCGGGGCCAATGCAGCAATCTGCGCGCTCTGTGCCGCCGGACTGCCCAGCGACCGCTTCCTGTTTCTCGGATTTCCGCCGCGCACCAGCGCCCAACGACGCGCCTGGTTCGCGCCGCTCGCACGCGAGCAGGCGACGCTGATCTTCTACGAGAGCGGGCGGCGCGCCATCGAGACCCTGACCGATCTGGCCGCCATCCTGGGGCCAGACCGGCGCGTCGTGGTCGCCCGCGAACTGACCAAGCGCTTCGAGACCTTTCTCAGCGGTTCGGCGGACGCACTGGCCCGACGGATGGCGACCGACGCGGAGCAGCAACTCGGCGAACTGGTGATCCTGGTGGAGGGTAACCGGTCCCCACAGACCGCTGACGCGGCTGAACAAGGCCGGGTGCTGCGCGTCCTGACCGCCGAACTTCCCCTGCGTCAGGCCGCGGGCCTGGCCGCACGGCTGACCGGGGGGCGCACGAACGACCTCTACAAACTCGGCTTGGCGTTGGGGTTGGCGGCCGGACCTCCCGATCAGCAGGCAGGACCGGATTGACATCTCCGCATCCCGGACACCAGGAATCGAGTAGACTGGTCATCGGGAGTCGGCCGGACAGCCGCTCTGCCCGCTTGCGGGCGGGGAGGAAAGTCCGGGCTCCATAGGGCAGGGTGCCAGGTAACGCCTGGGGGGCGCAAGCCCACGGAAAGTGCCACAGAAAATATACCGCCACTGCGTGTTCAGGCGATTGCCGGAACACGCATGGTAAGGGTGAAATGGTGCGGTAAGAGCGCACCGCGCCGACGGCAACGCTGGCGGCAGGGTAAACCCCACCCGGAGCAAGACCAAATAGGGGGACGGGCAGCCCACGGGCTGCGACGCGCGGCCCGCGCGTGTCCCCGGGTAGGTCGCTCGAGGCGTATGGCGACATGCGTCCCAGATGAATGGCTGTCCGCGACAGAACCCGGCTTACAGGCCGACTCCCCCTCTTCACCGGTGACGCCCGTCCGCCCCCAGCGGCGGCGGGCACCCGCCCCAGCCCCCTCAGCCATACCAATCCCACGGTAATCAAGCTCATCCTACTGAGCGGACGCGCTTTTGTCCGACTTCTGATGACGCGTTGCGACTTACTTTTAAGTCGCTGAGCATTAACAAAAAAACTGGCCAGACAAACTTGACGCTCGCGCGGTCGCTGGCTAATATGGGCGCAAAGTGGGGAAAAGTGGGAAGAACGGGAAAAATAGCGCGACCCGGGGGGAGAGGAGTGTTTCGCGGTTCCACCTATCTCAGTCTCGATGCCAAGGGGCGCCTCGCGATCCCGGCCAAGCCGCGCGAGCGGCTGTTGGCCGCGGGCGATACGAACCTGATCCTGACGGTGGACCGGGCCCGTTGCCTGTTGCTCTTCCCCGTAACAACCTGGGAGGTGATCGAGCGTGACTTTGCCGACTTGCCCGCCTTCGATGAGGTCGCCCGTTCCGTACTGAGGCTCTATCTGGGTCACGCGGAAGAAGTCGAGATGGACGCCCAGGGGCGCATCCTGCTGCCCCAGTCCCTGCGTGAATTTGCCTTTTTAGATAAGCGTGTCGCCCTGGTCGGTCAGGGCGGGAAGTTCGAGATATGGGACGAGCAGCGATGGAAGGACAAGACCCTGGCGGATCTGGACGACCGGAACATCGGCGAGCTGGCCATGTCGTCCGCGCTCGGCAAACTGAAGTTTTAACGCGCGCCGTGACGGACGCGACCCATCGACCGGTCTTACTGGAGGACAGCGTGCAGGCCCTGGCGATTGACCCCAACGGCATCTATGTCGACGGCACCTTCGGCCGCGGCGGCCATGCGCGCGCGATTCTCGCGCGGCTGGGAAGGGCCGGCCGTCTGATCGCCATCGATCGCGACCCCGAAGCCATCATGGCCGCACGGGAACTGGCCGCGACCGACCCCCGCCTGACCGCCGTCCAGTCTCCCTTCGGCGCGCTGTCCGCAGCCGTCTCGAGTGTCGGCGTCGGCGGATGCGTACAGGGTATCTTGTTGGATTTGGGTGTCTCTTCGCCGCAACTCGACACCGCCGAGCGCGGCTTCAGCTTCATGGCCGACGGTCCGCTCGATATGCGCATGGACCCCACCCGCGGCGACTCCGCCGCCAGCTGGCTGGCACACGCCGAGCAAGGCGTGATCGCCGCGGTGCTGCGCGACTTCGGGGAAGAGCGGTTTGCCGGGCGCATTGCCCGCGCGATCGTCACGACGCGCGTGCACGCCCCCATCGACACCACCCGCCAACTCGCCGACCTGGTAGCACGTGCGGCGCCGACCCGTGAGCCGGGAAAACACCCCGCCACCCGAACCTTCCAGGCGTTGCGCATTCAGGTCAACGACGAGCTCGGCGAGCTGACGCGCGCCCTCGCCCAGGTCTGCGGCCTGCTCGCGGTCGCCGGGCGCCTGGTGGTCATCAGCTTCCACTCGCTGGAGGATCGGATCGTCAAGCGCTTCATCCGCGACGAGGCGCGCGGCCCGCAGTTGCCCAAGGGGCTCCCGGTGACCGCGGCCGAAACCCGCGGACGCCTGCGCGCGCTGGGCAAACCGGTACGTCCGGGTCCGGCGGAAACGGCAGGCAATCCGCGGGCGCGCAGCGCCGTCTTGCGGGTTGCGGAGCGCTGCGCATGAAGCCGCCGCGTCATCCGTTGATGAAGCGCACCGGCGCCGTCGCGGTGCTCCTGTTGCTCGGCCTGATCACCGCGTCCGGGGTCTGGGTCGTGCATACCAAGTATCTGACGCGCATCCATTTCGCTCAATTGCAGGACCTTCGCGCCCAACGTGACGCACTGGACGTGGAGTGGAATCGGTTACGCCTGGAAGAGGCCGCCCTGTCCACCGATGTCCGGGTGGAACGCAAAGCGCGCGACCAACTGGGCATGTATCTACCCCGCGTCGATGACGTGATGCTGATTGAAGAGGCAGGCCATGGCGCTCCCTAAGCGGCGGATCAAACACGGCGGTCGAGGCACGCGCGACCCGGTCCCGCCCAACCCGCGGGTCCGTCGCCGCGTCCTGCTGGGCGGCCTGGCGTTCGCCTTCGTCATGGTCGCCTCCGCGGTGTTCTACCGCCAGGTGGTCGAAACCGAGTTCCTGCGCGGCGAGGGTGAGCGGCGCTATCTGCGCGTGGGCGAGATCCCGGCCCGCCGCGGCATGATCCTGGACCGCAACGGGGAACCGCTGGCCGCGAGCACCCCGGTCGAGACCATCTGGGCCGATCCGCGCAAACTCGTGACCCAGCCCGAGGTCCTTCCCGAACTTGCCCGCTGCCTGGGACTCAAGCCGACTGAACTGCGCGAGCGCGTACAGGCGAACGCCGAGCGCGGCTTCATTTATCTCAAGCGCCGGGTCAGCCTCGAGGAAACCGGCGCGCTGCGCGAATTGATCAAAGGCCGCGGCATCGACGGCGTGGACTTCGAAACCGAGTACCGGCGCTTCTACCCCGGCGTCGAGGTTTTCGGTCACGTCCTGGGCTTCACGGACGTGGAAGACCGCGGCCAGGAGGGGATGGAAGCCGTCTATGACAGCCTGCTGCGCGCCGAACCCGGTCTGCGGCGGGTGATTCAGGACGGGCGGCAGCGCATCGTGCAGGAGGTCGAGCAGATCCGCCCGCCCCGCCACGGCAAGGATCTGGTGCTGAGCCTGGACCGGCGGCTGCAATTCCTCGCCTACCGTGAACTCAAGGCCGCGGTGGCCGAGAACAAGGCGGTCGGCGGCACCGCGGTGGTGCTGGACGTGACCACCGGCGAGGTGCTGGCGATGGTCAACCAGCCTGGCTATAACCCCAATGCCTTGAGCGGGCGCGACGCCGAACGGCGCCGTAACCGCGCCCTGACCGACGTCATGGAACCGGGTTCCACGGTCAAGCCGCTGGTGGTTGCAGCGGTGTTGGAGCGCGGGTTGGTGACCCCGACCACCCGGGTCAACACGGCCGGCGGCACCTATGCCGTGGCCGGCGGCATCGTGCGCGATGTGCATAGTTACGGCACCCTCGACGTGACCGGAATCATCACCAAGTCGAGTAACGTGGGCGTGGTCAAACTCGCCCAGATGATGGACTACGCCGCGCTCTGGAAGGCCTATGACCAACTGGGGTTCGGACACCCGACCGGGGTGGAGTTCCCGGCCGAGACCCGCGGTGTCCTGCGCCACCACACCCGTTGGCGGCCGTTCGACCATGCCACCATGGCCTTCGGCTACAGCGTCTCGGTCACCGCCGTCCAGTTGGCCCAGGCCTACGCGGTGCTGGCAGCCGATGGCGTCAAGCGCCCGATTACCCTGATCCGGCGCGATCACGCGCCCGAAGGGACACGCGTACTGAGCGCCAAGACGGCACGCGCGGTGCGGGTGATGATGGAGACCGTGGTGTCGGATAAGGGCACGGCCAAGCGCGCGAGCGTTCCGGGCTATCGGGTCGCCGGCAAGACCGGGACCGCCAAGAAGGCGTCCGGCAGTCGCGGCTATGCCGCCGGTCGTTACCAGGCGGTCTTCGCCGGGATGGCGCCCGCCGGGAATCCACGCCTGGTGATGGTGGTGATGATCGATGAACCGCACGGCGGCGCCTATTACGGCGGCCTGGTGGCGGCGCCGATCTTCGCCAAGGTCATGGAAGGGGCCCTGCGACTCTTCAACGTGCCCCCGGACGACCCCACGCCGTCCATGCTCCTGGCCGGCGGGCGGACTGACCCATGACGCCGATGCCGATGTGGACCTTGGCGCAGGCTGCCGCGCGCGCCGGGGGTGAGACCCGGGGGGCCGACACCGCTTTCAACAGTGTCGGCACCGACAGTCGTCGCGACTGCACCGGACAACTGTTCGTGGCCTTGCGCGGCGAGCGCTTCGATGGTCACGCCTACGTGGCGGCCGCGCGCGACCGGGGCGCCGCCGCGGCCATGGTGGATCATCCGCTGGCGCTCGACCTGCCCCAGTGGATCGTGGACGACACGCGTGCCGGTCTCGGACGGCTCGCCGCGGCGTGGCGCGACCGCTTCACGGGCCGGGTGGCCGCGGTCACCGGCAGCAACGGCAAGACCACGGTCAAGGAGATGCTCGCGGCCATGCTGTCCCAGGCCGGTCCGACCCGCGCCACCCAGGGCAACCTGAACAACGACATCGGGATGCCGCTGACCTTGCTGGCCGCCCGCGACGAGGCCTTTCTGGTGCTGGAGATGGGCGCCAACCACCCGGGCGAGATCGCCTACATGACCGCCATCGGCCGGCCGGAGGTGGCACTGATCACCAACGCCGGACGCGCCCATCTGGAGGGCTTCGGCAGCGTGGCCGGAGTGGCTCGCGCCAAGGGCGAGATTGCCGATGGATTGGCCGAAGACGGGGTCTTCATCGTCCCCGGAGACTCGCCCTACACCCCCCTCTGGCGGGAACTGGCGGCCGGCCGCACCCTGCGTACCTTCGCCCTGGACGCACCGGCGGATCTCAGTGCAGCGCGCGCTTCGGTCCAGGTGGGCTGGGCTGAGGACGGATTCCGGACCAGCTTCGTGGCGGTCCAGGATGGCCTGGACTACCCGCTGGAGATACGGCTCGCCGGTTTACACAACGTGCTTAACGCCCTGGCCGCGACATCCGCGGCGCTGGCCTTGGGGGTTGGCTTCGCGGCGGTGCGCGCCGGGTTGCTCGCGTTGACCCCGGTCCCGGGGCGGCTCTGCCCGCGTCTGAGCAACGGCCTGAGGGTCATTGACGACACCTACAATGCCAATCCGGATTCGCTTGATGCCGCCATCGCGGTGTTGATGAGTCTGCGCGGGCGTCCCTGGCTGGTCCTGGGGGATCTGGGTGAGTTGGGACCGCAATCGCTGGATCTGCACCGCGCGATCGGCGCCGCGGCCCTGGCCGCCGGGGTCGAGCACCTGATCTCGGTCGGCACCCAGAGCGCCGCGGCGAGCGCCGCGTTCGGTCCGGAGGCACGGCATTTCACTGATCAGAGCGCGCTGATCGCCCATCTGCAAACCGTCTTGGGTCCCGATGACCTGATTCTGGTCAAGGGTTCGCGGACGGCGCGCATGGAACGGATCGTCACCGCCCTCTGCGGTGCATAAAGAGGTTTAGAGTGCTGCTTTTTCTGACTGAATGGCTGACGGGTTACGAAAGCGGATTCGCGGTCTTCCGCTACCTGACCCTGCGCGGGATCCTGGGCACCCTGACCGCCCTGGCGATCTCGCTCCTGGTCGGCCGACCCATGATCCGGCGCCTGCGCGCCTACAAGATCGGTCAGACGGTCCGCGACGACGGGCCCCAGACGCATCTGGCCAAGTCCGGCACACCGACCATGGGCGGTGCACTGATTCTGGTGGCGGTGGGAGTCAGCACCCTGCTGTGGGCGGACCTGCATAACCGTTACGTCTGGATCGTGTTGCTGACCACCCTGGCCTTCGGTGCCGTCGGCCTCGTCGACGATTACAAGAAGCTGGTTCTCAAGAACCCGCGCGGCCTGGCCGCGCGCTGGAAGTATCTCGGGCAGACCGTCTTCGGCCTGATCGCGGCGGTTGCGCTCTATGTCACGGCGGTTACACCCGCGGAGACCGCGCTGCTCATTCCTTATCTGAAGGACGTCTCGTTTCAGCTCGGCCCCTGGTTCATCCTGCTGGCCTATCTGGTCATCGTCGGGTCCAGTAACGCGGTGAACCTGACCGACGGCCTCGACGGGCTCGCCACCATGCCGACCGTTCTGGTGGCCGGAGCACTCGCGATCTTCGTCTATGCCGCCGGACACTTCGAGATCGCCAACTACCTGCGTATCCCGCATGTCAAAGAGGTCGGCGAACTGTTCATCTTCTGTGGCGCACTGGTCGGCGCCGGGCTCGGCTTCCTCTGGTTCAATGCGTATCCGGCCCAGGTCTTCATGGGCGACGTCGGCGCCCTGGCCTTGGGCGCCGCCTTGGGTGTGGTGGCGGTCGCGGTGCGCCAGGAGTTGGTGCTGTTCGTCATGGGCGGTATCTTCGTCGCCGAGACCGTCTCCGTGATGTTGCAGGTGCTGTCGTTCAAGCTGACTGGCCGACGCATCTTCCGCATGGCTCCCTTGCACCATCATTTCGAGCTTCAGGGCTGGCCCGAACCGCGCGTCATCGTCCGTTTCTGGATCGTGACCGTGGTGCTGGTCCTGGTCGGGCTCGCCAGCCTGAAGATCCGCTGATGCATCACGCGCCGCTTCCCGCGGGAAAGACGCTGGTCGTCGGTCTGGGCAAGACCGGCGTTTCCTGCGTCCGCTTTCTGCGTGCGCGAGGACAGTGGGTGGCGGTGACCGACACCCGGCCCAATCCGCCCGGACTCGCCCAGATCCGCGAAGCATTCCCCGAGGTGGCGGTCTTTGTCGGCGGCTTCGACCCGGGCGCCTTCGCCGCCGCCGAGCAACTGGTGGTGAGCCCCGGCGTCCCGGTGGCTGAACCGCTGATCCAGCAGGCGCTGGCCCGCGGGGTGCCGGTGCTCGGCGACGTGGAGATCTTCGTCCGGACCGCGCGGGCACCGATCTGTGCCATCACCGGCTCCAACGGCAAGAGCACGGTCACTACGCTCGTGGGGCTGATGGCGCAGCGCGCCGGGCGGCGTGCGCGGGTCGGCGGCAATCTCGGCGAACCGGTCCTGGACCTGCTCGACGACACGGCGGATCTCTATGTGCTCGAGTTGTCGAGCTTCCAGCTCGAGACCACGGCGGGGCTCAGCGCCCAGGCTGCCGTGGTGCTCAATCTCTCGGCCGATCATCTGGATCGCTATCCGGATTTCGCGGCCTACGCGGCGGCCAAGGCGCGTATCTATGACCGCGCCCTGGTGGCGGTCGTGAATCGGGATGACCCGCGGGTCGCGGCGATGGCGCGCACCAGCGCGCGCGAACTCGGTTTTACCCTGGGTGCGCCGACCGCCGGTGACTATGGATTGCGCGAGGTCGACGGCGCGCACTGGCTGTGCCGGGGCGACGCGCGTCTGCTGCGCGCCGATGAGGTCCTGATCACGGGCCGGCACAACCTGGCCAACGCCCTGGCCGCGCTCGCCCTGGCCGAGGCCTGCGACCTGCCGCTCGCACCCTGCCTGGAAGTCCTGCGGACCTTCCCCGGACTGGCCCATCGCAGTCAATTGGTCTGCACGCACGCCGGGGTGCGCTGGGTAGACGACTCCAAGGGAACCAACCCCGGTGCCACGGTGGCCGCGCTGGATGGACTGATGACGCCGGGCAGTCACAGCCGGGTCGTGCTGATCGCGGGCGGCGACGGCAAGGGCGCGGACTTTGCCCCGCTGGCTCCGGCGGTCGCCCGGGCCGCGCGGGCCGTGGTCCTGATCGGACGTGACGCCCCGCTGATCGAACAGGTGATCGCCGGTCTGGCGCCGCTGGTCCAGGCGACGGACATGGAGGACGCGGTCCGCCAGGCCGCCGGCCTGGCGCACCCCGGCGATGCCGTCCTGCTCTCACCGGCCTGCGCCAGCTTCGACATGTTCGACAACTACGAGCATCGCGGTCGGGTCTTCGCCGACGCGGTGCGGAGGTTTGCGCGATGACCGCGGCCACCCGTCAGACCAAGCGCTGGGGCGTTGCCGGCCGGCGGCGGCGCGAGCGCCCGGCGGCGTTCGACTTCCCGCTGCTGGTGGTCGTGCTGGGACTCCTGTCGTTCGGGTTCATTATGGTGGCATCGGCCTCGATGACCATCGGCGACACCTGCTGCAAAGACCCTTTCTTTTTCGTGGTTCGTCAGGCCATCGCCCTGGGACTGGCGCTGGGCGCCGCGGCCCTCGCATTCAGCGTCCCGGTCAGTTGGTGGGAACGCTCCGGGGTCTGGCTGTTCCTGGTCGGGGTCGCTTCATTGATTCTGCTCCTGCTCCCCGGGGTGGGCCATAGTGTCAATGGGGCCAACCGCTGGATCCCGCTGGGTCCATTGAACCTGCAACCTTCCGAATTCGTCAAGTTGTTCGCGGTGCTTTACATCGCCGGCTATCTGGTGCGCCACGCGCAGTCGGTGACCACCGAACTGGCCGGTTTCATCCGTCCGATGATTTTGATCGGGATCGCCGCCGCCCTGATTTTGAAACAACCGGATTTCGGCACCACGGCGGTCATGCTGGCGACGGTCATGGGGATGCTGTTCCTCGGCGGGGTCAGCGTGATGCCCTTCGCCGTGCTGTTCGGTACGGTCATCACCGGGCTCGCCTTCCTGGTCCTGACCTCCGAATACCGGATGCGCCGCATCCTGTCCTTCCTCAACCCCTGGGAAGACCCCTTCGCCTCGGGCTACCAGCTCAGTCAGGCGCTGATCGGCTTCGGACGTGGGGAATGGCTGGGCGTCGGGCTGGGCAACGGCATCCAGAAGCAGTATTTCCTGCCCGAGGCACACACCGACTTTCTCGCCTCGGTGATTGCGGAGGAACTGGGTCTGGCGGGGATGCTGACCATCATCAGCGCCTTTGCCTTCATTTCCTGGCGCGCCTTCGGTATCGGCGCCCGCGCGGAGGCCATTGGCCAGCGTTTCGCCGGTTACACGGCACAGGGCATCGGCTTGTGGCTCGGTCTCCAGGCCTTCGTAAACATCGGGGTCAACTCCGGCATGCTCCCGACCAAGGGACTGACACTGCCCTTCTTGAGCTATGGCAGCAACAGTCTGATCGTGGCCTGTGTGGCGATCGCGATCCTGCTGCGCATCGACGCGACCGTCCGCCAGGAGGCGTCCGAAACCACGCTGCCGCGGGGGATGCCATGGCTACGCGCGTAGGCGTCATGGCCGGGGGTACCGGCGGTCATGTTTTCCCGGCCCTGGCGGTTGCCGAGACGCTGCGCGCCCACGGCGCGGACGTCTTCTGGATCGGCACGCACCGCGGGATGGAGTCGCGCCTGGTTCCCGCACAGGGGTTCGACATGGAGTGGGTCGAGATTGCCGGCCTGCGCGGCAAGGGGCTCGGGGCGATCCTGAGCGGTCCGTTCAAATTGCTTGGCGCACTGAGACAGGCCTGGATCCTCCTGCGTCGCCGCCGCCCCGCGGTCATCCTCGGCATGGGCGGATTCGTTTCCGGGCCCGGCGGCTTGGCTGCCCGCGCCCTGGGAATACCATTGGTGATCCATGAACAAAACGCGATTCCGGGCCTGACCAACCAGTGGCTGGCCCGCATCGCCAACCGGGTCTTCGAAGCCTTCCCCGGCAGCTTCCCGCAGGCCCGCAACGCCATCACGACCGGTAATCCGGTACGCCCCGCGATCACCGCACTGCCGCCGCCGCGCGAGCGCTTCGCCGGCCGCACCGGTCCGGCACATCTGCTGGTGGTGGGCGGCTCGCTGGGCGCGCAGGCGCTCAACGAGACCCTGCCGCTGGCGCTGGCCCGACTGCCGGCCGCGCACCGCCCGCTGGTGCGCCACCAGGCCGGTGAGCGGACACTGGCGGCGGCCGCGGACGCCTATCGCCAGGCGGGGGTTGCGGCCGAGGTCACCGCCTTTATCGGCGACATGGCGCAAGCCTACGGTTGGGCCGATCTGGTGGTCTGCCGCGCCGGAGCGCTCACGGTCTCGGAACTGGCGGCGGCGGGGCTGGGCGCGATCCTGGTGCCCTACCCCCACGCGGTCGACGACCATCAGGTCAGCAACGCCCGCTACCTGGTCCAGGCCGGGGCGGCCCGCCTGCTGATCCAGCGCGACCTCGACCCGGCCGGACTCGCCACCATCCTCAATACACTACTCGCCGACCGCGCGCGGCTGCTCACCATGGCCGAAGCAGCGCGCACCCGTGCCACACCGGCCGCCGTGGACCAGATCGCCGCCGCCTGCCTGGAGTTCGCCCGTTCATGAACCGTCATCTGCACCACACTGCCGCCAACATGGGCCGGGTCCGTCGCCTGCATTTCATCGGCGTGGGCGGATCCGGAATGAGCGGGATCGCCGAACTGACGGCCAACCTGGGTTACGAGGTCACGGGCTCCGATCAACGCGAGAGTGAGACCACCACGCGCCTGCGCCGTCTGGGGATCGCGGTCTTCATCGGCCATCGCGCCGAGCAGGTCACGCACGCGGATGCGGTGGTGGTGTCCAGCGCCATTGATGAATCCAACCCGGAGATCATCGCCGCGCGCGCACGCCGCATCCCGCTGGTGCGCCGCGCCGAGATGCTCGCCGAACTGATGCGTTTCTATTACGGCGTGGCCGTGGCCGGCACCCACGGCAAGACCACGACCACCAGCCTGGTGGCCAGCATCCTGGCCGAGGGCGGGCTCGATCCGACCTTCGTGATCGGCGGTCGGCTCAACAGCGCCGGGGCCAATGCCAAGCTCGGCACCAGCAAGTATCTGGTGGCGGAGGCCGACGAGAGCGACGCCTCGTTCCTGTATCTCCAGCCCATGGTGTCGATCGTCACCAACATCGATGCCGATCACATGGTGACCTACGGCAACGACTTCACTCGGTTGCGCAATACCTTCATGGAGTTCCTGCACCACCTGCCCTTTTACGGATTGGCCGTGTTGTGCATCGACGATGATGAGGTGCGCGCCCTGGAGCCGCAGGTGCCGCGCCCGGTGCGAACCTACGGTACCCGCCCCGAAGCGGATGTGCGTGCCGAAAACATCCGGCAGGATGGATTGCGGATGTATTTTGATGTGCACGGCGCGAGCCTGGCGGCGCCCTTCCCGGTAGAGCTGAACCTGCCCGGCCGTCACAACGTCCTGAACGCCCTGGCGGCGATCGCCGTCGCGCTGGAATTGGGCGTGGACGAGGGCGCCATCGGCCGGGCGCTGGCCGGATTCCAGGGGGTGGGCCGCCGGTTCGTGGTGAGCGAGGTACGCGATGCCATGGGCCGCCGCCTGACACTGGTGGACGACTATGGTCACCACCCGCGCGAGGTTGCCGCCACCCTGGCCGCAGCGCGCGGTGGCTGGCCCGACCGCCGCCTGGTACTGGTCTTCCAACCGCACCGGTATACGCGCACCCAGGAGCAATTCGATGATTTTGCCCAGGTCCTCTCCACTCCGGACCTGTTGATTCTGGGTGAGGTCTATCCGGCCGGAGAGGCGCCGATCGCCGGTGCCGACGGCCGCTCCCTGAGTCGCGCCATCCGCACCCGCGGCGTCCTCGACCCGGTGTTCGCGCAGGACCTCAGCGAGATCCCGACACTGCTCGGCAACCTCCTCCAAGACGGCGACCTGGTATTGCTGATGGGCGCCGGTGACATCGGCAGCCTGGCGGCCCGCCTGCCCGGACTCTTAGTGAACCATCCAGGCCAGGCCGCGCTCGGGGACAGTGCGGGACTGGTCGATCGCCTGCCGCACCCGGAGCGGAGCGGCAGCAGGGGGGGAGTGTAATGTCGGCGCAACCCAAGACCTTCGGTAAGGTGGCCGTCCTGCTGGGCGGGCGCGCCGCCGAGCGTGAGATTTCCCTGAACAGCGGGAATGCGGTGCTCAACGCCCTGCGCGCCCGCGGGGTGGACGCGCATCCGCTCGACCCGGACGACACCGTGCTGGAGCAACTGCGCGCCGGGGACTTCGACCGCGCCTTCATCATCCTGCACGGACGCGGCGGTGAGGATGGGGTGATCCAGGGCTTTCTGGAGACCATCGCGCTACCCTATACCGGCTCCGGCGTGTTGGGCTCCGCGCTCGGGATGGACAAATACCGGACCAAGCTCGCCTGGGCGGGCGCCGGACTCCCGACGGCGGAGTCGGTCCTGCTGCGCACCGCCGCGGACCTGGCGGCGGCCGCGGCCATCGGCTTCCCGCTGATGGTCAAGCCCGCGCGCGAAGGCTCCAGTATCGGCATGGCGCGGGTCACCGACGCCGCGGCCCTGGCGGCAGCCTGGGAACTGGCGCGTGACTACGATCCGCTGGTGATCGCGGAGCGCTGGATTGCGGGCGCCGAGTATACCTGCGCGATCCTCGGGCATGAGGCACTGCCGTTGATCCGCTTGGAAACGCCGCACGCCTTCTACGATTACGACGCCAAATACCGGGCCGACAACACCCGCTACCACTGTCCTTGTGGACTTCCGGCAGCAGCAGAGCAAGGGTTGCAGCAACTGGCCCTGGATGCCTTCGATGCAGTCGGCGCGAGCGGCTGGGGTCGCGTCGACCTGATGGTCGACGACGCGGGCCGCGCCTACTTGCTCGAGGTCAACACGGTGCCCGGCATGACCGATCACAGTCTGGTGCCGATGGCCGCGCGCGCCGCGGGAATCGACTTCGAAGCACTGGTGATCCGTATTCTGGAGACGAGTTTGAACCGTGTCTGAGTCTGCCGCCGCAATCCTCCCGAATCTCCAGGAGCCGACGCCGAAGGCCATCCGGCCGGCGCGCCTGCGCGCCCTGACCGGTATCCTCCTGTTGGCGGTCATGGCCGGCGGCGTCTGGGCCTTCGGCTATTGGGAACCCCGGCTGCTGCCGGTGCGCATGATCGAGGTGCAGGGCGAATTGCATCATCACTCATCGCAGCAATTACGGCAGACCCTGATCGAGCGGCTGAAGGGCGGCTTCCTCACCGCCGATTTGGCGGATCTCAAGCGCGCCGCCGAGGAACTGGCCTGGGTGGGCGGGGCGAGCATCCGCCGCGTCTGGCCCGACCGGCTCCAAGTACGCGTCAACGAACATAAACCGGTGGCACGCTGGAAAGGCGACGGGCTGGTGACTGCCGATGGCGTCGTGTTTCGACCCAGTACCGGCACCATCCCGGCCGGATTACCGATGCTGGAAGGCGACGAGCAGCGCGCCCCTGAACTGGTCCAGCGCTACCTCCAGTGGCGCGATCAGCTGATGTTGGCAGGTCATCTGATCGACACCCTGGCGGTGGATGCCCGCGGGGCCTGGCGCTTGGGACTGGTCTCCAGAGCGCGCCTCGAACTGGGCAACAGCGATATCGAAGAACGCCTCGCGCGCTTCATCGGCGCGGCACCGCAACTGGATGCGGCAGGGCGGGCGGAAGTCGTGGACCTGCGCTACAGCAACGGCTTCGCGGTGCGATGGGCGCGCCAGGCGGCGCTGGAGACACCGGTGGAAACACCGGTGCAGACCAAGTCCCCAACCCGGCAGAAGTCGCCGGCGAAGGCAAAGGCACGGGTCCAGCCAAAGACGCAGGGACAACAGCGGGCGACGTCTCAACCGAAACCGGCAGCACGTGCGAAGACGCCGACATCGACCCCGCCGAAGGCGCGGGCACCGACAGCCCAGCCAAAGGCGGGCGCGATCAAACCAAAGGCCGGGACAACAACCAAACCAAAAGCAGCGACACCGACCCAGCCGGCCGCGCGGGCAGCGACCCGGACGGCGTCGCCGGCACTAACACAGGTGGGTCCCGCACGCCCGGGGGCGACGCCGCAAGAGCGAACAGGCAAACGGGGTTAACAACGGCATGTCACGACGTAACGACAAGAACCTGCTGGTGGGCCTGGATATCGGCACCTCCAAGATCGCCGCCCTGGTCGGCGAACTGAAAGACGATGACCAGATCGAGATCATCGGTGTCGGGACCCATCCGTCCCGCGGTCTGAAGAAAGGCGTGGTGGTCGACATCGAGTCCACCGTCGCGTCCATTCAGCGCGCGGTGGAAGAGGCCGAACTGATGGCCGGATGCGAGATCCACTCGGTCCACGCGGGAATCGCCGGCAGCCATATCCGCAGCCTCAATTCTCACGGCACCACGCCGATCAAGGACCGCGAAGTCACCCAGGCGGATGTGGATCGGGTGCTCGACTCCGCGCGGGCCGTCGCCATCCCCGCCGATCAGCAACTCCTCCATATCCTCCCTCAGGAGTTCATCATCGACGACCAGGAGGGCATCCGCGAACCGATCGGCATGTGCGGCGTGCGCCTGGAGGCGCGGGTGCACATGGTCACCGGTGCGGTCAGTGCGGCCCAGAACATCCTGAAGTGCATCCGCCGCTGTGGCCTGGAGGTCGACGATCTGGTCCTGGAGCAACTCAGTGCCTCCTATTCGGTGCTCGGTGAGGATGAGAAGGAATTGGGGGTGTGCCTGGTCGACATCGGGGGCGGCACCACCGACATGGCCGTCTTCACCGACGGGGCCATCCGCCATACGGCGGTGATCCCGATTGCCGGCGATCAGGTCACCAACGACATCGCGGTGGCGCTGCGGACACCCACACAACATGCGGAGCAGATCAAAATCCGGCACGCCTGTGCTCTCACCCAACTCGCTGCCGGCAGTGAGACCATTGAGGTTCCGAGTATCGGTGATCGCCCGCCGCGGCGGCTCTCACGCCAGACGCTCTCGGAGGTGGTGGAGCCACGCTACGAGGAGTTGCTCACCCTGCTGCGCAATGAGTTGCGTCGCAGCAGCTTTGAGGACCTGGTCGCCGGCGGCGTCGTGCTCACCGGCGGCAGCGCCAAGATGCAGGGCCTGATCGAACTGGCGGAAGAAGTCTTCCACATGCCGGTTCGCCTGGGCACACCCCAGTATGTCATCGGCATGGATGAGGTGATGCGCAACCCGGTATTCGCCACCAGCGTCGGCCTGCTGATCTATGCCCGCCAGAACCGCTTTGCCAAGCGTCCCGACCTCAGCGCCGGCGGCGGCATCAAAGGCGTTTGGTCACGCATGGGCAGTTGGTTCCGGGGCAATTTCTAACCGTGGGCTGTGCCCAGCCGCCGGCCGTTGCGACCGGGTCACGAGCGCGCCTGCTGTCGGACGCGAGCAGGCGGTACCGGCAAAGCACGATGCACGTGCGGACGATCAGTTGAGGGGCCGCGCGCTGCGGCTTCGTGGCACGGGGCGCGAGCGCCCGTGCCGAGTCGGGGGGGCGGTTCCGCCATGGGCGGGAACGAACGGGGTTTCAGGCTTTTTCGGTTACCTACAACACTCAGGGGAGATGCAACGATGTTCGAAATGATGGATACCCATAGCCAGAATGCGGTGATCAAGGTCATCGGCGTCGGCGGTGGCGGCGGCAATGCGGTCAATCATATGGTCGAGTCCACCATCGAGGGGGTGGACTTCATCTGCGCCAACACCGATGCCCAGGCGCTCAAGGGCCTGAAGGTCAAGACCATCCTGCAACTGGGCTCGGGAATCACCAAGGGTCTGGGCGCCGGCGCCAACCCGGAGGTGGGCAAACAAGCCGCGCTCGAGGACCGTGAGCGCATCGCCGAGGCGCTGGCCGGCGCGGATATGGTCTTCATCACCGCCGGCATGGGCGGGGGCACCGGCACCGGGGCGGCACCCGTGGTTGCCGAGGTGGCCAAAGAACTGGGTATCCTCACCGTCGCCGTGGTCACCAAACCCTTCCCCTTTGAGGGCAGCAAGCGGCGGCGGATCGCCGAGGACGGCATCACCGATCTGGCCAAGCATGTCGACTCGCTGATCACGATCCCGAACGAGAAGCTGCTCGCGGTGCTCGGCAAGGACATGACCTTGCTGGGGGCCTTCAAATCGGCGAACGACGTCCTGCTCAATGCCACGCGCGGTATCGCCGAGTTGATCACTCGTCCCGGGCTCATCAACGTGGACTTCGCCGATGTGAAGACCGTCATGTCCGAAATGGGGGTCGCCATGATGGGTACCGGCGCCGCCAGCGGCGAGCATCGGGCTCGGGAGGCCGCGGAGGCCGCCATCCGCTGCCCCCTGCTGGAGGACATCGACCTGGCGGGCGCCAAGGGCATTCTGGTCAACATCACCGCCGGCGCAAGTCTGACCATGGGTGAGTTTGACGAAGTCGGCAACACCGTGCGCGACTTCGCCGACGACGACGCGACCGTCGTCCTCGGCACCGTCATCGACCATGACCTGGAAGACGAACTGCGTGTGACCGTCGTCGCCACCGGCCTGGGCGCGCGCCGCATCTCCATCATGCGTCAGAGCGGCGACGAACCGCACATGCGTCTGGTGCCCGCGGATAGCGACGACTGCCGCCCGGACTATGCCGAGAGGGAGCGGCGTCCGGCAATCTACCGCAAGGGGGCAACCGCGGGCGGCAATACCGCCGAGGCGATCGATAACGATCTCGATTATCTGGATATCCCGGCCTTCCTGCGTCGCCAGGCTGATTGACCTCGGGCGGCTCCCAGGACTAAAGATCCCGACTGCGCAGGCCTGCTGCAAGATCCGCAGGGGCGGTAGGGGCTGGAGGGGCGACTTCAGTCGCCCCTCCACATCGGCAGATGCTCAGGAATTTCGATCACGCTGCCAGTCGATCGCGTGCTGCTCCAGCAGTCGATAGAGGGTCACGCGTGAGATATCCAAACGCCGCGCCGCCTTGGACACATTGTTACGCACCGCACTGAGCGTGGTCTCGATCGCCTCCTTTTCCGCCTTCGCCCGCGCCTCGGCCAAGGTCATGAGTGAACAGTTCGGCGCGTCCTGATCCAGGCCAAGATCACGCGGACTGATCAATCGTCCCTCGCACATCACCACCGCCCGCTGGATTCGGTTGATCATCTCCCGAACATTTCCGGGCCAGGGGTAAGCGTTGATCGCCTCGATCGCCTGTTGACTGAGCCCTTTGAGATTCGGGTTGATCTTGTTGGCGAACTCCCGAAAAAAGTGTCCCGCCAGCAACTCGACATCCTCCCCGCGCTCGCGCAGTGGCGGCATGTCCAGATGCAACACATTCAGCCGGTAATAAAGGTCTTCGCGAAAGCGCCCCTCCTCCACGGCCTTTTCAAGATTGACATTGGTTGCAGCGATCACCCGCACATCGACCGGGATCTCGCTGGCCCCACCAATCCGATCAATCGTTTTTTCCTGCAGGAACCGCAGCAGATTGACTTGCAGCTCGATCGGCAGATCGCCGATTTCGTCCAAGAACAGCGTCCCGTTCTGCGCCGATTCGATCCGCCCCAATCGACGGCGATCCGCCCCGGTAAAAGACCCCTTTTCGTGCCCGAACAGCTCCGCCTGTATCAGATCCTTGGGCAGTGCCCCGCAGTTCACCGCGACGAATGGACCACTGCTGCGGTGCGAGAGGCGGTGCACCGCACGCGCAGTCAGTTCTTTGCCGGTCCCACTCTCGCCGCGAATCAGCACATTCAGATCAATGGCGCCGACCTTTTGGATGCTCTGAATCAGCGCACGCATCGCCGGACTGCGTCCCAGAATTTCATGATGGATCGCATGGAAAGGATTCGGCTCGGCGTGAAACCGCGTCATCTCGGCCATGCCGTAGGCGTGCCCCAGGGTCACCAGGAGTCGGTCCGGATCAAGCGGCAATGTGTGGTAATCGTAGAAGTGCGTCGTGATGACCCGTGACACGGGCCGCGACGTACTCGCCGCATCGGCCAGCAATGCCACCCAGTTGATGTGGCTGTTCGCATCGAGCATCTGAAGGACATGCTCCCGTTCCGATCGCAAGGAGTGCAGATCCCCGTGCGATCCGTCCCAGTGGACCAAGCCCACCAGAAATTCATGCTCACTGATCAACTCAAGGGCCTCTTCGGGATTCGAGGCCGGATGGACACTCCACCCCCGCAGACTCAGATCAGCGGAGAACGCATCCTCCGCAACCGGCGGCCTGAGATAGAGAAGCGCTCGGGATTCCGTGGCTGCCATTGCATACCCTCGCGAAAACGCGTGTTTGTGGTCACCGCTGCGACGTGTCCGGCAGTCAGATGACACTATATCGTGTACATTAATTCTGAAGAATTTGCGGATCTGGTGGATTGGCTCCAACGAATGTGTAAACGTGTCGTGCCGCATGCCAGTGCGATACCCGTTCGACACACCGGTGGCGTGCCGAGATTCCACAGGCTCCGCTGAGCCTGGCTCCCGGCCATCCGCAAGGCCTTCCGGCCATCCGCAAGGCCTTCCGGCCGCCGACCAACCGCCAATAGTTGTAACGCCAATGAGTCAATTGCACAACTTTGTTACGTAACATACTAGTGCGAAAATCGAACGCATGAACGTGCGCAGGTTCAAAGGCCCGAAACGTCTTGCTGGCATGGCGTTTGCTTAATCACCTTCATGAGATGCCGCTCGCTGGCGGCCTGACCGGAAGAAGACCACCGCTTCAGTGTGAGAGAAGGTCGCGCCTGTCTGACTCCAAGCAGCCCAGCGAGTCCAATCAAGCACTGCCGTCCGAGCGGACGATAACGCTCATCGCGGCTCGGAGCAATCCCTGCCGGTCGATCTGTTTCGGGCACTTAGGTCCCGAGTAGGGGGTTCTACTCATGCGAACCGCGGCCGACTTGGAGTTTTCGCAAATTGCGTCGCACGAATCGCGTTTCTGCGAACGTGAGGGAACTGACCTCTCCCGCAGGGCCTGGACCGGTTGGAGAACGACGGGATTCGACGCACCGTTTCAAGGCGTGGATTTCGCGTTTTGGCTACCTGATCGACCGAAGACCTGGAACTGGTCGCCGGCTATGGGACGTTTCCGAGAATGGACGCACCGCGGCTCTGGTGATGACTGGAGGGATCTGGTGTTCGACCGGGCGATTACCGAAAAACCCGACACATCCCTGGTGTTGTCCGACCGCCGGACAGGGCTCACCCGAATCATGCAACGTGTAACTGCCGGCACTAGCAACCGTCAGCCGAACCTGAACAGAGGAACTCACGATGTCGACTGAAAATATCATTGATTCCGCCCTGATCCGGGAGTCCAGCCGGGGACGGTTGCGGTATCACCAAAGTACCCTGTCCATCTTTCACCGCATCGCGGATGCCGTGATCATTCTGGGCAGCCTTTACTTGGCACGCGAGTGGACCGGCTTACCATGGTCGTCCTCGCTGGCCCTGACCGGCGTGATCGGCGTACTGGTATTCTATTTCCTTGCCAGCGCGAAGAATCTCTACCGATCCTGGCGTACCGAATCGATGGCAACGGAGGTGTGGTACACGATCGAATCGTGGCTTGGTGTCACCGCGGTCTCCCTCGTCGCACTCTACATGCAGCGGGATGCCCTCAGTTACCCGCCGGAAACCATCCTCTACTGGCTGTTCGGAACTCCAGTGCTGCTGGCCGCCGCCCGGGTCAGTGTCCGCTTCGCCCTGCGGTGGGCGCGGGCGCACGGTTACAATACGCGACGGTTGGCGATTGCCGGCAACAGTGACCTGGGTCAGCACATCGCACGGTGGGCTGAGGCAAATCACTGGCTTGGATTTCGGACAGTCGGCATTTTTGATGACGCCGGATCACCTGCCACCCACGGAGCGTCCGGAACCGGTACACCGAAGTCCCTTGATCGCATGGTTGAACTTGCCTGTCGCGGCGATGTTGACGTTGTCTATATCACGCTGCCGCCCGACCATGCAGAGCAGCAGATTGAGTCTCTGATACGCAAGCTGGGGGACAGCACGTCTTCAGTGTATCTGGTCCAAGATCGGCGGTCCCGCAATGTCGCGGGGGCAGCGCGAACATTGCAACCGATGCAAGACACTATTCGTGTTGATGCGCTGCACCGTCGGTGTGTCAACTTGGACGGCATCAAAGCTGTGAGTGTCTATGAGAGCCCGTTCCATGGCCCCGATGCGATGATTAAACGCATTGAAGACTTGGTGGTCGGCACCATCGCGGTCGTCCTCCTTGCATTGCCGATGGCTTTCATTGCAGCGGGTGTCAAGATGAGCGGCCCTGGCCCAGTGCTCTTCAAGCAGCGCCGATTCGGTCTCGACGGTAAAGAGATCATGGTCTGGAAGTTTCGCAGCATGACCGTCTGCGAGGATCAAGGGACTGTCACGCAAGCACGTAAAGGGGACCTGCGAGTGACCCGATTCGGCGGCTTTCTACGTAGGACATCGTTGGACGAGTTACCGCAGTTCTTCAACGTACTGCAGGGCTCGATGTCGATCGTCGGACCACGCCCTCATGCCGTCGCCCACAACCAATACTACCGCGGCCTGATTGGCGGCTATATGCTCCGACACAAGGTAAAACCCGGCATCACCGGATGGGCTCAGGTCAACGGCTGGCGCGGTGAAACCGATTCACTGCACAAAATGGGAAAACGGGTGGATTACGACCTGGATTACATACGCAACTGGTCGCTCTGGTTGGATATTCAAATCATCCTCTCGACCTTCATCCGTGGCTTCGTTCACAAGAACGCGTACTGACGGCCCAGCCTCTCTATCAGGCTGCCAACTCCCGACGAACGTCTGATGCGCGGTCGGGAAGCAGCCTGAGTCGTTTAGCGAATCCGGTCACTGCCCTGGAGGAGGACATCGCCGCCGCGCTGACCCGG
The DNA here is from genome assembly GCA_964470155.1 of uncultured Lamprocystis sp. GTDB lineage: Bacteria > Pseudomonadota > Gammaproteobacteria > Chromatiales > Chromatiaceae > Thiodictyon. Next base: position 30,285 of record CAYYAY010000006.1, on the reverse strand, counting down.
TTGGTACAACTGGGCCATGATATCCGCGAAGGAGGCGAGCATGACCATCATCAAACGGGTCTTGAACCCGCAGCGGTTGCGCCAGGTCCCCGAGCACTGCTCTTCACCCGCGCGGTCGATATGGTCATCGAAGGCTGCAGCTACCGCATGCGTGACCAGACCGACGCCTGAGTCCCGCTCTCCCGGCACTCCCAGGAGTCTTCCAAGCAAGCTTGAAATCTGTACCCGGGTGTCTCATTTTGATCGACATATGCCGAACCGCGATCGATGGCACGGCTACAACTTTCTTGCGCACACCGTGATAGTCAGAAATTCCATTTGATTCCTGTGATCGGAAAACATCTTCGCCAAACCCGCGTAGGCGGTTGCGGGATTCTCTACAGTGCTGCTGGGGAGGAGCGAGATATCTGTCCACCCACAACGCTTCAGGGCGTCAACATACTGGAACGGTCTTACCCGGTTGGGAATACCACGAAACCAGAACAGGTTGTACAACCAACTCGGATAGCGGTAAATATTGTTCGGATCCTTGTCGCGTATCCACCGCGAATGCGTCATAAGATCAATTTCAAGCACAGCAACGGCATTTTGTCTGCACACCGCACTGAGTTGTTCTACGGTCCTCTGAATATCGTCGAAATGCTCGAATGCGGCTTGACTGAACACCAGATCGATCGAATCTTTACCGAAAGCTGCGACAACATCGAAATCCTTGCGAACGACATAGTTCAGTTGACCAGGACTACCGTTCTTGGCTTTTGCCAGCTGCTCTTTAAGGAAATCAATCTTAGCCGGGTCGTTACGCGACCCCAAATGTTCAAAAAGCTTTTGGTAGAAAATTTCGGGTGTGATCTTCACTAGGTCATTAACGTCACATGCGTTATACCTATTGCATCCCAGCGAAAGCAGATAAATACCGATGCCGAGGTCAGAGCCGGGCCCTAATTCCAGCGCGTTTTTCCCAACTATGGAATGCTCGTCTGGGCTATAGTTCTTCAGATGGTACAGCCATTCATCCACTACCTTAATATCATAGTCGATGCAGCGTTGCGTCTGAGACATGTCGAACGGCTTAGGCGACGAGTAACCTTTAACGGTATGCTTGGTCTTCGCCAGCGCCAGGAAGCCGAGCCCCGCGAGAAAGTAAAAAGCATTTTTCGCGAACATCATTACTCCTGCTTTCGGCTAAGGCCGCGCTGCCAGGTTAGAAGATATGTCGTCTGCGCTTATTGACGATGGTGCGGACCGGGCAACGCGATGCCATGTATCCCAAAGACCAGCACTATCGATCCCTCCGCCAACCGACTCACCATCGCCCAAGCCAAGCGCGACTGGCCGATTGACCACAGCCGCAGCAGACTAGCCTATGACTGCCGCTCCGTCAACTCCGGCACGACCGCACCCTGCGCACGCGTCCGGCGAGTCGTTCAAAGCACCCTCGTCTTGCACGAATGGATAAGGCGATTGCCGGAAACTCCTACACCCGCTCAAGGATGTTCGCCTGCCTTCACGGAGCGGCGATGGGGACATAGCCGACAGTGTGACGGTCGGAGCAGAACCGCAGACGGGCGCAACGACGATCGGCATCGAATGCGGAGTCGACGGACACCGCCGCTGCCCCTCAGCCCTTGCCCATCGCCGGTTCAGGAACCTGGCGCCGTCCGACCACGCCGAAGCAGCTCCCGGACATGAATCCAGGCGCGCGCAGGATTCAACGCTGCCACACCGATCAAGTGCAGAGGATAAGACAACAGACTGGGGATCAACGACAAGGTGCCACCACGATCAGGCGACTCTGTTGCATAACCGAGCTTTTGCATCAGATTGCCGGCGGCCTTTTCGCATGTCCTGATCTCACCGGGAGACAAGCTATCCCGCCACTTACTCACGACTTCCGCCGACACGCCTTTTTGGTTGCTATCGCTCACGACATTCGAGGAACCCCAATGCGGAATGTGGAGCATGCCCGGTTCGAACTGCAGACCAAGAAACGAACAGACCTCCCTTATGCTTCCTGCTGCGTCAGCCGCCAGATCTTCAAAACGCACCATCTTGAAACGGGCATGACCATCAAGACGCAAGGCCTCATCTGTCGCCTTTACCCACAGGTTGGTCATCGTGTACGGATGATAATTCACGCGAATGCGCAGGACCTCGGAGATCGGCACATGGGGAGCGCCGAGCCGCCTGACCTGCCAGCGGTTCTTTTGCGATGCGAGGACCGCCCGCGGATCGCGCACAATATGCACAAAGCGCGCATTGGGATAAATCTCCAGCAACCGCTCTGCATAATAGATATTTCGCGGCGTCTGCTCGCACGGAAAGGTCTTCCCTGCGTCTGCCGACAGGCGCGCCAAGACCGCCGCAAAGACTTCCGCCGGCCCCCGCTCGCCCTCGGGTAAGTCCTCTACCAAACGCCGCCCCCAAGCGCACTCATCAGCGGACGGACCATCCTGCCACAACCCGTGGTTCTGCCGCGCCAGCAGCTCTCCCGCGAGGGCCGCCAGTCGCTGCTCTGAGAACTCCCGCGTAGCGTCATACGGATCCCAATCGGCACCGAAATAGTGCATTTCGTTGAACATCATGATGCTGCTATGCGAACCCAGTATCCGCGCCAACATCGTCGTCCCGGAGCGCGATGCTCCGGTGACAAAGATGATTGGTGCGGAAAGGGCCGCCACCGGTCCTACATCGGAGCGGCGCTGGGCACTGGTGTTCGAAGCGAGTGAGCCCGGGGTGTTGTACATGGGATAACTGGCAACCGGTTAATGCTTTAGGGAATGAGGAATCACGGCTGAGGCATGATCGGCGACACTATTTCGGTGGCGGAGCGGATCGCTCGCTAGGCCGATGACGCCCTTGTTCTCGATCCGGAAAATCGACACTAGGCGTTTTCAAGAAGGACATCGCTCATTCTTTCGCCGTCGTCTGGGGGAAGCTACCCTCCGGCGTCGCGGTCAGGACCTGTCGTAGCTTCGCACCAGCGAAGTCGAATCGGCCGGCCACGCCCTTCGCGGCGACCGGCACATCATCTGAGAAAATCGCGATACCGACCAACTCGGTGCGGCGCGTCTCGGCACCATCGACGTCAATCATCGTCTCGACCTTAAGATAGTGATACCCCTGCTTCACTGGCCGCACGTTCACATCGACGAACGCTCGATAAGGAATCTCGCCGGTGTTGGGAGACCCGTCCAGCACAAGTCCCTGGCTGGGTGTTAACAGGAACTTTCCTTTAACAGGCATCTTCTGCCAAAACGCCATGCGGATTGTCAGCGGACTGCCAACCTGGCGATCACCATCAATCCGGTATTTTACCTGTACCGGACTTGGAGACTGCGGCGGGAGCGCTTCCAACAAAGCGTTAAACTCCGCCATTTCGGGGTGAACCGCCGGGTCGCTGCAGCCAAGCGAGAGTCCCGGCGATGCAAAAATCGCCAACGCAATTAGAGTCGCCTGAGCGTTCGGAACCTGCACGAAAGGATCTCCATCATTCGACGTCGACAGCGGCTCGCGTCAAGACGCACTACTCCGACTGACCACGATTTGCTGAGTCATTGCGAAGGGTCTGGTCCAGCCTGTTCTCGATAGTCTCAATGCAATCGTCACGCCAGAGTTAACCATAAGCGCCCCGGCAAGATCCAGCAGGGCGCCAAATATCCTGTTCCGATCGTAATCAGGGGAAAAACACCAGGTGATGTTGTTGGCCGCACGCCGGGGACACAGGGAGCCCCGCGCCCCCTGTCAGTCTGTCCCGCAACCGTTACACCTTGTCGCCGGACAGCATCCGAAAATACTCTGCGGCGACATCTTCAGCGATCCCTGAGTACAGCCGCTTGTCTCGAACATACTCACGCCCTCGCCGCCCCATTGCCTCAGCCGCAATCGGGTCGGCGAACAAGGTTGAAATCGCCTCCGCAAATTGTTCGGCAGACCAGTCTACGCAAATTCCCGCACCACTCTCAGCGATGATTACAGACTGTTCCGGGTGTCTGTTGGCCACCACCGGCCGCTGCAACGCCATGTATTCGATCAATTTCGTCGGCGAGGTCGAGAGCAGGATCGGGATTGGATAATAGGGCGAGACGCACACGGCGGCACGGCATACGCGCTCATGCGCCTGCGCAGCCGGCAACCAACCGGTAATCTCCACCGCATCGGCAAGACCAAACTTGCTGATCGCCTGCTCAAGGCATTGCCGATCTTCCGGAAAATCACCTTCGCCGACAAACACCAGGCGACTCGCGGGGAATTGCTGCCGGACAATGGCGAGCGCCTCGACCAAGGTGTCGAGTCGCCGGACCGAATTCAAGGTTCCGAGATAAAGAATGGTGTAGGGTGTCACCTCACACGGGGGGTGATTAAGCAGATGCTCGCCGATTCCCATCGGCACCGGCGTCATCGACTGCTCAGCCACCCGCTCTTTCCGAAAATCCTCCAGCATCTGCCGGCTCTGAACGAAGATATGATCGGCATGCGGCAAGATGACCTTGTACTGTAACCACGCCGAAAGTTTTCCGCCAATGAGGCTCAGCGCCGGGATGCGCGCCCGCCCTTCACGCGCGTCGATGACACGAGACTCGGCAAACGGGTAGGACGCCCAGTAAGTAAATTTGCCGCCACGCAATCGCGTCGCCAGCAACGCCAGCACGGCAACCAGGAATGCATCGCGCACCTGCACGATATCGTAGTGACCCGTGAGGGCGAGCCAGAAGGTCCGCAGATCGGCAACCAGGTTACGCAACTTGTTTTCGACTTTTCCAGCCAGCCCGAGTCGCCTGCTCTGATAGATGACGAACGCCGGGGCATCATGCCACCGCGTGCCGCGCCATGTCGGACCCGGCTGCGCATCATACAAAACCCACTGAATCTGAAATCCTTTTTTCGCGAGACGCACGGCAAAAAGGTCACATACGTCGACCCGATCAGCCATACCCGGCCCACCGACCACGTAAAGCATACGTATTGTTGACATCGCCTTCGGCGGGTTGTCGCTTTCGGCCGTCGAGTCAGCCCGGTTGACATCCCCAGAATTGCGAGTAGGCATGGTGTTTGACAACTGGTGACTCCGTATTTTTATGTTGGGAATCTGGATGTTTTGGTCATCGAATACTCTGCCGACAGGGCACCGCGGTCGTAATTGCCCCGACCGATGTGCATATCGCAGAATGAGATGATGGGATCTTTGGACAAGCCGGTGCTCCGGACTCTCAATGCGCTATATCATACCTGTTTTACATGGTTTTGCAAAGATCCGGAGGGCGTCATCACGGCGCCGGACGCGTCACTGCGGCAAGCGATCGGTGACGCAAAGGTGTTGATCATCTCTTCGGCAGCGCTCGGGCCTCGTCACCGGAGGTCGCATCTTGAGCCGCACCAGGGCCGCGCGCGTTCAATTCCGGACAGCACCCGTCGACTGCCGTTCGAAAAGCGCCAAGGGGGTGTCTCCGCCAACTTGTCGGGAAACCCCGGAGCGAATCTCCACCACATTCGCGAAGTCATGCCCGAGCTTGAATCCGGCTACCTGTGACAGCTGGATCGTATCACCCCCGTCTACCGTAACCAACGACGAGCCGGGCGGATGCGCATTCCCGGTCATGCCGAACAGGCGTATCTTTCGCGAGCGCTCCAACAGCAGTACCCCGGCAGGTACCCTGCCCTTCCACTCGTCCGCTTCCGTCTTGAAATAGAATAGGTCGATATTTTCCGAGTCGCGGATCATCGCCTGCGGCCACACGGCATCCCGTTCGAGATTCAATCCGTAGAACACCAGCGGCTGGCTCGTACCCTCGACCAGAAGATGGTAGTAGCGAGGGTCATAGGTCGCACCGTGTATATTTCCCCACTCGGCGGCAACAGCGAACCAACGCCCGCCGCCCGTATCGGAAATCCGGAAGGTCTGGCCGGGATTACTGATATTTTTCCCGTAGAAAGCGGAAACCGGGCCAACCATGATATCACGTACGATCGAGGCCCCGCCCGCACGCCAGTGCAGCGCCGTGCGGGCAGTGGATTGTGTTTCCAGCAATACAAATGAGAGCGATGGAGCAGCCTTGGCATCCGCGACCGTCGTGACCAGAGCAGTACCCGCAGCGCCATCCCAGCGCGTATTCTCGCGCAGTATGGAGTGCGTTTTGGAGACCCCGACCAAAGCGTTTGCGGACCCCAGGATAAGCGGCCGACTGATGAGAAAGATACCCTTCGGGATCAGGACTTTAGAATTCTTATCCAAGGCTTTCTGAATAGCGTCGGTATCGTCCTCCTGATCATCCGGCCGAGCACCATAGCGGCGGACATCCGCAAGCGCCGGATCGTCGAACGACGGGAAACCGGCGTCCCACAAATGACGACGAATCAGGACCTCGGCCTCAGGCGGCCGGCTTGCCGCGGTGCGGACCCGCTCAAATCCTGCGGGCTTGGTTTCGCCTTCGATCAGTGATCGATATCCGACGCCCGTATAGGTGTAATCGAGTATCCGCGTCCCCGATCCCGCGACCGGAACCGCAGGCTTATCACCACTTTGCACGCTGGCTTCGCTGCGACTGAAGTACACGTTCGACAAGGTTAGCGTCTTGCCTGCGGAGTTCTTGATGGCAACCGGACCGACCGACTCGATCGTTCCGTCAACCAGCACAAATCCCCGACCAAAAATCGGTCCGCCAGGCTGAACGGTAATCGCCGGACCGGCCGAGGTCTTTTCGATTGCAAAACCCACCAAGGCGAACAGGACGTTTCCCGACCATTCGATCGCAGCCTGATCTTGCCTGACGAACCGACATCCCACCAACAGCGGATACCGGGACGCCGATGTGCCAACAACACCGTAGCGTCCACCATACACGCGAAAGTCATACACGCCACCGCCCTGCCCCGGGGTGTCGTAAAGACCGGCGAAAGCCCCATCCGCGAAAACGCTGACATCTTCGATGGTCGATCCCTGGGAACCGGCGTGCCGAATACCGACCGCGCCGGCATGTCCGGCGCCGCGCAGATCGATATCCACCCCCTTGATCACCTGATTGAATGACACGGTTGGATCGCTGTGCTGCGGGCTCTCGCTGCCCGCGTGCGGTCCGCCCGCCGCTTGCGCCCAAAACCAAACCACGGGCTTCGGATTGTCGACGTCGTCGAAATCGGGAGATCCTGGCGCCAAACGCAGCACGGAGCGATCACCAACGGTTGAACCAATGAGTACGCACGGTTTTCGGCGATCGAGTTGGAGTCGCCGACCATTGTCGCGGGCACGCTGAAAGCACTTGAGCGAGTCCGACACCAGAAAAATACCGGACGGGAGATAGGTTGCCAGCCCGCGGTCACGCGCTGCCGCCAAGGTCTTGAGGATCGCCGCGGTATCGTCGGTGTTGTCGTTTGGCGTAGCCCCGAAGGCACTGACCGAAACGAGGCCGCGCTGAACCAAAGGATCGTCCGGGTCCACCGCGTCGTCACCCCCGCGGCTGACTCCGGTGTACGTTAAGATGGCCAGGAATGCAACCGACCAGCACGCCAGACTGATTTTTCGAAATCGTTGCATAGTCGAACTCCAGTAGCAAAACGCAAAGCAATTTCAGGACGACGCGACACCCCGGACGCGCGCCACGAGTGCGATCATAGAGCATTACAGAAGGCTTGGACTGCTGCGTAACGCGAGACGGCCGGAAGGCCAAAGTCAAACGCCAATGGACCAACAGTTCCAGCACCGCGACCGGGCGGGAAGCGACAGCTGCCGGGGCCTTGCGCGACACCGACGCGTCGCGAACACGACGCGAACGATACCAGGCGAGCGTACTGCCTCGCTGGCGATACAGAATTACAGTCGCTCTCACGCACGGGGCATCACCGGCATCCCAGTCAGCCGGTTCGACATCCGACAGCTGTTGGCTCAGATTTTGCTTATATACTCGCAGATCGCCGGACCCGTACCGACGCGACGCATACTGTACTAAAGACGCCTGCTGGCTTACCGCAACCTCGGCCACCGGCTGGCGGGGTGGAGACTGCGGTACCGAACCTGAGTGCACCCCTGCCGCGACGCGAAGCGACGTCCGATGGCAGGTCGTTCCGGCATCCGCGAATGACCTGCCCCCCACTGTCAGGTCGATCCGCCTCGGAAACTTCGCGCCAAGTGTATTTTAATTCCCTAAAGGAAGTAACGTTATGATGCCAAGAGCTTTAATTACGAGACGACTGCAATGCAGTGCGATCCTCGCCGCGATGCCGGTGTGGCCCCTGCTGATCGTCGCCGGGGCCGCTTCCGCTCAAGTGCAGTTCGAAGACGTGACGGCGCAGACGAACCTCGGCTATCAAGGCGAGTCCTATGGAGCATCCTGGGGTGACAAGAACGGCGACGGCTGGCCGGACCTCTTCGTCAATCACCATCGCGCACGGCCCAGCCTCCACCTCAACCTCGCCACCGGCAGTTTCGAAGATCGCTGGCATGAGGTCGATACCTGGCGAACCGTGCCGAAGGCTGACCAGCATGGCGCGGCCTGGAGCGACTTCGACAATGACGGCGATCAGGACCTCGTCGTGTCGGTCGGGGCGATCGACAAGACCCAATTCCTGGTCAACGACGGCCAGATACTCTCGGATAAAATGTTCGAATATGGACTTTCCCAATACACATGGGGCGGCCGCCTGCCCCTGTGGGCCGACTTCACTAAAGACGGACATCTCGACTGGGCGATGTCCATGCATGGCGGTTCCGCTGGGGCCGGCAGGACCCAGTTTTTTATTCAGGTACCCTACCAAGCACCGGCGTCGACCCTGGTCCGTTCGAATACGAGCGTCGGTCACCAATGCACCAGCAATCAGTACTTGCAGATGGCTGACCTGACCGGTGACGGCGCGCTGGATCTCGTGTGTGCCGGGATGGAGATCTTCCCGAACAAAGTCTACGATATGTCAACGCTGCCCTTCACCGAAACGACGCCGATCCTGCCGCCGACCAGCCTGGCGACGGATTCGGTCGTCGCGGACTTCAACGGCGACTTGCAGACCGACATGCTCGTGATCCGGGGCGTGCAGCGCCCGAGCGGCGCACTCATCAGCGGTGCCGACAACCAACGCCTCGAGGCCAACATCATCACGGATAACGCGCGTGAGAAGGCCTTCAACTTCGTCACTGACGGCGACCTGTCGTTCCTGATCACCTGGAACGCGCGCAACCCGTTCGATGTTCACATCGGCTCGACCGGTTACACACTTGGAGCGCAGCCGGGCGGTGGGCCGATCGTGGCACAGCTCTCGGCGACCGACCCTGCCAATGTCGGCATCCAGCCGCATGACCCCGGCTTAGACAAGGGCATCTACATCGGTTTCGAACCCGCGACCAAGACGTGGACGGTGCAGGTCTCCCCTGGGGGACGCTGGAATTACGTCTATGCGGACATCAATAGCACGGCCCCCATTTCCAACCTGAATGTGACCGGTCGTCAGCCTGGCGACTTGCCGATCGCACCCGTTCTTTATGTCAATCAGGACGGTACTTTTACGAACGGTGCCGCCGCGGCCGGTTTGGGTACGCCAATCTACTGTGTCAGCGGCGCTTCCGGTGACTTCGACAACGATGGGGATGTCGATCTTTTTCTTGTATGTCGTGACGCGGTCGCCAACATCGAGGATCGCTATTACGATAACCTGGGCAATGGCACCTTCCAATTGGTACCGAATACCGGTGCCGAGGGTCCGAGCGGACTCGGCGTCGGGCTGGGAGAAAACGTAGCCGTCGCTGACTATGACGTCGACGGCTTTTTGGACCTCTTCGTGACGAACGGCTTGGCAATTTATCCGGACGTCAGCGAAGGGAGCACCGGCGGCCCTGACAACATGTTCAGAAACAAGGGGAATGGTAACCACTGGATTGAGTTCGACTTGATCGGGACCACCGCCAATCGCGACGCGGTCGGAGCCGTCGTGTACGCCACGACCGACGGCAAGACTCAGATGCGCGAGCAAAACGGCGGCTATCATCGGTGGGCGCAGAATCACCAACGGATTCATTTCGGCTTGGCCGCCAGTACGACGGTGGACATCGAAGTGCGCTGGCCCAGCCCGAGCGTGCGGGTTGACACTTTTTCCGGGCTCGCCGCGGATCGTCTGTATCGCCTGACTGAAGGCGGCGGTGTCGAGGAGGTGGTCTTGCCCCAGACGGTTCCCCCGTCTACCGTGCCAACCAGCTGCGCGGCGCCGACCCTCGATGTGAGCACCGACGCGGGCACCTTCCTGTGGCAGGACTGCCCGATGGGAACCTGGCATCTGCGGACCCTCGGGAATAGCCAGATCAACAACTACCAGGGCAGCGTGCTATCGACTCAGGCGATTGGCGGCGTCACGGGTTTCAGTATCGAGGCCAGTGACTCGCTTGATTACACCAGTGACCCCAAGAAGGTGAGCTACGTGTTCAACGTCGGCAGTACCGCACAGGACGGATTCGACTTTACCCCGGCAGCGACGGCCTCGACCTGTCTGACCTTGGACACGCCATCCGGCACTCCGTTGTACGTTGGATATCAGCGTACTCCCGTTTATCCGCCTTTTGACCCGCAGACCCTGGGTCCCTGCACCCTGATCTCGGTGGCGGATGTCACCGTGGCGGAGAACACACCGAGCGGCGTGGCGAGCATCACCGTCAACTTGTCGAAGGCGAGCGAGTCCTACGTCAGCGTGGACGTGGCGACCGCCGACGCTACGGCGATCGCCCCCGGCGACTACACGGCATTGCCGCTGACCACCGTGACCTTCGCGCCGGGCGAGACCACACAAATGCTGGAAGTTCCGATCAGCAACGACCTAGACCGGGAGCTCACCGAGGTCTTCACACTGAATCTCAGCAACCCGGTCGATGTGTTGGTAGCGGACACCTCGGCGACGGTCACGATCACCGACGATGAGGGTTCGCCGTGCGGCGCGCCAACCTACAATGCGGCGACGGAACCCGGCATTTTCATTTGGAAAGACTGCACGACCGGCGTGTGGCAAACCCGCGTCTCCGGGGGTGGAACCAGCGCCAAGACCTATCGGGGACGGGTGATCGCCGACCGGACTGTTCTCCAAGTGACCGGCTTCAGTATCGAATCCAATGATGTCCTGGATTACACGACTGATCCGACGCAGATCGCCTACCAGTTGGTCGTCAGCGGCGCCGGACAGGACGGCATGGGCTTCAGTTTTCCGACGGAGGCGAACCTCTGCTTTGCCGTCGATGCCCCAGCCGGATCTCCCGTGTACATCGGTGCGTCCAAGATGCCGGTTGCGACCCCGTTCAACATGGAAACCTTTGGCACCTGCGGTGCCTTGCTGCCGCCCACCATTTCGGTGACCGCAGTCACTGTGGCGGAGAACGACCCGACGGGTGAAGCAGCCTTCACGCTCACCCTATCCGCGGCCAGCACAGCGACCGTGGGTGTGGACGTGGCAACCGCCGACGCAACGGCAACCGCGCCAGGCGACTACGGCGCAGTGTCGCTGACAACCGTCGTTTTCGCACCGGGTGAAACCAGCAAGACGGTGACGGCGCCGGTGGTGGACGACGCCCTCGCCGAAGGCCCCGAGACGTTCAACCTGGTGCTGAGCAACCCGACGAACGGTGTCCTGGGCAACGCCTTGGCGTCAGCGACGATCAGCGACGATGAGGCTTCACCCTGCGGCCAGCCGGCGTACAATCAGAAAACGGAACGGGGTGTCTTCCTGTGGAAGGATTGCAGTAACGGCCAGTGGCGCGCGCGGATGACCGGGGGTGGGACCACGGCAACCTACCAGGGGACAGTGATCGCCGACCAGGATCTGGTCAACCCAGTGGGGGTCAGCATCGAGTCTACCGATGTATTGGACTTCACATCGGACCCGACGCGGATTTCTTTCGGGCTGAATTCGGGAGCGACCGGTCAGGACGGCTTTGATTTCACCCTCCCGGCCGCGGCGGCGGCCTGTTTGACCGTCGATGCCCCCGCGGGCGTACCCATCTATGTCGGTGCGGTGCGCACAAATCTGGCGAGCCCCCTGAATCTGGCGACCTTGGGTGCATGCTCCGCCACACCGTGATCCGAGTCGATGCAGTCCACTCCAAGGCGACGAAGCTTGGGGTGGACTGGATCCCGACTCAGGCTGGAAAGCCAACAGAACAACCTCGACGGCAACCGACTGGCGGTACGGGAAATGCTATTCCTGGACCGCCAGCCGGTTTTTTGTTATATCGGGCCGTGGTCAGGAACCTTCCAGCCTTCGCTGAGAGCATCGATCGCGACGCCCTCGCTGGAGCGGGTGCTATTTTTCTACACAGCGCGCGGCAACCGGATCGTCCGGTTTCCCCCGACGCGCCACGACTGCGCTGGGAATACCATGGGCGTTTACGGCCTTGTCGACAAAGACCTGGGAACTGCACTTGGCATCGGCGCCGCGGGTGTGGCCGCCGCCGGGGCAATCGGCTGGCTTGCCGCGCAAGGCGATCCGGGCTTCGCCGTGATTGCCGTCGCACCCACGGTCGCGGTGATCGGACTCTTCCTCGCGGCGCGTCCCGTGTGGCTGCTGTGGGGGGCCATCTTCGGCGGGCTGGTGATTACCGGTCTGCTCAGACTGTATCTGCCGCCACTGGAACTGATACGCTGGGTGCTCTCGCCGATTGCCATCTTGCTCGCCTTGTACGCGGTGTGGGGGACTCCTGGATTAGGCCCCAACCCCGGCTGGCGACCGGTCCCCAGTGTAATCTGGTGGGCGCTCGGCTTTTTCGCTGCCGTCATTATCGCCAGCGCCTTTTCGCAGTTTCTCCCATCGCGATTCATTGTCGGATTCAAAGGCTATTTTCAGGTCTGGGGCCTGTTGATCGCCTTGGCCTTCATCCCCTGGCCGCCCACCGTCATCGATCGGCTACCGCGGGTGTTTCTCGTGATCGCCTTCCTCCAACTGCCTTTCGTACTTCACCAGTACGTGTTTCTCGTTCCGGCTCGTGCTCACATTGGCAACGGCATTGTTCCGATCGATGTGGTGGCGGGGAGCTTCGGCGCCACCATGCAGGGTGGCGGGGCGAACGCGGTCCTGAATGCCTTTCTGGCGATGGTCATCGCCGGTCTTATCGCCGCGCATCAACTCAATGTCATCTCCACGACCAAACTCCTCCTGCTGTCCGTGCCGCTGACACTACCCATCTTTGTCAACGAGGCGAAGGTCTCTGTGATTTACCTGCTGGCGGTCTTTGCGGTATTATATGGAAAGGATTTGATAGAACGCCCCCTTCGATTCCTGCTGGCGCTGCTTCCCGTATTATTGGTACTGATCGCCCTCATGACCTCCTTCGCCCTCCACGCTCCCACTACGGCACGCGTGGAGAGCATTCAGGATCTGATTCACTGGGCCTACGAATACAACGTCGAAAGCGATGAGGTCGCCGGTGAACTGTCGCGGTTCGGTGGGCTGAGATTCTGGATCGAGCGGCATGGATTAGCCGACCTCAAGGGCACGCTGATCGGACACGGCGTCGCCTATACGCGCGTCGGCGACAGCGAAACACCTTTTCGCGAAACAGTCAGCGCCACGACCGACGGCATTCCCGTGGTTATCAACCTCCACCAGAATATCGGTAACACGGCCGTTGCGGCCCTGCTGTGGGAGACCGGCCTGCTCGGATTGCTGTTGATCATTGGCCTGCTGGCGGCGACTTATCGTTCCGCCGGTCGCGTTGAACGTGCGTACGCCCACATACCGGAGCGCGCTGCCGCGTTGCGCGCGGCTCGTCCCGCCGCCGTTATCATACTTGTCACACTTGTCCACAAGAATGTGTTGGTATTCGACGTCGCGTATCAGACACTGCTGATGATCATCATCGGCTTCGTCGCCTATTGGGAGCGGCAAGCCGGCCTGAAGGGTCCACCCATCGCCGGTAACGGGCCCGCAAATACCAACGGATCCCGACCCAACACGCTCAGATCCTCCGCCAGTTAACGCGCAAGAGGCGCCTACCCGTGCAATCAGATTATCGCAAGCATTACGGCTGGAATGTAATCCGCCGCAGTCTGGTCCATTTCGCCTTGGGTAAGACCTTCCGCATACTGTCATCCCTGACCATTTTTTTTGTTTTGGCGCGTCTGCTGCCTCTGGATGAGTACGCGGCCTACGTCTCCTTTCAGGCTGTAATTGCCATTGTGGGCATCATTACCGCCATTGGCATTCAAAAAGTCCTGTTCCGCTATTTACCGGAGTTGCGGGCTACCGGCAACAACCTTGCCGCATATCGCTTGCTGTTCGGCGGCATGCTGGTCCGCACCTTGGTCGTCTCCCTGCTGTTTGTCGCGCTCCTGCCACTCACTCCAACCATCGCCCGGACATTCAATTTCGAGGGCTGGATTTGGCTTTTTCCCTGGTATCTTCTCGTCGGCTACCTGCGACTGAGCGCACTGTGGCTTTCGCAATGCCTCGAGTCGTTTTTATGGCAGAAAGAGAGCCAATACAGCCTGGCGCTGGGCGGTGCGGTCACGGCGCTGCTGTTGGTGGGTTTTGCGGTGTTCGGAGTCTTGGATCTACCGCTCGTGGTCGTTTCCGAAGCCGCCGGAGAGGCCACCTCCTTGACAGTCATGCTGATCGGATGGCTACGCAAATGGCGGGCCGACAATCAACGCGGCGTCGGCGACCCGGGGTGGTGGCGCGCCAATCGTTCACGCGCTCTCCGCTACGGGGCCTGGGGATTCCTGCTCAGCCAAAGCGCGTTGTTCTACGGGAGTGCCCCGAATCGGTTGGTCGCCGCGCACTTTTTATCTACGGCGGATGTCGCTGTGCTTGGTGTTGCGGACAATCTGTTGAATTTGGTACGCAGGTTTCTGCCGACCCGCATGCTGATGAGCATGGTGCGGCCACTCGCCATGGCGCGATTCGCCGCCGGGGGAGATTTCCGGGCGGTTGCGGCACTCTCCGAGTTTGTCTATCGCATCAACCTGATTTTGTTGACCCTGCCGATTGTGATCTTGGCGGTAGAAGGTCCGACGCTCATGGACTGGGTAACGGGCGGAAAATACGGCAACGCCGCTTATCTGCTGATGGGATTCCTGATTGTGCTGATCTCCGAAGGGACCCGCAATCTGGTTGAGTTGATGGTGCAGGCTCTTGAGAAAAACCCGATTTTCTTCTGGACCAACGTCATTCAGTCGGCATCGCTGCTGATCGCGCTTCCACTGCTCCCCCTCCTTGGGGTCTGGAGTCTGGTGCTTGCCAACTTCCTTGGCACCGTCGTCGCCAATACGATCGTGATCGTGCGCCTCCGACGGGAGGGTTACGGATACGATGTGAACCTCAAACTCTTCGCCTGGATCCTGGTACACGGGGCAACCGCTGGTGCAGCCGGCTGGTGGGTGTCGAAGACCACAACCTCCGTCCTCTTGACCACTCTTGTCATCGCAGTGACTTATGGTTTGCTGATGCTGGTGAAGCCACCGCTGCTCGATCGGGAGAAAGAGATCGTCGTGGCGCTAGTGCGAGGACGTTCTGTGGATAAAAAAAAGAGTTAACGTCTACGAAAAATAGTTAAACCTGGATATTCTGTGCAGTCGCACGATTCCGCAAAAAAACGGAAGTACCGTTCGTCGGAGAAAACCTACCGCTCAGCGGCAAATCAGGTTAGGATTCGAGCCCGAGGGAGATCGACCCTCGTCGCCGATCGCCCGGCGCAGACAAAACGCAACGTCGTGACGCCTGAGGCGATCGGCGAGAAGCAAGTACTTGGCCGTCACCAGGACGCGTGCTGCCAGTATTGGTTTTCCGTCGCTTTAGCGGCGCACGAATCCGGGTATTTCGAACATGCGTATCGAGACTGCACTCGTTCACAAGAAAAGTCACCGACGCTGGCTGCAATCAGTCTTCGGCATTGGCTCGCTGCTTATTGGTCATAGTCTGGTCGTCTGCCAGGTGGAGGCGGCGACCTTGGCCTGCGGCACTCCCGCATACAATCCCGCCGCCGAGCGCGGCACATTCCTTTGGCGGGATTGCCAATCAGGGGCCTGGCGGCTGCGAGTGACAGCCGGCAACAGTGCCTCGGCGATCCGATACACCGGAAGCATCGTGTCCTCACGGCCGCTCGCGGCAGCTGCGGGCGTCTCGCTGGAAGACGGCGACTTGGTCACTACCTCCGTGCCGGGTCAAATCTCCTACACGCTGAGCGTGTCTCAAAATTGGGAGGACGGAATCGACTTTGCGCTGGCTTCAGGTGCTACAGGATGCCTGACCGCGGGTGGCGCGGTGATCGCTGGTCCGAACCGCACCACATTGCAGACTCCTGTCGACATCACCACCCTTGGCGCTTGCGGCAGCACTCCCCCGGTATCGAGCGGCTACGCTTACCTTAACGATGCGGACACCACCGACAGCATCGAGCGCAACGTTGACTCAGACCTGGGTGACCGGCCCTTCCCGCGGATCGCCAGCGGCCCCGTCCGTGTCAGCGGCTCGGCTGAGCAGTTCTCCAAGTACGACGTGCTCGCGCTCAAGTCGCACCGCTTCGCCTGGCTCGCCTCGGTACAAGCCGTCAACCCCGACACGCGGGGTTTGCGTATTCATTCACCTTTCGGCTATCAAGGCTATACCGAAAATGATCCCTGCGGAACGGGCAGCGGCATGCCTTTCGGCGGGACCGGAGCAGCCACCAGCGGGTGCAATGTCTTTGCCGGTCACTGGCTATACGCAGCCGGCACAACCCTGCGCAGTGCCATCGCCGATAACACCACAACTGTGCAGGTGGCCGACGCGACTCTTTTCAACGCCGGTCGTTATGTCGTCATCTACGACGGACGACCGGGGGCCTTCACGAATGCGGAACACGCCAAGGTCACCGCCGTGAATACCGCCACCAACACCCTGACCCTGAGCAACCGCGGGATGAAGTCGACTGCCCGCGCCCATCCGGTCGGCGCGATCGTCGCCGAGCATGTGATCGGCAATGGTGACGCCCTGGAAGCCGAGATCTGGACCTACAACCACAGCACCGCCTGTCCGCGGGACTCCAGTGGACGGCAATTGAACGTGATCATGGCCGATTGGCTGGCCAATAACTACAACAAGGACAAAAAAGGGGTAGTGACGAAGGCCAAGATCGACGGCGTCATGTTCGACTCGGATTTTCACTTCATCCAGGAGTCCGGCCATAACAAGAAGCCGGATGTCGATAACGACCTGGTGCAGGACGATGGTCTCTCCCCGACCGGCGAGAATCTCTGGGGTCAGGGACTCGACGACTTCTACACCAGACTGCGGGAGCGACTCCCGAACGCGATGATCGTCGGCGGCGTCATTGAGACCCGCGGCTACACCTCATTGAACGGAAGCGATTTTGAGGGCTGGCCGCAGCGTAACGTCGGGAGCGCGTCGCCGGATTATCGGGAAATCGACGGCCGCCTGTCGATCTACAGTGCTCAGATGCACCACGGCAACATCGGTCCCCGCTACGCGGAGATCATCAATCGGGTATCGACTCGGGTCTATCAATTCTACAACACGCCCGGCACCAGCAATGCGCCCTTCCGCTTCAGCTTCGGGCTGACGTTGCTGGACGACGGCTATTACGGCCAGGAGAACAACACGACGACGCCCGATCCCTGGTGGGACGAATATGCCGTGGACGTCGTACCCGGTTCGCCAACCTTCGGCCGCGCGATCGCCTCCACTCCGAACAACGAGGCGCTGATCCGACGCCACGACGGTTGGATGGGATTTCCCCGCGGGCCGCGCTATCGCATCTATGATGAGGCGGCTTTCGCCGCAACACGCAACCTGATGCCGGACGGAACTTTCGACTCTGGTCTGGGTAATTGGCGAGGCAGCAACGTGTCGGTCGGGGTAGACACCACGCCGGCGAACCGGCTCGAAGGCACCGGCGCATTGGCGATTGGTACGCACCAGAACTATGCGAGCAGCTATTCCGGTGCAGCCGCCATCGGGCCCACGGTCCAACTCAAGGCCGGGGTTGAATACACTCTGGCCTTCGCGGTGAAAGCTGAGAAGCTACGCGCCATCCAGGTGGTCATGGGCGACGTCTCCCAGCAGTTCTATATCCCGGCAAAATGGAGTCGGCAGGTGATGACCTTCACGGCATCGCACACCGGCAATTTCGCACTGAAGTTCAATGTCGGCAAAGAAAGCAGCAACCTCTGGATTGACTCGGTCTACTTGTTCGAGGGGAATGCCAGTGTTTTCCGTCGCGACTTCGACAACGCGATTGTCGTCGTCAATGCCACCTCGACCACCCGCACCCTGGACCTCGGCGGCACCTTCCGGCGCATCCTCGGGACCGGACAGGATGCGGTAAACGACGGATCCGCAGTCACGCGGATCACCCTACCGTCCTATGATGCCGCAGTGTTGATTCGGCCCTGAGCACGGATTCCGCGCGGCGGACGCCCAAGGGATTGGGAACCCCGGTGTCCGCCGTGTGGAAATCAACGGGTCCGTGCCGCGCGTGCGGCGGTCAAGCTCAAAGATATCCCATCCGCGCAAGTGTATCCTGCTGTATCGCAAGCACCTTCGCTTTCTGCTCGTCCGTCCATGCGGTCATCCACTTCACTTTCTCGGGCTTCAACATCAGCGCGTCAACGGACGCCCGATAGCGCTTATCGGCGGACGGCTCGACCCCCATAAACCGCAGCAGGCTATCCAGTTGCGCGTGCGGCTGCGCCAGGAAATCCTCGTAGCGTAATTCGCACACCTTATTCGCAGCGACACCGGCCAGCCCTTGCTCGATATATCTCATCTCCTCGACCCAATTTCGAGCAGCCAAATCGATTGCATCTTCACCCTGGGCGAGCATTTCCGAAGGGGTCATACCGGACCAGAAGAGAATGTGGTCAGCCCACCAATTCACACCCAGCAATGAGTACGCGACGCCGCGGCCGTCCCTCACCAGGTGCACGAACTTCGCCTCTGGGAAAATCGATTGAAGAAAGCCGATCCGGCGATTGTTTGCGGTGCGTTTGGACAGCAACACCGTGCCGCCGGTATAACGTAAGATCGCGCTGAACGTCCGCCGCAAGCACTCCCGCGACTGCTCACTCACGTCCTGATGATTCGCCGGTGTAATCGGCGCGCCGCAGCGCCGGTAAACCGACTCGCACTCCGATGGCTGGGGTATTGCTTTGATATACAGTTCGCGCGCGCGGTTGAAATACGCAGTCCCGTCGTCTTTAAACCACGATTTGAGCTTGATGCCGGGGTATCCCCGAAAGACCCGTTCAATACCGGATGACAGTATCGTGTAGGGATACCTGTTGTGATAATTGCTCAAATAAGCGACATCCCGATGGAGTGACATCGTCTTATAGAGTAACGTGGTCCCCGATCTACCGGCACCGATCATGAATACGATCGGCAATGATTCACTCTCTGGCATTTAATTCACCGATTTATTAATCGTAGGCAGGAAGGGAATGTCGTTTGCTTCAAGCAGCGCCATCGCAGCACTTGCGTCGGGGTCAGCGGGCACGGCCAGTCACGGGGCTCCGTACTCCCCTTATGACGCGGGGAGGGCAGGCCGCCGCGCCTGGCGCCTCTTTCGCCCTCCCGCACGTCGGAGATAGCATGATAAATCAGTGGCTCCGCAGCGTATTCGTAGGGCTCCATCGCCTTGCAGCGAGCCCCGCCGTCAGGATGGTGCTATCCAGCCGGATGGCACAAGATGTTAACCCAGTATCAGCCGCTTGCGCCACCCCCGCCGACCGGCTCCCGCAGCATGGGTAATGCGCGCGCAGCCCCTCCGAAGTCAAGCAGGTCCATAACAAAAAGAGCGGAACTCGGAGGCGGTATCTCGCCTCGGTGTTTGTCAGCTGACTCACGCCGACACCTAGCCCATGCAAACTGTTAAAATCTTGAAACAAATTGACGATAACGGTCAGCCTCCCCGACTTCGGACCCTGCACCACCAGTCCGGCGGTACTCTGTACCGCGAACCCGAGTGCAACTGAATCGCTGGTTTTTATATAGAACGACTGCAACACCACCGACTGGCCGCTACGGGCGACGGGGCGCCCGGAAGGTGGAGTTCCCAGGGCAGCCTGACCGCCAGTCCGGCAGCAGTCTATCCGGGTGCGCACCGCCGGCAGTTCCAAAGTTGGGTGGCGGCAGGCCACATGGACCCGACGGTGGAGCCGTTGGTGAATGCGCTACGTTTATCCACTCTACAACATCGGCGCTGTCGCTGACGGCCGGCGTTGCGCTGGTTCACCCTACAACACCGACGCTGTCGCTGATGGACTGCGTTACACTTATTCACCCTAAGCGGGCGCGTGGCCGGAACTTTGATCAAGGCACTGATGTCTTATATAAGGCATTGCGACCGAATCTTGCATTTTGCCGGAAAATCGCAATTTCCTCCAACTTAAACCCTGGATACAGATCAATGAATCAGCATTATCGCTTCATTCTCTGCTTGCTGGCGGCAATTACACCATTCGTCGCATCGACGGAAGCAGCTCCCGCAAAAAACGTCCTGTTGATCCTCACCGATGACATGAATGACGAACTGGGGTGCTACGGCAGCCCGGTCGTCAAGTCACCGAACATCGACGCGCTGGCCGATCGCGGCGTGCGCTTCAACAATGCCAACGCCAACTACCCCGTCTGCAATGCCTCGCGAACGTCCATGCTCAGCGGAGTCTATCCGGAGACATCACAGGTCTACTACAACACCGATGATCCCCGCGCGTACTTGGGGCCGGACTGGGTGATGCTTCCGGAATATTTCCATCACCATGGCTATTATACGGCACGTGTTGGAAAAATCGCCCATGACGCCTTCACCAGTGAGTTTTCCTGGGACCTGGACCGCGAGAACGGCCCAGTACCGGGGACGCCTCCCCCTTACACCACCGTGGCCGAAGGCGGGGTTGGGCTGCTGTCATGGTCAGCCACCACCCAACTCGACGAATTCACCCAGGACGGAAGAAACGCGCGCTACGCCGCCGTGCTCATGGAGCAACGCAAAGGCCAGTCGCAACCGTTCTTCATCGCCATGGGGTTCCGTAAACCACATACCCCCTGGACCGTTCCGGAGAAATATTTCGATCTGTATTCGACCGCGCAAATCAAGTTGCCCCGTGAATTAGGCGAGCCCACCGATGATCGGGCGGATATACCGTCAGTCGCGCTGACCAACAACCCGGAATGGGCAGCCTTGGGAAATAACGCCGAACGCCGCAAAGCCATTCTGGCCGCTTATGCATCACACTCTTTTGTCGACGCGGGCGTCGGTGTCCTCATGGACGCGCTGACCCGCCTCGATCTCTGGAAGAACACCGTTGTCGTCTTTGCCAGCGACAATGGTCAGCACTTTGGCGAGCACGGCGGCTTGATTGCCAAGCACACACTCTTCGCTGAAGCCACACGGGTACCTTTTATCATCGTCGCTCCGGAAAAAAGCGTCGCCCAGGTGGCTGAAGCACCCGTTGAACTGCTTGACCTGTATCCGACGCTGGCTGAACTCTGCGGATTGCCGATTCCCGATGAGAACGAAGGCGTCAGCTTGGTGCCGTTGCTGGACAATCCGGCAGCAGCCGTCCAAAACGGTCCCGCCTACAGCGTGGTGAGGCGGTCGGGCGGCGGCCGGAGCATCAGGAACGGGCTCTACCGTTACACTGAGTGGGGTTGGAGCAAGGCCCCGACGGCGGCGGAATTGTACGACCTGCAGGCGGATCCAGGCGAGTTCACGAATCAGATTGACAATAGCGCGTATCGCAGCATCCTGAGCGGCTTAAAACAGGATCTCGCGCTCGCCAAAACACGACCATCGCAGAAATAGATAAATAACTCAAAATATTAATCTTAATCATGATGGGACCGTGATCGTTGCGCCGAACGATCGGGCCGGAGTGACGGGATTGAGACCGTCACCCCTCCCACAGTTCGGCACCCGCGGTGTTCCGCGTCCGGTGAGCCAAGCGGGCTTAGCCCACGCGCGTCCACGCTAGGGTCAGCCCGCAGCAATTGCGGGTGACGGCCGGCATCGCCGTGCCACTCAAGAAGAAGTTCCGCGGTTTCGATCAGTGACCGTCTTCCGCCGTCTGTGCGCGCAACGCGCCGCGACCCGCGAGGCACGGGCGTCGCCGGGAATCCGCCCGCTTCTGTTCCACATAGCGCTTCCCTCCCCCTACACTTTTTTTACATTTTTTGTGTAATATGTTACTCAATGTTTACATAGTTACAATAATTTTTCCGTCGGTAGGCATGAAATCAGGCGCCTGACGGCACCAACCGCCCTGTCCGACTCCGTAAGTCAGAGATTCGTTAACGGTACGTTTCCGCTCACAGCAGCAGTCCAGCAGCAAGCCGGCCTTAGTCGATGCTATTTGCTCAAGCTCCACATGCGCACCGCAACATCGCTACAACAGTTGGCTTGTAGTTTGCTCCTCCGTTGATCGTCAGCCTTCGGGCGACAACAGAATTTTTCTGCAGTTTTTATAGATCTCATGCGAGGAGGATGTATGTGCAAAAAATCCCATTACGCCCGGCGTTCAACTCGGGCAGCGGCGGCACTCCTGACGATCGGAGCCTCAACGGCCGGCGCAGAGATTCGGTTCGAGGATGTATCGGCATCCGCCGGGATCACCGACACGGGGGAAAGCTATGGGACAGGGTTTCTCGATACCAACGGCGACGGCTACCCGGAGATCTTCGGCGATAAGCATCAGTTCCTGCCTTCCGTTTTATACCAGAATCAGCCGGGCCCCGCGGGCAGCCGCGTCTTCCAGGACGTGGCGTCCGAGGTCTTGGGAGGCATCTTTGACGTACACACCGACAGCCACTCGATGGCCTCCGCGGATTGGGACAATGACGGCGACCCGGACATCATGGAGGTGACGGGCGCCGGCTGGACCTTCCCGCTGTGGCTGAACGACGGGGCCGGTCAATTCATCAATCTGGGCGGCCAACTGGGATTCGTCTACCCACCGACTTGGTCACGCCGGGGGTCGATGCCCACCGGCGGTCGGGCCCCGCTGTTCTTCGACTACACTGGCGACGGCAAATTGGACGTCCTGGTCGTAACCAGGGACAATTTTCCTGCCTACCGTCAACCGTCGGCGACGTTCCGTCAGGATACGTCACCCGACGGGTTGCCATTGTTCGTCCTGGACGAGTCGACTGGGGTCGATCTGATCAATGACGTCGCCTGTCACTACGCACTGTTGGCGGAACTGACCGGCGACGGGGTTCAGGATGTGATCTGCGCCGACTCATCGGAAGTCACACGGGTCTGGGACATCACACAGATGCCGTTCCGCGAACTGCGGCCGGTCATTGGTGATGCACTCTACACGTCATTCCCCTTGGATCTTGCGGCGGGAGACTTCGACGGCGACCTGCGAACGGACCTGTTTGCACCCTACGGCGCTTCGTCGACAAACCTTGTCGGCGCGGTCGACAGCAAGACAGTTCATGCCTGGCTCGACAAGAACGTGGCCTTCGACAGCGGGTTTGCCTTTACGGCGGATGGCGACGTCACTTTTGAATTCGACTGGTGGACCAAGACCCAGGAAATCTACCTGGGGTCAGCCGGACAACACCCCGCGGGAAGCACTCAACTGCCAACCCTGCCCGGCCAGCTGCCCGGCTCCATGCCGCGTCACATCAAATTCACCCTGACCGCGGCCCAGGCCCAGGGACTCGCGCCTCGCTCCACGGACATTCCGCGTGGAATCTTCATCGGCGTGGTCGATGGCCAGTGGCAGGTCAGACTGACCGGTACTTACGACTGGGAAGTGGGCATGGTGATTCGCGCGGCAACCTCGCTGTCTGAACTGAGCGCGATCGGACCGGTGCGCGTCGGACAGCCGACCACCGGGTCGCCGCTACTGTTGCTGCAGAACCAGGACCACCAACTCGTCAACAGTTCAAGTCAGATTCAGAGCGTGAATCGCTCCTGCAACTCGGCCGCTGCCGGCGATCTGGATAACGACATGGACCTCGACCTCTATGTCGGATGCACGGGCGAATTGTCCAATCTCCCGAACGTCGTCTATGAGAACCAGGGTAACGGCACCTTTGTGCCCGTACCCCAGGCCGGCGGGGCTGAAGGGCAGATGCCTGAGGGACGGCTCGACACAGTCACCATGGGCGATTACGACCTGGACGGCAAACTGGACGTCTTTCTGGCCAACGGCTTCTTGTTCCGACCCTTCTCCTATGCCGGCAAGCAGCAGTTGTTCCGCAACACCGGCGCAACCGGCAACCATTGGATTCAGTTCGACCTGGAGGGGACGATCTCCAATCGGGACGGCATCGGCGCCATCCTCTACGCCACCACCCCGGACGGGAAAGTCCAACTGCGCGAGCAGGGCAATGGAATGCACAAGAAGGCCCAGAACTTTAAACGGATTCACTATGGTCTGGCAGGGAACACCAGAGTAAACCTGGAAGTCCGGTGGCCAAGCGGGACAGTGGACACCTTCACCGGTTTGCCGGCGGACCAGGTCCACCATCTGGTCGAAGGCACCGGGTCAAACCGTCCCTTCAGTGTCACCGTCACTGATCCATCCATGGCGGAAACCGCGGGCGCCGCGGAATTCGCCGTCACGCTGTCGCCGGCACCCGGACCCGGGGAAGCGGTGGCGGTCGCTTATCAGACGGCCGACGGGACAGCCCTGGCCGGCGGCGATTACACCGCGACGAGCGGGACCCTGACGTTTGGCCCCGGCGAGACCGTCAAGAGTATCTCGGTGCCGGTCATCGACGATGCCGTCACCGAGGGGGACGAAACCTTCGATCTGACACTGACCGGTGCCCAAACCGGCGAAATCACAGCCACCGCCACCATCCGCGACAACGACACCGCGGTGACACCGCCAGCCTGCGGCGCGCCGAACCCGGCCTATAACAAGGCTACCGAGACCGCGGTCTTCCTCTGGAACGACTGCGGCACCAACCAGTGGCACCTGCGCGGCACTGGCGGAGGCCGGGTCGTCCGATTCGCGGGCAGCCTCACGGCCAGCCCAGCCTTCGCCCGCCTGTCAGGGTTCTCGGTCGAGGCAACGGATCGGCTGCCGCCGAACTTCGTCATGAATGTCAGCGGAAAATGGCAAGATGGCATTGACTTCAGCCTCCCGGCTGGTGGGCAAGCGTGCTTCAACGTGACCGCACCGGTCGCCGCGACCGTGATCGCCGGATCTGATCGGGTCCCCCTGACCAGTGCCGTCAGCCTGCCCGGCTTCGGGCCATGCCCTGAATAACCAGTCTGACGGGCGATCGCATTCGGACGTGATCACCGCACCTAGGGGCTGGTTTTAAACCCACCCTTACAGCAAGGGTCCATCCAGATATCAGGTACGAAAGCGATCATCAAGGCCTGCCGAACCATGCGCGCCGGCAGGCCTTGAACCCTGCGCACGACAGCCGATGGATCGTCAATCACGCATTACCTTGTAATCCGCCCGGCTCAGCGGATCGATCGAACGTTGTTAGGTCATCATCAGCAGCGGTTTGAACACTATGGGCGGGACGATGATCAAGGACGAGTTCTTGCCCACGATCTTATTTATAGACGCGTTTCAGTTGTCTTGGAAGAACGCGCGGCCGAGAGACTCGGTCCTGGAACGTAATACCGAACAGACAAGACGCCCTCACTGCGTCGGGAAGAACAGTAATGAATAAGTCAGCACCACGAATGGTTTCAGCCAGGCCATTTACCGCGACCGCGCCGGGACAGGTCATCAAGCGCTACCGGCTGCTGATTGGCGGCGCGGCGCTATTGCAATTTGCGGCGGGAGCCCACGCCGTCCTGAATGCCGATCAATTCGTGGAGGCCAGAACCGACGACGGTCGCCCGGTGATCGACAGCGCCGGTGAGACCTGGGGGGCGGCCTGGGGCGATTTCGACGGCGACGGCTGCCCGGACCTGTGGCTGGGCAAACATCAATATGTGCCGACCGACCTGTTCCGTAACAATTGCAACGGCACCTTCGTGAACCGCATCGACTCCGCGGTGGTCGATGCCGCCGCGCATTACAGCGACGACACCCACGGAGTCGCCTGGGCGGATTTCGACAACGACGGCGACCAGGACCTTCTCGAAGTCAGCGGCGGCGGCGCCGGCGCGGCGGCCACCGCGCCGGAGATCATCGAGACCTGGCGCAATAACCTGTTTGTCAACAGCGGCGGACTCTTGACCGAAGCCGCCCAGGCTTATGGTCTGGATAACCCGCGCGCCCGCTCGCGCACCCCCTTGTGGGTCGATTTCGACAACGATGGTTTCCTGGATGTGGTCATCGGCGCACTGAAAACACTCCCCGAACAGTACCCCTCGACCGTGTTCCGTCAGCTCGCGGGGACATTCGTCGAGGCGCGACTCGACACTGGGTTCGCCGCCGACATCTGTCAGATGGTGATGACCGCGCGCCTGGGGCCGCTCGGCGAGCCGGCTCTGATTTGCAGCAATTCCCGAGTGACCCACATTTATGATATGTCCACGCTACCGTTTACCGATCTGCGGCCCGTGATCGGCAACGGCATCTATGACGCTTACCTGCTGGACTTGGCAATCGGGGATTTTGACGGCGACCTCGACTCGGATGTATTCGGCGCCGTGACGCCGCCCGATGTGACCGCGGCGATCCGCAGCGGTCCCGCCAACGACCGCATCCATGCGTTTATTGCCCCCGGCGCGGACGAGAAAGGGTTTAGCTTCACCGCTCCCGGCGACGTGGTGGTCGAATTCGGTTGGGAAACCGAGCCCGCGGACATTTTCCTCGGATCAGGCGCGGTGGCCCCGCCGCCGAATGTGGATGTCGGACTGCGCGGCCCCGATCTCTTCCCGCACCGTGTGCGCTTTACCCTCTCGACCACCGATCCCGCCGACCTCGGCGTGGCGACCAACCGCACCGCCGGCATCTACATCGGCTTCAGCGACAACGCCTGGCAGGTGCGCGTCGTCAATGCCGGCGCGGAGGTCAATATCCTGGCCCAGGCCGATGCGATTTCGCCACCAACCGCCATCGGGTCAGTCCGCCTCGATCAGGGCAACAGCACCGCCCCTATGCTCTTTCTCAATCAAGCGGGAACGCTGACGCCGCGCACCACCGCTCAGACCTTCCCTAACGACGCCACTGCCGTGCGCACCTATGCCCGCTCGGTGGTCGCCGGTGATCTGGACAACGACATGGACCTGGATGCCTATATCGGCGCCAGTGGCCGTGTCGCCAATGTCCCCAATCTGCTGTTTGACAATCAGGGCAACGGCACCTTTCAACTCGCGCCCAACGCGGGTGGGGCGGCCGGCAGCACGCTCGGACGTACCGACACCGTGACCCTGGTGGATTACGACCAGGACGGCTTCCTCGACCTGTTCGTCAGCCAGGGCCGCTTCCCCGCACCCTTCAGCTACGGCGCCGAGCAGCAGCTATTTCGCAATCAGGGCAACTCCAACCACTGGATACAACTCGACCTGGAGGGGGTGACCTCCACGCGCGACGGCGTCGGCGCCATCATCTACGCGACCACCCCGGACGGCCGGGTGCAGATGCGTGAGCAGAATCACGGCGTCCACCGCTATGTTCAAAATGCCGTGCGCACCCATTTCGGCCTGGCCGGCAACACCGCGGTCGAACTCGAAGTCCACTGGCCCAGCGGCACCGTCGACACCTTTGCCGGACTGCCGGTCGACCACATCCACCGCCTGGTCGAGGGCTCCGGTGACCGTACACCGGTCTGCGGTACCCCGGTCTACGCCGCGGCAACCGAGTCGGTGGTCCTGCTGTACAACGACTGCGGCACTAACGGCTGGCATGTGCGGGCCACGGCGGGCGGCCAGGCCGTAACCTATCGGGGTGGCCTGATCGCCGATCAGCCGTTCGCCAGTCTGACTGGATTCTCCTTCGAAACCGACGACCTGCTGCCACCACCAGACTACGTCATGAGTATGGGCGGGACCGCGCAAGACGGGTTGGACTTCAATCTCGCAACGGGGGCCAAAGGGTGTTTCAGCCTGACCGCTCCCAGTGACAAGGTGATCCTGGCCGGAGCCACGCGCCTGCCGATGGGGACGACGGTAAGCCTCCCCGACTTCGGACCCTGCACCACCAGTCCGGCGGTACTCAGTACCGCGAACCCGAGTGTTACCGAGGCCGCGGGGACGGCGGTATTCACCGTCACCCTGTCACCCGCACCTGCCAGCGGTCAGCAGGTCCAGGTGAGCTACCGGACAGCCGACGGCAGCGCCCAGGCCGGCAGCGATTACACGGCCGCCTCCGGTATCTTGACGTTTGCGGCCGGCGAAACCCAGGGCACCGTGACCGTACCGATCACTGACGATACGCTGCGCGAGAACGATGAGACCTTCAGCCTGAACCTGACCAGCGGCGTCGCCAAGGCGGTGACGGCGACCGCGACCATTGCTGATAACGACAGTGCCGACAACCTTCCCGCCTGCGGGGCCCTGGTCTATGATAAGGCCGGAGAGTCAGCCGTTTTCTTATGGAATGACTGTGGAACCACCAGGTGGCACTTAAGGGCAACCGGGGGGGGCCGGACGACCACGTTCCGCGGCACTCTGACCGCGAGTCCTGCACTCACCGACCTGTCCGGGGTTTCCATCGAGTCATCGGATCGCGTACCGCCCGACTTCGTATTCAACGTGTCCGGTAACTACCAGGACGGCGTCGACTTCAACCTGCCGACGGGTAGCCAGGGTTGTTTCAGTGTCACCGCCCCCAGCACCGCCACGGTGCTGGCGGGGTCAAATCGGGTCCCGCTCAGCGGGCGGGTGAGCTTACCAAGCTTCGGAACCTGTACGCCACCCTAGGCTGCACCAGCAAAGAACCGACCCTTACTAAAGTAAGCCGCACGCTCGCCAAGGGACGCGAAAAGTCGGCTTTCCAACTGTCTTCAGTAGCGCTGTCGTATGGCAGCGCGTCATTGGCTGTTTCTAGATCCAGTGGGAAAACGACCGCCCGAATTTCTGTTCGAGGAACGGCAACTGAGGCGCATAATACGCTGCCAGGGCGCTACGCACGGCCGGCGGAATATCGTCCGTCGGAACATCGTTGACACGCTCGGAGTGGCCGCCCGCAGTTTCGAGCGGGCCCCTGTCGACATTAAGAAAATCGCATACTCCGCGTAACACATCCTGCGCGTCGACCATGATGTCGTCGTAGAAAAGATAAAGGATGCGATTTGGGTAGTGAGTCTCCCAGCGCGTAATGGCGTCCGCATAATTGCCGCAGGCGAGTACGAACGGACGCATCGCCATGCGCATCAGCGCCTCAGGACTAGACACCTCATGCGGATGCATGTGAAAACGCCACCAGAGCTCCTTCCTGACACCCGACCAAGCCCGCGCAATCGGGTTGCGCATGATGTAAATCAGCTTCAGGTCCGGCAGATGCTTCTTCACGAGGGCAATCCGGTCGGCATCCAACACCGAATAGACCGGGGTGATCTCGCCGCTGACTCTGTTGCCGCACTTGCCGAACAGACTTCGGTACCAACGCCAGTGATGCGGATCGTTCAGATCATAGGGTCGTCGAGTAAAATGACCAACGTCGGGGCCATAGACATAAGTACCCTTGCCTTCGGGGATATTCAAAAAATGCACTTCCTTTCTTTTCGACAGACAGATTTCGGGGTGCAACGACAACCGTTGGTACAGCCAAGTGGTCGCGGACCGTGGAGCGCCGATACCCAGGAAATCCGGATTACGGATCGGACGCCAATACGCGACCCGCGCATAGTCGAGGCTCAACCGTCGCCGCACGGCGCGATAAACTTCCCGCCCCCGCCACCGCGTATACTGCATCAGTCGCGCTAAAGTCCAGTCCAACGAACCACCCCCAAAATAACTCGGCAATTGAAAGCACCCAAACTGTCGGCGCCCGCCTCCTGTGAGTAAGCGCCAGCCGGGAGCCGCCCGCCATCCTGGCCGCAGCGGCTGAGCGCTCGTCCCTGTCTCACGCAGCCGCAGGTTTCCTGCTCGTCATCCCGCCGAAATACGGCGTCCGCGGACGCGGCCGCCGCCGTGCGTGCACGCTCGTTGACAGGTACGCCTGGTCCGGCCACAGTGCAGCGATCCGTCAACGGTTCGGATGCGGACCTTGGTCCGGAAGCAGCCCGTCACCAACCGCACGCGCGATTCTAGTTTGCGCTGAAGGCTGTCGGCAAGGACTACTGGAAGCCGCTAAGGCAGGATGCGGATTTGGAACTTGGTCAGGGTCGCGGCCGGAACCATGATCAAGGCCAATGCTGCCGGTGTGGCAGCATTGGCTTCGGATCAGTTCAACAACGATTCTTAGGGCCGCACCAGCACGATGGCATCGTAGGCCGGCAAGGTCACTTGCGTGACGG
>CAYYAY010000005.1:0-140103 GCA_964470155.1 uncultured Lamprocystis sp. | reverse complement strand
AGCGGAAACTCTTAAATTATATATTTTCGCAACCCTTGTATTCAACGAGTATACCACTGCCTTGCGGCCTCGCTATCCACGCGCAGCAGCGTGCGGTAATGCGTCCAACTCAATTCGGTACGCACTGCGTTCCAAAATGGAAAGGCTTGGAAAAAGCTGCGCATATGGCGCAAATTACGTGCATCGAAACCCGCGCCGAACTCATGCGACAGGCGTTCCGCCAATTGCGGCAACAGGCGTGCTCCATAAGTGGCACGGGCGTGGCCTTGCTGCTCGAACTCCACGATATGGCGGCCGATCTCCCAGCAGGCACGCACTTGAACGGCATCCACGGTACGCAGCGCTTGGGCGCGTGCCTGGGCGATCAGGCCACGCAACTGGCCCAGCAGTCCGTTCAGCGCTGCCGACTCGACCCCAATGCCCTCGTCGGGTGCTTTGCTCATTGCTTATCTCCTGAACCGAAGTCTGTTCCTCCTTTATCGCAAGCCGAACCGGACAACACGCGACCTTCCGCGGTCTCGATGGCAAGCCATCGCCGTTGGCCTAAGCGACCGCGGAACGACCTGCGCCCCGACCGCGCAAGCGAGCCCTCGATCAGGTCCGAGGGAACGTGACCAGATGGCGCAGAACCTGGCCGAGGCGGGCCGGCGCGGCCAAGTCGCCGTGCTACGACCTCCTGACGGCCGCTGCCGCTTCGCGGACCTAACCCCATTGCTCACATCAACAGCGAGACCACCGAAAATGGTCTTGTATTGTTAATGATTATACAAGAGTGTGCGCGGACAATATCTGTCGCGTATCAATGACAAAGGACCTGATCACATATAGGCGGCGCCGGCCCAGACTCCACCCAACGCCGCCGTGTTGACAACATGGCTACATCAGGCTATCCCTTGCGGCAAGCCGCCAACACCCCGAGAAGCGCTTTATGCCATCCCCATCGGCACCTGCGAAGAGGCCTAGCGCCCGGCGCCGGTTTGACGGGTCGAGCGGGAGAGTGCCCGGAAACCCTGCCGGTGTAACCTCGTGACGACTTGGCGTCGGTCGCCGCAGCCAATGTGATATCCTCTGTTTCGTGAATGACATAGAGCGCATTGTTGTCGATACCAACGTCTTTGTCGGCGCTTGCCTCGGCGCCGGGGCATCCAACGAGATCGTGGCTCTGTGTCTGCACGCCGCGGCGATTCCACTCATGGGTGCGGCGCTCCTGGCCGAGTATGAGGACGTGTTGGGTCGATCCGAGGTGTTCGCGCACAGCCGTCTCGATGCCGCCGAACGGGACGAATTGCTCGACATCTTTCTCGCCCAGTGTCGCTGGACTCGGATCTATTACAGATGGCGCCCGAATGTTCCGGACGAGGGCGACAATCACCTGGTCGAACTGGCGATCGCCGGGGGTGCTCAGGCGATCGTGACAAGGAACCTGCGGGACCTGTTGCGGATGGAATTGCGTTTCCCCACACTCAAGGTGCTCGCGCCCGAGATGTTTCTACGAGAGGTACGCCGATGACCGCGCTGACCCTTGACCTGCCTGATGAGAAGCTGCGCCGACTGGAGGTTCTCGCCCAGGCCCGTGGCACCAACGTCAACCAACTCTTCGAGGAAATGTCCACGGTCGTGCTTGCCGAAGCCGATGCCGAGACCCGGTTTCGCCGGCGAGCACAACGGGGTGCCGGACGGGAGGCGCACGGCCTGGAGTTGCTCGACAAGGCCGCCGGCCACGGCGCGACATCCTGACCGCTGCGGGACCCTATCCGGCGGTTGTTTGCGGGAACACCCGTCAATCGGTGGCGGACGAGGTGGTGGTCTGGCTGCTCGCACCGCGCAGCCCGCACGGCTGAGCGCGTCCGGGCTCGGTGGCAAGTGGCCCGCGGTCGGGTCTCACGGCGTGGTGCGGACGCGCGGATGGTCCCCGCCTCTTCCCGCGCAATGGCCGATAACGCACTTTATGTGAAGTCGCGCCGAGGGCGATCACGGCGGCCACCACCGCCGTGTCACGCGAACCGCGGGATGGCCCTCAGCGCAGGGTCGACCGGCGGCTGACGGTCAACTCCAGCCACTCAGCCGCGCAACTTCACGGGCCGCTTCACGCTGGAAGCGGACTTTGGCCCTTGCTCGAAACGGCGTCTGACTCGCGCCGCCAGCGAGAGTCGCAGGCGCACGCAACTTGCCAATCAGCTGCGAGCAGCGAAAGCAAGCAGAGCGACGAAACGGCGCTCTGCGCAGCATCGCGGATTATCAGCTGCATTGGCTGGTTGGGTGGCTCTTCTTCTGCCATGAAACTGGCTCGCACTTCTAGAACTCCTGATACTTAACCTGCTTCCCAGTGTATAGGTCCTGATTCCCAAATTCGAACCAGAAACCGAGCATCGTCTTGCCGTCAGGGACTCGCTCGAGTTTCATAATGTGCGTAGTGTCTTCCTCGTCATAAGGGGCCGCCAACCCAGCAATCGTCGTGCAGTCCCCTACAACAACGTAGTCGAAGACCTTGAGTCCGGCCTGCCGTGCGATGCGTTTCTGGTCGTTGAAAAAGACGTTCTGGCTTGGCTCGGTTCCGACACGGTGAATAAATGAGTGGGGAAGCTCGAAGTAGACTGCGGCGCCCTCATCATGCCTGTAGATGTGTTGCGGCGCGAGGATTGTTGAATCCACCCACACCTCGATGGCTACTTCTCGCTTGGACTTATCACACGGGTAAACGGGTAATCGCAATATGTCGTTTTTGTAGGTTTCCTCCCAGCCTGGGAGCAATACTCTTGGGGGGTCGAAGCCGTCGCGACGAAGCTCGATAATTCCGCCGGGCGCCATCGCAATCCTCCGGAGGTCTCCAGCAGTGGTAATTCGATCGAGAGGCGTGAAGTAGGCGTACGCCACGTTCTTGAGTTGTTTAGTCGTCCCCTGAATGTTGTATGGGCCGGTCCGAAAGTGTCTGGACGCTTCGATCTTCGAGCAAGCTTCCATCGTGGTATGGTGATAGAGCCGCAGGTAAGGAGCATGGTCCGGCCCCCATTCGGCCTCACCCGTCGCAAATTCATGGAGATCGGCAGGGCCGAAGAGTTCGCAACGAAATAGCTGTGATCCATCCGGTAGATCGCGAACAAAGTCGCGATGAGCGAATCGCATCTCGATGTTGTGACCACACGAGACGTCTACCGGAAGCCGAGCTTCGATTGTGGTGTCGTCGAACTTGCCGAGGGCTACAGCGGAGAATGCCAAGGGTTGAATCCACAGGAGCTTCTTGTGCTCAATGAAGAGTTGGTCGGGAACAATTAGCGAATATCCAGTACCATGGAGGAGGCGACACTTGATCCAGCCTTCCTTGCGTACTCGCTCGGAGTTAGCCCATCCGTAGTTGTCGTAGTAGTAGTGTTCGTGGGCCGACTCTTCTCGATTGAAGCGGCGGTTAACGATGAACCCGCGGCGACGGTCGAGCCGCTTCTTGTTCTTTCTGTCTTTCTTGTCTTGTTGACGTTTCCGCTCGCGCAGCCGTTCTCGTTGCTTCGCGTCCATAATCATCAGCCCCTATTCAGCTGTGTGTCGGATGATGCTCGGCAGGCTCTGGCCCACCCAACTAGATTTCGGCGGGCAGCATAACTCGGTAAACCCGGCCAAAAGCGGCCAACTGGCCGCATATCTTGGTAATGGAGGCGAAAAGCGGCGCCTCGCGGACCAGCGTCTAAGCGCGTTGCGGATACTCAGCCAACCGCATAATGCGCATGGGAGTTTCGCCGGTCAAGGTCCGCTATTGGGACAGACCGGCCGTTGGCACCGAAAAGCCGAGCGGCGGCAGTTGGTCGGTGAGAGACGGGCCGCCAGGCCAACGCCCGGTAGGGCCGTATGCAGATCAGCCCTTAAGCTTATTTATGTGAAGTGGATGGTCAGGAACGGCAAGCGCTCGTGACAACCGCTTTTTTACATAACTCGCGAGGCGCACTGCTCAGCGCGCCGGACCCGGCGTTTTAATTTGGGGTAGCCCAACTCGCGCATGTCCCGACACCCTGCTGGCGTCACAGTGTAACGGTAACGAACAGGCGCCAGCCGCCACGAGGAACGCCGCCCGCTTCGTGGCGGTCAGGTACAAGCGCCGCCCCGCGGGATCGTGGAGCGCCGTCATGTGCAGGCGGCGGTGGGCATTTGATACGGATGACTTAAGGCCCCCCGAAAAACCGCCACAGCCGCTCCCGGGGCGTCACCCCGTGCGCAGGTAGTGGTTAGCGCCCACCCCCGAACCAGGCTCGCCGCTGCCGGTGTCGGACAGGCAGCGCGCGGCCTGCGGGCGCGCTTGCGCACGCGGATGCCGTCGCCTATGCTTCGTGGTCATCCTGATCGCAAGCCTTTCAGAGCCGCCCCGGATGCCCTTGGTTCGCCTTGCCGAATCCCCGCGCGCGAGCCCTCGCGCGCCAGTCGCTGCGCCGTCCGTTCGGCGCGCGCCGATTCTTTTCCCTATCTCTAAGGTGTCCCGCCCGCTGCGGGGCCTCCCTCGCGCGCCCCAGCGGCGTGGCGGGAGCGGATTAGTCCAACGCACGTTTATCCCTCTCGCGCGGCCGGCGCCGTGCGATGGGAGAGGTTGCGGTACGCACGCCGGATAAACCATTAGTCGTTAAAAGGGGTTGAGCGTGCGGGCGTTTCTGGTGCCCTTCGGCAGCGAAGCGCAGTGTGAGCAGGCACCGTTTTGGTGGCGCTGGCCGCAAGAATTCGTATGTCCCGATTGTGGTGGCCATGCGGGGTTTGCGCGCCGAATTTTCTATTTATCTCTAGCCCTAGAACGGGGGGAGTGGGCACAGGTGCGTTTATGAACGAGTCGCAAAAAATAAATGATCAAATATTAGAACAATTAAGCAATCGACAAGAAAGTGAAACCTCAACTTGGGAGGGATTAACTATTACAATACATCCTAGCGTTATCCCACCCAATCTTTTTCCCGCATGTACTCATTTTGCAAAAAGAATAGTAAGCCATGCTGAAGCACATCCAAATCAAGGCGACCTGTCGATTTTGGATATAGGGACAGGAAGTGGGATTGCTGCATTGTATTGCGCCAGTCAGTTACATTGCCGAGTGGTCGCGACAGATATTAATCCAATGGCAGTACTTTCCTGTAAACAAGGTATCTCAGATAACCACCTATCCAAATATATTGATGCTCGACGAGGAAATCTTTTTGACGTAATCGCTAGAAGCGAGAAATTTGATTTTATATATTGGCACCACCCTTGGATAGATGATCAACCCGAAAAAAATAATAAGCTCAATACAGCAACACATGATCCTCAGTACATATATTTGGATGAATTTCTGC
Organism: uncultured Lamprocystis sp.; assembly: GCA_964470155.1. Taxonomy (GTDB): domain Bacteria; phylum Pseudomonadota; class Gammaproteobacteria; order Chromatiales; family Chromatiaceae; genus Thiodictyon. The sequence continues at coordinate 134,803 of CAYYAY010000005.1, read as the reverse complement.
GCAACGCAAAATCACATCTTAAACCAAAAGGAATTGTCCTCTTGGGAAGCTCCAATCTGTGCAATTCCGAAAAGATCATGAAATATGCAGGCAAGTATGGATATAATATCGAAACAGAGGACGAGTGTATTTCGTTACTGGCCACACAAGATGTGCCAATCAAGATAATACTGTATATTTTTAGTCCAAAGGATTCATGAAAACGCATGTTTTCCCGGATCATCCGCGCCGCCCGGTACCGCGGTTTTCCGGAAAGGATAACCGGTTGCGGAAATCAGAGTTCGGCTTTCCTAAGCTCTAGCGGATCTGTCGAACCGCGCGGTCTGGAGCCGTCCGCAGACCTCGCCTTGGCCCATTGCCATAGTGGAGCAGTACCGCTCTTGGGAGCGCCCGCCAATACTGGCCCCTCGCCCATTTGCAGATAATCAAGCTTATGTGAAGCCGAGGCTAGTGCGGCGCGGCAGCATACGCATTCTTAAAGTTCCATAGTCGGCTTATATGCGATCATAAGCCATTCCGTTTTAAGATCCAGCAAATGCTCAAGTGTAAAGCCGGATTTACGCATCAATTCGATAAGCTCCAACGCATCTTTGGCGCCCCCGGCAACATCGCGCTTCCCCTCGCCTACAAATCTACCTTTAAGTAGTTTCCCATCGACGTTATATCCACAACTGACAGAGACGCCGATGGTTCCTCCAGGCTTCAAGACGCGGAACGCCTCTTCCAATGCTGCCGTTTTGTCCAGAAACATGGATTCTAATGTCCGCAGCGCAAAATAGCTGCCAATCGAGTTAGCTGCGAGATCGGATAAGTCCTCCGCGACGCCAATTCGCACTGTCGCCGCTGGGGCCGCATCTATGCAACTCCGCGCGAGAACGGGAGATATTTCCGACAAAACGACCCCGCTACCGAATCTCCTCCATAGTCTCGCCGCCTCCTCCCCGACACCTGAGCCAATAACTAACAACGGGTATGCATTATTCCAATTGACTTTAGACGACAATAACTCCAAGCAGTGTTCGTGCCAGTTAGGTACGCATGATCTCGCATCTGATCCTGCTGAGAATTCTGCATACTTGGTTTCATATGCTAGCGCTCTTGCCGCATCAAAGTCGCCGTTTGCTACCGAATAATGATCCTCGCCCACGGATAAGATCGCACGCTTGTACGCATACTTCGTGTTACTCGACCACCTCGGCAATTCTAGGTCAGGTAGAGAATGTCTTAGCTTCTTCTCTACGAGTTCCACAATATCCGTTCCCAACACGGATATTTCTCCTGCCTCCAAACTTTCATCCTCTACCAAGGCCCTAGGGATATTCCACTCTTCACTGTCCAAGAAGCGCCAGTCTGATGTGTCCGTGAACTTGGCTCTATCAGATATCCACACGTTGGTTTTATCGCACGGGAGTTGTAGCAATTCTGATCTCACCTCCATTGCGCATCGCCCCCAAAGATTCGCTCCACTATGATCATCGCCAATACCCCACACGCGATCTTTAAGGTTTGTTTCGACAATTGGAAACGGATAAGAACTCACGATCTGCGCGCGCGGCTCCGGCCACTGTAGAAATTTCTCTAATAAAGCTCTCCGCATTATTTCAAAACGCGTAGCCTCCCAGTCCTTTCGCTTCCTATCATCCCAACGCCAAGCAAGCGTCTTGGCCGCCTGCGGGGTTGCGCACCCTCGAACCTCCTCGGCGTCGTTCTGGCAGAGAAACTTTGACGCTTGGAAGTAGTGCTCGATGCTTAGGTAACCCTCCCCGTCACAAAAGAAAGGCAACACTGCGAAATTCGACCACGCCCCAAAAGGCCCCTCTGGCTCGCAGACCGCGATGATGGGTATAATCATGTTCTGCGCCTCAGTCTTTTAGTTTTCACCTATAGTGTACTCTGAGCCATGCTGAAAATTGCCCCCACCGCAGGACTGATCGCATATTTGTGTGCTGGCGCCTTCATCATGTTTAGGGGGGGAGCCCTGCCGGATTACAGCCCTTTTGATTGGATGGCGGCGGTTTCCCAGTCAGCAAGCCTGCTGAACCTCTTTTTTGCAGCATCACTTTTCTGGTTTGCTCTCTACCTATATTTTTCAACCGGCCTGTTCGAGATGTATCTTTCCGGTACCACGTTGCGAAACACCGCCAGATGGCGGCTTCTCACAGTGCTCGGCATGGCTCGACGACTATTAATTGCGAATTTCTGGCTGTTTATCGTAATTCAACCTAAGGACTACGGGGTCTACCTGGTTGCGCTATACGGCATTCTTCTAATTTGTCACCGCATTATTCACGTCACGAAAGACGAGTTGGCGGCTGGGAGCGATAAGCTGATTTGGCGGCTAGATGCTATTCAATTGCTCGTGCTCCTTTGTTTCCTGGTTGTCACCTCTGCGGCATCTGCGCCCACGACCGTCGGCTCGGGAGAATGCCAATTTATCGAGACGGCAAGGGTTATCGGTTTTTTCGAGAACGGCATCTATATCGAACTTTTGCTCGCCTCGTCAATTTTTTACATCTTAATCTTACTGATACTGCGAAAAACATTGATGGCATCTATGCTTGAATATATAGGTGCCGCACTAATTGTTATTGGCGCAGCGAAACTATTGATGTGGTACGAGAACGCCCTGCCTGCTCTTACATCTTCAATTCCAAGTTATCGTCTTGGTAGCGCCCTCCCTTACTGGCAAACAAGCATCTCGACGGGCAACTTTGGAGCATTGGTAACGGCCCTACTAATAGTATATTTTATATTAATTTCTTTGTCACTGATTCGTTTGTTCACGAAGCATGATGCAATTTACGTAGTATATGATAAAGCCTGAAAACCCGTGCATGCACGGCGTGCAGCAATGGTTCAGAGAAGCTCGCTACAGCCAAAAATAGACCTGCAAACGCTATTGTAATGAGGGCGGCGACGGCGAGCCCACGAAAATTTCCGGCGCCGAATTGACCATTGATGTAGTCACCCATTCCTGTTCCAGATAGCAAGGATTCCGCGAGGATCACGCCAACCAAGACCCTCGGGGCTCCCACCCGAAGCGCGGTACCCGCAGCGTCCACCATCCATGGTATGAGGAGCAACGTCAATATAGCGTTCTCAGATGCGCCAAATGCGACAAGCATCCGTGGATACGCGGTTGGCAGGGAGTGTAGCCGTCTTAGCATGATTGAGTAGGCAGGAAACACTGTCGCCAGCACGCCCATAACGACACCGACGCCCCATGTGCGCCCTAAGAGCAGCGATAGTATTGGCAGCATCGCCACGATGGGAACGACCTGAAACAACAGGATGCCGGCTTCGGTGAGTCCTCTCCAGCGTGGTGCAACATAGCTCAGCAAGGCGAGTGCCCCAGCTAAGGTAACTGCTATCGCGAGTGCGCAGACTGCCGCAGAAACCGAACTGACAACCGATGCGTAGTTCGGCAGAACATCGACGCCTTCGCTGCGGATGTATCTCCAGAGGTCGAACAAACCGGGAAACTGAGTGCCCTGTAAACCTGAGAGGGCACGCAAGACTTCCCAACTAACAAGACCGCCGACGAGCATAACCACGATTTCCGATGTTTCTAAGGTTTGGGAATAGCTACTGGTCGCGGGAATCGCTTGGCGAAGTCGAAGTTTAATTTGGATACGGGCCGACATCTGGCCCAAGACCCAATATATTAGAAGGGAAAAAAAGGTTACAACTAGAGTAATAGCCCAAAGGGAGTTCGGGTCGCCGTTTCCCATTAGCCCGATCAAATAGTTGCCTAGCCCTGAATCTGTGCCGCCGGCATATTCTCCCAGCATTACCCCAAGGAGTGCCCAAGGAACCATCAGTTGGAGGCCATCCGTAACCGCGAGGATAAACGCGGGGAGCCGGAGTTTGAGAAGTCGCGTTAACCAGCACGCACCCAAGGATTTAAACAAAGGGGTGTATTGATTGGATACTTCCTGAATCTTTGTTGTGGATGCGATAGTGAAGGGATACGTGACGGTGAGAACAGCTGTGAGCACCGTAAGTGATAGGACATCAAGCTTCAAATATGCTATGGGCGCAACTATGGTGACGGGTACGGCGAAGAACGCCATGAAGGGGGCTGTAAAAAAAAGAGCGATGTGTCGATGGACGAAGAAAAGAGAGATAAGGATAGTAGAAATCACGAGCGCTACTGTAATGCCAAGTAGTGCGCGGATGGCGGTATGCCAACTGTGAGTCGCGATTAGTAAGTAATGCTCGTTGAGAAATGCGAGAATACCGTAGACGCTTGGGAGTCCATTGGACCAAGTTATCGAGGAAAACAAATACCAAAGAACAAGCGCGACGATGAGCGTGAGCCCGAACTTAGCGCCCAACGGGAGCTTGCTACGCCAGATCGTCATCGGACGGCAAGAACTTAGCTAGAACCTGTTCCTTCAGAGATATAAAGGATGCATCTCTAAAAAGTTCTGGGGATCTCGGCTTTTGAAATGGCACTTCGATCGAGTAGGTGATCTTTCCAGGATAGTCCTGATGTGGGTTGCCAGAGATAACTTGGATGCTGTCCCCAAGATAGATGGCTTCTTCTACTGAATGCGTCACCAGTATCGCGGTAAGCTGATTCTGACGAAGTATCTGTTCGTATTTGCACAAAAGAGAGCGACGCAACGGCTCATCAAGAGCGTTGAACGGTTCGTCCATGAGGAGCACTTGTGGTTGATGTATTGTCGCGCGGGCTAGAGCAGTGCGGCGACGCTGCCCTCCGGAAAGCTCATCTGGGTAGAGGTGGCCGAGTTTATCCAGATTAACGTGTTTACAGTGTTGGTGCACAAGACGATCAGTTTCGTCTCGCTGGTGTCCAGCTAAGTCTAATGGAAGACCAATATTTCTGGATACCGTGAGCCACGGCAAGAGCAAGTCATCTTGAAATACGTAACCGAATATGCGCTTGCGAGCGGATACAGCCGGGCTGCTGCCGAATATAGAAATGCGCCCTTCATTTGGCTTTTCCAGTCCGGCGACTAGGTGTAGGAGTGTGGATTTGCCAACCCCTGATGGACCCACGAGAGCCCAAGTGTGTCCACGGGGGATCTTGAAGGAGACGTTTGATAGAATGGTAAGCTTGCCGTGTCGCTTGCTTACGTTCTGGAAAGTGATAGTTTCCATACTGAAACGGTAAATTTACATCGCTTTAAGGAGTTCGGTGGTAAACATGTCACGCCGGGCAGCGATGTTCATCCGTTGTAGGGATTCGATATTCTGTTCGATTGCGTCATCCGACATAGCGAAAACTTGGAAATCCGCCGTAGGCTTAATTAGCGGTTGCTGTCGCCTGTTGAAGTAGACTTCATTGGCAAGTGTCCGGCCAGTTCCCTTGAAGTAAGTGTCCGCGAACTTCCGTGGATACTTGTCGGTATCCAAAAAGTTTTCGTCCCACCCCCGGCGGCTTGCGCGCATCCATGCAAGTATTTCCTCGCGGCGTTTCTTGAGCGTTTCTTCCATAACTACGACGGTGTCATTGAACAGTGGCAAGCCGTTTTCATATAGAGTGAAGGAAAAAGGCTTTTTCCCGCGTTGTTCAATGGTGTAAGGGACATTGGTCACGAAATCCAGTGTCGCGTCTACCTCGCCCATTATTAGAGGGGTGGGATCATATTGATACGGAACAATGTTAACTGCGTTACGAGGGATCTTGTTGATGTCGAGGAAAGCGTTAATAGTGACCATGTTGGCGGGAGGTACTGCGAGCTTTTTTCCGACAAGGTCCTGAGGTGTCTTTACCGGTCTTTCTTCTAGGCTCACTATGCCAATGGGGTTTTTTTGGTACTGGGTACCGATAATTTTGAAAGGTGCCCCTTGATCAATGATTGTCTTTACCGTGAGATCCGGGGTACTGAGTATCACGTCCGCCTTTTTTGCGAAAAGCACCTGATCGGCAACAATCTGGGGGCCGCCGGGCAGATACTTGAAGTGCACGTGCTCGTCGTTATACCAATCATGGGACTGCGCCACGAAATACCCGATAAATTCGGCGTCATTGATCCATGGTGCCTGCATAGCAAACTCTGGAGTCTTGGCGGCTTGCGAGCAGGCGGAAAGAAAAGGAGTAGCGGTTAAGATAGAAGCCGTGCTCGCTACGCCGATCTTCAGGAATCTGCGTCTGGAACTGTTCATCAGTGCTACCCCATCATTGTTCAAGGTGATTGGTACTGTAGCTCAGCCGGACCCGATGCGCTCCGTGGGAGCGGCGGCTCGCCGCGACGGAGGGCGCCGCGATGCTCGAAGACGGGCGTCGCCCCGGCACACGACGCCCACATCCCATCTGGAAGACGCCCCGTCGCGGTGGAGACGCCAGTCTCAGGCCTGGCTGAGCTTCGACGCTAAGCACTTTATTTGTCACAAGGCCGCGGCGGTGGCAGCTATTGTAGCCGAAGGTTTGCCCAGAGTGTTTTCGGTAATTTGGAGTTTACTTGGGCCGGAAAACGTAATTTTTGTGTGTTGATGCTCTGAGGTATACCCTATCCTGATGTCAGGGTTCCCTGCTGAAAGCGTCAGGATAGGGTTGTCGACGATTTTTCTTGACACCTGCACTGAAAGATCATAGATCTTTTCCTGACACTTTTGGCAGCGGAGGCATCATGCAGGGTCAGCGTATCGGCTATGTTCGGGTCAGCAGCTTCGATCAGAACCCGAATCGGCAGCTTGAGGACGTGCCGGTGGACAAGACGTTCACCGACAAGGCGTCCGGCAAGGACACCCAGCGACCACAACTCGATGCCTTGCTGGGCTTCGTGCGCGAAGGTGACACGGTGCTGGTGCACAGCATGGATCGGCTGGCGCGCAACCTCGACGATTTGCGCCGCCTGGTGCAGACGTTGACTAAACGGGGCGTGCGGGTCGCGTTCGTCAAAGAGCAGCTGACCTTTACCGGCGAGGATTCGCCGCTGGCGAATCTGATGCTGTCGGTGATGGGCGCGTTCGCCGAGTTCGAAAGGGCACTGCTGCGCGAGCGGCAGCGCGAGGGGATCGCACTGGCCAAACAGCGCGGCGTCTATCGGGGCCGCAAGAAATCACTCGGCCCCGCGCAGGTGACCGAACTGCGGCAGCGGGCCGCGGCCGGGGAGCCGAAGGCGACGTTGGCCCGCGCACTCGGGATCAGTCGCGAAACCGTTTACCAGTACCTGAAGGTCTGACGGCCAACCAAGCCGCATTGCCGACGGCTGACCACTGCCGCGCACACCGGACTGCTGACCGCCCCAACAACTGCGGACGCAGGCTGGTCAGGCACGAATGACGCCTGGGCTCTCCCTAACCCAAGAACTGGGCTGGGGTCAGGATGGGGACGCCCTGCCAGGGGTTTAACACCAGCAGATCGCCGTCGCTGGAGAGGATGATGTCCGCTTCGCAATGTCGCGCCAGGGCCAGGAACTTGTCATCCTGAGGGTCGCGGCAGGGTTGAGGTAGGCCCAACGCGTCAGCTTCGGTCACCGGGAACAGGCGCAACACGTCGCGATAGTCCTGCAAAAACTCCAGGCGTATCGCTCGGATTTGATAGGCATCGAATTTGTCGCGCATCAGTACCCGTTCCAACTCGGCCAATGTGGCAGGGGATGCGCACAAGACGCCCTGCGACAGCGCGGCCCGAAAGGCCTGTCGAGGTACGGACGCAGGACGCAGCACCGCACCGAGGAGCGTACTGGTATCAAACACGAAGCGCTTAGCAAAGATCATGCACCAGCCGCTCGATGTCGGCATCGGTGAGGGCCTTGGCGGCATCGGTCAAGGTGGCATCGGCTTTTTGGAAGTAGGCATCGAAGGTCGCCAATGCCGCTGTCTGCCGTTGGCGGATGTCGGTCAGTTCACTCAAGTCCCGAGGCGACAGGAGCACGGCCACCGGGCGCCCCCGCCGGGTAATCGTGATGGGTTCACGCTGGGCGTTATCCAGGAGTTCCCCAAACCGATTCTGGGCTTCGGCTGATGTAATGGTCTTCACGGTCGACTCTCCCACTTAGCTAATTTGGCTAGTATAGCTAAGACCGCGGCCAAAGACCTGCGCCGGCTTGCGCTTCGTGATTGTCGGCAGCAACGCGCCATGAGGCAGAGCACCGCGGTTGCTTCCGGATACTTTACTACAAGACTGCAAATAGGAGGGGACTGTGACGCCCGTGAAGAGAAAGCCGCCTGCGCCACCGCAGCCGGAGGATTTCGCTAGCCCCCAGATGGACTTGTTCCGGGGCCTGCTCTGCAACACCAGCACCGAGCGCGACTCCCTGTCCAACGTCTTCGACCTCTGGGACAGCATCCCGCGCTATGTCGTGTCCCGGCAGCAACAGGACAAATGGCGCAAGGCCGGAACCTTCCCGCTGCTCCACGAAGTGCCGTTCCACTATCGCGGGCGGGAACTCACGGCCACCATCCAGCCCGCAACCGTGAAGGGCAGCGACGGGACGATCCGCAGCTACTTCCCCAGTGCCAACGAAGAGCTGATCGAGGATGTGTTGCGGAAGATCGCCGCCGATCAGAACAACGGCTATTACGACCCGAAAGCGCGACGCGGCGGCGTAGTGTTTACCCTATACATGGTACGCAAGGAGCTTGAGCGGCGTGGTCACGGGCGCACCTACAACGAAATTAACCTCAGCCTCGAAATCATGTCGAGCGCCGTGATCCGAACCACCACTACGGACGGGAAAGCTGGCGAGTTCACCAGCAAGAGCCTTTACTTGAACAACCTGTTCCGCGTCTCGAAGAGCAGGCTCGCCGAAGACCCCGAAGCTAAATGGTTCGCGGACTTTCACCCGTTTGCCAGCCGCGCCCTCGACGAACTGACCTACCGACAGTTCAACTACGCCCGGCTGATGGGCCACAAAAACCAGTTGGCCCGCTGGCTCAACAAGGTCTTGAGCCTCAAATACCTCAACGCCAGTTTCCTGCATCCGTTTGAGATCCGTTTCTCAACCATTACGCGGGACAGCGGCCTTCTGAACGGATATGCCGTCGTGCGCCTCGCCGTAGCCGCGGTGGATTCCGCCTTTGCGGAATTGCACAACTGCCGCCCGCCGCTTCTCGGTTGCCCTCCTGAGAAGAAAGTCGTTCAAGGCGCACGCGGCAAGATCGTAGACGTGGTTTACACGATTCGCCCATCGCGCGAATTTGTCACCGAGGTGAAGGCGGCCAGTAAGCGCCAGTCCCTCGCCGAAGATGGCCGCCAACTTGTGGATAACTCAGGCGCTGGGCAGGGAGGATAGGTTACGGGTCGGGGCCGAAGGCAGGGAGAATAGGTTACGGGTCGCAGGGAGGATAGGTTACGGGTCGCGTCTGGAGCCTTTCAGGTTCCCAAAAAGGAGCTTCAAGGCAGGGAGGATAGGTTACGGGTCGTCGAAAAGGCAGGGAGGATAGGTTACGGGTCGCCGAAAAATCAGGGAGAATAGGTTACGTGTCAGTTTTTTCGACCTCTCACCTGCCTCAAAATACCTCGTCCGACCGGGCGCAAGCAGGGGAGGCAGGGAGAATAGGTTACGGGTTATTTTTTCAAGCTATTGATTCATAATTTTAAAATCGCTTTTTTTTCGGCCCTATCCTTTTATCCTTGTATTATTCTTTTCCTATCCGTCACCCGCCGCCGCTTTGTCCCCACCGGTCCCTCGCGCAGTCTGGCCCGAGAACCTGGTGCAGAGAGGGGGTCGCCAGGCACGCGTCAAGCCAGCGACAGCCTCGATTAAGATTCCGGCCACTTGGGCTCGCCGGGTGCGTCGTCAGGCCATCCTGACCTGACACCGTCAGGGCTGGCAGCCCTGACGACGCACGCCGCCGGCCGGGATTACGATCACGGCCGAAGACGCGCACATCATCGTAACGCAACCACAAAGACACCCGAGAACACCCATTTCTTGGTCTTTCTTGAGGGTTCGAGTCTTCAGCCGGACGCGCCGCCGCCCGCTAAAGCGTCGACCTCCGGTCGCCTCGGCCCGGTCACCGGAGGTCGAGCCGGTGTGATACGAGGTTCTTCGAGAATCGCCTCGTCTCGCCCAGGTCCATGTCATTGAACCGAACCAACCGATCGCCCCACGCTCGGATCGAGAATCGATAGACAGGATCGGCCCGATTGCTCAGGATCCCCTGATCATCTCAACCGTCTCGGACGCTCGCCCTGCACCCTGCATCACACACCGACCAAAGTACCGCCGCGGCCATGCGCCCGGTCACCGCGGCCGTGTTTCGCCGGTGGGTCTTGGGGCCGGCCGAAGGGGTCTTCTTGTTCCATCCGCGCGCACTGGAGCGGCTCCAGCGGGAGCCGGGGCGGTCTGCTGCCCAGTCGGGTGTCGAGATCTGCTATCACCTGCTGGCGCGGGGGTGCTTTCTGGAACGGCTGGAGACGGAAAATCCGGAAGCGCTCTCGGTCATTGAGGGCCTGCCCCTGCCGGAGTGGATTCTGTTGTTGCCGATGCCCGGCGCACCCGCCCTGAAGAGCACGCCTGAACGCACCTTGCTGCGCGACTACTGGGCCAGGCGCTGCGAGGGTGAGGTGGCCCGCGCCTGGCAGACGGCGCGCGACGACAACCAGGACGCGGCGCGCTTTGGTCCGGCGGCCCTCGCGACGCTGATCGGCCATACCGCGCTTGCGGAGGCACAAGACGTGCTGCTGCGCGAAGGGGTGGCCGGAGCCGCTGAGAGCGAGACGGCGTTGTGCCGCAGCTTCGCCGCCCGCGTGGTGCGCTTGCGCTATTTCGCCCCGCTGACGCGCGCCTGCTGCTTTCCGGCGGTGACGGACTGGGCCGCCGTGGACCACTGGCTCGAGGCGAGCGGACTCGATCTGCCGGTACCCTGCCCCGGCGGCCGACTGCCCCAGGCACTGGAGCGCGGCCGGCCGGCCGCCGACTGCGGTGTGCCCGGCGTGCGGCTGCCGCTGCCCGCGGATTTGCCGTTCGGCGGTTGCGATCCGGACCGTCAGGCCGCGGGGCGGTCCAGCGCGACAACAGCCTCCAGTCCCCTGGACGCCGGCGCTCCGACCGAGGCTGGCGCGGGGGATCAGCCGACTGCGCCCGCACTGCGTCGGGGTCCACTCCCGAACCCTCCAGGGGTGCCGACCGATCTCCAGGCGCGTTGCCTGGACGCCTTACGCCACGGCATCGCGATCCGCCGTCGTCCACCGGGACTGACGCGTCTCGTGCAGGCGCTGGAGGCTCTCTTGCTGGCCCCATGGAAGGTGCGGCTCCGATCCCCTACCCCCGCTTGCGGCCGGGCAGGAGAGCGCTGGTCACGGGTACGTCTGGTGCGCTTGCAGTCGCTGTCCGCGGCGGCTCAAGGCGCTGAATGGAATGGACGTTTCGCCGCAGCCCTGGGGTTCCTGCGCACGGCTCGAACCTGTTATGTCCGCATCGCGGGTGAGCCCGCACCGGACGACCCGGTGGCACTGCTCTTGGAGCAGCGCCAATGGACGGCGGCGGAATCGCTCGCCGATCGCATTGTCGTTACCTGGCGATTACCGGCCGCCGCGGCGAGCGATCTCCGGGCCTTGCTGTGGCGTCTGGCGACAGAGCACGCAACGGCGGCTGCGCTGGCTCAGGACCTGCTCGGATACCTGGAGATTGCGCTCCAAGAGGAGCACAACACCTATTATCGGATCGAATGGCGCACCTGGCTGAGCCGCGGGCGGGCGCGCCGGATTCTGCCTTTTCTGAGCACGCTGAAAGGGCTCGCGGCCCTGGACACCGCGAGCCGTCTGCTCACGCAGTTGCCCTGGCCGGTCGCGGATCTGGACCGCTTCGGCGCACCTTTGCAGCAATTGACGACACAGATCAGCGAACGCCTGGAGAGCCAACTGCGGCCCCGGCTTGCGGGCGCACTGGAAACGGCCGGACTGGTCCCGCCGTCCGCGCGCGGTCGACTCGCGGCGCGGCGCCTTACGGATGCGATGGCCAACCTGATCCGCCGTCGCCAACACCTCAAGTTCAACGACGTCCGGGATCTCTTGAATCAGGACACCTTGAGTCTTCCGGATCTGCGCTTGGCGGAGATTTGGGAAGGGGATCACCTCGGCCGTTTCGATGCCGCCGCCGCCCCGGCCCTGCCGGGTGTCTACCAGCCCGGTGCCTTCTACGTGAAAGGGCTCCAGCGACTCAGCGCCCCGCTGTTCGGGAGTCGCAACGGGCGCTGCCTGCTGCGCCTGGTGGTGCTGCCGGGGTTGGCGGCCTGGGCGGCCATCGAGGTCACCCGCCTCGTGTGGAAACTCTTTACACCCTTCGATCTGTACCCCGCACTGACCGGAACCTGGCCGGTGCTACTCCTGGGGGCGGCCCTGAGTGCGACGGTCAACACCCGACGGGGTCGCGTCGCGGCCGTGCTGACGTGGCGCTTGGCAACGGGATTGATCCGCTTTCTGTTCATTACCGGGCTGCCGCGGTTCCTGCGCTGGCCCCCGGTCGTCTGGTTCCTGACGCGGCGCCTGGTGCGCACTCTGCTCGATCGCCTACTTGCCCCGCTGGCCTTGGGTCTGCTGCCCCTTCTGCCGGTGGCCGCGCTCTGGTCACTGGCCATGCCGCAGGCACCCGGGGTCACGGCCTGGCTACCGGTGCTGGCACTGGCCTACGCGTTCGGCACCCTGCTGCGTGATACCCCGGCGGGCCGACGGCGGCTCGACGATCTGGTGACCGGTTGGCGCCGGTTCCTGGATTTGTTGCGTCAGGAGCGCCTGGCCGGCCTGATCGCGCCGGTGATGGAGTTCTTCAAGCAGGCGACCCGGGCGCTGACCGAGGGTCTGCACCGCATCCGCACCCGACTCAGCCCACGTCTGGGCGAGCGTCCGGGAACCAGCGTGCTCAAGGCCCTGGCCGCACTGCCCTGGGCCTTCTGTGAGGCGGTGGTCGAGTTTTATGTGGTGGTCTTGATCGAGCCGCAAACCAATCCGATTAAACACTTTCCGGTCGTCACCCTGGGCCATAAGCTGATGCTGCCCTTCCTGCCGGCCCTGAGCAGCGGGCTCTTCGCCGCGACTTCACCCCTGCTGCCGGACCCGCTCGCGGTGTCACTGGTGGCCGTCACCGTGTTCCTGCTGCCCGGGCTCTTCGGTTTTCTCTTTTGGGAATTGAAAGAGAACTGGCGGCTCTATGGTTCCAATCGGGGAGCCGTCGGCACCGATCCGGTGCCGGCGGCTCGCCTGGGCGATCATGGCGAGACGGTCGCCGGACTGGTGCGGCGCGGTTTTCATGGCGGCGGCCTGCCCAAGGCGTTTGATCGACTGCGCCAGGCACTGGACCGCCAGGTCCGTGAAGAGACCCCGAATCCCCATGAACTGCGCCGTCTCCTGAGCCGCCTCGACGACTATCGCGCCCTGCTCGCCCGCTTCGCTGAACGGGAACTGGGAGGTCCGTTACGCGAGGCGTGCAGCGGCGGTCTGAATGCGGTGATCATCGAGGCACCAAGGATCGCGACCCAGTCGGTGGTGTTCCGCGCCCGGCTGCTTCCGGCCAACGCGGCCCTGCCGGTGACATTGACATTGCATTTGACGCCGGGTGAGCAGGACCTGCTCTGCGCCCTGATCGGTGATGGCCCCATGGACACCTTGAGCGCGGATTGCCGGGGCCAGATCGCCGCGGCGGTGCACTGGTTTGTGCGACGGTGCGGGGTCCAGGCACCAAAGACGTGCAGCGGCCTGAACGATATCCGATGAACGCATGCAACAGATCGATTCGTCAATGATCTGAGACGAATGAACGTTGCGGTTACAATTTACGACACGCCGGCGCGACCCGGCGCCGCGGGCAGGAGCCACTGCCCCGCATGCTGATCAACCCGTAGCGAGGACCTACCATGCAGAGACGTGATTTTCTGAAGACGGCCGGGATCGGCGCCGCGGCAGCGGGCCTGGCACCGCCGGTGCGGGCCGAGACACCGACCATCAAATGGCGTCTGGCCTCCAGCTTCCCGAAAAGCCTGGACACCATCTATGGTGGTGCCGAAACCATGGCGAAGCGCGTGGCGGAACTGACCGATGGCCGCTTCGAGATCCGGGTCTTCGCCGGCGGGGAACTGGTCCCGGCGCTGGGCGTGCTGGATGCGGTGCAGCAGGGTACGGTGGAATGCGGGCACACTGCATCCTATTATTATTTCGGAAAGAACAAGGCACTGGCGCTGGAAACTACCCTGCCCTTCGGGCTCAACACACGCCAACTCACCGCCTGGACCTGGTTTGGCGGCGGGATGGAGTTATTGCGCGCGATGTTTGCCGATTACAATATCATCAATTTTCCGGGCGGCAGTACGGGCGCTCAGATGGGTGGCTGGTATCGCAAGGAGATCAAATCAGTCAAGGATATCGAGGGGCTGAAGATCCGTATTCCAGGGTTCGGAGCGGAGATTTTTTCACGCATGGGCGCCGTGCCGCAATCATTGCCCGGCGGCGAGATCTATCCGGCACTGGAGCGCGGCGCCATTGATGCAGCCGAATGGACGGTGCCCTATGACGATGAGAAACTCGGGTTCTATAAGGTCGCCAAATACTATTACTATCCAGGCTGGTGGGAACCGGGGACGCAGTTGGTCTTTTATATAAATAAAGACCAGTGGGCCGCCCTGCCCCCGGCCTACCAGGCGGCTTTTCAGTGCGCGGCCGCGGAGGCGCATTTGCTGATGCTGGCCGCTTATGACGCCAAAAACCCGCCGGCCCTGCAGCGGCTTCAGCAGAACGGCGCGGTAATCAAGCGCTTCCCGGACGATGTTCTGCTGAAAGCCTACGAGATCGCACAGGCGGTCTTTGCGGAGGAGTCCGCCAAGAACCCGACTTTCAAAGGACTTTATGACTCGATGTTCGCCTTCCAGCAGACGTCGGACGTCTGGTGGGGGGTGGCGGAGTCGTCCATGACCAACTTCCTGGCCGCGATGCGGCGGAAAAAGTAGCGGGTACGGCTGTAGGCGATTTCCGGGGAATGATCTACCGACTTGTAGGGGCGACTTGTAGGGGTGACTTCAGTCGCCCCCAAGGACTTAGCTGACCAGCAGAACATCTCCGCCGGTACCGGCGAAGAGCAGACCGGCCGCGCTCGGCAGGAACGCGGGCTGGACGTGTCGGGTGCCGGCAAACCGCCAGAGCGGGTCCGAGAATGGTTTTCTTGGGCTCCTGGCCCGGCTCGAAGAGTTTGCGCGCGGGGGCCTCGGTGGCGCCGACTTTGATTCCATTGCAGGCGTATCCATCGCGGTGGCGCACCAACCGCCGGCGGAAGACAAAGGAACGGCGGCTCAGCCCCGGGGCGTCGCCCCGCGCCGTCGTTCAGCGATCGTCGGCCCCGGGCCGGTATCGCGAGACATCGCTGTTGCGCAATGCGCTGTCATAGGTGTCCCAAGGCTCGGCATCATCATCTTGAGTCTGCTGCTGGTCGGACAGCGACTCCCACACGCTATCCCCGTCCGACGCACTCTGCACCCCGCGCGCCCGCCGCAAGCGCTCCAGGACATCCAAAGCCAGTCGATTCGCACCCCGCTTCTCGTAGTAGCCGGCGATCTCCAGCAATCGGTTTTGGGCCGCGCGCGTTTCGTCACTGGCTGGCCGCAGCGCCGTGATACGCAGAAACCGATCCGCGGCCAGGTGCAAGCGCCCCTGCCCGTACAACTGCTCGGCCGTGCGCAGCAGCAGATCGCGGTGTACGCCGTCGTGCTCGCCCTCACCGGCGTCGCGCCCGGCGGCGACCGGTGCTGACCGCAGCACCGCTTGAGCGGTCGCGAGCCGCGGCTCGGACTGCTCATCGGTGACCAGGATTTGCCCGATCAAGGTCGCGATGACCTCCAGCAGTGCAAGATCGGCCCTGGCGGAACGGGCGCTGTTGGGCAGCCGATGCGCTGCCAGCACGCCAATAGGGAGATGAGCGCAGACGATCGGCACCGCGAGGAACGCGATCTGCTCGGGCAATGCGTCGCGCGCCGTGGCGCGCGCCAGGTAGTCGGGTTCATCGTGGATATTGGCAACGAGCGCGGCCTCGCCGGTCTGAAACACGCGTCCGGACATGCCCTCGCCGATCCGATAATGACCCCGTTCCAGCTCGGCCGGGGTCATGCCGTGGGCATACCGGATATAGATGGTGCCGGCGTCAGGGTCTGCCAGCAGCACCCGGCCGCGCATGAGACCGGGCGCACCCGCGAGGTGGCGCAAGATATCCTGAATGCGTGACTCGGCGGCATCGCCACGGGAGACGATACGGGAAATCTGCTGGAGCACCAGCAGATCGCCTTCCGGCGGGCTGTCGACAGCGGTTGAATCCACGGGCATGCTCCGGATGCAAAAATGACATAACGATGACTTACATATTAAAAAGCAAGAACGGGGCCATGAACGAACTCGCGCCGATCGGATGTCACTCAGATGGCAAACATGGCCTCCAAATCGTGTCGGGAGTACGCCTTGAAAGCAAGCAGTGTGGATGAATCGAACATTCAGTGTATAACAGGTCCAGCGCTAAGGTTGGTCCACTGGAAATACCACTTCAAAATCTGGACTATCAAGCAGACTGGAGCCTCCGTCCTGATCAGGGATGATAATCTGCGTGGGGTTGCCGGCGTCAGCGGGTGCGTCCAACCCCCAGCTCACCAACTCGGGGAAGATGACGATGAGGGCTACCATCAGGATTTGAATGCCCAGGAAGGGCACCGCCCCCCAGTAGATTTCGGAGGTGCGAACCGCCGGCGGGGCCACCGAGCGCAGATAGAAAAGCGCGAACCCGAATGGCGGATGCATGAAACTAGTCTGCAGGTTGACCCCGATCAGCACCCCGAACCACACCAGATCGATGCCGAGCTTCTCAGCGACCGGAGCCAGCAGCGGCAGGATGATGAATGCAATCTCGAAAAAATCCAGGAAGAATGCCAGCAGAAAAACCAAGAGATTGACAAAGATCAGAAATCCCATGACTCCGCCCGGCAGACCGATCAGGAGATGCTCCACCCACAGGTCGCCGTTCACCGCGCGGAACGTCAGACTGAAAACACTTGAGCCGATCAGAATGAAGACGACGAAACTGGTGATCTTGGCCGTACTCGCCATGGACTGCACCAGCACGTCGCGGTTGAGTCGACTCTTGACGCGCGCCAGCAGGAGCGCGCCCACCGCACCCATGGCCCCGCCTTCGGTGGGGGTCGCCCAACCGATGAAGATGGTCCCGAGCACCAGGAAGATCAGCGCCAGGGGCGGGATCAGCGCCACGATGACACGCAGGGCCAAGGCACGGCCATGCAGGGTGCGCGCGGCCGACGGCAAGGGCGGCAGGGCCGCGGGACGCACCAGGGTATTCCCGAAGATGTAAAGGGTGTAAAGCCCGGTTAGCAGAAACCCTGGGAGCAGCGCACCTTTATACATATCCCCGACCGAGCGGCCGAGCACATCGGCCATGATGATCAGGACCAGCGAGGGCGGGATGATCTGTGCCAGGGTTCCGCTCGCCGCGATCACCCCGGCCGCCAATGGCCGATGGTAGCCATAGCGCAGCATGATCGGCAACGAGATCAATCCCATGGCGATGACCGAGGCGGCCACGACGCCGGTGGTGGCCGCCAGCAGAGCGCCGACGAAAATGACCGCGTAGGCCAGCCCGCCGCGGACCCCGCCGAAGATCTGTCCCACCGTGTCCAGCAGGTCCTCGGCCATGCCGCTGCGTTCGAGGATCAGACCCATGAAGGTGAAGAAGGGCACTGCGAGCAGGATCTCGTTGCGCATGATGCCGAACACCCGATCCGGGAGTGCCTGCAACAGTGCCGGGGTCAGCAGCCCGAGTTCGATCCCGATCAGACCGAACACCAACCCGACCGCGGCCAGTGCGAAGGCGACCGGATAACCGCTGAGCAGGAACAGCACGAGCGCCGAGAACATCACCGGGGCCAGGTTGACAGCCAACCAGGCTTCCATCTCAGTGTCCCTCGGCGACGGCCGGCAACGGCCGCAGCCCCAGCAACGCGGCGACACCCTTGATGATCTCCGACAGGCCCTGGGCCGCAAGCAGGCTGAAGGCGATCGGGATCGCGAGTTTCATCGGCCACCACCAGAGTCCCCCCGGATTGAACGACGACTCGTGCTGATGGAAGGACAGCAGGAAGTAACCCCAGGCGTTCCAGACGATCAACAGACAGACCGGGAGCAGGAACAGCAGTCCGCCCATCACGTCGATCCAAACCCGGGCGCGGGGCGGCAAACGGGTATAGAGGATGTCCACGCGCACATGACCCTGCTCCTGGAGCGTCCAGGGGGCGCAGAGCAGGAAGATCAAGCCGAACATGAACCACTGGCCCTCGATCATGGCGTTCGAACCCCAATCGAGCAGATAGCGCAGCGTGGCGGTGAGAGCGGAGAGGCAGACGCAGACCAGCACCAGCCAGGTGGCGGCGCGCCCGATGCGGCGGTTCAGCGTGTCGATAGCCGTCGAGAGGCGCAACAAGGCGTGCATCCTGGGATCCACTTCGGTGACTGAATGACCTGATGTAACAGTAACAGAGGCTCGGGCGGGCACCAATGATCACGTGCTGTCGCTCGCCGCCCGCGCTGTTGGCCCTTCCAGCCGATCGCCCAACAGCCGCCGCACGACCACGTAGAAGATCGGCACGAACAGGATCCCCAGCACGGTGGCGCCGAACATCCCCCCCATGACACCGGTACCGATGGCATGGCGGCTGTTGGCACCGGCGCCGGTGGAGATGACGAGCGGGGTGACACCCAGAATGAAGGCGATGGAGGTCATGAGGATGGGCCGCAGACGCAGCCGGCACGCCTCCAGCGTGGCATCCAGAACGCTCTTGCCCGCCTGGCGCGCGGTGTTGGCAAACTCGATGATGAGAATGGCGTTCTTGGCCGAGAGACCGATGACGGCGATGAGCCCGACTTTGAAATAAACGTCGTTCTCCAAGCCTCGCAACCAGGTGAAACTCAAGGCTCCCAAGACACCCAGAGGCACCACCAGCATCACCGCCGCCGGCACCGACCAGCTCTCGTAGAGCGCGGCCAGGGCCAGGAACACCACCAGCAACGACAGTGCAAAGAGGATCGGTGCCTGCTGACCGGAGATCAGCTCCTGCAAGGATGAACCGGACCACTCATAACCGATGCCCTGGGGCAAGTCGCGTTGGACGATCCCCTGCATGGCCATCATCGCCTGACCGGATGAGTGACCGGGTGCTGGACTGCCGTTGATCTGGATCGCCTCGAAACCGTTGTAGTGGTCGATCGCCGGCGGGGCCGTGGTCCAGCCGGCAGTGACGACGCTGGTCAAGGGCACCATGGCGTCGTCCCCTCCCCGCGTGCTGGGAATGTAGTAGCGGCCCAGATCCTCCGGGCGACCGCGAAAAGCGGCATCAGCCTGGAGCAGGACCTTGAGCACCCGCCCCTGGTAGTTGAAATCATTGGCGTAGACCGGCGCCAACATGAGTTGGATCGCACCATAGATATCCGCCAGGGGCAACCCCATAGCCTGCGCCTGAATCCGGTCCACTGTGAACTGCACCTGCGGACCATCCTCCAGTTGATTGGGACGCACACCGGTGAGCACCGGGTCCTTGGTGGCGGCCCCAAGCAAGACATTACGCGCCTGCATCAACTGCGCATGGCCCAGACCGACGCGATCCTCCAGACGAAAGTCGAAGCCGCCGAAGCGCCCGAGTCCGCGTACGGTCGGCATATTGACGACGAAAATGCGTGCCTCTTTGACCGCCTGCAAGGCCGCATTGGCGGCCGGGATCAAGGCTTTGATCTGTTCGGATGGCCGCGTGCGCAGACTCCAGTCCTTGAGTCGGATGAAGCCCAGGCCGACATTCTCGCCCTGCCCGACAAAGCTGAATCCGGCCACCATGAGCACCCGGTCCACCGCCGGGTTCCGCTTGAGAATCGACTCCATCTCGGTGAGCACCGCGCCGGTGCGCTGCATCGTGGCCCCCGGCGGCAACTGGATGATGGCGAAGGCATAACCCTGGTCCTCTTCCGGCAGGAAGCTGGTCGGTAGCCGCGCGTAGAGATACCCGGCGAGGATCACCAGCGCGATGAAGGCGACGATCCAGCGCGGCGTGTGACGGATGGCTTGACCGACCCGCCGCAGATAGGCGCCCGCTACCCAGCCATAACCGCGATTGAAGCCGCGCAGGAACCAGTTCGGGGCATGCGCCGGCCGCAGCAGGGTGGCACACAGGGCTGGGGTGAAGCTCAGGGCCATGAGCGCCGAGATGCCCATGGAGATGGCAATGGTGAGTGCGAACTGACGGTAGATGACCCCCACGCTGCCGCCCACCAGCGCCATGGGAATGAAAACCGCCGCCAGCACCAGGGTCATGGCGATGACTGCACCGGTGATCTGATCCATGGCCTTACGTGCCGCCTCCTTGGGTGAGAGTCCCTCCTCGCTCATCAGCCGTTCGACGTTCTCCACCACGACAATGGCGTCATCCACCACCAGACCGATGGCCAGCACCAGACCAAAGAGGCTCAGCACGTTGATCGAGAAGCCGGCCAGGTACATCCCGGCGAAGGCCCCGGTGATGGCGACCGGTACGACCAGGGTCGGGATCAGCGTGGCCCGCAGGTTTTGCAGGAACAGCAGAATGACCAGAAAGACCAGGACCACCGCCTCCACCAGGGTCTTGACCACTTCCTGGATCGAGATTCGCACGAACTGGGTACTGTCATAAGGCGTGATCCAACTGACTCCGGCCGGCAGATAGCCGATCAGTTCGTCCATCTTGACCCGGATGGCCGCGGCGACATCCAGTGCATTGGCTTCCGGGGCGAGTTGGATGGCGAAGCCCGCTACCGCGTCCTCACCCAGGCGTACCCGACGTCCAAAGGACTCGGCACCCAGCGCAATGCGCGCGACCTCGGCAAGACGCAGGTGACTGCCGTCGGCCTCGGCCCGCAGGATGATGTCGCCAAACTCCTCGGCGCTGGTGAAGCGGCTGGACGCGCTCACCGAGGCCGTGAAGCCCTGCCCCGGCAGGGCCGGCTCGGCACCGATGGCACCGGCGGCGACCTGGATGTTCTGGGCGCGTACCGCGTCCAACACCGCCGCGGCACTGAGACCATGACCGCGCAGCCGGTCGGGGTCCAACCAGATGCGCATGGCATAGCCGGCGCCGAACTGCGTGGCCCCGCCGACCCCGGGCAGACGGCGAATCGGGTCCAGGACCTGAGCGGAGATCAGGTTGTCAAGCGCATTGCTGTCGATCGCGGGGTCGCTGGACTTGAGCGCCACCACCATCAAGAAATCCGCATTGGACTTGGCCACCACGATGCCATTCTGCACCACGTCTCGCGGCAGACGCGGCTCGGCCACGCTGAGACGATTCTGCACCTGGACTTGAGCAATATCGGGGTCCGTACCAGTCTGAAAAGTGAGCGTGATCGTGGCCGCACCCACCGAACGCGAGGTCGAATCGAAATAGAGCAGATTATCCACCCCGGTCAACTGCTGCTCGATGACCGAGGTGACCGTTTTCTCGACGACCTCCGCGCTCGCCCCCGGATAATTGGCGGTGATACTGATCTGGGGCGGCGCAATCGGCGGATAGGCCGAAACCGGCAGCTTGAAGATGGCGACGGTACCGCTCAGGGTGATCAGGATCGCAATGACCCAGGCGAAGATCGGACGGTCGATAAAGAAACGTGGCACTGCGCTACCCTTTGGGACCGGCCGCAGGTCCAGTCATCGGCGCCACCTTGGCCAGCGCGTTCGGCTTGACCTTTTGCAGCCCGGCAACGATCACCTGATCGCCGTCCTTCAAGTCGCCGGTCAGTATCCAGTCGGTACGGGTCATACCGTGAGTGTCCACCCGGCGCTGCTGCACGGTACTTTCTGCATCGACCACCATGACGTAGGCCCCCCGCAGATCGCGCGCCAAGGCGGCCTGGGGCAGGACGAAGGCGTTCTCCAAGGCGCCGGCAGTCAGGCGCAGGTTGACGAACATCCCGGGCAACAGCGCCTTGTCCGGGTTCGGAAGCGTCGCCCGCAGGGACAGCGCTCCAGTGTTCGGGTCTACCGCCAGATCGGAGAAATCGAGTGACCCGGAGGCACCCGCGGGCGTGCCGTCCGGCGCCAGGACCTGCACCTGGAACTTGGACGCCGACCGGAGACCCGCCATGCCCGCGGATGTAACAGCCTGCTGCAACGCGATGACCTGCTGCATCGACAGACCGAAATTGACATAGATCGGATCGATGTGCTCCACCGTGGTCAGGGGGGTCACCTCGCCCTCCCCCACCAACGCACCCTCGGTCACCAGCGCACGCCCGGCTCGGCCGGCGATGGGCGCGGTGACCGTGGCATAACCCAGGTCCAGGCGGGCCATCTCCACATTGGCCCGCGCCTGCTTGACCGCCGCGGCGGTGGTGCGCTCAGCCGCCTGGGCGGTGTCGAGATCCTGCTGGGAGAGCGTCTTGCGCTCCCGTAGGTCCAGGTAGCGTTTAGCCGTCAGAGCCGCATTGGCGGCATCCGCCTCAGCTCTGGCCAACGCGGCCTCTTCGGCGCGCAACCGGGCCTCCAGACGAGCCGGATCGATACGGAACAGGACCTGACCTCGCTGCACGTCCGTCCCCTCCGTATAGACCCGTTCGAGCACGATGCCGGCGACCCGTGCCCGCACCTGAGCCGTACGGGTCGCGGCCAGCCGACCGACCAGATCGCGGGTGATCGGTACGGTTTCGGCCTTGGCGACCAGGACCGATACCTCCGGTGTCGGCGGTGCTGCGCCTGGACCGCCGCCGGGTCCTGGTGCCGAACCGGTCGGCTGATCGCAGCCAACCATCATCAGTGAGATAACCGCTATGAGCGCCAGCAAGCGCCGCATGGACATCATGAACAGACTCCGAACCGATAAGGGAGACGATCCGCAGACCGTTCCCAGGCAGGATTCGTCATCCCGCATTACCGCGCGTGTTGAATGCGACCTTCCAGCGCTCCTCACCCCCGGCGGTCGGAATCGCGGTCAGTTCCAGAGTGCCGACCTCGCTGACCGCGGCCTGGAGCCGCACCGGAACCACATCGCCGGCGTTGCGGCCTTCAGCGGGCAGTTCGGTTTGAATCTCTTCCATTTCCACCAGTTCGTCCACCGGCCAATCCTGAAACAGGTCGCCGACCTGATCGTCGCGGCGCACGTTGGAACCGAAGAATCGGAACCGCACCGGCTCGCCCACCACCAAACCGAATTCCTGGTGCGGACTCACCGGCGCTGAGCCTTCTTCCAGACCGAAGGGGACCAGGCACAGGGCATGGATCTCGGGTTCCAGGCCGGGGATGGCCGGTGCGGCCGCCTCGACTCCGACGTAATAGGCGTGCGAGGTGCCGCCGCGGATGCGTACCCCACCGTGGTGGCGGGCGTGGGCATAGAAGGCGGCACCGCGGGCTACCGCCAAGTCCAGATCGCGCGCGTTCAAGAGACGGGCCGGCGGTGCCCCCTCCGCCTCCAGCCAGGCGTTGATGATTCTGAGGACCCGGTCCTGCAGCAGGTTCGGCTTGAGGACGCCGCCATTGAACAGGATGGCCGTCGGATGCAGGAAGCTGACCCCGATCACGGGCGCCGCAAAGCCGGCCAGATCCAGGGTTGCACCAGCCTGACGGGCCAGAAAAGCGGCCAGGTGACGGGTTACCGCGGGATCCTGGGCATAGGGCAGGCCAACCTGGGTCAGAGCACTGCGCGCACGCGTTGTCGGTCGACTGGTTGCCGGCACGTCCGGGAAGAAACCCTCGACCAGGGTTTTGGCCACGTCGTCCCGGGTCAGTTCGGCGCGAACGGTACCGCCGATCAGACGCGCACCACGACTTGGCACCACGACCGGAACGGCACCAAGATCCGGATCGCCAAGCAACGCTTCCTTGGCCTGACGACACCCGTGGGTCAGGGCCTGGAACTGCCAGCGATCCAATTCCACCCCATCTGCCTGAAGTTTGGTACGCAACAGGTGGGCCAGCGTCAGATCCATGTTGTCGCCGCCCAGCAAGATGTGGTCGCCGACCGCAATGCGGGTCAGCTCCAATGCCCCCTGATTCTCGGTAACCGCGATCAACGACAGGTCGGTGGTACCGCCACCGACATCGACCACCAGGATGATGTCCCCGACCCTGACCTGGCCGCGCCAATCACCGTGGCTGTCGTTGACCCAACTGTAGAGCGCCGCCTGAGGCTCCTCCAGCAGGACCAGATTGGCGATACCGACAGCCCGCGCCGCTTCAGCGGTCAATTCACGGGCCGCCGGGTCGAACGACGCGGGAACCGTGACCGTGACTTCCTGGACTTCCAGGGGATCCTGGGGGTGGTTGAGGTTCCAGGCTTCACGCAGGTGTGCCAGATAGTGAACACTGGCCTGAAAGGGTGAGACCTTAGGTACCTCGTCCGGAGCACCGTCAGGGAGGATCGCGGCGCGGCGATCCAGATCCGGATGGCAAAGCCAACTTTTAGCGCTGGAAACCAGCCTGATCGGGGTCGTGGCACCCTGGACACGCGCCAATTCGCCGCCAATCCGGCTCGGATCGCTGGTCCAGGGTAGCGTCAGATCGGTCGGCCTGAACTCGTCCGGATGAGGTAAGTAAAGAAATGAAGGCAGCAACGGCTTAGGCATCACCGAGCCGGGGGCGGTGAGTTGAGGCACAGGCAAGACGGCCTCGACCAAATGGTCTTCATGACTCTCCTGCGAGTCGATGTAAGCCAAAGCACAATGGGTCGTCCCCAGGTCGATGCCAATGGAATAACGGCCGGCACTCACAGTTCAACCTCCGCCGCGGCCAAGATGGTCAGGTCGTGCCCGCTCGCCACTTGGGGCAGACGGAGCTCGGCCATGCGCCAGCCGCGGTGGACCAAGGTACCGCGGAAGGGGGGCTCACCAACCACCTGGCCGGTCAGACGCACCGCGGTCGGGTCAAAGCCCGGCTCCAGCAGCACCCGCGCACCCTCGGCCTCGGCGCGCACTGGGACAATCGTCATATACTCATCGAGCACCTTGCGGCAGCCCTGGTGCACGACGCGGGTCGCCGCACCAACTTGTTGGTCCGAAAAATCACCGACATTCTGTTGTAGAAAATCGATCAGGCGACCCTCTTTCTGGAGCAATCCAAGCAACAGCAATGCCGCATCGGGAAGTGCATGATCCAAGGTCGCCGCCGGGGCCGTCGTCTGGCGCGGCAGCTTGGCCCCACGGTTGAATGCGCGGGCATACTCCGCGTCCCACAGGGCGCGACCGAAGACCAGGATGGCAATGGCGATGCGCCGGATGACCCGGCCGGTCCATTTGGCGGCAACGATAAGCCGTGCAAAAAAAGTCATTTTTTGATCAGGCATTGGGGGAGTCCTCATGGATGCCGGAAGGTGCGGCAGCAGTCGGCCGCGGCAGGCTGTCCATGGTACCGCGCTCGCCCGCTCGGCTCGACTCCCGTGTGAGGATTCCGCGGGCCGGGCAGCCCCGCAATCGATAAAATGACCGACGGTCGATCCTGGATAATTACACAAGGGCACGCGTCGCGCGCTCTTTTTTCGAAAGAGGACTCTATCGATGCAATCCGACCGAGCAGATGGCCCCTTGGATGTGAGTACGGAGGAGCGCCACGCGATGATCGCCGTGGCCGCTTACTACCTGGCGGAGCAGCGCGGATTTCCCGGCAGCGGTGCGCTCGACGATTGGATCAATGCCGAACGCCACATCGACCACATGATCGAGCGGATGCGCAACAATGGCGCTACCCGCCGGACGCTGGAGCGGGTGGGGTTGCGCAACGCCCTTCACCTGTGGGGCCAGGATAGCGACTAGCAGTTGCCCTGGCTGGTGCGAGACCGATCTGGCGATCGGCGTTGTTTTGACCAGCGCCTGCTCTGTCAAGATCGGCGGTAACCAGCCGAGTGTACCAGAATCACGATTCAGCATTGGCTCAACCGCATCAGTCCGGCAGATCGGAAGGCTGCGCGCGATTTTCCGAGAATCGGGCTGCCGAGACACTTGGAGCCACATGGGGGGTCAGTAAAAATTCAAAATCCGTGACTCAAAAGGTATCGGCTACCGGGCGTCGGATTTTGTCTTGGGGGATTCCCCGATTCATAAAAAAAGAGATTTTGCGGCCACTGCCGCGGTACTAGAAGAATACTAAAAAAATACTAAAGAAATACTAGGGCGTTAACTTGCGAAAAAAAATCCAATTTTAACAGTTAGTTGTAAAAAAATTTCAGATTCTTTCGGGGGAAAAAGGGCGGCGCTCCGTGGGAAAAAGGACGAGATATCGTGGGAAAAAGGACGGCGTTTGCGGGGAAAAAGGACGGTGGTCCGGGGGGAAGTGGACGGTGGTGCTGTGGATAACTGACTGGTCCCACAGCGATCGCTCCGTGGGAAAAAGGGCGGAGGTTGTCGGGCGGATGACGGAGTTGGATGTTTGGACGCCGCGGTGCGGGTCTGGGTCCTGAGGTCCTGCGAGGGTTGCATCGCGACGGCATCTGAGCGGCGTTGGTGACTGGATCATGCGGCTGGTTCAAGGCTCGAAACAACGAGGCCAGTGTTCTTAGAATTTATCAATTCTATTGTAATAAAAAGACAAAAATGTTCATTAATTGTGTACATCTTGCTTGGTTGATCTGATGATCGCGAGGCTGTCGGGTGAGTCTACGCCTGCGCGCTGTGTTGCTCCGTGGGAAAAAGGACGGCTTAAGGAATAGCCACAGCAGGCAGTTTGAGGGGGGGTATCTCTGGCGGATACGCGTGTAATTCGTGGGAAAGTGGACGGAGCTTGATGCCGCTGAGATCAGGGGCGTGGGTGCGGTCTGTCGTCAGTGACTTTAGTGGGAAAAGGGACGGGCTGGCGGCACCAATGAACGGGTTAGCAAGTCACGTAACATTTTGACAAAAAAATAGCCTTAGTCTCTGCAATGGAGGGACGTTCCGGTGTCAGGGAGTGGCGCAAGGCCACCCGGCAGATCCACCAGGCCGCGTGAAAGGCACCGTGCACAAGTGACGGTGCACAAGAGTGAGTCGCGCAGACGACGGACGATAGTTTCGTGGGAAAGTAGACGGTGCTGTGTTGGCAATGCCAAAGGGTTCCGTGGGAAACGAGACGGTGATGTCTGGCGGCGAGAATCGTGGCACTGGTTCAGTTAAACTCATTAAATAATTGATAAATAGAGTGTTACTCTAGAGTTGCACTGAACCGGTGCCAGACTTGTCATCTCCGGAAAAAAACGTGACTTCAAGTATCCAGGGCGTCTTGCGGCCGGTTCCGGAGATGGCGAAAGCGTCGAGAAACTGAAGGTCCTTGAGCTTTTGGAGTTGCGGTATCGCCTCGCGTTTGCGGTCACGTAACTCACCGAAAGCGCCGATGCTGGCAAAAAACTCCGGGAGGGGGATCGAGAAGGTATGGTTGCTGCGCTGACTCGCGAGAGACCGGTGCATCGCTTTGCCGAGAGGCGACAACTGCCGACGGATGTCGAAGTCCAGGAAGGTCCGGTACTCTTCCAGCCATTGCGATACCAACGGATGAAACTGCACGTAATAGCAGGCATCTTCAGCGGTTGCGATGTACTCGATGAAGATCAGTTGGATGGGTTTGCCGTGCAGGGCGTCGGCGCCCTTGGGTTTTTGAAATTTCAGCGTGATCGCTGCCAGGTTTTCCATACTTTCACGGCGCTTGGAGATGGCCCGGCCGCCCCATCCCTTCCGGGGGCTGTAGCCCTGAATGACTGACTCGAGCTGCGACACCAAGCAGTACAAGGCGTGAACACGCACCTGATTGCCCGGCGCAAGTCCGCTCATGGTCACGGTTGGCGGAGCTGGGATCGGCAGACGGTCGGCCGGTCCGCTCATGCCCTGCTGCCGCATGTTCATCAAGCCAAACAGGGTGTCCTCGTCGTAAACAGTCAGCGCTGGACCGGCTTTGAATACGCCGCCGCCGTCCCACCGAGACTCAAGGGCAATCCAGTCGCTTGCTGCGGCTAACTCTCTGGCTGTGCTGCGCTGTACGGGGGGAAAAAGCGGAAGACGCGTCAGGGGTGTCGGATATTCAGCCGACGGGAAAAGTTCGAATTGCTCCACGCCGCGCTCACGCAGAACGTGCTCCAGGCGGGCGTTAGCCTGGGCAATGATTCTTTGTGCCGGTGCACCGTTACCGGGTCGACGTGACCGGTGACTCTTTGGCGCAGGTGGGGCAACGGCGTCGGCCGATGAAGGAGGGGCTTGCTTGGCGGCACGTTCTCGCACCTGGCGCGCGATACGTTCCAGAGTCCGCTTTAGATCCACGGGCGCGCCGTCTGATGGCTCGTCAAGCATGATAAACAAAAAATCTCGAAATTTCAGTGTATAAGATAGACATTAACTGATGGCTTCGTCAAGCCTGGATTGGCCAAAATAGAGGAAAATGTTCTAATCAGGCCAAATCTGTTAACAGAGAAGATAAGGTATGCGTGCGAAGCGATCGATCGAGGATTTGTTGAACCGGATCCAAGGCGTGCGAGAGCAGCTCAAAGACTACAATCTGGCTCCCGATCATGTGAAATGTGACACCCGTCTTTACGCGATGCGCGAAGCGGCGGAACTGATCGGCCGGAGTGACCAGACGATCCGGGATGCAGAGGCCGACGGTCGGTTGGCTACTCCGGAAATCGGGCCGAACGGAAAACGGGTTGGCTATACGCTCGCGCAGATTAATGATGCACGTGATGTTTTGGGTACCCGGCTGAAGCGGGCAACTGACGAGGAGCCGGTGGTTATTGGATGCCAGTCTTTCAAGGGTGGGTCCGGTAAGACCACGACCGCGGTACACCTGACCCAGTATCTTGCGCGACAAGGTCTCAGGGTTTTGTTGGTTGATTGCGACCCGCAGGCGTCGGCTACCGCAATCTTCGGCTATGTTCCGGAGGCTGACCTCAGTCCGGACGAAACACTGCTGCCGTTTCTTGAAGGGGATCGTGACGACTTGGTTTACTCGGTGAGGGCAACCTATTTTGACGGCGTCTATTTAGTGCCGTCCAATCTTCATCTCTATCGGTCCGAGTACACCCTGGCCTCAGGCACTGCGAAGCTTGATCGGCTTAAAGAGGGAATCGATACCATCGCGGCGGGTTTCGATGTGGTGGTGATCGACCCTCCCCCCTCGCTTGGCATGATTAGCTTGAACGCGCTCTACGCCAGCAATGCGCTGATCATCCCGATGTCTCTTGGTTTGCTGGATTTTTACAGCACGGTATCTTTTGTTCAGATGCTCAACGAGACCTTGGACGTGATTGAGCAGCGGGTAGGGATTGTCCGTTCGAAATTCGTCAAAGTGCTGATGACGCGAGTGAACGAGGGGAAGCCTGTGCACATTCAGTTGGCCGATCATCTGCAGGCGAGTTTCGGGACCTACCTGATGAAGGCGCGAATGCACGATTCAGCGGCGGTTGACAATGCGGGGGTCATGATGAGGACCGTCTATGAGATCGAGAAGACGTCTGCGAATCGCAAGACGTTGATGCGAGCAACGATGTTGTTCGATTTGGTGAACGCCGAGATTCTGAGTCTGATTCGAGCGACTTGGCCAAGTCACCATAAGGCGTTGCGGGCGCAGGGCCTTATGTAACTTTCTGGTGGGGGAGGTTAATGATGGTAGCGAAAAGATCGACAGGTGAGATGTTCAAGGCGTTGGCGAAAGGAACAGGCGTCGACGGGGGTGACGTACAGGTTCCGGAGCAGGTTCCGCCGTTGCGGGCTCAGCAGTCCGGGTCTGCGATAGGAATACTTGCTGGACGCGAGGGAGCGATTTGGGAGGTCTCATCCGGCAAGAAGGTGACACGGGTCGTGAGGCGCGTCGATCCGAATCGGTGCCGAATCTGGATACGGCACAATCGTCGTTACGATCTTCTTTCGCACGAGTCTTGTGCGGATCTGATTGAGGGCTTCAGGCAACAAGGGGGACAAGAGTTTCCTGCAATTGTACGACGGGTGACGGATGGTACGCCGTTTGATTACGAGGTGATCTCTGGGGCACGACGGCACTGGACAGCCCGATTTCTGAAGTACGACTTTTTGGTTGAAGAGCGTGAACTGAACGATCTGGAGGCGTTCCGTCTCTCAGACGTGGAGAATCGACATCGGGAGGATCTGAGTGATTACGAGCGGGCAGTAGACTACCTTCAGGCGCTGGATCTCTATTATGAAGGAAGCCAGAAGCAGATGGCGATGAACCTTGAACGCTCTGAGGGCTGGCTGAGTCGCTATTTGGATCTGGCGAGGTTGGACCCGGTTATTCTGGATGCAGTGCGCGATGTCAGGGAGGTTACGGTCAATCAGGCGCGGGTGATCAAGCCGTTGCTGGTCGGCAAGACGCGTGCAGTGGTGCTGGAAAAGGCGAGGGAGTTTGCGGGGCTAGATGAAAAATTAGGTGCCCATGAAGTGTTTCGTGTGCTCACCCAGGTTGCTGTGGAGCCGAAGGTGGCGAGGAGTAACGCAACACTGGCGACGGTAGCGGCGAAGGAAACAGGAAAAATTTTGGTCGTGGCGCGTCGCCATGGACGCGGGGGCATGTTGGTTCAGATTGACGAACGATCGGGGGCTAGCAAGGAAGAAGTATTGGATGCGCTCAAGGATTTGGTGGAGCGATACTACGCACCATGAAGATAGGCGAGGCGTCTCCTGGGATGCAATTGTCAACTGACAATTCTTACATAACACTATGAATATATTAAAAAAATTTGCTTAATTTCCGGGTTTTTCCTGATCCGTAACACGACGATTTCCGGTGATCCACGACCATATACCGGAAACCCAATTTTACTTGCCTAAAGAATGGGGCTTGATCTGGCGACCTGGAGGGGATCGTCGGCGCGTGCGATTTCTATTCCCATGCTGCCCCAAGGTGCGCATACAATCGCGCTGCAACCGGCGAAATCGGTAGCGCGTGTGTGGCTCTCTCTCTTGGTCGTTCCCGGAATCTGCGCGCCTACCGTCCGGTTGAACAAGGCACCATGATGTCCCATGGTCGAACAATAACTGATCAACCCTGTTGAGAGATAATTCATGTCGAATGGCAAGACCTTTGCGCAAAATCTTTCCCTCACGCGAACAGATTTCTGGATCTTCGTTTTCATGTTGGCACTTGCGATCTTCGGCGCGGCAGTGTCGCAAGCCGTGGAGACCGGTGGTCGGTACTACTGGCTCGTCCTCGTGTTGATCTATGCGGCGATCAGTATCACCCGAACTTACCTCCGCGCACGCGATCAAGCGCAATCACTGTGGAGCATGATCGGCGTCCAGGTCCTGCACTGGGCCGGCGTACTGGTCGCGATCAATATCATTCTGCTGTTCGAGTCTGCCGGCGTATCCGATCGGGGCCCCGCCGCAGATTATTCTCTATTGGTTCTCGCCTTGAGTTGTTACTTGGCCGGGGTTCACTTCGACTGGACCTTCATGCTCTTGGGCGGCATTCTCGCCGTGATTGCAGTGGGACTGGGGTACCTTGACCAG
Organism: uncultured Lamprocystis sp.; assembly: GCA_964470155.1. GTDB lineage: Bacteria > Pseudomonadota > Gammaproteobacteria > Chromatiales > Chromatiaceae > Thiodictyon. Next base: position 103,428 of record CAYYAY010000005.1, on the reverse strand, counting down.
TTCTCGATTTACTTGGTAACCATCCCGCTGGCGCTCCTGGCCACCTGGATCGTTTATAAGCGCAATTTCGCATCGGGCAGTTAGCAGCCGTTCAGTTGTCGACGACCTCACCAGTGTGGGTGGGGTCGCTGCCGGACTCTGGCTGACTGGTTCAGTCCGACCGATGGGTCGGGCACTGCTTTCATCGTGTTAGGGGCGTCGCATCCAATCCTCCATTTGCCGCTGTCGATCTTTCCCGTCCCCGTCAGCCCACGAGGCGCTGCTGCAGACTCACAATGCGGTTGCGTGAAGAGGATAGCATTCACCGATCGTCTATGGCCAACCGCGACCACCGTGAATGCGAAGATACCTATTATTTACATAAATAGTGCTGACAGCACATTCAGTGAACCTGTTATTGGTTTGCCGCGAGCGACTGGATAACCACTCTTCACTCGCGATTTCACAGCGATTGGGGCTGCATAATGACAGCGATTCGTGCTAGCCTAAGCAAGGGTCGGTTCGGTGTTGCTGGCCTGTTCACCAAACGCTTTCGGAGGTTTTTGATGCAGACGAGTCGTTACGGCTATTTTCGACGCTTAGTGCATGCGGCTATCGCCCTATCCGGGCTCGGCTTGCTTGGCGTTGGCATGCTCTTCTATTTTTTCGGCTTCCAAGGGCTTGAAGCCCAGTTCGGGAAGGAAACCACCAGTATGCTCTATATGTATCATAAGAGTTTCGGGTTGGTTGTCTTGGTCCTGGCCTTATTCATCTTTTTCATGCGCAAACGCGGGGGAGTTCCGCCCTACGACCCGCCGTTGGCGATGTTGCTGCGTTTGCCAAGCAAGCTGATTCACTGGCTGATGATCCTGGCGTTGATCGTCATGCCGATTCTTGGGCTGATCGGTACGATCGCCGGCGGATACCCGGTGGTATTCTTTGACTGGTCGTTACCTCAACTGGTCAGCGAGAACAAGGCGTTGAGTGAGCAATTCTTCCATTACCACATGATGGTGGGGTGGGTGTTGCTCGGCCTGGTTGCGATCCACCTCGCCGCGGCCTATCTGCATGGCGCGATCGCGCATGATAAGGTCAACTCCAGGATGGGCCTCTTTTAGAGGCTGTCCGTAGCGCGCGCGCTGTCCAGGCGGGCTCATCAAGAGCCCGCCTGAAATACAGGGACGTCATTAGCGTTTTCCTAAACTGGTCCAGTAGGGAAAGGCGTATCGTCGTACAATTCGAGTCTACGGCAGCGACCGGTTCTCTCCGTGACTCTGCCTCACTCGGGCCCGCTCGCTCGAACCGCTCGACCCTCCCGCTTGCGTGGTAGCTCCAGACCGTTGTGTTGCGCATGGTCTTCGCGAGGCTTGGACCTGTGGTTATCGAGAGATGTGGAAATTTTATTGGCAATAGCCGAATTGCGATCATTCGTCCATGAACCAAAATGAAGAACTTGCCCGCGCCTGGAGCCTATTCCTGTCGCGGGTCCTCCCGTTTTCCGATGTTGCCACCGCGGATCTGCCACTGGCGCGCCTGCTCCGGCTCTCGTTGTTCCAAGTCGCGGTGGGTATGGCTGTCGTCCTGCTAAATGGTACCCTCAATCGCGTCATGGTGGTTGAAATGGATGTGCCGGCCTGGCTGGTCGCCTTGATGGTGTCCTTACCGCTGGTATTCGCCCCCTTACGTGCACTGATCGGGCATCGCTCGGATTATCACCACTCTGCCTTCGGGTTGCGGCGGGTGCCGTATCTGTGGATGGGAACCCTGCTGCAGTTTGGTGGCTTCGCGTTTATGCCTTTTGCGTTGGTTCTCCTGGCGGACGAGAGCAATCAGCTACAAGTCCTCGGTGAGGTGTTTGGTGCACTGGCATTTCTCTTGGTTGGCGCAGGATTGCACACCACACAAACTGCCGGCCTGGCGTTGGCGACCGACCTGGCACCTGAACACACACGGCCGCGTGTGGTCGCTTTGCTCTATGTCACACTGTTACTCGGCATGGTCTTTTGCGCGCTGCTTTTTGGTTGGTTACTCGCGGATTTTAACGAGGCTAAATTGATTGCGGTTCTTCAGGGTGCGGCGGTCGCTACCATCTTCCTCAACATCATCGCCTTGTGGAAACAGGAAGTGATCGACCTGAAGCGTGCGGAGGCGCCGCCGGAGCGACCGCGTTTCCGTGATGCATGGGGTGATTTCATGCAAGGCGGTCGCTCCAGTCGGTTGCTGTTCGCGGTAGGTCTTGGTACGGCGGGATTCAGTATGCAGGACATTTTGCTTGAACCGTTCGGTGGACAGGTCCTGCACTTGAGCGTTTCTCAGACCACGGCCCTAACGGCTATTCTCGCGGGCGGGACCCTGATCGCTTTCGTACTAGCCGGCCGTGTGCTCGGACGCGGAGGGGATCCGCATCGTGTCGCAACGCTTGGGGTGCTGATCGGCGTCCTGGCGTTCGGTGCGGTCATCGCAGCTGCTGCGATGGATTCGACTTGGAGCTTCCGCTTCGGGGCTGCGCTGATTGGTTTCGGGGGAGGCCTGTTCGCGGTGGGAACCTTGACCGCTGCGATGGGCTTAGCCGAGGGCGGACACAGCGGGCTCGCGCTCGGGGCCTGGGGTGCGGTGCAAGCAACCGCGGCAGGAGTCGCGATTGCCGTCGGTGGTGCGCTTCGGGATCTGGTGGTCGTCATCGCAGGAAATGGGACGATCGGCGCGCCGATAAACGCACCCGCTCTAGGCTATGGTGTTGTCTACGCTTTGGAAATTCTGTTGTTGCTTGCGACGCTTCCGGCGATTCTGCCGCTCGCTTTAAGCCCAATGACGCGCAGTGTCACGGGCAAGACGCGGATCGGTCTGGATCAGATGCCCTAGCAGCCGGCGGACTTTTCAATTGGCGGCCCGCCGATGTAGATGACTATATCGGCGGTGTTGACGCTGGACTGGAAATGGTCAACTGTTCCAGTCAGTCCAGTCAAACCTGTGGTTGCTCTGAAGGGAACCTGAGGCGGGGACGGGCGTACGCTTAGGAAACTGTATTTCGCGTAGACGGAGGTGCTCTTGCAGCAGTTGCCGTCTGGAATACGACTAAGTGCTGGCTCTTGTAGATTGTAGATTGCCATAGTGAAAAACGAGATCGGCCCGCCAATCACACCCGTTGTTACTGAAAATCAGTGACAAACAAGGCAGACAGGCGGGCCGAAATGACGCTGGCTTTTTCAAGCCTTTGGTATGACCGTCGAAACGACGTTGTTCCTTGATACCTCAGACAGATCAACAAATTATCTGCGCGTCACAAGACCATCATCCGGATGGTCGCAATCAGTTCCAGTCGATCAGGCCCAGGCGAAGCCAGGCATGGACAGGATAACCATGTGAACCGCAATCGCGATTACGAACACGGTGAGCAGCCACGGAATCAGCCAAGTGGAAGGATTGACAACCAGCCAGATCTTCCAATCGTCTTCCGGATTCTTCGGCTTTGCAATAGTGTCGGCCATTTGAGTTACCTATCGAGTATTCGGTTTAGAACCAGGGCTTGGATGCGAAAACGAGCAGGTGCGCAACGGCGGCCAGGCCGACGAATGCGGTATAGGTGATCTTGAACTGCTCGTGAAACTCTTTTGCCTGATCAGGGGTAAGCATGTCATTTACCTTGGTTTCGGCCGGTCTTGGCGCGGCCATCTTAGGTGCGGCCGGCTTTTGTTCGGCCATTCTTGGTTCCGCCATCGGGGCAGCCTCCGGTCGGGTCGCTTGACGTTGCCGCTTTGCCATTATGCTTCAATCATTGGCACGGCGGATGCCGCCATTACCGATGCTATCAGCCAGCCGGAGCCGGTGCGACAACAGCGACAGGAGCGACTTCCACGACGGGAGCCTTCTGATTGGTCCAGGCACGGCCGGGAATCGAGAAGGCGACCAAGTGGACGGCCAGAGCCAGAACAACCAAAGCCATGAAGATCGGCATCAGCCAAGTGGACGGGTTGACAACCAGCCAAATACGGTAGTCTTGTTCGCTAGGCTTGTAATCGAAGACATTAGGAAACATTTGATAGACCCTCTAATTCAGAACCAGGGCTTGGAAGCGAAGACCAGCAGATGCGCAACGGCGGCCAAGCCGACGAATGCGGTATAGGTGATCTTGAACTGCTCGTGGAACTCTTTTGCCTGGTCAGGCGTCAGGTTTGCCATTTGTGTGGCCTCCGTTATGGACCGTTGAAAACCGTCTCCGGAAGTCCCGGGGGCGGGGTGATCGCGGCAGAGTCTGCCCCGAATCCTGCGAAGCCGGCTGGTGCCTGGCTTACGAACCGTGTGAACATCGCTGTCCGATGGGTGTCATCTTAGCCTGACACGAGAGAATGTCAAGCGAAAGCTACACTCGCGATGAAAAAATCGTCCAAGGTTGGCCCCTGCACGATTTATAATCAAAAAAATATATAAAAATCAATTATAAATATGTATTTTCTGAGATCGCAGATGAGGACGTCTGGCGCTTTTCAGTAGCCTCGTGAGGCGCTCCCGATCCGTGGCGATCCGAACTATCAGGTTGAGTGGTTGGTGGCGGGGCACCCCTCGATCGGGGAGCGAAACGGAAGGAAGCGCTTCGGTACCTTGCGGAGACCTGTCCCCTGATCCTCGTGGTGCACGACCATGAAGGATCAAGGGACGGCCACGAGAGCCCCTGTTAGCTCTAAAGTGGTTCGCGACGCCGAAGTCCTTATCGGTGTTTGCTGTCGCGAACCTCGGGAGGCTATTGCGCAATGCGCAGTGCGAGCGCCATCACAGCCACACTCCCGGGCCGCCATCACGGCGGCTCATCTCAGCCCCATCGGATCAAGCGAAGCCGCGTCCGGGCAGGTTGATCGCATAGCTGTGAACAACCAAGGCGATGATCAGCACCGCGAACAGGATCGGCATGAGCCAGGTTGAGGGATTGACAACCAACCACATCTTCCAATCGTCATCGGGGTTTTTCGGCTTTGCAATGTTGTCGGCCATTTGAGTTACCTATTGAGTTTCAGATTAGAACCAGGGCTTGGAAGCGAAGACCAGCAGGTGCGCGACGGCGGCGAGGCCGACGAACGCGGTGTAGGTCACCTTGAACTGCTCATGGAATTCTTTTGCTTGGTCTGGGGTCAGCATCTCATTCACCTTTGTTGCGGCCGGTTTCGGTGCGGCCATCTTGGGTGCGGCCGGTTTCATATCGGCCATTCTCGGTTCCGCCATCGGGTAGGCCTCCGTTCGGTTTTCTTTGCGCTGCCGCTTGGCCATCAACTTTCAGTCAGTGGCGTCACAGATCCGCAAAGAGCCGGTACGATCAGCCAGCCGGGGCCGGGGCTACAACGACTGCCGGAGCGACGACCGGGGCCGTGCCGGCGAAGCCGCGGCCAGGCAGGTTGATCGCATAGCTGTGAACGACGAGGGCGATCAACAGCACGGCGAACAGGATCGGCATCAGCCACACGGACGGGTTGACAACCAGCCACATGCGGTAGTCTTGCTCGAGCGGCTTATAGTCGAAAGGGGTAGCCATTGTGATAGACCTCTATTTCAGAACCAGGGCTTGGAAGCGAAGACCAACAGATGCGCAACGGCCGCCAGGCCAACGAACGCGGTATAGGTGATCTTGAACTGCTCGTGGAACTCTTTTGCCTGTTCAGGCGTCAGGTTTGCCATGTGAGTGGCCTCCGTATTTGGCTATGAAAACCGTCGCTGCTAATGGGGCGACGGGGCGATTTCGGCGCTCGCTATTGCGAAGCCAAACGTTCTGTAAGGCGGTTGGTGTCATTCCCGATTTGCCGTCCAGATCGTGAGTGTCATCTTAGCCTGACAGACATAAATGTCAAACGAAAATTACACCGCGGATGAGTAGTGCCATAATGGGTCGCACTCGCGTAGTGCCATAATACGGAAACGGTAGACGCGTCTGAAGTGTTAAGAGAAAGACGCAATAGGGATTTGTAAAGCGGATTTACGAAGTGGTGCGGTGATTGTCGCGGATCATCATGCCACGACGGAACGGCTGGGTGGTTGTCTGGATCCCGTTCTTTTCTATCGGGTTCTTGTCGCCAGAACTTGATTCCGTCCGGTCGTCGGTGCACTGTATATCGATGTACATCCGTCGCACCCTCACCCGTTCGCTCCCTACCGGGGAGCATTACTACAGCCATCGTTTAGTACGCAGCGAGCGGGTCGGGGGTCGGGTACGTCAGGTGACGCTGTTGAATCTGGGCCAACATTTCGTTCTGAGCCCGGATCTGTGGCAGACCCTGTGTGGGCGCATCGAAGAGATCCTCGCCGGTCGGGTGGTCTCGACCGGACCTGGGGGTGACCAGGTCGTCGAGCGTGAGGCGCAGCGACTGGCGGCACTGTTGCTGGCGCGCGAAGCGCGGTCACGGCCGCACGGCGAAGACGGAGCCTTGGCGTCGGTCGATGTCGCGTCCCTGGATCTGATGCGGGCGCAGTCGGTGGGAGTCGAGCACGTCGCCTTATGGGCCATTGGAAGGCTGGGATTGAGCGATCAACTGCGCAGGCTTGGGATGCCTGAGCGTCAGGTCGCGGCGGCGACAGTCATGGTGGTGGCGCGTCTGGCGGCGCCTGGAACCGCGCCCGGAGCGCTGGCGACCTGGGGCGAGCGCAGTGCGATCGGCGAGCTCCTCGGGATTGATGTCGCGGTCTTGACTCCTTGGGTGCTTTTTCGCGTAGAGGACAGTCTGCTGCGATATCGCAGCGCCTTAGAGTCCCATCTGTTTACGCGGCTGCTCGAATGCGTGCAGGAACCCGCGGCGGAGCCGATCTACGACCTGAGCCAGACGTGTCGTGGGGAGGCGCTGAGACGAGCGACCAAGGATTGGCCGCAGCACCCGACGGATTTAGGCCCTGATGGTCCTGGCGCGACGACCCTGGGGTTGGTACTCGACCAGAGTGGTTTCATCCATCGCTCTTTGAGTTTTCACCGTCAGGTTGTCGATGGGTCATCGCTCGGCACAATGCTTGACCGGCTTGGTGCCCCTGTTGGTGCCTTGGTGGCAATCGATCGAAGCATGGCCGACGCGGTCAATCTTGCCTGGTTGAGGGCGCACGGGTACCGCTATCTGGTGGTGGCGGGGGCGCGGGTCCCGGCGCTTTGTCGGGATTGCTCGACTCGGGTGCAGACGGTGCACGGCACATTGGAACTGTATCGGGTGGCGAGCACGGATGGGCCGGAGGTGTTTCTGTATTCCCATGTCCCGGACCTCCAGGCCAAGGAAGACGCGCGTGTCGCGCGTCGAACCCTGCGCCTTGAGGCGGGTCTGGCGCGTCTTGCTGCTGGTCTTGCCACGCCTGGGGGAGACCGGGGCTTGGACCTGCTCAACGCACGTATCCTGCGATTGCAGGAGCGCAGCGGTGCGATCGGCCGGCATTATCGAATCACGCTCACCACGGATGCGAGCGGCGCCGATGCGGTCGGATTGTCGTGGGAGCGTCAGGCGAGCGCCGCTGACCCTCGTGTCCGGGCGGCAGTTTACTGTCTGCGCAGCAGCGAGAATGACTGGGATGCGCAGCAGTTATTCCGTGCTTATCGCGCGCTGACCGAGCGGGCGGCGGTGTTCAGCAGCCTGACTCCCGTGCTCGGTGCACCGTGGGCCGAGCGGCGGGGCGAGACCTGTAGCGCCGCCGATCTGTTTGTTTCAGTGTTGGCCTACCAAGTCGTGCAGGTCATTCGCCATCACCTTATGCTCAAGGGTCGTGACCTGAGTTGGCAAGCCTTGCGCGAGACCCTCGCGGGTCAGTGCCGGGTGACCGCGAGCATTCGCCACGGGGACGGGCGCACGCTGCACATCCGCAAGGCGACCCGGGCAGACCCGGACCAGTTGGCGATCTACGAGGCCCTCGGCATCGATCCCGCTCCCGGCGGAGTGCAGGAGACGCTCATCTAGCCCGACCCGCGCGGCGGGTCGGGGGTCGGAGGGCCGTCAGGCCGGCGGTGTCAGGCCAAAATGGCGAAACAGGTACATCAGTGTGCCGATGATGGCGAGGGCGATCACCGCGATCTTGATCATGTAGAACATAAAGGAGACGGCGGAGGCGACGAATGGCGGCCGGGGATCGTCGACGGCGCTCGACAGCTGGCCCTCGGGGCGGGCTCCCGGAGCTCCCAAGGTGTAAGGGTCGATACCCGTGACGCGGAATGACTCGAGGGTCGCGTCATCCGAGTCTTTATCGAGCACCATGAATTCGGTACCCAAGCCCAGCCCTTGGTTGGCTGCAAAGGCCAGGGCGAAAGACTCCAGGTTCTCGGCCTCGCCTTGCTGTTCCCACGCGGCTGGGCGATCCGGCCAGGTTCTTTTTGCCGCAAATCTCATGAAAAACTCCTCTTAAGTTCAGGTCGGCGCTAGCGGCGCCTCGGCATGGATGTCGGGCGGGAACTGCGTCCGGATAGGCCGGTGGTGCGTACCCCGCCGTGCGTGATCGGTAGCGCCTGCCGCAGGCCAAGCGATCGCATGGGTCGCTCCTTACAGGTCGGCCCGGCTGTCGATGCGGCTTTCCGCAACGTCGCGCAGGACTCCCTTGATGATGTCCCGGCACTGGTCTTCGCGCTCATACACCTTGCCGCGTCGTGCGGCGCTGAAAAACCGTGCCAGTTCGCGTTGTTGTTGGGCGGTCAGTGCCTCGGAAAAGCCTTTGGCAGGGAGGTCTTTGTCAGGCACCTTATCCGGTGCCTCCTCGTCGGCGGCCTGACGTCCATGCGCCCAGTTCATGGCGCGGGCGCTGTACAGGATGATGCGATCGAGCAGAACGAACGGGAAACGGGGGTTGGCGACCGGGCCCACCGTAAAACGCTGGGTACCGTGGGCTTTTTCAATGTCGAGCTTGGCCAGGGCGGTTCCCCCCATGAGGCCCAGCATGCCGCCCGCCGCGGCTCCGAGGAAGGCCGCCGCACCCAGCGAGCTCCCGGCCGCCGCGAGATCGATGGCGGCTCCGGAGGCGGCCCCGGTGGCCATACCCACCATGGCGAGTTGGCGCTTGGAAATGCCCAGTGTCTTGTTGACGTCCTCCGAGAGCAGATCACGGCCGAGGATCGAATCCGCCGATACATTCCAGACGTTGTGGTGAAAATTGGCGCGGATCTGTTCCTGGGCCTTGATCTCCAGGGTTCGTAAACCCTCTTCGAAGGCGGCCATCACCTCGGCCTTGACCTGTTCCCGTCCGCTCTGGAAGACGAGCTTGTTATTCTTGACGGACTCGGTGTAGCGGAAGGCCAGGGCCTCCCGCAGCAGGTCCAGGATGGTGGTGGCGGCCTGATCGGTGCGCCGCTCCCAGTCCCGCTCGAAGGCGTCGATGGTCTGTTCCAGGCGTTGCTCCCAGCGCTGATCGATGCTCTTGAGCGCATTGAGGAGCTTGATGCGCTCGGCGTAGGTCGCCCGGTGGGCATTGAACTCGCGAACCGAGTTGAATCCTTTGCTCAGGGTGTTTTGCCACTGCTCCAGGTGGCGGCTCTGCCTGGTCAGGTTGTTCAGGATGGCCATGCGCGGGCGCGCGGTGAGGCGCAATAATTCGATCTCGACGCGGTCTTTCTCTTTGATGCGCTTGGAGCCGTCGACCACCAGGATGATTCCGGCCCCGGCCGCCACCGGTTCGAGCAAAGCGCAGTCGTGGGCGAAGAGCGGATTGTTCCGGTGGGCCGACACGAAGGCCGCGGCCAGATCCGACTGACCCCCGTGGAGTTGGAACCATTCCAGGATCGCACTGGGGTTTTGAAAGCCCGGGGTATCGATGAACTCGATGACGGTCTGGCCATCAATGACGACCGGATAGACATCGGACTCGGTCGTGGTCCCGGCCCGCTTGTCGATCGCGATGCGGTCGTTCTCGGTCAGGGTTGCGACGACCGAGGACTTGCCCGCATTGGGGTGGCCCATGATTGCCAGTCGGGGAATCTCGAGCACCATCATACCTCTCCTGCGTCACTCGCCGGGACCAACATCTCCAGCCGCAGGTAAGGGTCCGCGAGTTGGTCGATTTTGCGCTGCCAATCGATGAAGTCGAAGGCCCGTACCGGTGGTAGCGCATCGTCGTCCTGGGGGTCGCCGACCAGGGCAAGCAGGATCTGCGCCTGGGTGCCGGCGGCCGCGCGCAGTTCGCGCAGGAAGCCCAGATTCTCGGTGATCGGCGGTTGTGACCCATCCATGATGATGGCGACCCGCGCCGGCGGCGCTTGCCAGCGCTGTTCGGCGACCCAGTTCACGACCCCGGCGGTCATCGCGCGGCCCGCACCGAACGACGCCGACGCGGCGACCCGCCAACCGGCCAGGCGAGCGAGCAGGGAGGCCAGTCGGGGTCGATCCTGATCCTCGATGATTTCATCCACGTCTAGTTGAATCAGCAGCAGACAGGCATCAGCGGCGATGCCGCCGGGAACCACGTCGCTGCTGGACGGCAGCGGCTGTGGTTCCCGGTCTGGTATGCGTTCGGGCTGCGGCTGGGGCGCAAACTCCGGTTCTGCCGTCGATGCCGGGTCTCGTGCGGACGCCGGCATCGCCTCAGGTTCGGGCTCAGGTTCGGGCTCAGGTTCCGATGCAGCCCCGGGCTTGGGTTCCGGGTTAGCCTCAAACTCGGGTTCCGACTCGGGATACGGGACCGGCACCCGCCCCTCCTTGGCGGGTACGTGGGTCGCTCCACGAGCCGGTTCAGGTTCCAGCATTGGCGAGGGGGCGGTCGGTTGCATCGGTGGGGTTGGCGAATCCGGCACCCGTGCCATGGGTTGTGCTTGCCGCGTCTCCGCGCTCAGGGTCACTGCCGCGGCAGCGGCCGGCGGTGCCGGCGGGTTTGAGAGCGACTTGGCCTCAGGTGTCGGGGTCGCACTCCAGGCAATGGGTGTTGCCACCGGGCCGCGGTGGGTAAGCGGTGCCGGGATGGGCATCTCCGGGCCCTGTCCGCTACCGTGGGTGGCGGTCTCCACTGTCGGGGTGAGCAAACGGGCGTAGAGTGCCTGGATACGGCCTTGAGTAAAGGACAGCCGTTCCAGCAGGTGGCGCTGGGTGATGACCGACGCGGCGAGCAGCAACAGTCGCGGCAGTAGCCCATACGTGAACACCGAGAGCACCAGGAACCAACGCCAGGAGCGCAGGTGCGAGGCGTCGAGCAGGAACAGGGGGTCCTTGAGGTTGATCCGCGAGCCGGCGATCTGGTCGAGCGTCGGATAGCCGACGCCCTCGCCAAAGAGCCAACCCCAGGGCCAGGCGAAGGAACGAGCCAGATCGTAGATGACCTGCGGGCTCAGGTCGAGCGCGGACCCCCAGCCGAAGGCGAGATCGGTGAACCATTCGAGCGCAATGGTCGTCAGGATCACGCCGAGATTAAACGCCACCCCGAAAACCTGGGCCGGGATCAAGGCCGGCAGGTAAGAAACGGGGCCATAGAGCGCGTACTGTGAGCGCAGCCGTCCGATCTGCGCCGCGGACTGATCACGCAGCTCCCGCCTGCCGTGGCCGAGTCGCAGCTGTTGCAGCCACCGGTTGATCTGCATGATCAGCGGCCGGATCAGCCGTCCCAACAGGGTGAGGTCCTGGACCGTCCTGCCGACGGACCGTGAGCGACGCACCAGCCAGGCGCCCAATACCGCTGCGATCAGCAGTAACTGCACCACCACCAATAGAAAGATGTACCAAGTGACATTGATCGGTCGGTGGCCGTCATAGCTCAGCAGGGCCGATGCGGCGCCGACGCCGAGCAGGAACCCGACGGTGATCAAGGCCAGGGTGGCCAGTCGCTGCGCTTGTGCGAAGGTGCTGCCGGGCAACAGCAAACGCTGTTCCGGAGGCTCCGCGGCGCGGCGGGCGCGCAGCCAATATAAGAGGCTCCGGCGCCGGTGCTCGGCGCTGTGCGGTGGCGCCGGTGCGACCGCCGGAGCAATTGTCTCTAAATAAAGTGAGCGGTCGCGTTCGGTCAGCACCTGCCGTGCGGCTGGTTGTTCGCGCAGGGTCGATTCGTCGGCGCCAAGGTAATGTTCGAGGTCGATCAGGTCCGCGACCGTCCAGCGGTCCGCCCCGTCGTTCGGAGTCTCGTCCAGATCTTCCGGGAGAGGTGATGGCATCGGCTTCATGGCTCACCAACTGTGGTGCTCGTCGGCGCTCAGCGCGGCGACGTACCACCAAAGAAAGCCGCCGGGTTTGACGCTCAGGTCGAACCGAGGTCCGCCAGCACGCACGAGGCTGCCAACCGCCCCGAGAGTGCCGCCATCGGAACCCCGGGCCCTGGATGGGTACTCCCCCCGGCCAGGTACAGTCCCGGTATCGCGCTCCGCGACCCCGGCCGGTTGAACGAGGCCATCCACCCGTGGGAGGCTTGACCATAGAGTGCCCCCCCGGTGGCCGGGAACAGTCGGTCGAAGTCCGCCGGGGTGGTGACCAGGGTGCTCCCCGGCGCTCGCTGGATCTCGAGCCCGCAGCGGCTCAGGAGAGAGAAGGCGCGTTGCGCACATTGCTCGACCTCGGTCGGGGAGTAGGGGTGTGAGTCGCCGTTTGCCGGGGCATTGACCAGGCACAGGAGCCGTTCGGGAACGCCAGGCGTCCAATGATCGTGATCGTCGCGATCCTGGGCGCAAATGTAAACGGTCGGTTTCGTGGGCGGCCGCCCAGCGGTGAGAATCTCATCGAATTCTTGCCGGTAGGCATCGGAAAAAAAGACGCTATGCCGTACCAGCGGAAAGCCTGCGGTCGGCGCGACCAGATTCCAGGCCAGTACCGACAACGAACGGGCCGACCGGCCGACGGCGGGTACGGCACGGCGCACCGCGCTGCCGAGCTGCGCGGCGGGGAGCGCCTGCGCGTCCCCGTTGAACACCACCGCATCGGCGGTCATTTCCTCGCCGCCAACGAGCTGAACACCGATCGCCCGTTTGCCTTTGACCAGGATCTGCGCCACCTCAGCCCCATAGCGTAGCCGCGTGCCCAGTCCGGTCGCCAGGTCGGCGAGGACCTGGGCGAGGCGGTGCATGCCGCCCTCCACCAACCAAACCCCCTCCTGCTCGACGTGGGCGATCAACATCAAGGTGGCAGGAGCGAGAAAGGGCGATGAGCCGCAGTACGTGGCATAGCGTCCAAACAACTGACGCAGTCGCGGATCGGTGAAGCGCTTGGTCAGCACCGACCAGAGGGTGGCATAGGGGTTGATCTTCCATAGACCGCCGAGTCCGCCGCGACTCACGCGTCCCATCAGAACAGCCAGGGAGGGGCGGGAGCCACGGATGAAAGGGTCCCTCAAGGTTTGATAGATGCCCTGCGCCTCGCTGCAGAAGTCCAGGTATCGGCGGCCCTCGGCCGGACCGGCGAAGGCGGCGATCGCCTCTGCCGAACGGGCGCGGTCGGCAAACAAGTCCAGGCGGGTGCCATCCTCCCAGGCATGTCGGGCCAGGATCTCCGCCTGCTTGAGGGTCAGGTGATCCGTCAGTTGCGTCCCGGCGGCCGCGAACACTTCCTCGAAAACCCACCGCATGCTGAAGACCGTCGGACCGGCATCCAGCCGTGCCGAGCCCACGGAGACCTCCCGCATCTTGCCGCCGGGGGTCGGTGCCCGCTCACAGAGCGTCACCGCAACGCCGCGGGCCGCCAATTCGATGGCACTCACCAGGCCGCCGATGCCGGCACCGACGACGATCACCTGTTTTGTTGATCTGAGATCTGTCATTGAAGGGAAACCCATTGACGTGCTCGGCGTGAATGTCTATTTTACATGACACACAAGAGTGTCAACCTACAAATACAACACTCGTTCAGACCCATCCCACAGAGGGACTCGATCATGGATCCTACACAGCGTATCGAACAGGCGCTGGAAGCGGCAATTATCACCGCCCAGGGGCCAGGCTGTCCGCCCGGCTTCGCCCAGGCCCTGCGGTACGCGGTGTTTCCGGGCGGCGCCCGGGTGCGCCCGCGCCTCTGTCTGGCCGTCGCCTGGGCGTGTGGCGATACCGATCCGCAAACATCGAACGCCGCTGCCGCGGCCATCGAGCTCCTCCACTGCGCCTCCCTGGTCCATGACGACCTCCCGTGCTTCGATGACTCCACCTTGCGCCGCGGTCGACCGTCGGTCCATTGCGCCTATGGAGAGCGGCTGGCGGTGCTGGCCGGGGATGCCCTGATCGTCCTCGCTTTCGAGGTCCTGGGCCGGCGCATCGAAGCGGCCCCGCTGCAGGTGAGCCGGGTCATGGCAACGGTTGCGCGGTGCACCGGCGCACCGGTCGGCATCTGTGCCGGTCAGGCTTGGGAGTGCGAGACCGAGGTGGACTTGGCTGATTATCACCGTGCCAAGACCGGATCGCTGTTTGTCGCGGCGACCGTGGCCGGGGCCGAGTCCGTTGGTGCGCCGACCGAGGCCTGGCGACTGGTCGGCGAACGCCTGGGCGAAGCCTACCAGGTTGCGGATGACTTGGGCGATGCCGTCGTTTCGACCCGCGAAATGGGCAAGCCGCTGGGACGTGACAGCTCGTTGGGACGACCGAATGCGGTCCAGGAACTCGGTGTCGCCGGTGCCGTGCGGCGACTCAAGGATCTGGTGGCCAGCGCGACCGATGCCATCCCGCCCTGCCAAGGTGCGACCGCCCTCCAGGCCCTGATCGCCGGCGAGTCCCGGCGGATCTTGCCGGAAGAACTCGCGAGACTGGCGGCATGAGTCCATCAACCGTCCCGGTGAATGAGGATAACGCGGGGCCACCGGCCGTGCCGACCACGGCCATGCGTCTGCACCGCCGTTGGCTGATCCTGCGCAATCGCATCCTGGCCTCGCCGCGCTTCCAGCGTTTGGCCTCGGGCTTTCCGCTGACACGCCCGGTGGCCCGGCGGCGCGCGCGCGCGCTCTTCGATTTGATTGCGGGATTTGTCTATTCGCAGATCCTGTTTGCCTGTATCGAACTGGGTCTCTTTGACCTGCTGGCCGAGGGTCCCTTGCCGCTTGGCGAGTTGGCCAAACGCCTGGGCCTTCCCGAGCCGGCGGCTCTGCGTCTGCTCAAGTCGGCGGAATCGTTGGGTTTGGTCGAGCGCTGTGGGCCGGATCACTTCGGTCTGGGCGAACTGGGGGCGGCCCTGCGCGGTAATCCGGGGATCGCCGCAATGGTGCGTCATCATGCCATGCTGTACCGCGACCTGAGCGATCCCGTGGGGTTGCTGCGCGGCGCCCGCACCACCGGCCTGGGTGCCTACTGGGCCTATGCGTCGACCGCTGAGCCGAATCAGCTGGCGACCAGCAGCATCGACGACTATACCGCCCTCATGGCCGACTCCCAGGGGCTGGTCGGCGGCGATATTCTCGACGCCTATCCACTGCGCGGGCATCGCTGTCTGCTGGATCTTGGCGGCGGCAACGGTACCTTCCTGGTCACGGCCGCGGCGCGCTGGCCACACCTGAATCTGCGCCTCTTCGATTTGCCGTCGGTGGCCGAACAGGCCCGCGCCCGGTTCGCTCAAGCGGGGTTGACCGCGCGCGCGCAGGCGATCGGCGGCGATCTGTTTCGCGATCCCCTGCCCACCGACGCGGACCTGATCTCTTTGGTGCGGGTCATCCATGACCATGATGACGCGCCGGCACAAGCGATTCTGACGGCCGCGCGCCGGGCGCTCCCGCCCGATGGTGCTCTGATCCTGGCTGAGCCGATGTCCGATACCCCCGGCGCCGAGCCGATCGGTGAGGCTTACTTCGGTTTTTACTTGTTGGCCATGGGTAGCGGACGTCCACGCACGTGCGCGGAATTGACGGCGATGCTCAAGCGCGCCGGTTTCAGCCGGGTGCGGGAGGTCGCGACGCGTCGACCGATGATGACGCGCCTCCTCGTCGCGCGCTGCTGACAAACCATGTGTCAATACCGGTTGACATTCGATGCAGTAAGGCTAGACTGACACCTGTTTCACGGTCGTCCCTAGCGGCTGGCGTCCCGACCCAAAAAAACTGAGCAACCAAGTGACTCTCACTACCACCGCCGTGGTCTTCGCGCAGCCCGGGCAACTCAGCCTGGAGTCGCTCGAACTCACGCCTCCCGGAGAGGAGGACGTAGTGGTCGAGATCGACTGGAGCGGGATCAGCACCGGGACCGAGCGCTTGCTCTGGACCGGTCGGATGCCGAGTTTCCCGGGGATGGGGTATCCCTTGGTGCCTGGTTATGAGTCGGTCGGACGGGTGACCGCGGCGGGGAGCCGTTCGGGGCTGTCGGTCGGTGAGTCCGTGTTCGTGCCGGGTGCCAGTTGTTATGGCGCGGTGCGAGGCCTGTTCGGCGGCGCCGCGGCCCGCGTCGTCGTGCGCGGAGCGCGCGTGGTGTCGATCGCCGAGCGGATCAGCGAGCGCGGTGTGCTGCTGGCCTTGGCGGCGACCGCCTATCACGCGCTGTCGGCACCCCAGGCGCTGCAGCCCCAGCTCATCGTCGGGCATGGCGTACTCGGTCGGCTCATCGCGCGCCTGACCGTGCTGCGGGGCGGTGAGCCGCCGGTGGTCTGGGAGACCGACGCGCAACGGGCCATGGGTGCCGAGGGCTATACCGTGATTCACCCGGATGCCGATCCGCGACGTGACTACCGCGCCGTCTATGATGTGAGCGGCGATGCGAAGCTTTTGGATCAGCTGATCGCCCGGCTGGCGCCGCAAGGCGAGGTCGTGCTTGCGGGCTTCTATAGCGAACCGCTGTCGTTCAGCTTTCCGCCGGCCTTCATGCGCGAGGCGCGGATCCGCGTGGCGGCCGAATGGCGCGAGCCCGACCTGCATGCGGCCAAGCGTCTCGCCGAATCCGGCGAATTGTCGCTCGACGGCCTGATCACGCACTGTCATCCGGCGCATGAGGCAGCGGCTGCCTATCACACGGCCTTTGGTGATCCGAATTGCCTCAAGATGATTCTCGATTGGAGGCGCAACGCATGACTATCCGCGACGGCCAGACCAACCCCGTGCTCGCCCAGCGTGATTCTGGGGAAGGCCACAGCGGCGGCAGCCGCCCCGCAAGCGCCGCGGTCGCGCTGCCGACGCCCTTGTCCGGGCGGCAGACCCAGATCATCGCAATCTATGGCAAGGGTGGGATCGGCAAGAGCTTCACGCTTGCCAATCTCTCTTACATGATGGCCCAGCAAGGCAAGAAAGTCCTGCTGATCGGATGCGATCCCAAGAGCGATACCACCACCCTGCTGTTTGGCGGACGCGCGTGTCCGACCATCATCGAGACCTCTGCCGCGAAGAAAGCGGCCGGAGAACCGGTGCAGATCGGCGACGTCTGTTTCAAACGCGACGGCGTCTTTGCCATGGAATTGGGTGGACCTGAGGTCGGTCGCGGTTGCGGCGGGCGCGGCATCATCCATGGTTTCGAGCTCCTCGACAGCTTGGGGTTCCACGAATGGGACTTCGACTATGTGCTGCTCGACTTTCTCGGCGATGTCGTGTGCGGCGGTTTCGGTCTGCCGATTGCCCGTGACCTCTGTCAGAAGGTGATCGTCGTCGGATCCAATGATCTGCAGTCACTGTATGTCGCAAACAATGTTTGCAGTGCGGTCGATTACTTCCGCAACCTGGGCGGCAACGTCGGGGTGGCCGGCATGGTCATCAATAAGGATGACGGGACCGGAGAGGCGCAGGCCTTCGCCGCGGCGGTCGGTATTCCGGTGCTTGGCTGTATTCCGGCCAACGAGGAGATTCGCCGTAAGAGTGCGAGCTATCAAATCGTCGGGCAGCCCGGCAGCACCTGGGGGCCTTTGTTTGAAGCACTCGCGCTGAATGTCGCGGAGTCCTTGCCGCAGCGGCCGAAGCCGCTGACCGCGGATGGTCTGCTCGATCTTTTCAAGAGTGAGGACGTCGGTCGCAATGTGGTCCTGGAGCCCGCGACCATTGAGGACATGCGCGGCAAATCCTTTGTTTCCAAGCCGTCGCTTGAAGTCATCTACGACGACGCCTGATTGCCGAACCGGAGCCGCGAGACGCCAGCACCATGTCCGAGACCTTGACCGATTCCGTCGCGTTGACCGAGTCTGAGCACCCTCCGGGCGTGCCCGCGGGTCCCGGCGCGCGGATTGCGGACCTTGGTGTAGGCCGTGCGAGTTTAGGTGTCTCCGCGACTGGGCTGCCTCAGGATGTGCCCAAAGCCTGTGATTCCGGTGCGCACGATCAGCCCCAAAGTATGTGCCCGGCCTTCGGGTCCCTGCGGGTCGGGTTGCGGATGCGACGCACGGCGACTGTGCTGGTCGGTTCGGCCTGCTGCGTCTACGGCTTGACGTTCACCGCACATTTCTATGGGGCGCGCCGCAGCGTCGGGTATGTCCCGTTCGATTCTGAGACATTGGTCACCGGCAAGCTCTTCGAAGACGTGCGTGAGGCCGCCTATGCGCTTGCCGACCCGGCGCATTATGATGCAGTGGTCATCATCAATTTATGTGTTCCCAGCGCGTCCGGTGTGCCGTTGCGACTGCTGCCGCAATCGATCAACGGTGTCCGCATCATCGGAATCGATGTCCCCGGGTTCGGAGTGCCGACACACGCCGAAGCCAAAGACGTACTCTCCGCGGCCATGTTGCGTCGTGCCCGTCAGGAAGCGGAACAGGGCCCGGTCCAGGCTCCCCGTGGCGGGCGCTCACAAAGGCCCGCGGTCGCCCTGATCGGCGAGATGTTCCCGGTCGATCCGATGACCATCGGTCGGTTGCTCGAATCCCTGGAACTGGCTGCCGGACCGGTGGTTCCGACCCGCGAGTGGCGCGAACTCTATGGCGCCCTGGCCGGTGTCGCCGCCGCCGCGATCCACCCTCAGTACAGCGGGGTATGCAACGAATTTGCGGTGGCCGGCCGGCCAGTCGTCGGTTCTGCACCCGTCGGTTACGAGGGAACCGCCGCTTGGTTGGAGGCCATTGCCGCAGCCTGTGGGGTGCCGTCTACGGTACTGACCGCGGCAAAAAACCGCTGGCTGCCTGCGACGCGAGAGGCCATCAAGGGTGCGCCGATCAAGGGCCGCATTACCCTGTCCGGTTATGAAGGTTCAGAACTCATCGTCGGGCGCCTGCTGCTCGAGAGCGGCGCCGACCTGCGGTATGTGGGAACCGCTTGCGGCCGCACCGAGTGGTCCAGTACCGATTGCGACTGGCTTGAGTCTAAAGGTGTGCGCGTTCAATACCGTGCTACCTTGGAGCAAGACCTTGC
Source organism: uncultured Lamprocystis sp. (assembly GCA_964470155.1). Lineage (GTDB taxonomy): Bacteria > Pseudomonadota > Gammaproteobacteria > Chromatiales > Chromatiaceae > Thiodictyon. Next base: position 84,327 of record CAYYAY010000005.1, on the reverse strand, counting down.
GGCAATGCGTGAGTTCTCTCCCGATGTCGTCATCGGCACCACGCCGGTCGTACAGCAGGCCAAAGAGCGGGCGATCCCCGCCCTGTACTTCACGAACTTGATCTCCGCGCGTCCCCTGATGGGGCCGGCGGGTGCCGGTTCGCTGGCCCAAGTCATCAATGCCGCGTTGGCGAGCCGTTCGCGCTTTGATGCGATGGATGCCTTCTTCCGTCACTCCGATGGTTGTTTCCCATCGGATCAGGGAGCGCGTGCCGCCGCTGTCGCCACCGGTACGGGAGGCTGAGCCCATGTTGATTCAGGATCTGGATCGGGCGGGTGGTTACTGGGGAGCGGTGTACGCGTTTGCCGCGATCGACGGACTGCAAGTGATCATTGATGGTCCGGTCGGTTGTGAAAATTTGCCCGTCACCGCGGTTCTCCACTACACCGACGGGTTGCCGCCTCACGCATTGCCGGTTGTCGTCACGGGGCTTGGCGAAGAGGAGCTTGGCCAGAAAGGCACTGAGGCTGCGCTCAGCCGCGCCCATGCGACCTTGGATCCAGACAAGCCAGCGGTGGTCGTGACCGGGTCCATCGCCGAGATGATCGGCGGCGGAGTGACGCCCAACGGAAAAAATATTCAGCGTTTTCTCCCGCGTACCATCGACGAAGATCAGTGGCAGAGTGCGGACCGTGCCTTGTTCTGGTTATGGACTCAATTCGGAGTTCACGGCAAATCCAAGGGGACCGGAAAAGCGCGCAAGCCCGGCAGTAAGCCGCGGGTCAATATCGTCGGGGCCATGTATGGCACCTTCAACATGTGGTCCGATCTGGCCGAGCTGCGCCGTCTGATCGAGGGCATCGGCGCCGAAGTGAATCTGGTCTTTCCCCTGGGTTGTGCGCTGTCCCAGGTCCCGCGGCTGCGGGATGCGGACGCGACCGTCTGTCTGTATCGGGAGTTCGGCCGCCTGCTGTGCGAAGCGCTGGATAAGCCCTATTTCCAAGCGCCGATCGGACTGCACAGCACGACCCGGTTCCTGCGGAGTTTGGGCGCATGTCTGGGGCTGGATCCGGAACCCTTCATCGCCGAAGAAAAGCGCACGACCCTCGCACCGATCTGGGATCTGTGGCGCTCCGTGACCCAGGATTTTTTCGCAACCGCCAGCTTTGGTGTGGTGGCGACCGAGACCTATAGCCGCGGTTTGCGACATTACCTTGCCGATGAACTGGGCCTGCCCTGCAACTTCGCGGTGGCGCGGCGTCCGGGCGTCAAACCAGACAATCAGGCCGTGCGTCAGCAGGTTCAGGAACAGCCCCCCTTGATCCTGTTTGGCAGCTATAATGAGCGCATGTATCTGGCGGAAGTCAATGCGCGTGCGACCTATATCCCCGCGTCTTTTCCTGGGACAATGATTCGTCGCCATACCGGAACCCCCTTCATGGGATATTCCGGGGCGACCTATCTGGTGCAAGAGGTCTGTAACGCGCTGTTTGACGCCTTGTTCCACATCCTGCCGCTCGGAACCGATCTGGACCAGACCGATCCGACGCCGGCCCGGGTCTATCAGGAATTGCCTTGGACCGATGAGGCCAAGGCCGCACTCGACGCTGCGGTCGAAAGCCAGCCGGTGCTGGTACGCATCTCCGCCGCCAAGCGTCTGCGCGATGCGGCCGAGCAAGCCGCACGTAAGGCCGGCGAACCGACGGTGACGCTGGAGCGGCTGCAGCGTATTCAGGGACGGCGTCCCGCGGCGGTTGCATCATGAGCCTATTTTCAGATGACAGAATGCGCGACGCGGCACCGCTCCCAGTCCATCGAGCCGTGCGCCGTCGGTGGCCATGCCATTGCGCCACGCCAGCAAGCCAAATCCGAGTAGCGACTATGAACGACCCTAACGAACTGTCCAAACTCTGGGCGCGTGAACGGCAGCAGTATCGGCTGATCTTCGGGGTGGCTTTCGTGATTTTCTGGGTGATGAGTCTGTTCGCCCGGTTGTTGCCGTCCCGTATGCGTCCCTGGCCCCCGGTGACGGATGTGCATCGATCGTGTTTCGCCGAGGCGCGAGCAGTGACTCATCGGGTCTTGCCTTTCGCCTTTCTTTGACATACTGTGACAGCTATGTCAATGCCCGACTGGCAGCGGGCAAGAAACGGGATGCGGCGAATTGCGTCGTGTCTCAATGGTTCGCGCTGGAATGCGCGCTAACGGCCGTAAGGCCATCTCCACGAGCTTGAGGTAATTATCATGGCCGAAAACAAAAGTCTCACCGGACTCAGCGATGACGAGGCGAAAGAGTTCCACGGTATCTTCGTGCAAAGCATGACCGCCTTCTTTGGCATCGCCATCGTTGCACACATCCTGGTCTGGGCCTGGCGTCCCTGGCTGTAGCCTGACCGCCATCAACCCCAACGTAAATCAATAGGAGATCAATAATGTTCGGTTCCATGCAAGCAGACCTGTACAAGCTTTGGAAGATCTTTGATCCGCGCCGCGCGCTGGTCGCGTTGTTCGGATTCCTGGCTGTGCTCGCCCTGCTGATTCACTTCATCCTGCTCAGCACCGCCAATTTCAACTGGCTCGACACCGCTTATGCGACGCCGATCATCTCGAATCCGCCGGTCGTGAAGGCCGCGCCGGTCGTAAAGGCCGCGCCGGTTGCCGCCAAGCCCGCGCCGGTCGTGGCTGCCAAGCCGGCCGCTGCGCCTGCGCCAGTCGCCGCGAAGCCCGCGGCTGCAGCCCCCGCGGCCGCTGCGCCCGCGCCAGTGGTCGTCGTCCCGGCGGCGCCCGCGAAGTAGCGTCAATCGCCACTGGCAGCGGACGGGAGATCGGTTTCCGATCTCCCGTCCGCTGCTTGGCACCGTGGGGTGGTTGCCGCGACGGCAACCCCCGACCAGAGGGTTGAATCATGGCCATGCTGAGTTTTGAGCGAAAATATCGCGTTCGTGGGGGAACGCTGATCGGCGGAGATCTCTTTGATTTCTGGGTCGGGCCGTTTTATGTCGGCTTCTTTGGAGTCACCGCAGTCTTCTTCGCCGTCCTTGGTACACTATTGATTGTTTGGGGTGCGGCCATGGGGCCGACCTGGAATCTGTGGCAGATCAGCATCGCGCCGCCGGACCTGAGCTACGGGCTCGGGATGGCGCCGATGGCGAAAGGAGGTCTGTGGCAGATCATCACATTGTGCGCCATCGGCGCATTTGTCTCCTGGGCGCTACGCCAGGTGGAGATCGCGCGCAAGCTCGGCATCGGGCTGCATGTCCCGTTTGCATTCAGCTTCGCGATCTTTGCTTATGTCGCGCTTGTCGTGATTCGGCCGGTGCTGTTGGGTGCTTGGGGCCACGGTTTTCCCTACGGCATTCTCAGTCACCTGGACTGGGTGTCGAATGTGGGGTATCAGTTCCTGCACTTCCACTACAACCCGGCGCACATGCTCGCCATCACCTTCTTCTTCACCAACGCGCTTGCGCTCTCCATGCATGGGTCGCTGATTCTCTCGGTTACCAATCCGGGGAAAGGTGAGACGGTGAAGACTTCCGAGCATGAGAACACCTTCTTCCGGGATGAGATCGGGTATTCGATCGGCGCACTGGGCATCCATCGGCTGGGCGTGTTCCTCGCCATCAATGCCGCCTTCTGGAGCGCGATCTGCATCATCCTCAGCGGCCCCTTCTGGACCCGCGGCTGGCCGGAATGGTGGACCTGGTGGACTAAACTGCCGATCTTCGGCTGATCAGGAGTACCCTAATGGCTGAATACCAAAACATTTTTACTACGGTGCAAGTACGCGCGCCGGCCTATCCGGGTGTGCCCCATACCGATGGTCAGCGTGACCGCATCGGCAAACCAATCTTCAGTTATTGGCTGGGCAAAATCGGCGATGCGCAGATCGGCCCCGTCTACCTGGGAACGAGCGGCGTGTTCTCGTTGATCTTCGGCTTCATCGCCTTTGAGATCATCGGGCTCAATATGGCCGCGTCGGTTGACTGGAGCCCCATCAAGTTCGCCCAGGAGTTTTTCTGGCTGGCACTGGAGCCGCCGGCTCCCGAGTACGGTCTGCACATCCCGCCATTGGCAAAAGGCGGCTGGTGGCTCATGGCCGGGTTCTTCCTGACCATGTCGATCCTGCTGTGGTGGGTGCGTACCTATCGGCGCGCGATCACACTTGGTGTCGGTACGCATATGGCATGGGCCTTTGCCGCCGCGATCTGGCTTTATCTGGTGATTGGTTTCATTCGCCCGGTGATGATGGGTTCCTGGTCCGAGGCGCCGCCGTTCGGTATCTTCCCGCATCTCGACTGGACTGCCGCCTTCTCGATCGCCTACGGTAACCTTTATTACAACCCGTTCCACATGCTCTCGATCGCCTTCCTCTACGGCTCGGCGGTCCTGTTCGCGATGCATGGTGGGACCATTCTGGCCGTGAGTCGCTACGGCGGCGATCGGGAAATCGATCAGATCACGGATCGCGGCACGGCGGCCGAGCGCGCGCAGTTGCTGTGGAGATGGACCATGGGCTTCAATGCGACCATGGAGTCGATCCATCGCTGGGGCTACTGGTTCGCGGTATTGGTCGTCATCACCGGTGGTATCGGCATCCTGTTGACCGGCACCGTGGTTGACAACTGGTATCTGTGGGGCATCAAGCACGGTCTGGTTCCCGCGTACCCATTCGAGGGTGTGCCGGTTCCTGATCCAGCCTCACTTCCGGGAGCATTGTGATGAAAGTGAGCCTCTTTTCAGCACCGAAGATTTTGCCGTTGGCTGCTGTCGGATTGGCGGCGATGATCGTCGCCGGATGCGAACGGCCACCGCCGGAGTCTGAGCAGCGCGGCTATCGTGGCGTCGGGATGGTTGCCTATGTGAATCCGCGTATTCTTGCGGCTCAACATCGAGCGAATGTTCCGCCGGCAGTTCAGCCTCCTGCGGTGCCGGTGCCGGTCGCTGCCGGGACTGTGTACAAGAACCTGCAGGTTTGGGGGGATGTCCCGCTCACCGAGTTCACCAGGATGATGCTGGCCCTCACCGAGTGGGTGGTGCCGAAGGATCAGTGGGTTGCCGGTCAGGGTTGTGTCTATTGCCACGATCTGGCGGATATGGCCGCGGATACCAAGTACCAGAAGGTGGTCTCGCGTTCGATGATCAAGATGACCCAGCGGGCTAACGCCGCCTGGGGTGATCATGTCGCACCCACCGGGGTGACTTGCTACACCTGTCACCGTGGCAACGCGATTCCGAAGTACGTCTGGACAACCAATCCGGGTCGGGCCGCCAGTGGACAGGGTGCATCCGGTCAAAATCGGCTGTCGGCGGTGCCGGCCTTTGCGTCGCTGCCCTATGATCCGATGACGACCTTCTTCGACAAGGATACGACGATCGCCATCACACCGGCCACGGCCTTGTCGCCGGGTTGGAACGATACGATCAACACGAAGAAGACGGAGTGGACTTACGCGCTGATGATGTACATGTCACGCTCCTTGGGCGTTGGCTGTAATCATTGTCACAACAGCCGTCAGTTTGCCGATTGGAGCCAAAGCCAACCGACCCGGACAAAAGGCTGGTATGCGATTCGGCAGGTACGTGAGATGAACAAGGCGTTCATCTGGCCGTTGAGCGACATCCTCCCGGCATCACGCAAAGGACCCTTGGGTGATCCAATGCGGGTAGGGTGCGAAACCTGCCATCAGGGCATCAACAAACCGCTCTTCGGAGAGCCGATGTTGAAGGACTACCCGGTTCTGGGCCAGCCCAGTCCGGTGGTCGTCCCCACTCCTGAGGCCGCACCTGAGCCTGCCGCACCCGCGGCGGTTCAGACCGACGCCGAGGCGCTGAATGCACCTGGCGGAAAGGTCACTGGAGTGCCAGCAGTGCAGGACGGTTTGATGTAGTATTGTCTAGTCGGGCTTTTGATTGCCGGGGCCCCATCTCCGGCGACGCCTCGCGGGAACAGAGGCAAGCGTTTCTGGGACGTGCGTCGACCGATCCGGCACGCGTGACGTCACCGCGGGGGTTCGCCGACGCGGAGATCGGATTCGTTGGGTCGTGGCCGTGCTGGCCACGACCCGGTGGCTGCGCTCCTAGTGCGCAGAAACGGCCCCAGTGGCCATTTTGACATCGTGAGGGTAATTCCAATGGCTGAGAACAAGAGCATGAGCCTTACCGGGCTTACAGATGACGAAGCAAAAGAGTTTCACGGCATCTTCGTCCAGAGCATGACCGCCTTTTTCGGCATCGTCGTAGTCGCACACATCCTGGTGTGGGCATGGCGTCCCTGGCTTTAAGCCGCGCTTTCTGCTGAACACCATCCACTCATTGGAGACTTGACATGTACAAAATCTGGCATCTTTTCGATCCCCGTCGTGCTTTGGTTGCGCTCTTTGGCTTTCTCGCCGTGTTGGGCCTGTTGATTCATTTCATTCTGCTCAGCACCGCCAACTTCAATTGGCTCGACACCGCTTACGCGACGCCGATCATCTCGAATCCGCCTGCGGCTATCCGTCGTTAGGGGTTTCGCTTGCGGTAGGGGCCGGCCACGTTCGGAGACGACTTGGCCGGCCCTTCTGCGAGTGCGGTTAAAGAATGTTCGGATGTTTCGGCGCAGCTTTTTTCAGCCCGATGGTGGCTCGCGATGGATTGTTTACCGCGCGTAGGTCTCTGTTCTCTCTGGAATCGGAGCCGGCGGTCGATTCGAGCGGAGATGACAAGTTGAAGGCAGCGATCGTCTCGTATGCAAGCGAAGGTTCAGCACGGGTCGCCCGGCAGGATACGCTAGAGCGGGTCATCGTCGTGGACGATCAAGACCACGCAATCGGAGACGGCGAGAAATTGGATGTGCATCGGCGTGGTCTGCTGCACCGCGCATTCTCGATTTTTATCTTTAATTCGTGCGGAGACCTGCTGTTACAGCGCAGGGCCGACACCAAATATCACTTTGCGGGGCAGTGGTCGAATAGTTGCTGCGGACATCCACGCCCGGACGAACCGACAGCGCGTGCCGCGTTGCGTCGACTTGGTGAGGAGCTGGGCTTTCAAGCGCCCTTGGTCGAGCAGATGCAGCTGACCTATCGGGCCGCCGACCCACTTTCCGGTTTGATTGAGCACGAGTATCTGCACGTTTTTCGCGGACGTTTCGTCGGTGAACCCCGACCCGATCCGGCGGAGGTTGGTGCTTGGCGCTGGATTTCAGTCGGTGCGGTCAGGCGCGCTTTCAGAGTATCGCCGGGTCTTTTTACACCTTGGTTTCGGCTCATCGCTGAACGCGTGTTCGATGATGTACTGGCAGATTAACGCGTGATGGCGTCCGCCGGAGTGCGCGATCGGCGGCGGGACCGCGTAGTGAAACCACGATGAAGATTATCCTCCAACAGATTTCCATTGCGACACTTGATGCGATTCAGGTGATTGATATCACAGCAGATGTAGCGTATGCCCTCGATAAGACAGGAATTCGAGACGGTCTGGTGACCCTGATTTCCCCGCATACGACCGCGCACATCAATCTCAATGAACGCGAAGAACTGCTGCAACGCGATATGGTCAAGTATCTCAGCGATCTGGTGCCTCAGCGTGGCGACTATCTTCACAATAGAGCGCCTGTAGACGGTAGGAACAATGCGCACGCCCATCTGATGGGTCTCTTCATGAATGCCACTGAGAGCATCCCGATCGCCGAAGGGAAACTGATGCTCGGTGGATGGCAGTCCGTGTTTTTTATCGAGCTGGATGGTCCCCGCCCCCAACGCCGGATTCTGGCCCAGTTTCTTGGCCGCTAAACCACCACATCGCACATCGGCCACCTCCTGATATGACCCCGACAGAAAGTGAAGGGTTCTTTCTGAACCACGCCGATTACGATCCAACGACCGCGATTGAACTGGATTATCGTTTTGAATGTTATGGGGAGCCGCGCATCGCCGCGGCCCACCTGTGCAGCGAACAATCGACTGCGCAATGGCATCGGGTCGGGATCGACGAGGATTTTCGGACGCGTTTTGCCGCCAAGGTTCTTGATCTGCGGGTAGAGCGCCGACAGTCAGTTCCGAGTCTGACGCTCGGTGAGATGTCACAGCCGCAAGGTCGAGGTGACGTCTCCGTCTGTGCCGTCACCATCGCTCATCCCCATGGTAATTTTGGTCCGCGCATTCCCAACTTGCTGTCGGCGGTGGTCGGTGAGGGCATCTTCTTCGTCCCTGGGATACCCGTGATCAAGCTGATGGACATTCGCTTGCCGCCGGCGTTTTTGATGGAATTCAACGGGCCGCGGTTTGGTGTCGCAGGTATTCGGGACTTGCTTGGCGTTCATGGACGGCCGATCTTCTTTGGGGTGATCAAGCCCAATATCGGCTTGCCTCCTGAGCCCTTCGCCGAACTGGGGTATCAGGGTTGGCTGGGGGGGCTTGACGTCGCCAAAGACGATGAGATGCTGGCCGATGCCCCTTGGTGCCCTTTGGCCGAGCGCTCTGCTTTGTTAGGGCAGGCGCGACGTCGGGCGGAGGAGGCGACCGGTGTTACGAAAGGCTATCTTGCAAACATTACCGATGAAGTGGATCGGCTATGCGATCTGCATGACCTCGCGGTTGCCAATGGCGCCAACCTCCTGATGGTGAATGCGATGCCGGTGGGGCTCAGCGCGGTGCGGATGCTCAGCCGGCATAGTAGGGTGCCGCTGGTCGGGCACTTCCCGATGATCGCGCCCTGCAGCCGGTCGCCAGTCTATGGCATTCATTCCAAGGTCATCTATAAACTTCAACGTCTGGCAGGGTTGGATGCGATCGTGATGCCTGGATTCGGCGCCCGTATGGGGATGGATGAAAGCGAAGTGCTGGATGGCGTTGCGGCTTGTCTCGCGCCGATGGGCGGCATCGCGCCAAGCCTGCCGATTCCGGGGGGCAGTGATTGGGCCGGCACCTTGGATGGCGTTTATCGCCGGGTGGGCCATGTGGATTTCGGGTTCATCCCCGGACGGGGCGTCTTCGGCCACCCGCAGGGCCCGACCGCTGGAGCGGCAAGTCTGCGCCAGGCGTGGGATGCCATTAGCAAAGGCGTCAGTATCGAACAACAGGCTTCGGACCATGCGGAACTGCATGCCGCGATTGACGCCTTTGGCGCCAAAGCTGATTGAGCAGGGTCCCGCTGACCGCGAAAGGGGCTGACCGACGAGGGCCCGGCCGGTTCTCCTATCTCAGCAGGACCGCTTTTCCAGAATGAATCAGCCGCCGTCACGCGGCGGCTGATCTTTCGAATCGGCCACCCGGTCCTGGTCGTCTTTGTCATCCGGGTGTCGCGGATCGTGACGTAATCCCCTGCGCTGGGAGTAACTGAACCAGGCAACCAGCCCGACAACGAACAGCAGTTCGATCAATCCGGACAGATTGCGCTCTTCCATTCAATCACCCCCTTTCAGGACTGACTCTCGTCAATTGATGGACACGGCACCGCGAGGCATCTCAGCCAATTGAGGTACCCGATTCAGGTAGCCCGCGGCCTGTTCCATGTTGTGTAAACGATCACGCTCTTCCATCCGCTCAAACAGGTCCAGCACCCAAACGACGCGATTGCCGATCTTGGCGGGATGGGTGTGAGTCGTCGCGTTGACGGCCTGCGGCAGCGGCTGCGCTTTGACCGCCTCGACGAGGAATCGGGTCTCGGCAAGTGGCGGCAACGAGACCACCGGGCGCGGTAAGGCGGCGGCCAGGACTCGCGGGAGTAGCCGAGCCTTACGGCTGGGCGAGACGACCGCACGCTGGCAAACGGAGTCCCACCCGCGTCGCTCGACCTCGTGACCGATCTCCGCGTAGAGATGACGCGCGGCGCCGATCCCGGCGCGGCACCGCAAGGGCAGACCGGAAATGCCTTGATCGGCGCGTGCGTAGAGCGTTTCCGCTGCCGCCAGCAGCCGGGAGACGACCCGTCCCAAGGCGGGACTCCAAACGGGTGTTGCCAGCCAGGCATCCGGATCCAGGCCTTCTTCGCGCAGCCATTCGCGCGGCAGATAGAGCCTGCCGTTGGCCGCGTCCTCACCCACGTCGCGGGCGATATTGGACAGTTGCATGGCGACGCCGAGGTCACAGGCACGGGCGAGCAGGTCCGGATCGCGCACGCCCATCAGCAGGGTCATCATGGCCCCGACCGTGGCGGCGACCCGCGCGGAATAGGCGTAGACCGACGAGATATCCTCGTAGCGGCGGCCCTCCGCGTCCCACGCAAAGCCTTCGATTAAAGCATCCAATAGAGTACGGGGTATGGCGAACTGCACAACGACATCGGCCAAGGCGCGGTCGGCGGGAATCTGCATGGGGCGGCCGGCATAGACGGCGTCGAGCCGTTGCTTGAGCGCAATCACCGCGTCATGCGGGCGGTCGGCCAAGTCAATTTCATCGTCGGCGATGCGGCAGAAGGCGTAAAGCGCCGTCGCCGGTTCATAGACGCGCCGCGGCAGCAGCAGCGACGCGGCATAGAAAGAGCGCGAGCCCCCGCAGAGCAGATCACGGCAGGTGGCCAGGTCGTCTTGGGTCGAGAAGCGCAGATTAAGCGAAGGTTGTCGCATCGGGCACCACCGTATCGAGTACACGGGCGGAAGATATGACGCCGGGTACGCCGGCGCCGGGATGAGTTCCCGCCCCAACCAGGTAGAGGTGGCGGACCTCTTCGCTGGCATTGTGCGGGCGGAACCAGGCGCTCTGCCAGAGCACTGGTTCGAGGCTGAAACCGGCACCCTTGTAAGCCAGGAGCCGGTGCTGAAAATCGAGCGGCGTGGTCACCAGGGACGTCGCCAGATGTTCCGACAGACCCGGCAGCAGGCTTTGTTCCAGGTAGGCGCAAACCGCCTGGCGGTAAGGCTCGGTCTGCGCCGTCCAGTCCGTTCCGCTATCCAGATGCGGAACCGGGGCCAGCGCATAGAAGGTGTCGCAGCCCGCCGGGGCCAGCGCAGGATCAGTCGCGGTTGGCCGGTGCAGATAGAGACTGAAGTCTTTCGCCAGTATTTTGCGTTTGAAGATGTCCTGCACGAGTTCTTTGTAACGCGGACCCATCAGGATGGTGTGATGGAGGACGTCCGGGTATTGACGGCGGGTACCGAAATACCAGACGAAGAGCCCGTTGGAGTACTGCGTGCGCTTGAGCCGCCAGTCGGGCCAGCGACGGCGTTTGACCCCCGGCAGTAAGTTTGCGTAGGTCCAGGCCGCATCGGCGTTCGAGACGACAATATCAGCTGGGATCTTCTCGCCATCCGTCAGCCGGACCCCGCGAGCCGTGCCCTGGTCGACCAGGATCTCGGCCACTTCGGCGCCGCAGCGCACCCGATTACCCTGACCCTCGATCAGGCTCACCAACCCGCTCACCAGACGGCCGGTTCCTCCCATCGCCCAATGGACGCCCCACTGCCGCTCCAGGAAGGAGATCAGGGCATAAATCGAGGTCACGGTGAACGGGTTGCCGCCGATCAGCAGAGGGTGGAAGGACAGGATGGTGCGCATCCGTGGGTCCTTGATGTAGGAGGACACCAGACTGTAGACGCTGCGGTAGCTCTGGAGTTTCACCATGGGCGGTATGATGCGCACCATGTCCATGAAGGAACTGAAGGGAACGTGGGCGAGTTGTTCGAAGCCGACCCGGAAAATAGCCTCGCTCTTTTTCAGAAAGCCTTCGTATCCGGCCAGATCCTCAGGGGCAAAACGGGCGATTTCAGCGCGGATTCGCGCAGGATCGCCGCTGTAGTCGAAGTGCTCGCCGTTGTCGAAACGGATACGGTAGAAGGGTTCCATCAGCCGCAGCTCGATATCGTCGGCGAAACGTTTGCCGCAGAGACCCCAGAGTTCGTCGAGCAGGAAGGGTGCGGTGATGATGGTGGGGCCGGCATCGAAGGTGAAGCCCTCTTGCCGGTGGACATAGGCGCGCCCGCCCGGTGCGTCTAGGCGCTCCAGGACGGTCACCCGATAGCCGCGCGCGCCTAAACGAACGGCCGCAGCCAGCCCGCCAAAACCGCTGCCGATGATCACCGCATGGGGTTTGCGCCCGTGGCTGGAATCCGGTTCGGCAGGGGGAGGTGAAACTGTCAACTTAGTCGGACTCTGATTGGTGTCAACAATACTTGACAGTATAGCAGTTGAGGGCTTCCTGTCGCACGTTTTTTCAGCCTGACAGGGCACGGGTTGCGGCGGTGTGATTGGCGCGATGACCAGAGCCTGATCGGAAAATACATTTCTAATCAAACAACACTCAGCGGCCTAGTCCTGCTGAGGCTGGTCTTTGATGAACGTGCAGCGTGTGCGCGACGGCTCGGGGAACGATGCTGATGCGATCAGAGCAGATTGCAGTTGTGCCGACGGCCGGTGTGCCCGCAGGGGATGATCGATGACGATCATGATCTCCGAAAGGGCCGGATGCTCCGGGCTCTCCGTGCGCATCATGCGCGGTCTTGGATTGCTTCGCGGTCCGGCGCGGCGGCACCGGTCGTCTTGAAAACGACTAGCCTTGCATGCCCTTGGCCGAGTTCTTGTCGGCCCAATCTTGCCATCGTTGCCGCAGATCGACTAAGTGTATGATGAGTGCAACGAGGAGTAAGAATGAGATCAAGCTCCAGGTGGAGCCATTGAGGGCGGCGCGCGCGGCCAGCAACAGACAGCTTCCGGGGGCGAGGATGAGCAGGGCTGCGAGCGGCGGTATGGGGCACCGGCGCATCCGCCACAGCACCATGAGGATGATCGCCTCAAGGCCAATCAATAACAGGACCAAGTCGATGGAGCGCCCGCTGGTAAAGAATTCAGTCATTGTCCGTCCCTTCTGCCTTGTAAGTTCATTTTGCCGAGACGATGCCGAGCAGGTGCACAGGTCCTTCAGGAAGCCTCGCATGTGTACGACCGGCCTGGTGCACACACCAGGCGCTTGTTCTATGGAATACGCGCACGTGAGTTGTCGGGCGTGCGGGTCGGCGCACATCGTCACGAAGCACTCGCGCTGATTGTCTTTGCCGGCACCAAAAGGGCCGCATGGCTCCCAGCATCCGGAAAACGCTAAGATGCTGCCCTAAACGGGTAGGAAGTTCAACCACCGGACCGTCGAAAATGGTTGCCGCTACACCCTGGGCTGGAACTGGGACGAGGAAGATTGCGCTATCCGTACCGGCCAGGATCCGGCGAACATCATCATTTCGTTCTAATTTGACCGACCACTATTCTTTGGAGGACCACGCATGACCGGCTGGACGACCCTCAACATTCCGTCGCAAAGTGGGCGGCTTGCCGTGATCACCGGGGCAACCGGCGGGCTCGGTTACGAGACGGCACTCGCGCTGGCGGCAGCGGGTGCCGAGGTCGTGCTGGCGGCCCGCAACGACCACAAGGGCGCTCATGCTGTGGCACGGCTGCGCGCCGTCCATCCTGGTGCAACAGTGCGCTTTGAGCGGCTCGACCTCGCCTCGCTCGCCTCGGTTGCCGCCTTTGCAGAAACGATGCTCGCCGCGGGACGGGGTATCGATCTACTCGTTAACAATGCCGGGCTCATGGCACCACCCGAACGGCAATTGACGGTTGACGGCTTCGAACTGCAGTTCGCCACCAACTATCTCGGCCATTTTGCGCTCACAGCCCGCCTGCTACCGCTGCTGCGGCGCGCCCCCGGCGCGCGTATGGTCAACCTCAGCAGCCTGGCTGCGAGCCTGGATTCGATTGATCTCACCGACCTGCAGTCGCAACGATCTTATGTCCCGTTCCGGACCTATGGCATGACGAAGCTGGCAATGCTCATGTTGGCATTTGAATTTCAGCGCCGCAGCGCGGCCGCCGGCTGGGGAGTCGATGGCATGGCGGCTCATCCGGGCTGGGCCCGCACTGACATTATCGGCAACGGGCTCGCCGCAAGCGGCTTGCGAGCGGCGTTTTGGCGGATCGCGAAGCCGTTCCTACTGCCGCTCAGCCCGCCGGCCGGGCCGGCCGCATTGCCGATCCTGTTCGCCGCGACAGCGCCGGATGCACGAGGCGGCGGGTTTTACGGGCCCTCGGGGTGGTTCGAACTCAAGGGCCCGCCGGGCCCGGCCAAGGTGCCGGCCCGGGCCTTGGACAGCGCCACCGCCGCCCGTCTCTGGGAGACCTCGGAACGACTGGCCGGGGTGAGGTTCGCGTGAGGAGCATCGCGTGCGGCGCGTCCGTCCGTGCCGGTCGCGCGCAGGCAGGCCCGCGGGCTATCGAACGACGGCGAACTGCCGGAACCATTAAGAGGTCTTCTCCGCAAATTCGCTTTCCGCTATGGTCAGCCCTGAAAACACGACCGTTTCCCGCAAATGGCGGCCAGCAGTCACGGTATCGGCGATGAAGGCCGCGAGATCGACCCGGCTGACCGTCCGCTTGCGCCGGTCGCCCGTTGGACTGGCCAGCCAGCGCCCGGTGGCGGCGCCGTCGGTGAAGCCAACCGGCTGGATCAGCGTCCAGTCGAGGCCGCTGGCCTTGACCAACTGCTCCTGCCGCTCTTTGTCGGCCAACTGCTCGTCCAGTTGCAGCACGCGAAACCCCATCCGGTACAGTGACGACAACCGGCCGCGGGTATCGCCGACGCCGTAGGAGGTGATGCAGACCAGCCGCCTGACCGAGGCGGCCGCCATCGCGGCGATCACGTTGGCCGTGCCGACCTCGCAAATGTTGGGAGCGGTGGTTCGTTTGGCCCCCAGCCGCAGGAGCACGGGGTTGACGGGATCGCCCAGACTGACCAGCACGGCGTCCTGACCGGTCACCGCGGGCGCCACCTCGGCGGCGTTCATGGCATCGCCCAGGATCCTGGAAATACCCTGATGCGGGGGAAGTTTCGCCGGATTGCGTCCAAAGACGGTGACCTGATGTCCCGCGGCGAGCAGGGCCAGGGCCGCCGCACGTCCGGCCTTGCCGGTCGCGCCGAAAACTACGACTTTCAAAATATGCCTCCTGATGTCTGACCGATGCGCACGGCCCAATACCGCTCCGGCCATCGCCGCAGCAAATCCCAACGGGCCCGTGGCGGCGCCAGCGGATCTTCGCGGGACGCGACTTTAGCACAAGGATGATGATTGCCGCCCGTTTTTGCTAAGGCGGATGCGCTCAATTATGGCACGACATCGATCATGTCGCGGCGTCATGGCAGTCCCAGGGCGTCCTGCCCATTCGTACAATGACCAGTCATGATTCGCTCCGAACCGCAAATGAGTGACATGCAGCATCGCTTTGCTCACCGTTTCATTGCTTGACAAAGGGTAATCTAGCGTATTTCGCGTGATGGGCTCCGAAGCACTTGCGCTGTCACGAAAAGCGAACAACATCGAACGTCCGCGAGCTGGTATTAATCGCAACAGATGGGCGCAGCGCACCGGCCTCGCGGCGAGAAAAACTATACCGCGTGCATCTGCGTTGCTACAATCGCCCCACTGCTGTCCATTTTTGGCCCAGTCCTACGGTGTGTTTTCCGAGTGAAACCGACACAGATCGCGGACAACAACCCCTGCGTCAGCGCCCTGGGGGCGGCACCCTTCTTCCTCTATTACACGCGGTGAACATCGACCATGTATGCGTTTTTCAAATCCTTGCATATTTTGGGTTTTGTATTGATGGCCGGAAATGTCACCGTCACCGCCCTCTGGAAGGTGTTTGCCGATCGCACGAGCAATACGCGAATCATCGCTTTTGCCCAGTGGCTGGTGACTGTGACCGATTTTTCATTTACCTTTTTCGGCGGCTTCCTGATGGTGATCGGCGGTTATGGCGCAGCTTGGGTGGGTCACCTATCGCTGATCCATACCCCTTGGCTCGTTCTCGGGCAACTCATGTTGCTTTTGGCGGGTGCCATCTGGGCGGGCATTCTCATACCGATCCAGATCAGACAAGCGGGTTGTGCGCAGGATTTCGCGGTCTACGGTGAGGTACCGCCACAGTATCGGAGGGACAGCCGCGTATGGCTGATCTGGGGCCTCACGTCGACGGTACCGCTGATCGCCGGTCTGTGGTTCATGGTGGCTAAGCCGATGACTTACTGGTGACGCCAAGGGTCCTTTACCGCAACGGAGATGGTGTGATGCGAGTAACAGACTTCGTGCTACCTGGAGCATTTCGGGCTGACGATTCCCGGCCGACCGGAGGCGAGGAGAGTCACCACGCCCACGTCGTGCGAGCGGAGGTATCCCCTCACGGGGAGCGGTGTGCACCCGGGGCCGGGGGAGGCACTGGCGGCGATGTCGGGCTGGTCGGCGGTAGCGAGCGTGGTTACGGTCCGCGCTTCGACGCGCCGGTCGCACCGGGTGGCTATCTCTGGTGGTATATCGATGCCCTCAGCGACGACGGGCGGCATGGGATCACGCTGATCGCGCAGGTCGGTAGTTGCTTTTCTCCCTACTACGCCTGGGCGCGGCGACGCGGCGATAGCGATCCGCTGAACCATAACTCGCTGAATGTTGCACTTTACGGCGAGGTCAAGCGCTGGAGCATGACCGAGCGGGGCCGCTCGGCGCTGCGGCGGGACGCCTCTTGGCTGGAGATCGGGCCGAGTGCGCTCCACTGGGACGGCACCAGCCTGACCATCCGGATCGACGAGGTGACGGTGCCGCTGCCCACGCGCCTCCGCGGCACGGTACAGGTCTATCCGCGTGCGGTGGCCGGCCAGCCGTATCGCCTCGATAACAGGGGGCATCATCACTGGGCAGCGATCGCCCCCTGCGCGCGTGTCGAGGTGACGCTCGAGCGGCCGTCGTTGCATTGGTCGGGCAGCGGATACCTCGACTCCAACTGGGGCAACGCGCCGCTGGAGTCGGCGTTCCAGCGTTGGGAGTGGTCGCGCGCGGCAATGAAGGATGGTGGCACCGCCGTTCTGTATGACGTGACGCAACGCGACGGGGCCAGGCCACTGCTGGGTCTGCGCTTCGATCCGACCGGCGGCGTGGAGCCGTTCGAGGTGCCCCCGCACGTCAAGTTGCCGACCACGGCCTGGCTGCTGACGCGCGGCACGCGAGTGGACCCGCAACGCACTGTGCGCGTGACCAAGACGCTGGAAAACACCCCATTTTACACCCGATCCGTGCTGGCAACACATGTGCTCGGCGAGCCGGTGACCGCGATGCATGAAAGCGTGTGCCTCGACCGGTTCAGCACGCGCTGGGTGCAAACACTGCTACCGTTCCGGATACCGCGCGCACTGAGCTGAAGGCACGCTCGCAGGTTCTCTGCGGACGGTGGCCGGCGCAGCGACAGCGCTGCGGTCCGACCACATGTCTGCAGCCGCGGGGATTACTGCACCTTGACCCGCAAGATCTCCTCTCCTTGCGGATCAGTCAGCGCGAAGGAACGCAAGCGGCAGCTAAGCGTTGACTGGAACTGCCGGCTGATGTGCCGGCAAAGGACAGGATCCGCAAGCGGCGGGGTGCAGGGTCTAGGGCGACGGCAAGGAGCGGGTCGGGGCCGGCAGGGAAGGAAAGGGGAGCGTGCGGACCGACCGTCAGGCGACGGTCGGATTGCCCACGGGGGCGGCCCTCAGGTCAGGATGCTGTAGCCGATCAGCATCGGTACGGTAAACACGATGGCGATGGACAGCATTTCCGAGAGAGTCAGTTCCTTCAGGTTGGCCAGGTACTTCATTACAGCATGCCTTTTGTTGATAACGGGTGTAGCCGCGGCGAACCGCAACGACCGAGGTGCCCGCCCCAACGCGACAGCAGTTTTGGAGCGGCAGTAGCATTTTAATATTAGTAGTTGGCTATATAGCTGTCAACAGGTTTTTGTGCGTTGCAACAAAAATCGCACCAATTGCCGAACAATTGCCTATCACCCTGTCGTAACACGATACTTCATTATCGATAATGAGACTTATCGGTGCTCATCCGCCGATCAAGTGTCATCCGCGTCAACCCGGCTGGCGATGTCCGTTACTTGCGATAGTGCTGAGCGATGGAGCGGATCAGCGTGGCCACGGTCTGCGGCGCTTCCTCATGAGCCAGGTGCCCGAGTCGGGGAATGGTCTGGACCTCGACCGTCGGGAGCAGCGCGCGGACGCGGCGGGCTTCGGCCGGACTGACCGTGCTGTCGCCTTCGGCCACCAGCATCACCAAGGGCGTCGCGAGGCGCGGCAGATCCCGCGCCAGCGGCTGCAAATCCCAGTTGGCCATCATCCCGATGGCGGCGGCCACATGTCCGGGGTTGATCACCAGCCGCCGGTAGAACTCCATTCCCTGGGCGTCCAGGCGGGAACCGGTACTGGCCACCAGTCGTTTGACCGCGCCCGGTGCCCGGGCGCGCCAGGCGAAGTACCGGGACGCCAGTGGATGGGTGGCGAAGAACCGTGCGGCGGGGGCGAACCACTGTCCCGCCAGACCGCGCAGGGGCAGCAGCGCGCCATTGAGACTGATCAGAGCGTCGGGGGCGATGCGTTGATCGAGACAGAGTCGGACGAGTACGGCGGCTCCCGCAGAGTGACCCAGCACCAGATCGGGCGTTACGCCAAGGGTATCGAGCAGGGCCGCGAGGCTGGTTGCCATGCCGGGCAGCGACAACCCCTCGTCGCCCGGCGTTTGGGTGAATCCGTGACCCGGCAGATCCGCGGCCACCACCTGGAAGTCCTGCGCGAGCAGCGGGGCGAGGGTGCGCCAGGAGTGAGTGGCCGCGCCGGTGCCGTGGACCAGGACCAACACCGGTCCCTGGCCCAGTTGCTGCACGTGCCAGCGCAGTCCGCCGGCGCTGACGAAGCGGCTGGCGTCGCGATTCGGCCAGTCGCGTCCCTCATGGTCCCAGTCGAGTCGTCGGTGCATGGTCAGTCAGGAACCTGAAGCGGGTGTCAGTGTATACGGAACGGTTTTGAGTTTTCGGTTTTTCGTTTTTAGTGAAGGACTATCAAACATTGGATTACGAAAAACCAACAACGACGGGTATAAGACCAATGGACATGAATGCGGCAGTTGCGCGTGCCGATTGCCGACCGCCGCGGTCCTCACAACCCGGCCTTCGCCTTGACCGCCGCGTTCAGGCGCCCGGCATCCGCATGAGGCAGCGGCATATAGGTGGCGTCCATGGCTTCCGCCAGGGCCTTGGCCTGGGGGTGCGGGTGCGGGGAGGTGTCGACCACCATGGCGGCCACGCCCGCGGCCCGCACCAGACGCGCGCAGGTCAGGGCCTCCTCGCCGGCTTGGGCGCGCCCGCCCTGACCGTTGCGGGCGACGTTGCCGCGCCCGTCGGTGAGCAACACCAGCAGCGGCGTGCCGCCGCGGCGCTTGACCGCATCGGCCAGGGCCAGTCCGGCCTCGATTCCGGACGCCAGCGGGGTTCCGCCGCCGCCGGGCAGATCCGCCAGGCAGCGTTTGGTCCGCACCAGCGAACGCGTCGGCGGGAGCAGCAGTTCCGCCGTCTTGCCGCGGAAGGCGACCAGGGCCACCCGGTCGCGGCGCACATAGCAGTCCGCGAGCAGCAGTTCCACCGCGCCCTTGGCCTCACCCAGGCGATGCAAGGCCGAGGAGCCCGAGGCGTCCACGATGAAGATCGCCGTGGTTTCGGAGCGATGCTTGTAACGCTGGATGCGGAAGTCGTCCTTACGCACCTCGACGCGCGGGGCCAGGGTGGGCACCGGCAGTGTCCGGGGCCGGGCTCTGGTCGCGCCGCCCGGCGTCCCGGTCGCCGGAACCTGGGTTTGCGCCTGACCGCGCTCGCGTTCCGCCCGGCGCACTCGCTGCCAGGGGGCGGCGGCGCGCAGCGTTTCGATCAGGTTCAGCCGATCCCCTGGACGCAAATCGCCGCGGCGCACCCCGGCCGGTCGGCCGCGCATATTGGCCTGCTGGACCTGCCCGGACTTGCCGGTGCTGCGCACCTTGGCGCGCCGCAGTTGGCCCAGCCGCAGCCGGTCCAGCAGATCGGTGGGAATGGCCGCCTTGGTGGCATCCAGGACCTGATCCGCCAAGGGGTCCTGACGCTGTTCCTGATTGGCCTCGGACTCGCCCTCCTGGTCGGGCGGGGGCGGCTCCGGGGGCGGCGGCTCGGGTTCGGATTCGGGCGGTTGCGTATACGGCAGCATGGTCGCCCGCGGCGCCATCACCAAGCGGGCGGCGAGGCTCACCTGCGCGTCGGTGACCACCAGATCCCCATCCAGGGCGGCGGCGACGCGCGCCGCCCGCATCGTGTGCAGCGAGGTGCGTAACGAGGGGATGCCCAGCGCCAGTGCCGTTTCACAGATGGCGTTCACCTGGTCGGCGCTGATGCTGACCGCGGACAGACGTCCGCGCGCCGCGGTGACGTCCGCGACCGAGTAAGGCACGTCGCCCATCTCCCGCACGGCGATCGGGCTGAGGTCGATCAGAAAGGCGAGTCGATCGAGCAAGGCATCGGCCACCTGCTCGTCCTCGTTGCTGCCCTCATCCAGGGCGATCACGCCGACCCGTGCCGGGGAGCGCAAGGCAATCCCGTCGCGCTCCAACACCACCTCGCCGGTGTCCAGGGCGGAGCAGAGATAGGAGACCGGTGAGCCGCGCACCCGCTCGGCCATCGCCAGTTCCAGCACGCCGCCATGGGCCTCGGCAAAGAGTCCGTGCTCCGCGACCGGCCGGCCGGCGCGCAGGGTCGCGGTGAGATCCAGGCCCCCCAGCAAGCGGCCATCCGAGACGTGCAGCGGGATCTTGCGGCGCGGCGTCTCCGGCGGCAGCAGTTCGCGGGTGTCGGCGAGCCATTGATCGCGCACCGGACCGGGGAGGGCGCGCAGGCAGACACCGCCCAAACCGGCCGGATCGACCGCGAAGAGCGCGGCGATCAGGGCCGCGTCTTCCCAGGGGTCCGGACGAGCCGACGGCGGGGGGCCGCCGCTGACCGGACCCGGGCGGGAGGGCTGCGGGGAGCGATCGGACGCCGGCGTCATCATGCCGGGAACAGCTCCTGAACCACCCGATCGACGCGTGCGGTCGAGCCGGACTCATCCAGGGGATCGCGGCGCAGCCGATGGCGCAGGGCCGGGGCCGCGAGTTTGCGCAGATGAGGAACGCCCACGGCGGTGTCGCCGTCCAGCGCCGCCAGGGCACGCGCGGCACGGATCAGCGTCAATTCGCCGCGTAGACCGTCGGTGCCGAGCGCCATGCACAGGCGCGAGGCCTGCTCCAGCGTATGGTCCGGGACCTCGATCGCCGGCAGCAGGGCCTGCGCGTCGGTGATGCGTTTGCGCACCTTGGCGTCCTTACGCTTCCACTTCTCGGTGAAGGCTTCCGGGTTGCGCTCGAACTCATCACGCAGACGCACCACCTGCACCCGCGTCGCCAGGTCTTGCGGGGTCCGGACCTCGACCGAGAGGCCGAAGCGGTCCAGAAGCTGCGGCCGCAGCTCGCCTTCTTCCGGGTTACCGGAGCCGATCAGTACGAAGCGCGCCGGGTGACGGACCGAGAGACCCTCGCGCTCCACCAGATTCTCACCGGAGGCGGCAACATCCAGCAACGCGTCCACCAGGTGGTCCTCCAGCAGGTTCACCTCGTCGATATAGAGAAAGCCGCGATGGGCGCGGGCCAGCAACCCGGGCTCGAAAGCCTTTTCGCCCCGCGTCAGCGCCATCTCCAAATCGAGCGCGCCGATCACCCGGTCCTCGGTGGCGCCCAGCGGCAGGTCCACCACCGGCACCGGGACTTGCCTGGTCTTGAACGGGGTGCCGTTATGGCGCACGCGGCACTCCGCGCAGAGCACACCGACCTCGGCCTCGGGATCGCAACCGTAGCGGCAATCGGCCACCACCCGCATTTTCGGCAGCAGGGCGGCCAGTGCGCGGATGGCCGTAGACTTGCCGGTGCCCCGGTCGCCGAATACCAGGACCCCGCCAATGCGGGAGTCAACCGCCCCGATCAGGAGCGCAAGCTTCATCTCTTCCTGGCCGACGATGGCGGAAAACGGGAATGGGACGGGCATAGGAGGTCTCGATCTTAGGTGTCAGGTGCGCTGGTTGAAAGAGCCGCCCATGGTAACCTCAAGCGCCCGCCGATGGGACACATGAAAGCGCTAAAAAAAGGGCGTGTGTCAGTTTGTCCTGACAACTATACTGTAAGTCCAGCACGACAGTTGGGGCGAGGTGTCACGATCGCCCGCCCCGTTGCTTTCTCAACACCAGCGACCGGAGCACACCATGACTCAGACTCAGCGGGCGGATTCGATCGGCACCGACGCGGCTAACACCTCCACGGCGATCGCGATCCGGCCTTTTCTCGTCGCCTGCGCGATCTGTTCAGTCCTCGGGTTCGGCGTCCTCGCCGGCCTGGCCCATGCCTTGCTTTCTTTCTGGGGGCCGGTGGTCTAAACGAGCCCTCGCGCGACCATGACGGTGTCCGGGTCAGCGCATCACGGCAGCGTCAGTCGGGGCTGGCGCCTGGTCCAACCCGTTCAGCCATGCGCTCACCGCACCCATGAAGGCGGCTGGACATTCTTCTTGGGGCACATGACCACAGTCAGGTAATACCGCCAGGGTCGCGTTGGGGAGCGTTGCCGCGACCCGGCGGGTATCCGCCTCCTTCACCAGCTTGTCCTGGTCCCCGGTGATCACCAGCACCGGTTGTCGGACCTGATCCAGGCGGGCGCTGATGTCCACCGGGGTCGAGAGTGAGCGGTGCAGCAGTGCGCCCCAGGCCAGGTCCCAGTGGGCCATGCGGGTATGGATCTCGGCTTGTTCGCGCCGCGCCGCCGTGATGCGGGCCGGGTCGTGATAGGAATATGCGAGCAGCGTCGGGTTCCCTAACTTACGTGCGATAAAGAGGCTCAATCGTTGCAATTGGGGCAGGTCCGCCACCGCGGCCGGGATGGTCGGGCGCTGGGCATAGACCCAGGGCGCGACCAGAATCAATGCCGCGACGCGCTCCGGCCGCGCCAACGCGGCTTCCAGAGCCAGGGTGCCGCCCGAGGAATTCCCGACCAGGATGGCACGTTCGAGCCCGCGTTGATCCATCACCGCGAACACCTGCGTGATCGCCGACTCTTTGGCATAGGGGTCGGCCGCCGTCCAGTCGCCCGCGGTCAGCTTGGCACTGAGTCCATAGGGGAGCTGATCGTAGGCAATGGTGCGCCCATACGCGGCCAGGGGATCGAGCACGGCATTCCAGGTGAAGCTGTTGAAGGTGAAGCCGTGCAGCAGCAGGAAGACGTGCCGGGCTGACCCGGTCGCACCGGACCGCTCCAGGTGGTGGACGTCGATCCCCGTCGTCCCCGGAAAAGGAATGCGGATGAAGTGGCTGTCAGGCGTCGCCGCGGCGCGGGCGCTGCCCTGCGGCTGGACGGATGCGGTTGAAATCAGCAAGGGACCCAGGGCCGCGGCGCCCAGCAGGAGGACCAACAAGATGCCCACGATCAGCAAGACAGGTTTCCACATCAGATTCAGTACTCGCTAAAAGACCGGACGGCCGTGCCTGGAGCCGCGGCGGCCGGTCGTTGACGATCAGACCAGTGGGGAACCATGATTCCCCGCGGACGCGTGTTGCCGATGCGGCATCGCACCCCCCTGTAACCTCTCCAAGATACCCCAAGAGGACCCCGGAATGGATCAAGGCCCTTCAAAAGGTCTGCATGACGTCAGCCTGATGAGCCACGACCGGCGCCTGCAGGGCCGGCCGCGTCTGTGCAGCGACTGCGGACTGTGCGACAGCTTCCTGCGCCCGCAGATGGCGGAAACCTGTCTGTTCGTGCGCAATCGGGCTGACGCGGTCGAGCAGCGTCTGCATGGCCGGCTGCGCAACCCGGGTGATGAGATGCGCTTCGGTATCTTCCGGGAGCAAACCATCGCGCGGATGCGCCGGCCGGTGGCCGAGGCCCAGTGGAGCGGCATGATCACCACCCTGGCCTCCCGGCTGTTGGAGCGCGGTGAGGTGGAGGCGGTGATCCTGACGGGCACCAACCCCGGAACACGTTTCCAACCGGTGCCGGTCCTCGCCCGCACGACGATGGAGGTGCGGGCCTGTGTCGGCAACAAACCGAGCTTCTCGCCCAATCTGGGCCTGCTGGATCAGGTGCGCGCGGCCGGCATCCGCCGTCTGGCCGTCGTCGGCACCAGTTGCCAGGTCCAGATGCTGCGGCAGGCGCAAGCGCAACTCGGGCTGGAGCGTCTCGACCTGATCGGCATCCCGTGCAGCGACAATGTGACCCACGAGGACCAGCAGTTTTTCCTGGCCACCATTTCCCGCTCGCCCGCCACGGTGGTGCATTACGAGTTCATGCAGGACTTCAGTCTGTGGCTGCGTCATGAGGATGGGCACCTCGAGCGGGTCAACTATATCGACTTCCCGATGGACCAGCTCCAGGGCATCTTTCCCTCGGCCTGTCTGTCCTGTTTCGACTATCCGAATGCACTCTCCGACATCACCATCGGTTACATGGGTGCCCCGCTCGGTTGGCAATGGGTGTTGGCGCGGACTGCCCGCGGGGTGGAATTGCTGGACCTGTTGCGGCCGGATCTGGAGGTCCGGCCGGTATCCGCGGCCGGCGACCGGACCCGCGGTATGCCCCGTTACATCCAGATGCTCGCCAAGCGGCCGGCCAAGCCGCCGAAGCCGATTCGGCAACTCATCGCTTTCCTGCAGCGGCACCGCGGTCCGCGGGGTCTGGAGTTCGCCCGCGCCATCATCGAGATGAAACTCCTGCGTAATTACACCCATGTCCGCGAGAAATTTCCTCAATTGGAAGCTCGGATCGTCCCGTATCACGTGTACCAATCCATCAAACCATATACGCAGGAGTACGCTGCCGTTTTCGGCCGGGCGCCGGGGGAGGGGGAGGGGGAGGGGGCGATTGCGGAGCAGGTCTGATCGCGAGCAGTGCCGCCCGCACCCGAAGTCCGCGCGGATTGAAGGCGCGGCGTTTACCACGCTTTAAGAACACGGGTTCGTCGCAATGCATGAGTCGCTCTCCCAAGAGGACATCCTTGTGCGGCTTGAACGGCTGCTTGGCTACGCCGCGCCGGAACAACTGCGTGCCGAGTTGCAGCGGCTGGTCGGTGTCCTGCGGGGGCAGCAGCCAGCCACTGAGGTCCAAGAGCACGGGCCGACGGACCGGGGGGACCTCGCCGCGCGCCGGACGCGGTTCGCCCTGATGGCGCGGCGGCACACGGCCGGAGCCTTGGCCACCACGCTGGCCCATGAGATCAGCCAACCGCTGGCCGCGATCAGCATTTACAGCAATGCCGCCGCGCACCTGGCCGGATCCGGTGAGATCCGGGCGGGCGAGTTGGCCGATGTACTCGGCCGGATCGAGTCTCAGGCCAAACGTGCCGCGGAGATCCTCGCGCGGGTACGGGAGTTCACCCGTATCGATCGCGCTGAACAGCACGTCATTGACCTGTGCCGGACGCTTGCCGACGCCGTCGCCCTGATGTATCCGCTCGCCATCAACAAGCAGATCGTGATCCAGATGGATCTGCCCATGCAACCGATACGAGTGATGGCCATCCGGGCCCAAGTCGCCCAGGTCGTACTCAACCTGCTTTTCAACAGCATCGAGGCGATCGATCAGGCCGACAGTGCGCAACGTCAGATACGGGTGAGTCTCGTCCCTGAACCCATGGGCGTGCGGGTCACGGTTCACGACAGCGGCCCCGGCATCAGCCCCGCAGACGCCGAGCGTATTTTCGACAGCTTCGCAAGCAACAAGGCGGATGGCTGTGGCCTCGGGCTCACCATCAGCCGCTCATTGATCGAGGGGCAAGGCGGCAAGCTCTGGGTAGACCCCCAAGTCAGTGATGGGGCGGCGCTGCATTTCTGGTTGCCGGGCTGTCCGGACAGCGGTGCCGACCGTTGAGCCTGACCGCAGGCTTGCGCAGCGACCCTCTCCCGCTGCGCTGAGTAGTTTCCCGGATGATCAGGACGTGTCTGGCAGTTAGACTCATCAGGCCTTGTACATTGCGACGGATGGCACGAAAAAGCCGACGAGGAGGGCCTGTTGATACTAGCCATTAACCATTTTCTGCGTTCTGATCCGGGCACTGTGCCGGCACATCGACCATCGGTGCCGCGACCGGCAGCCTGGTCCCCAAGCACGATTGAGGGCCGCTTTAGCACCACCGCGGGTATCGATCATCGCCAATCCCGGCGCGTATCCGTGCAGTTTCCCGTCTTGCTACACGTCTCGCGCGGTTTGCACAGCTATGGGACTGCCCGTAACCTGAGTCGCGACGGCATCTATGTCGAGACTGGCGTCAGACTCGAACTTGATTGCTGTCTGGACCTCATTGTCTCTGATTCAGCCGCGATGGCGGCTGGTCCCGTGGTGCTCCCGGCACTGGTGATCCACCGGACCAACCAAGGACTGGGACTGATCTTTCGCACGTTGGACGATAGCGCATCCGGGTTCGTGCAGCGTCTGATCGCGGAGGTCCCATACGCGTCTCCTCAGGTCTGATGCCTGAACTACAGCGGCGCTGCTTGAGCGCCGACACCCGAGGTCTGCCACTGTTCGCAACAACCGCGCGATCAGGCGATTTTTGTCACATCCGGCAATCGCCTAACTGCACCATTCCGGCTCATGACGTGGCCGATGCATTGCGTTAAAAAGCTGACTCAAAAGGTCGATCAATCCCGCGCTGAATCGGACGCGATTCGGCTATAATTCTCTGAGATGTGGTCCAGCCGGCCGGGTCGGTGATGGGATCGGGGTCACCCATCCCGCGCCGAGTGCGATCATGCGCTTTACGGCCGGACCATCAGGTTCCAGATGGAAAGATGCGGAGGGAGAGGCCCGTATGAACGAGCAGCCAACGGTCTTCATTGTAGACGACGACGACGGGGTGCGCGAGGCAGTGGTTTGGGCCCTGCGCAAGGAGGGGCTGTCTGTCGAGTCCTTCCCATCGGCAGAGGCCTTTCTGGCAACCGACCCTGGTGAGCGATCGGGGTGTCTCGTCTTGGATGTGCGGATGCAGGGCATGAGCGGGCTGGATCTTCAGCAGGTTCTGAGCGCGCACGGCTGCGGGATTCCGATCATCTTCATCACTGGTCATGGCGACATCCCGACGACGGTGAGGGCCATCAAGGCCGGTGCCATTGACTTCGTGGAGAAGCCGCTCTCCCGTGATGTGCTGCTCGAGCGTGTCCGCGAGGCATTCCGGGAGGATGAACGACGGCGCCACCAGCGTGCCGTGCGGGCGGAGGTACAGGCCTGCTACCAGACGTTAACGGCCCGAGAGCGCGAAGTGATGGAACTTGTGACCAAGGGGCTTTCCAACAAGGAAGTCGCCCAAATGCTGGAAATTAGTCCGCGCACCGTGGAAAATCATCGTGCGCGGGTGATGGCGGTCATGCAGGCCGATAGCGTCGCGCAACTGTGCCATCTAGCCACACTCTGTTCCTGAGCACCGCGCCCGCTTTTGTCGGCGCACACTGGCGGGCGCTCTTTTAGACATTGAAAAACACGCATCATCCGCGCGCTGCCCCTAACCGATCTCCATCGCCGACGCGAAAGCGTAGCGTGAAGTGTATGATGCGTCAGCCCGAATCAGCGACAACTGCGCGTCCAGGTCTTGGTGGTCCGCTAGAATCACGACCCTCGCACCCGTGTGGTGCACGTTCGTGCTCAACATCCGCAGGAGCGCGATCCCGGAATCGAACACCCGATCCACCCGTGTCAGGTCCAGGATGCAGGTCTTGAGATTCTCGCTGATCTGGGGGAGGATGGCGCAGACCGCCTGGGTGACCGTCAGGTCAAGGGCGCCGTTAAAGGAAAGATCCAGCAGATCCTCCTCAGGAATAAACGAGATACTCATGGACATGGGGATCATCCTCCGATCGTTCGTCGCTCGCGCGGTTGCCGCGGCGATCACATGAAGGTCCGGATCTGACCGCTGTCCACGGAGACAGCAGCATGCGCCGTCGTTGGGCACCAGGCGACTCGACCGCTTGAGATTCCGGGGCCAAGGCCCGGAGTACCCGGCAGGCCGACGAAGGCCGGAGGGTGCAACCGGGAACAGCATCGGTGATCGGCCGATCCCCCGCTATCCGGGACACTACGCCCCTACGCCCGTCCCCGCACCCGTTGTATGAATGGCTCGGTATCCGCGGCTAAATCCTCCAGCAAAGCCAAGGGCACGGCCTCCGCGGCCTGGGCCAGGGCAATGGCACGCATCACCAGGGCGGCATCGGCGGGCTCGATGGCGCCGGTCGGCAGCGCCTCCCCATAGAGCCAGATGCCGGCTTCGCGGGGATTGGGCGGCTGGGTCCGACCGGCCAGGAGCGCCGCGGCGCAGAGCAGGGCACCGAGCAGCAGGTCCAGCGCCGGCCCTCCGAGCGCGGCTCCGGCTTGGGTCTGCGCCAGCAGCACCCGAGCACCCTCGAGCTTGGTCTGGGCCTGACGGGCCAGTGGATGACCCGCGACTGGAATCGGTGCGGCCCCCGCCTCGAACAGGATCTCGCCCTCCGCCACCGGCGAGGCCGCCCCGAGCCGTTGGAGCCCGGCCAGGGTGCGGCGGTCGATCAGCGCGATCGGGAGCTGATCCGACAGCCCCTCGGCGAACCGGTCGGCCTCCGCGTCGGTACTGTCCATCACCACCAGCAGCCCGCCGCGGCTGGCCAGGATGCGTTCGATCCGCGTACCGAAGCGGTCTTGCAGCGCGATGATGCACTGGCGCACCGCCTCGGTGGGGAGTGGCCCGCGCGGCGGCTCGGGTAATGCTGCCATGTCGCTTGGCGTCGCGACGCTCGGTTCGTCCTCCGGTGCGGCGAGGGCGGCCGGCGGCTCGACCGCGGGCAGGTCCGCGGCAAGCTCAGGCTCGGCGGAGACCGCGTGCTCGGTCGCCCCCCGCTCATCCGGACCCGCCAGATCCCCGGCCAGCACCTCGGCCAGCCGCTTGGAGACATCGACCACGTCCTCGGTCGCTTCCGGGTCCACCACGTTGTCGAACAGCACGCGCTTGCCCTGCACCAGACCCAGGACCCGCTCCTCATAGGAGTCCGGGGCCACCAGCAGGATCACTTGAACCCGTTGGCGCTGACCGAGCCGGTGAATCCGGGCGATACGCTGATCGAGCACCGCCGGGTTCCAGGGAATATCCAGATTCACCAGCACGGAGGCGCATTGCAGATTGAGACCGACGCCGCCGGCATCGGTGGAGATGAAGACCTGCACCGCGTCGTCATCATGAAAGCGGTCGATCAGCGCCCCGCGATTGGCGCTGGGGACACCGCCGTGCAGCCGCACCGAGCCCAGCCCCATGCGCCGCACCCGCTGCTCCACCAGCTCGGTCATGCGCTCCCACTGGGAGAAGACCACGGCCTTGAGCCCGGACAGTCGGCACAGTTCATCGAGAATAGTCTCCAGCTCATCGAGCTTGGGCGAGCCCTCGGTCTCTTTGTCCACCAGACCGGCGGCATCACAGGCCATGCGCGCCCGCTGCAGCGCGGCCATCATGCGGTTCTGTTCGGACGGGGTCAGCGGCCGGCGCTTCATGATCTGCGCCAGCATACCCGCCGCATTGACGGCCTCGTCGTGGATTTCCTGTTGCTTGGGGGTCAGCGCGCAGTCGAGCCGCTGTTCGATCCGTTCCGGAAGCTGATCACGCACCAGACTGCGGTCGCGGCGCAGCATCACCGGCGTCAGGCGGCGGCGCAGTTCGGAGAGATTGCGGTAGCCCAGCACCTTGCCGCGCTCATCGGTGATGTGGAAATCGACCAGATAGCGCCACAGCGGTCCGAGTACGCGCGGGTCCACCACCTGCATCAGGCTGTAGAGATCCTCCAGGCGGTTCTCCAGGGGCGTACCCGTGAGCACGAAGGCATAGCGCGAGGGAATCTGCTTCACCGCCGAGGCGATCCGGGTGCGCCAGTTTTTGATGCGCTGCGCTTCGTCCAGAATCACCAGATCGGGACCCAGCGTCTCATTGATCAGGCTCAGGTCGCGTAACACCAGTTCATAGTTGATGACATAAAAGCCGGTCCCTTTGCGGTATTGGACGGCGCGCCCCGCCACCGGCCCCTGCACCACCTCCGCCTCGGCGCCGGTGAACTTGGCGATCTCACGCGCCCACTGGCGCTTGAGCGAGGCCGGACAGATCACCAGCACCCGCTCCACCTGATCGTGCTGGTGCAGCCAATGCGCGGCGGCAATGGCCTGAAGCGTCTTGCCCAGACCCATGTCGTCAGCGAGCAGCGCACGCCCGCGGCCGGCCAGAAAGGCGACCCCGTCGACCTGATACGGATAGAGGGTGGCCCGCACACCCGGCAGGCGCCCGCCGCCGGCGCGAATGCGCTCGCCGATCTCCTGCGCCCGGACCTGGCGGGCGGCGTCCTCCGCCAGTCGACGGGCGAAGCCCAGGGTGTCCTCGCCCATCTCGATATCGGGTCGTCCGGCCAGGGTATCGGCAAGCCGCAACAGCCCGTCCGGCAGCCGCCCCCGGAAGATCCCGGCCGCGTCGAAGTGTTCGTTCAGCAGCGGTGCCAGCGCGACGTTCGTCTCACCCGCGCGCTGCAACCGCACGGCCGGCGCGTTCTCGCACTCCCAATCCAGGTAGACGAAGGCGGTGTCCGGGGCACGGTCTCTGGCCTTTTTGAAGCCCTTGCGTTTGCGCAGCCGATGGAGCACCGCCTCCACATGCTTGCAGGTGCCGAGCTGATTGGTGGCGAAGTCCGGGCAGGTGCACCAGTTGGCACGGCGGGTCAGCGAGCGGATGTGCACCAAATAGCTGGTGGGCAGATACCCGGTGGGATTGATGGACCGCGCCCGCCAGGTCCCGAACCAGTCGCCGCCCGACACCGGTTCCACCTGGACCTCGGTCCGCCCACGCAGTGCGCGCTCCTCGATCGCGCCCGCTACGGCCCCGGTCAGCGCCCCGGCGCTGCCGCTCGCCTGACTATGGGCGAACAGGGCCGCCAGGCCATGCACGCAGAGCCCATCCGGATCCGCTTCGCATTGACACGCGCAGCGGAGATTCCCATCAATGTCATAGCCCAGGGTCAGGTCCAACTGCGCTTCGGTCTCCGCGTCCTCGACCCGCGCCCACAGCCGCTCGCCGTCCGAATCCAGCGCGGTGACACGCTTGTCCTGGCAATGCCGCAGCGCGCTGCGAATCAGCCCGGGCGGGGCCAGCGCATGGAGTTGCTCGCTGTCGAAGAGAAACGGGTCCTGGTCGGGTGTCGGGGCCGGTGTGCTGGGCATGGCGAACGGGGTCCATAGTCGACGGCAGGGTTAGCCGCTGCTTAGGGTAAACCTGAATAGCGCGGCCAGCACTCAGCCGTCAGCGTTCAAGGCTTGGTTTGATGCGATTGTCCTGACCGCAGCTACGCCCTGATGGCCGCCAACTGATCCGCCAGACCGGCGATCTCGGCGCGCCGCGGCAGCGTCGCGAGCCACGCCGGCGGGATCGCCGCTGTCCCCAGGGCTGCCCCCAGCAGGGCGCCGGTCAGACAGGCCACCGAGTCCGAATCGCCCTGAATGCGCGCCGCCTTCTCGACCGCCAACCCCAGATCGTCGGGCCAGCGCAGCGCCGCGGCCACCGCGAGCCCCAGCGCGCTGCCCGAGCGCCAGCCGCCGTCACCCAGTGGAATCGCCGATTCGTCCAGCCATTCCTCGCCCCGCTGCGCCCAGACCAGGGCGGCGCTCAGACTCTCAGCCAGATTCCCGCCCTGACTCCAGGGTCCATCCAGATGCCGGATCGCGTCTTCCACGCAGGCCGCGCCCCAGACCCCGGTATCCAGGATCTGCCCGACCAGCCAGGCCCCGGCCATCGCCGCTTCCAGCGCATTGGGATGCGCGTGGGTGACCAGGGCCGAGACCCGGGCCGCCTCCAGCAGCGTCTCCCCGCGCCAGGCGAGTCCAATGGGAACGATGCGCATCACCGCCCCGCAGCCGTCGGACGACCGGATCCCGCTGGTTTTCCAGTCGCGGTCACGCTCGAAATGGCGCGCACCGGTCAGGCAGGTGTTGCCGGGTGCGGTGGTCGGAGTCAGTGGATCATGCAGCCAGCGCACGAAGGCCTCACCCACCAGGGTCCCGAACCGATCAGTCGCAAAGGGTGATTGGTCCGTGATGGGGCCATAGGCCAACAGCGCCTCGCCGAGATATAGCGACATGTGCGTGTCGTCGGTCCAGTTGCCCAAGTGGACCGCGCGGGTTCGCACGCTGAGATCCGAAACGAATTCCAGCGGTGCACCGAAGCGGTCGCCGCAGGCGTGGGCGAGCAGGGCGGCGCGGGCGCGGTCGGCAAAATCCGGGTTGAGTGGCGGGGTGTCCATGAGCGGTTCCTGAAATGGCGAAGTCACAGTGGGATCGACTCCTTTTCATCGTCGCATTCCGGTACCGCCTCGGCATAGAGGGTTTCGGGGGCGATATCGATCTCACCGGGCCAGGTTACGGTACCGTACGCTACCCGGGCCAAGCCGAAAAATCCGGGATTCCGGAGCCGTTGGAAGACCGGATAGTCCAGATAAGGGGTCATGTCGAATTGGCGGCGCTCGCCGTTGGCGAAGGTCAACGCCAACCGATGACCAGGCTGCGGGACGACAGCAATCACGTCAGGAAACATAGCAGACATCTCAACGCAAGGGGTCGATCGGGAATGTCGGCTCACCGCGGACCGCTAAGGTCCAGTTGGCGATCAATTCCTCCTCGTGCA
The DNA here is from genome assembly GCA_964470155.1 of uncultured Lamprocystis sp. GTDB lineage: Bacteria > Pseudomonadota > Gammaproteobacteria > Chromatiales > Chromatiaceae > Thiodictyon. Next base: position 51,824 of record CAYYAY010000005.1, on the reverse strand, counting down.
GATCGATCCAGACTTGCACCTGACGCGCCTTTTTCAATGGGAGATCGCCCTCCAAGAGATCACCATCGGGGATTGCGAACACCGCCTTCTGACCCTGATACTCCACATGGATGTGCGGCCGATTGTGTTGCTTGTTGTCCATGAATAGCATCCGGACGATGATGCCGTAAAACATGCTGATTGTGGGCATGAACCTCTCTCCCGAATATTGGTCAATATGAAAAGATCGCGGACTTGAAGTAGCCTCTTATGATAGAGCGCCGCCCCGCACCAATCGCACGACCGCATGTCGGATTACAGATACGCATCGACGTTTTCCGACCAGTCGGGGGGGCCTTCCAACTCAAGCGCGCGCGCCGTGCGCAGGAAAGACGGAGCCTCCCGTTCGGCGGGCGGCAGGCTCTCGATGGTGATGCGCACGCGGGTATTGGGGGCTAGGGCGATCGGTTCCGTCGGACGAAAGACCTTCCCGTCGTACAACGCTTCAACCTTGTTGGTCATTCTTTACCTCGTCTTGCCGCCACCATTCTTAGGATTGCAACCGCCGCCATAACGCGACGCTGGAGCATCGGGACTTGCTCCCACGCTGGAGCGTGGGAGCCAGACGAGGTAGTTAAAAGGGTCGTATCGAAAAGCTCACGACACAAACCCTGACCCGTCCGCAGCGCTATGCCGACCGAGCCGGCCGACGCGGTACATCCCATCCGAAGGTCGCCTGCGCCCACTCGACCATCTTCTCGAGCTCACGCCTTGCCCGATCTGCGCGTCCAGGCGAGCGCAGGTCGACATGCACCGGGTATCTCGGGATCACGGCCAACTCGCTCAAATAGGCACACGCGTCTTCAATCTCGGCAGGAAGCGGGTGCGAAGACGGCAACAGCGCAGCAAGTTCCTCAAGGTCGTGCGTCCTCGGCGGACTCACCCCGGCCGCCACGAGCAGTGCCTTGATGAGCTTCTCTGCCGCCTGCTGACAGTGAAAGCAGATCGCATCGTCGAGTGGTTCCTTCGATTCAGCGAGCACTTCCGCGACGCGATAATCCTCCGCAACCTTCTGTAGCCAGTCATGGACCTCCGGATCATCAGGCGGCCTCATAAAGCACCTCCCCGTGCTCGACGGCCTCTCGGACAACGCCGGTCAGCCAAGTCGAATACTTGTGGAACTCGTCAGGGGTAACGATAACGATGTCCTTCGAGACGCGCACGTCGCGGACCGCCCGCCGGGCCTGGACACCCCGATCCTCAAACGGTAGATCGGTTTCAGCAATGACCAAGATGTCGTAGTCGCTATCAGGCTGCGCGGTCCCGCGCGCCCGCGATCCGAAGAGGATAATCCGGCGCGGCGCAAGGGCCGATACAAGCCGGTCACGAAGCAATTCTAGCGTCGGGTCATTCATCGCAAGGCTCCCATGTCGTTCGTCTTAGATACGCGTTGACGTTCTCCGACCAGTCGGGGGGGCCTTCCAGCTCAAGCGCGCGCGCCGTGCGCAGGAAAGACGGGGCCTCCCGCTCGGCGGGCTGCAGGCTCTCGATGGTGATTCGCACGCGGGTATTGGGGGCTAGGGTGATTGGCCTCGTCGGACGAAAAACCTTCCCGTCGTACAATGCTTCAATCATGTCAGTCATTGTTTACCTCGTCTTCACGTCCATCTTGCAATCAGCCGAACCGCTGCGCGTTCCGCCCTACACGGGCTATTGGTCGCGGACCCAGACGCCGGGAAGGGCGTCTGAACGGTGACTTCCGAAGTAACCAGACCGATCGCTCGCGATGCTCGCAATGGTTCGAGCGAGATCCTTGACCTGCGCAAGAATGGACTCCGCAGGACCGCTGATGTCTATGGACCTGACGAGAATCCGCTTAGCTTGCCCGTCGATGGACAGTTTGATCGTTCGATCTCCAGTCTCATCTTCGCCTCGCGGGTAGATCAACAGACCGGTCCTTAGACCTGACCCGATCAGGTACGCGAGCATTTGATAAATGTCGGGATTCGGCATCGAAGGGAGCGTCACCCGCTTGTATTTGACATCGCCGACAAATACCGCGCATTTCTCCTGTGCCCACAGCAGGTCGGGACGGAGGAGCACCGTCCGGCCTTCGTCAAGGTATAGATTGCTTTCCATGCCAACTTCATCCGCACTGCCAAACAGCCAGGGTGGCAGCCCCAATGCTTCCCGTAGCGAAGTCCGCACAAACGACTCAAACACTCGGTTCATATCGAACAGAAAACCGCGTATGGAAGTCAGCGGCACGCGACCGGCTTCAATATCAAACGATACACGCGAAAGAATCAAGCGCGCAAGCTCAAGTGCCCGCAGATAGCGAAGATTACCGCGGTGATAATGGATTTCCGGCACTCGAACCCGGGTGAAGCGGGTTGACGCGACAGTAGCGAGTTCCTGCTCACACCGGGCGAGCGCGCGTTCGGTCCATTGATCGAGCAAGGGCAGGCATCGGAGGACATGAATTGCCGCCTTAAGTAGCTGATTCTCCAAGATATCTGACGTAAATTCGTCGTACTCGCATGCCACCTTCGGAATCCTTCGCATTGTATTTTGCCATTGTTCGGCAAGAAGAATTCTACCCCTGACGGTAGGCGCATTCTCCGTTAGTCGGCGATACCCCTCCAGCAAGCCACTGCGGATCTGCCGCTCCAGTTCTGACGCGAATACGTGTGCCAGTGCGCTGATCAAATCCATCGCCTGTGGCAGAGCGACCTCACGATCACGCCAATGCTTCGGGTCGAAGGCGTAAGACCAAAGAAAGAGGACCCGTTCCATGTCCAACTTTGGGCGAATGCGTACCCCGATACTCGGCAGTTGTACAACGCCGACATAGCTTTCCGGATTTAGGTCATAGCAATCTGAACCATTGCCCGGCTCCACTGTCAGGTGAGGCAGTGCCGCACGAATCTCCCGCAGTTGCTCAGGCGACAAACGCACTGCTCGTTCTGTCGCCTGTTCTTGCAGCTCGAACCAGTCCGTCATGACCTTTCGGACGACGTCTGCGCGGCGATCGAGCGTAGCGTGGCGAGCTCGAATTTTCTGATGATTCCTGGCTCGCCAGGGAAGCGTTCCTCCAGCAATGGGATGATCGAATAGCTCCAAATGCGCGCCACGCCCGCTTCGTCAAGGTTGCGGCCCATGAAGTAGCTCGGACCGATAGTCGCGTCGCCGAGCCCCCTGTTACTGAGTTCTCTATTGGCAATGTCAAGCACCCCAGGCAGCCACTGAAGCGTATGCCCGCCTCCGAGTTCGCGGCGCAAGTACCGATCAAGTAGCCATTGGATTGGCGGCTTGTCCGGAAACAGCGGGAAGAAGTGAAAACGCCGACGTAGCGCGGCGTCGATCTGTGCGATGCCTCGGTCGGCCGTGTTCATTGTACCCAGAATAATGAGATTTCCAGGCAGGCGGAACGGGATGTCGCTATATTGCAGTATCACTTCTTGGTCGCGATACTCCAGCGCGAAGAAAAGCTCGCCAAATACCCTGGGCAAATTCGCTCGATTGATCTCATCGATGATCAGAACGACCTTGCGGTCGGGTGAGTCTATTGCGTCTTGAGCGGCGCGGCGCAGAGGTCCATGCACGATATCGAATGAGGGCGCCTCGCCGTTCTTCTTGATCGGTCGATATCCTTCAAAAAAATCTTCGTATGCGTATGATGCGTGGAACTGTACGAGAGTTGGTTCTCGGCCGCCCGCAATAACTTTCGCCAACTCCCGAGCAACGTGAGTCTTACCGGTTCCAGGTGGGCCATAGAAGATGAGTTGTCGCTTGTCCTCAATTAGTTTTTCGATATCGTCAATCTGTTCCAGAGGCTCCCAAAGGAGCTCACTCGCGAGTTCCTGCAAGGGCGTCATCGGCTTAACCTGTTCATTGGTACGTCCCGGGATGTCGCTTGGATGCAATTGAGAAAAGTACCGTCTCGATACTTGCTTGAATTCCTTCTTCAGAAATCCGATTTGCCACACACGGCTTTCTTCTTTTCCTCCAGTTAGGAAGAGGGCGTGCTCTGGAACAAAATTGTAGGGTATCTTACCGTCAGTCGGGCCCTCCATTTTCCATTGCTTCCATTGATACCAGGCCCGAGTGAACTGCCCGAGCGGATTCCATTGGGTGCTTTCATCAGGTCTCACATCACGCTCGGCGAGAAAAGACTTGATGGCCTGCAGGATTTCCCCTGACGCGAGCTTTTCCCTATCGTCCGCGCTCAAGATCTTGCATATAAGATAAAAAGTCAGGGAAAAGAATGCCTCTGTACTCGCCGGTTTGCTGGCATATCGCTTGAGCCATTCTTCATCCTTTTTTTCAAGCTCGATCCGTTGTTGGTCAAGCAATTCGATCAGGAGGTCGGCTGTCATAGTGGGTTTTCGATTATTCGGCGTTAGCTACAAGAATGGCGTGGAGTCCTGCTGGACTGCCAAACCCATGTCGTTACTACGCCTGAATGGAGGTGGGGCGTGTCGATCGGGCGGCTGGTCTTGGCCGGGATTGAGCAGTTGCCGTGCCATCGTGGCTCGATGCTGTGCCGTTTGAGCCAGTTGGTCAAGGTCGTAGGGTTGCCGAAGCCGAGCAGCCGGGCGGCGCGCGTCTTGTTGCCGCCGGTGAGCCGCATCGCCTGTTCCAGGTAGTGCCGGGCAATCCGATCGATGGTGGCATTGAGATCAATCCCTTGGGCGATATCCTGCGCCAGGGTCGGGTCGCTCGCCAGGTCCCGCGTCGGCCTCGGCAGCAGTGCGTCGCGGGCGTCCTCCAGGTCGATCGTTGGGCCTGGAGTCCAGACGGCAGCACGGCGTAGGGTGTTCAGCATCTCGCGGACATTGCCGGGCCAGGGGTGCTCAGTCAGAAGTTTTCTTGCGTTAACTGAAAGCATCTTGTGGCTGTAGCCCGGCTCGGTCTCGCTCTCACGGTTGACCTGCTCCAGCAACCGGTCGAGCAGCAGACCAACGTCGCCCTCGCGTTCACGCAGCGGCGGCAGTTGGATGACGGCGACTGCGAGCCGGTAGAACAGGTCCTCGCGGAAGCGGCCGGCGGCGACCTCCTCGACCAGGGTGCGATTGGTGGCGGTGAGGATGCGCACGTCGACCGGGGTCGGGGCGGTGGCGCCGACGCGGGTGACCTCGCCTTCCTGGAGTGCGCGCAGGAGTTTGACCTGGGCGGGCTTGGGCAGATCGCCAATCTCATCCAGGAACAGAGTACCGGTGTGAGCGGACTCGAAATAGCCCTTGCGCTCCCCGGTGGCGCCGGTGAAGGCGCCTTTTTCGTGGCCGAATAACTCGGACTCGATCAGGTCCGGGGCGATGGCGCCGCAGTTGACGGTGACGAAGGGGCGTCCGCGCCTGGGGCTGGCCTGGTGGATGGCGCGGGCGAGCAGTTCTTTGCCGGTGCCGGACTCGCCCTCGATCAGGATGGGGATGGAGCGCGGGGCGGCGCGACGGGCGCGGGCGATGGCGCGCTGCATGGCGGGGCCGCGGTGGCAGATGGCGTCGAATTCGGGAGCGGCGGGCGGCAGGCCGAGGGTGAGCCGTTCGAGCGTCCGGTCGGGACGCTCCAACAGGTCGGGGAGAAAGTCGGCGGAGATGTCGAAGGGGACCGCGGCCACGCGCACGCCGTGCTGGATCGAGGATTCGATCAGTTCGGCGGGAAAGCGGGTCTTGGCGAGAATGATCCACACCGCGGCCATGGCGGGGGTGCCGGGGCTCAGATGAAAGGCGAGTCCGTCACCCGGCGGCTGGCCGGCGAGTGTGTCCGCGACGACTGCGCGGGCGTGCCGGTAGATGGCGCCGAAGTCGGTCGGACTATCCAGTGTGACATAGTGGGGGGTAACGGGCGTTGGTGCCTGGATCTGAATCCAGTCGAGATAGTCGGCGGCCTCGTCCGGGGCGTAGTCGCAGAGCAGTTCCAGCCGGGCGAAGCGGCCGGTGTGCAGGGCCTGGGCGACGGGACCGAGACCGACTTGCTCGGTCTCAGTGACGGCCCGCAGATCGGTTCGGCCAAGCCAACTGATGAGGGTGGTTGCCATGAGCGGATCATAGGTGATTGCGCGGCGATGCGGACCGGGCGCCGTCGCCAAAACAAAGCAATGGGCAGACCGAACCGCCAAAACAACCGACGAATGGACCGTCGCCCTTGGGTGGTGGGCCTACTTCGCATATCCTGCCCTGCACTCAGCTGCGTTTTTATCGCTGTAACACCACGGTAGAGAAAAACCGGTGATTTTCGGCCAAAAATGCGGTAAAACAGCGCAATCACAGCGACCTTACAGCGCAGTTACAGCGATCCGAAGATTGTCAAAGCCCATCCCCACCGCGTGTGTCGTCCGCGCCCGAACCTCGGCCGGCCGCAGTCCTGGCCGAACCACCCAAGGGGCGGCGCTCACCGCCCCATGCTTGGGCGAAACCCTCGACAAGCTCAAAGGCCGCAAATCGCAACAATAGGAGGCAGAATGAGCGCTAACCCGACAACCTACGAAAGCGACGTGATCGCTTGGGCTAACGAACAGGCTCGACTGCTCCGGGCCGGGCGTTTCGACGCGCTGGATATCGAACATATCGCCGATGAGATTGAGGACGTGGGAAAGAGCGAAAAACGTGAGTTGCGAAGCCGGATGGCCGTCCTGCTGGCCCATTTGCTCAAGTGGCAGTATCAACCAGAGCGCCGGGGGAACAGTTGGCAACGCACAATCAAGATTCAGCGCCGCGGTGTGACCGGATGCCTAAAGGAAACGCCCAGCCTGAAAGTGGACTTAAGCAACCCGGATTGGTGGGAACGGGTGTGGGATGACGGCGTAGGCATCGCCGTCAAAGAAACCGAGCTTGATTGCTTCCCCGAGTGTTGCCCCTGGACCTTCGATCAAATCATGAATCCGGAGTTTTGGCCTGCGGCACTCTAGCCCGCAGCCGGCCCCGCCCCACTGCCCGTCCATACGTCCCGATCGGCGTCTCCTGGACGCGGCCCCTAGTCCGCCCCCCTTGGGCAGCGATTAGCCCACCCGGCGCCAGACTGGCCCGTCGTCACAGCTTGCTCCAGTTGCCAATGGAAAAGCTATCGCAACAGATTTTTGCAACGCTGCCAGTCTCGTTTTCCGGGGGTCAGGGCCGAGTTGCAGAAAGGATCGTTTGCGCAACCGGCTTAGCCTCGTCCGGGGCGTAGTCGCAGAGCAGTTCCAGCCGGGCGAAGCGGCCGGTGTGCAGGGCCTGGGCGACGGGACCGAGACCGACTTGCTCGGTCTCAGTGACGACCCGCAGATCGGTTCGGCCAAGCCAACTGATGAGGGTGGTTGCCATGAGTGGATCATAGGCGATTGCGGCGGGATGCGGGCCAAGCGCAAAGGATGCTGATCCGCACAACGGACCGGGCGCCGTCGCCAAAACAAAGCAATGGACAGACCGAACGGCCGAAACAACCGACGAATGGGCAGCCGCCCACTTGCTTCACGGCCAAACTGAATTTAGGCTCAGCAAGCGCGCCAAGTACACAACAAAGGCAGCGCGATTGAATAAACGCACATGGAGATCCTCAATGAAAACGTCCTGCTCCCGCTTGTCGCACGCCGCCTGGTTATCCGCCGCCCTGATTGCACTGTCTGCTGGTCCAGTCCTGGCCGAGTCCGCCTGCAAGGGGCTCGGGCAGGGTCCCTGCGCGGGCAAGACGGACTGCGCCTGGGTCGATGGATACACCCGCAAGGACGGCATCACTGTGTCCGGCCATTGTAAGGCCGTCAGTAAGCGGGATGAGGCCGCGGCCGCCAAGGAGATGACGCCCGCCGCCAAGGAAAAGCCGGCGCCGGTGGTCGTCCAGGAGAAGGCGCCGTCTGCACCGGCTGCAAGCACGGGCGCCGTGGAAGCGCCGCCCGCCAAGGTCAAGAACGCCGCGACGCTGCCGGCTCAACCAGCGGCTCAATAGTCGGGCGACGGCGCGGGATGTCCGCGCCGCCGCGGGTCAGGCTTCAGGCGGCGCGGTCTGCGGCAGACCCAGCAGGTCCGACACGGCAGCGACCGATTGCTCGATGATGATTTGACGGCGCGCCGGCGAGCCGATATCCACGCCGGTACAGACCGCTTCACACAGCCAATCCGTCGGCGACTCGAAATCGCAGTGACTGGCCCCCGCGACCGGTATGAGCCGCGCCTTGGGGCTGACGGCGAAGACCGCGCGGCCATTGTTGCCGGCGTTGCAGCCGGCCGGCTCCCCGGCCAGTCCGATCAGCGGTTTGTCCAGGGCGCGCGCCATCCCGACCCCAATCCCTTGCGTATCGACCAAATCCAGCGCCAGGACACCGATGGCCGTCGGATCGAGCCGCCCGGCGACCAGGGCGGCCAGCCCGCCGGCCGAGAAACCCGCATAGATCACCTGCCGCGCTCCCAGGTCGCGGGCGACGGCGATCATGTCGCGGCCGTTCTGGACGTGCCGGCCGTCCCAGGGGCGGCTGTTGCAGAGGTTCAGGGTCACGGCGGGGATACCCCGTTCGGCCAGCGCGATGGCCAGGCCCTCCAGGCGGCGTTGGTCGCGCAGAAAGCCGTGGGCGAGGATGACCGGGGTCTGCGTGCGTGGTTGGCGCGGCGCAAACCGCCGGGTCTCGATCCGGCAACCGGTGGCGGACTGCAGGATGCCCGCTCGAATGACGAGACCGCCGGCCGTGCCGGGGGCCGCCAAGGGGCTGGCCGCGTTTGGCGGGAGGAGGGTGCCCGACGCGCGTCGGCCCATGCCGGGACACCCGGCGAGCGCCAGGGCCAGCGCCAGGGCGGCCAGCAGACCGGCGCCGAGCCGGGTGCGTATGGCGAATGGCGGTGGGGGTTTCATCCTGCCCGACAGTGGGGGCGATTCGCGGTTTCCGAGGCGTAGCGCCCCCGCGGCAAGGTGGACTGCAGCAGCCCGGATGCGCGCTTTCCGGGCCGCCGACGCTGCTATAATGTCAAGCCGGCTTGACACTTGGGTGTGTCACCCGTGTCGGATTTTTCACCGCTCATCGCCCAACCGCGACAGGACTCCCATGAACGCTACGACCGTACATCCATTGAATCTTCCCAGCGACGCCGGGCTCGCCCGCCGCGTGGCCCTGCCCGAGGCCCTGGATGCCACGCGTACCCGTATCCGCGTCCCCGAATTCGGTCAACTGAGTTACTACAGCGCCGGCCCCGGCCAGGGCCGCCCGCTGGTGCTGATTCACAGCATCAATGCCGCCCCCAGCGCCTATGAGATGAAGCCGCTGTTCGACCGCTACCGCTCCGAGCGTCCGGTGCTCGTGCCCGATCTGCCGGGCTTCGGTTTCTCCGATCGGCCGGATATCGCCTACACGCCCGACGTCTTCGTCAAGGCATTGGTGGAATTCATGCGCCGGGTCGTCGTCCAGCCCGCCGACCTGGTATCACTCTCGCTGGGCGGCGAATTCGCCGCGCGGGTGGCCATCGAGGTGCCGGAACTGGTCAACTCGCTGGTGCTGATTTCACCGACCGGGTTCAGTTCCCGCACCATGCCCGGCGGTGAGAAGGGGATGCGCCTGCATCGCGTCATCAGCCTGCCCGGTCTGGGTCAGGGCGCCTATACCGCGCTGACCTCGCGGCCCAGCATCCGCTATTTTCTGCGGCGCTCATTCGTCGGTCCGGTGCCGGAAGCGATGGTCGAGTACGCCTATGCGACAACCCATCAGCCGGGCGCGCGCTTTGCGCCGCTCTACTTCCTGGCCGGTCAGATCTTCACCCAGGACGCGACCAACCAGATTTATTCCAAGGTAACCCAGCGCGCCCTGGTGCTCTACGATCGGGATCCGAACATCAACTTCGATCTCTTGCCGGCGTTCCTGCCCGGCCGGGCGAACTGGCAGGCCCAGCGCGTTGGGCCATCGCTCGGCGTGCCGCATTGGGAGCGCCTCCCCGAGACCGCGACCGCCATCGAGGGCTTTTGGGCCGGGCAGAACTGACGGCCAACCCGCGCGTCCCCATCGAACGCGAACGTTCAGCGGCGACGGCCCCGCCCGGCAACGGCTCGGGGCCGCGCACCCCGCGGCCAGCCGCGCGGCTGGCCCGTCACACGACACGCCGAGCAGGCGGGAGGATTGGGATGGAACAGGTTGCCGAACTGAATCCGGGCATTGATTCAACGGCGCTGGCGCAGCGGGAAAACCTGCTGAGTCCGCGCTTCTATACCACCGATTACGCGGCCATGGATGCACTGGACGTGAGTCCGGTGCGCCGTGAATTCGACGAGATGATGGCCGAGTTTGCGCGGGATGAAAACCGCACGCACTTCCGCCGGGTCGAGGACTTCACCGCCGACGCCGCCCGTATTCCGCCCCATGTGCGTCAGGAGTTCCTGGACTTCCTGATCAGCTCGGTCACCGCCGAATTCTCCGGCTGCGTGCTCTATACCGAGATCAAGAAGCACGTCGCTAATCCCGACATCCAGGCGCTGATGGGCTATATGGCCCGCGACGAATCCCGCCACGCGGGCTTCATCAATAAATCACTGGCCGACATGGGTGTTGCGGTAGACCTGGGTTTCCTGAAAAAGGCCAAGAAGTACACCTACTTCCGCCCCAAGTTCATCATGTACGCGACCTATCTGTCGGAGAAGATCGGTTACGCACGCTACATCACCATCTTCCGGCATCTGGAGCGGCATCCCGAGCATCGCTTTCATCCCATCTTCGAGTGGTTCGAGGAATGGTGCAATGACGAATACCGTCATGGCGAAGCCTTCGCCCTGCTGATGCGTGCCCAGCCGCAGCTGCTGCGCGGGCTCAACCGCTATTGGATTCGGTTTTTCGTGCTCGCCGTCTACGCCACCATGTATGTCCGTGACCACAGCCGCCCCGTGCTCTACGAGGCTCTGGGTATCGATCCGACCACGTTCGACTATCAGGTGTTCGCCATCACCACCGAGATCAGCCGGCAGGTGTTCCCGCTGACGCTGGAGACGGACGACCCGCGCTTCCGGGCCGGTCTGGCTGACTTGCTCGTGGTCGCGCAGGCGAGCGCCGCTGCCAAGGCGCATGGCGGCGTCATCGGTTCGCTCAAACGCGCGGGGCTGAGCGTCAAGGCTGCGCTGCTGTTCGCACGACTTTACTTCCTGCCCACCAGCCCGAATCAGGCCCCGGAGCGGGTGCGGGTGGCCCCGGCCTGGTGAGCATCGGTCTGAATGGTCAGCAGAAACTCCATGCGCGACTCGGCAGTGCCGAAATAGCTCCCTTCCACCGGTAAGGTGCCGGCCGGGTCCAGGGCCGCGGCGAGCGGGAGATGCCCGTCCGCGACCGCAATCCCCCGCGTGGGATCGTAACCGTACCAGCCGGCCCCCGGCAGATAGACCTCGGGCCAGGCATGGAGATAGCGCCGGTCGGTCTCCATGGCCGAGCGGTCCTGATAGCCGCTGACGAAGCGGGCCGCCAGGCCCGCGACGCGACAGAGCGCCACGAACAGCACGGTCTGATCACGACAGGCGCCGCGACCCCGATCGAGTGTTTCCGCTGGGGTCTGCGGGGCGCCGGTGGGGCGGATTTCGCGGACGATCGATGCGTACATCCACTGATTCAGGCACTCCAGATACGCCAGGAGATCGCCGCCCGCCTGGTTCTGGAGGCGTGTCGCCAGTTGGGTCACGGCGGATGGGGTCGGCGGTCCGCAGCGGTACGGGGCGAGCGGATCCACCTCGGCGGCCGGATAGATCAGGGGCAACCGGCCATGTTCCGCGTCCAACACCGGCAGATACTCCGCGGCTGCGCCGGTCTCCACCACGAGATGCGCGGTAAGACGCAGGTGCCGGGTCTCGCCCGCGAACCGCAGCCGCACGACGCGGTTACCGGCCGGGTCCAGACACTCCAGTCGGACCGTCGGGACTGGGTCCACCTCCAGCCGGTAGTGGATCTCGCTCAGGGGCCCGCCGGGGCGGGGCCGCAAGCGGACCGTTTGAGGTCCCAGCCGCACCGGTTCGCTGTAGGTATAGGTGGTCGTGTGGTCAGTCTCGATTCGCATGGTCCGGTCGATGGCAGCGGTGAAATGGGGGTGTCGGAGCGACGCGTCATGGTCCCACAAGAAGACCGCGGGAGCTTGCGGATCGATGCCATCCGCCGCCGTGAAATCCAGCCGCTGCGCGGACAAACTGTTCGCCCTGAGTTTCGCCCTGCAGCTGCGGCTGTATCGCGGCGATGAGACCGGCGCCCGCGGGCTCGCGGTTCCCTTGGCTTCAGGCCCATGCGCGACGCGCCGAAGATGCCCAGGCCCAGGTCGCCGCGTTGCTGCTGCAGGAAAACCAAGCCGCGTGGAAGGCCTTTGAGCGCACCAGTCGCGCGAACTGGACGGCTGAGCAGACCGGTCTCTTGGAGGCCTTGCGACTCTTACCAGGGCGCCGGGGCGGCCAGTCGACCCGAGCGCACGGCATGCACCGCTCATCCTCCGGGAATTACGATCTCAGCAAGATAGCGCTCCATGATCATACGATTCGGGAAGGCCGTCACATAGACCAGTCCAGCCTTGGCATTGCGAAACAGATGAGCCAGCTCCGCTTGCCGCTTCCCATCGATCGGACCGTGACTGGTGACAGATTCGATCAAGAACAAATAACGTCTCAAACTTGCGATCGATGATCGCTTTGGTCAACATGCAGTTTTTCTCCATTGCCCAAGCCCCGAGGGCCATCAACACTTCGCGGCTTGGATATTTCATGAGCTTAAGATCCGTTGCGTTCACCTGCGTATGCCCGCTAAAACGTCGAAAATTCGCATCGACTGCCGTGGTACTGAGAAAGACGGCTAAACCGTAGGCTAAAGCCTCCGGCAAGCCTTTTCTATTTTCATGAAATACATTCAAGTGGTTTTCGAAACCCAGTACCTTGATACCGTCGAACGCGTCCGGATTCACCACGCCGGCAACAACGCGCCGCTTTTCCTCTTTCGCTGAGAAGCGGCGCACCACGCAATAACAGCCTACCGGATAAAGCCACTTCTCGGTCTCCGGGTTGCGCCGAATCGCGTTCGCTTTATTCAGTCCTGGTTGCGGCCACTGTGTCTTCAGGCACCTGAAATGCGCGGGGTAGAGTAGCGGGACCGCGCCTATTTCCGGCATAGGACGCAGATGTTCTTTGAGTCTGAAGTCGACAACCGGCCCGGTTGATACGTTGACCCCGAGATCTTCCAATGAATAGCGGATGATACCTGATTGCTCGATAGAACTTTGTTCAATCGTGGTCGGTACGTGAATAAAGCGCGCGGCATCATCAGGAAAAACAATACGCTCAAAGGGATGCATGTTGATGCTGAGGTCAACGAAACTGTCATCGGTGGAGGTTGAGACGGTGACCTCGCCTTGTCGGCCGCCGCGTTCAAGTACGAGAATAACATTCTCCTGTAGTACCGCATCGTCTTTGAACTGCTTGTTGCGCGAGTCAAACAAGTGCAAATGACGGATCGCGGTCCGCTCCAGCAGAAAGTCGCGGAATGGCCGGTAATAAGGTCCGTTGCAAAAGCTGCGTGGGATGATCGCGACAAGCTGTCCGCCAGGCGCCAGCAGAGCCACTGTCAACGCGAGAAACGCCGAGTATAAGTTGACTGTCTCAATCCCAACTTGCCTCAGCAAAAGACGGTGATGGGAGTCACTATTGATTTTCTTGTAAGGCGGATTCAGGATCGCGTGAGTAAAATCGCACTGCCCGAACTGAATCCGATTGACAGCCTGTTCGATAAAGTCGCCACCAAGAATCTTGTAATTTAAATCAATTCCGCTTGTATGGCTGGAAAGCGTATGATTGAGCTCGTGCTGAAGCAGGTTGTCCAGTTCAAAAGCCGTCACCGTGATTTCCGAAAAAGCCAGATCACCGGATTGACACCTGTCGAGGAATGCGCTTGAAAGAGAACCAATGCCCGCGCCCGGATCAAGTAACCGGCACGGACAGTTCAGCATCGGGCTGAATAGCCCGGCCATAAAGCGAGCGGTAGTGGCCGGCGTGAGAAACTGACCAAACTGCGATTTCCGCTTCGCCGCGGTGTTTCTGGATACTCTTAACCGTATCTCTTCAACGGCCGATAACAATCGGTTTGCCTCCTGGTTGGGCCTTGGCCATAAACCTGGCCGCTGCGCGATCTGCGCGGTCGTCGGTCCGCACAGCGGACCCTACGGATCGCGGTTTTCCCGTAGGGTCCGCTGTGTGGACCGTCGGCGGCTAACAGGATACCCCAGGTCGACGATGGTCTCGTCCTGTTCGCCAAACCTGTCACGATCACGAAGACGGTCAAATCGTAAAGCGTGGGGCCTTGGGGCAGCCCAGGTTTCCCGGTATACACTACGAAACGACCAGACCGGCCGCTGAATCAGCCGGCATAGAACCGACAACCGGGGAAACACGTGACGCCTGGCGGACAAGACGTGAGACGCGGTAAGCGCTGGGCCGCGGCCGGGCAGGGCGCCTTGATGCTGCTGGCCGTCTGGGTTGCGTTCGCGAACGCGGCGACGGAACAGGAGTATGGTCCGATCCGCTCCGGGGAGACCCTGTGGCAGGTGGCTGGCCGGGTCCAGCGCGGTGCCGGGTTCGACCGGAGCCAGATCATGCTGGCACTGCTGCGGGCCAATCCGGACGCCTTCACACCGTCCTGCAATGTCAACGGGACCTTGCGCCGCGGCGCTCGACTGCGGGTGCCGACGCCGGACGTGATCGCCGCAGTGGATCAGCAAACCGCGCGAGCGACCATTGCGCAACAGGCACGGGAATGGGCCGATCATCGCCGGGGCGGCGGACCGCTGGACTGTGCGCCCGTCGCTCCAAATGCCCCGGAAGGGGTCGCGAAGCCGCCCGACGCGACCGCATCAACCGCTGTCGACCTGCCGCCCCCGGCACCGGCGAGCACGTCCGTCGCGCAGCCGGTTCCGGCAAGCATATCGCCCGACCCCGACCAGCCGCAGTTGGCCAAGGTCAACCCGGACGCACCAATCTCGGTCCAACCGGCGACTTCGGACGAACCGGAACAGCCAAAGACACTGTTACCGCCCGGTGCACGCGCGCCTGCATGGCTCCTGACGGCCTTGACCATCGGCCTGCTGGGGATCGCGCTGATCCGCTGGGAGCAAGTACGCCTGGGCCGAACCACGCACCTGACCCCAACCGCGGCGCTCGCCGCGGCGATCACACTGCCCAAACGCGCCGTCTTGCTGCTGGCCCTCGGACCGCGCGATCTGCACCTGCTGTTGCTGCTGGCCGCCGTGACCGGCGTGCTCGGTGCCCTGGTGACCGTGCTGTTTCGCGAGGCGATCGACGGGCTGGCGTCGCTCTACGGGGGCCACGGCAGCAGTCTGGCAGCGATGGCCGTGGCCCTGCCGGCCTGGCAACGGCTGCTGATTCCCGCGCTCGGCGGCCTGATCGCCGGCCTGCTCCTGCAGGAGATCGGCACCCGGCTGCGGGGCCGCACCACCACTGATTATATGGAGGCCGTGGCGGTCGGGGACGGCTGGATCAGTATCCGCCAGAGCCTGGTGCGGGCCGCCTCGTCGCTGTTCACGGTGGCCTCCGGCGGGTCGATCGGGCGCGAAGGGGCGATGGTGCAGTTGGCGGCGATGGTCGCCTCGGTCCTCGGGCGGATCAGCCGCTTACCGACCGACCGCTTGCGTCTGCTGGTCGCCGCCGGCGCGGCGGCGGGGCTTGCCGCTGCCTACAACGCGCCGCTCGCCGCGACCATCTTCGTCGCCGAGATCGTCCTCGGCTCCATCGCCCTGGAATACATCGGGCCGGTGATCGTTGCCGCGGTGATCGCCAGTGTGACGGTTCACGACATTTTCGGCTATGCACCGGTCTATGCCATCCCCGAGTTCAGTCTGGTGAGCGACTGGGAACTGGGGCTCTTTCTGGTGCTCGGCCTGGTCGCCGGTCATCTCGCGCCGCTCTTCCTGCAGTTGCTGGAACGCACTTCGCGGCTGTTCGCGCGGATGCCGCTCCCGCTGGTCGGGCGGATGGCCATCGGTGGGCTCATCGTCGGCGCCATCTCGGTGTACGAACCCCAGGTCTGGGGTAAGGGCTACAGCGTGGTCGACTCGGTGTTGCTCGCCCCCTGGGCCTGGCAAGCGCTGGTGACTGTCCTGGTGCTGAAGATGCTTGCGACCGCGGTGACGCTCGGTTCCGGCGGCATCGGCGGCGCCTTCACGCCGACACTCTTCGTCGGCGCCATACTCGGCGCCCTGTTCGGCACGCTGGTCCATACCGCCCTGCCCGTCGGCACCGGACCGGTCAGCGCTTATGCAGTGGTCGGCATGGGGGCCATGCTGGCGGGGACCACCCACGCGCCACTGATGTCGATCCTGATGATCCTGGAAATGACCATGGATTATCAGATCGTCCTGCCGCTGATGCTCGCGGTCGTCACCGCCCATTACACCGCGGTGCGTTACACCGGGGTCCGGCCCATGTATGCCGAGTCACTGCTGCCGCGTTCGGCCGCACCCGCCTGATGGACGGCAACCGGGCGGGCAACCCATCGATTCGACTGCCCTTGCGACAGCAACCAAGCGCCGCGCTATCGCCCGTCGCTACGGACCTCAAACACGCAAGCCGGGTCACCCATCGCCTGGCACTGCACCTCGATGACCCGCACCTTGGAGTCGACCAACTCCCTGAAGAGCCGTTCGAAGGTCGCGCCATAGAAGTCGCATAAGGGAACCGGGGCTTGGACACCGAGACACACGCGTGAGCCCTCGATGATAAAGCGGGTCGGCGTTCCGGCCTGGGTACTGAAGCGGGCGCTGCCGGCGAAGGTCCAGGCGTTGCGCTCGATCGCTTTGAGCAGGACGCGACCGGCGAGGAAACCCGGCAGGAATTTCAGCACGACCTGCGCCGGGCGGGGAATACGCTTGGCCAGCAGATAATCGCCGGTGCGCCGGCCGGCATCGGCACCGATCTGGCGGGCTTCCTTGAGGCCCAGTATGTCACGCAGTGCTTGATGCAGAGCGCTGACCTCACGCTCGTCGACCATCTCCTGCGGCAGTGAATCGAGATAACCGGCAAGCCCGGCGCACTCGAATACCCGGGTCAGGGCTTCCGCGCCCGGACCGTCCCGCAGCGCTTCGGCGACCCGCCAGATGGCGTTCGGCCCGATGCGCGCGGGTGCCGAACCGGCGTCCCCGGCGGCTTCTGGCGTTTCCTGTGCACCCATCTTCAACAAACTCGCGCCACGTTCGACTGACCATTGCTCCAAGAGATGGATATCTCGTGTGGGGCACAGAGACTGCGCAGGAAATAGCGCCCACGCTGGGTTACCCGCATGGTGTCACCGTTGAACTCGACCAGACCGTGATCGACCCACTGCGTCAGACGTTCATAGTCCCGATCGAAGTCGGTGGCCAAACCGGCCGGTACGTCCAGATTGCACATGAGTCGCGCGACGGCCTGTCGCCGGCGCAGGTCCGCATCGGTCATCGTGTGACCCCAGTGAATGGGGAAATGCCCGGCCTCGATCGCACTGCGCCAGGCGTCGATTCCCGGCTGGTTCTGGATCAGGACCCGATCGACTTCGCCTAAACTGCTGCTGCCAAGCGCGATCAGATGCCGGGTCGGTGAACTGGTGTAACCAAGACAGGTGTGTCGCAGTGTCCCCGCCAGTTGCGCATCAGCGAGTTCATCGCCATCGCGCGCGAACCAATCGACCCCGATCCAATGGTAGCCGGCGTCGGTAAAGCCGCGTACGGCGCTTTGCAGCAAACCGAGCTTTTCCCCGGTACCGGGCAAGCAACCCGCCTCGATCGCGTATTGATGCGGACGCGCGGTCGGGAGATGGGAATAGCTGAAGCAGCGCACCCGATCCGGGTTGATTTCGATGACCCGCTCCAGGGTCGACTCGAAACTCTGCTCGGTCTGGTTAGGCAACCCATAGATCAAATCCAGACTGACGTTCGCGAACCCGGTCTCGCGCGCGATGGCACAGACATCCCGGACCAGACCGAGCGAATTGATTCGACCGATCGCGTGTTGGACCCGGGCATCCAAATCCTGAATGCCGAAGCTCACCCCGGTAAAACCCAAGCCTTTGAGCAATTCCAGTTGCCCGGCGGATGCGCGCCGCGGATTGCACTCGATCGCCGCGGTCGTGTTGGCGCCGAACCGGAAGCGCCTGGTCAGCATCTCCATCAGTCGGATCAGTTGCGAGTCCGAGAGATAGTTGGGCGTGCCGCCGCCCAAATGCAGCTGAGACAAGACGCGCCCCGTACCGAGACGCTCGGTCACCAGATCCATTTCCTGTTCCAAGGTGTCCAGATAGCGGTCGATCCGCTCCGCTTCATGGGTCACCGTGGTATGGCAGGCGCAATAGAGACACCGCACCGGACAGAAGGGCAGATGCACGTAGACCGCCACCGCCTCATCCGGACGCTCGGCGACGGCACTCAGGGCACTCGCGTACTCCGCTGACGGCAGTCGCCCGGCGGTGGCCACGGGCGTGAAGGTGATCGCCTCGGCAGCGGGATGCGCGAAGTGCTCCAGCAGATTCCGCGGAATATCGGCGAAGAGGGTGGGGGTCATGGCGGCCCCCGGCTCAGGTCGTCGACGTGGCGGTTGCAGTCTTCTCCAATCCCGCGGCGGGCACCGCCGGGGGCATTCCAGGCGTGCCGATCTGCTCCTCGTACACCTCGTCGCTCGGCCCGCCGCACGCCAACACTTTGATTGGCGTTCCCTTGAAATTCACGTCGGCGGTCAGATCCGGCCGACTGAGCTTCAACTCGGCAATCTGCTCGGACGTCAGGACCTTGGTCTCATCAAAGCCCAGATCGACCTCGGTGGAGAAACCCTTGCGCTTGACCCGCCCCAGATCGTAGAACTTCTTGGTGATCGTCGTCTTGGCGAACGCCTTGAGACAGCCCAGCATATAATGGCGCTTGAACTTATCCCTGATCCAGGGGTATTCGAAGAAACTCTTGCGCATATAGAACCGCGCGTAGTTCTTCAGGACGCCCTTCAGGACTTGCTCGCGGGTCATGGCCTCCGGCTTCATGATCGGCGTGACGAAGTTGTACTTGGAATAGTCGCGCACTTCGACCCGATCCCCCAGATCCTCGAACAATTCGGCGAAGGGCCAGGGAGTATACATATTCCAATTGACCATATCCGGCTTCCAGTCCTGAGCCAGACGGTAGGTCTCCTCGATGGTCTCCGGGGTCTCGTTCTCCAGGCCCATGATGAACTGGACCTCGGCCACGATGCCGGCATCGCGCAGCAGCTTCACGGCCAGCTTGTTCTGCTCCACCGTGGTCTGCTTACGGAACACATCCAGGTTCAACTGGGCGGCCGCCTCGGTACCGAGCGAGACATGCACCAGACCCGCCTTGCGGTACAGCGGCAACAGGTCGCGGTCGCGCATGATATCGGTCACGCGGGTATTGATGCCCCAGTGAATGTTCACCTTGCGGGCAATCAACTCTTCGCAGAGTGCGACAAACTTGCGCTTGAAAATGGTCGGCTCTTCATCGGCCAGAATCATGAAGCCGACGTTGTAATCCCGCACCAGGATCTCGATTTCATCGACGAACTTCTTGGGGTCACGGTGCCGATAGGTGCGCCAGAACTTCCATTGCGAACAGAAGCGGCAGGTGAAGGGACAGCCGCGCGCGAAGTTGGGAACCGCCACGCGGCAGTTCAGCGGAATATAGATGTACAGGTCCCATTTGAGCAGCGACCAGTCGGGGACCAGCGCATCCAGATCCTGGATCACCGGGTTCGCCGGGGTCGCCACCACCTGGCCGTTATCATCGAGATAGGCAATACCCAGGATCCGGCGCCGATCCGCCTTATCGGTGCCCTTCTCAACGGACTTGAGCAGGTTGACGATAATCTCCTCGCCCTCACCGCGCACGATGTAATCGATCCAGGGAGCCTCGCCCAAGACCTGGGTGTACATGAACGTGGGGTGAATGCCGCCCAGCACGGTCACGCACTTGGGCAGCGCCTCCTTGGCGAGTTGCAGTGTGCTTTGGGCTTTGTAGATCATCGGGGTGATGGCGGTCGCCAACACCACGTCCGGAGCGTGCTCGCGAATGATCTCACGGAGCTTGTCGTCCGGGATATCCTCGCACATCGCATCAATGAAACGGACATTGTTGTAGCCCGCCTGTTTCAGAGCGCCGCCGATATAGGCTACCCAGCCGGGCGGCCAGTTTCCGGCGATCTCTGCTCCGCCCGCGTGATAGTTCGGCTGAATCATCAAAATGCGCATGTGCTACTCCCGAAAGACTGTGGCTAACCGCTTGCTGTCGTACGTCAAACCCGGCCACGCGGATGGACCAGGTCGTTTCGGTCTTGTGCTTGCCTTCACTGGCACCGGCCCGCCCTCAGGCATTGCCCCACGGCAGTCCCTCTGCCCGCGTGCTCAAATGCTCCAAAGTCAGCGTCCGCTGATCGCCGCCAGTTGGGCTGACCGACCCGGCCCGCGAACCCTTGCCCGTTGCGAGCCCACGCGGGAGCGCCAGACCGAGCGCCGCGACCGCGGCTTGAAGGCCCAGGCCCAGAGTGCCTCGTCCGGCAGGGGCAACACCAGGAACCAGTGTTCGAGCACCGCCAACGCCAACAAGACTGCAACCAGGAGTTGTCCGGTGCTGCCGAAGGGACCGGTCTCGAGATCAAGCGCCCCGCTGATCATCAACACACAACCGATGGTTCCGCCGGTCACCGACAGCGGAAACAGATAATTCATGGAGCGCTGACCCATATAAGACTGGAGAAAGCGCAGATGCTCCGGCAGCCAATCGATATGCAGGTTCGGCACCCCGAAGAAGATATTGAGCTTCGCACTCCAGCGCATCACCCAGAGCACGCAATAGGTCCAGAGGCCGACCTGATTGTCCGCATTCCAACAGAGTACGGCCAGCAGCAGGCCCATGGCTACCACAGAAAGTTCGTGGTAAAGACTGGTGCCGATCGCCAGGCCGAAGCGTCGCCAGGACCCGCAGCCCGGCGGGCAGGGGGTCTTATGCGGTCCGCTGACCAGGCCCATGAAATAGCTCATCTCCAGCGCGCCCCACACCAGGACACCGCAGGTGAAGCCGATATAGGCGTGCGCCACGGAGGTACCGCTGCCGGAGACGACGACCCCGACGATGGCACCAATCAACACCAGCACGCCGCCGGTCAGACTCCAGCGATAGGTGTGTGTCGGCAGGCTATCGAGGTAGAGGATGATTCCGGTTCCGAGCCACCAGACGAATAGGGCATAGAGCGCGGGTGCGGCATAATCGAACATGCAGTCGTGTTCCAGGCTGGAAACCGGGCGAACCCTAAAGCGGTTGCCGGGTCTGAGTCGCGGTCACCGGAGGCGCTTGCGCGGGATCGGTCACACGGGCGTCCAGCAGCGCGGCGAAGGCCCCTTCATTGGTCGGACCGAAAGAACGCAGTTCGATGACCTGCCCGGTACCCAGATCGCGCAGGATCAGGCGTCCATCGGCGAGGCGCGCCACCTGAAACGGGGTGTCGTCATCGACCCCGCGGCTGCGGCGCGCGCGCGCCGTCGAGCGCAGCACACCGCGGATGAACTGGTTGCTGCCTGCTTCGAGCACCTTGATGACGGTGCCATCCGCAACGGCGCGCACGGTCAGCGCAGCGTCGCCCTGGCCCTCGAACCTCAGGTCCAGCGACTGCACCACCGGCGCCAGCGGGACATGACTGATCCCGAGACCGGTGAGCCGCGCCGTGATGACCAGCACCAGACTGAATCCGATCAGGGAGGCGATGGCGATCAGCATCTTCCGCGGCATCAGGTTATGGGAATGATCACTCATGAGGCTCACATCGACCGAAAATCGGGATCTTAAAGTGCAGCGCCGCTGGTACGGCCGGCGTTCAGGTCAGTTGCCCCGATGCCGCGGATCTTTCACGGTCTCCCGGTTCGGCTCCTGATGCGATGTCACCGACCGGTGCGGATTGCTGCTCCCCGGCGGCCCGCTGGAGCGCGCCGGCCAGGATTTGTGCCACGGACGAAACGTCCGGGATGGCCCGCAGCATCGGCTGAGCCGGTGCAAAATACCAGGGCCGGGCATGAGGCCACAACGCGAAATAGGGCACCCGCGTCGCGGGGGTCAAGGTGAGTGGAATATCACCGGTCCCGTCGCCGTTCTCACGCAAGGCCGCGCTCGCGATCTTGGCGAACGGCAGATTGATCGTCATCGGCAACGCGACACCAAAACGCAGCACAACGCGCTTATTGGTGATGGTGTAGAGCGTTGAGCGGGCCATCGCCCAAGCCAACAGGCTCAGTAGACCCACCCCTAAGGCTGCCGGAACCACGAGTTTCAGCGAATTCAGAAAAGTACTGAGCAGGGCCGCTCCCGAAGAAATCTCCCACCCGAGATACAGGATCCATACCAGCACGAAATAGCCGATTACCTTACGGGTGTGGAAGGCGCGTCGCGCAAGCGTTTGCCGGCGCGGCGCGCCTTGCCAGAGGATCGCCTCACCGGGCGGGAGATCCTCTGGCAGACCCGGTACGGGTTCGAACTCGTACTCGGTCATCGATTGCTTCACATCGATTGACTCAACATCGATTGACTCAACATCGATTGACTCAACATCGATTGACTCAAAGGAAAGGCTCGGTCCGATCCGGAGTCGCGTAGAGCTTACCGCCGCCATAATAGGAGGTGATCAGATCCTCCTCGCGCAGCGTCACGCGGTCAGGGTTGGCAAGGACAGGGACATTGGCGAACTGGCTGCCGAGCAGGGCATCGACCTTGATCTTACGGTTAGCCTTACTGATACGCGCGAAGTTGATCGGCAACAGGACCTTCTTGCCGCCGGCAACGGCCAGTTCCAGGTAACGGATCTGGGGCTCGGAGCGGTCAACCCAGCAATCGGTGATGACACCGCCTTGCTGATCGTCGGCACCCAGGACGTCCATGCCCACCGGATTGCCGTCTTCAGATGCAATGGAGAACCCTTCGGCCACCCGCAACGGCACGATCTTGTTCTCGCCTTCGAAGGTCATATCAGGCACGTCGTCGCGTTTCGGGCAGGCGCCGGGACCCACTCGGGCGAGCATCGGATCGCCGTTGGGTTGCAGCGGAGCACCGGGCCAAGGCTCGGTGGGCGTGGCGTTGACGGTTTCAGGCTCCTGCGGACGCGGCGCCTGACGGGTACCCTGGCCGTGAGGCAACAGGAAAGTTTTGGGTTCAGGCATAGCCGGCCATCCGACGACCTTAATATGCTTGGAGCGCTCGGACTCCAGCGGGTATCCCTCCCGCTTGTCCTCCCTGCGAAGATAGATGACAAGTCCTGCAAAGAACAGCCAAAAGGCCCAGATGGCAATAGAGCCAACATCAAGGGTGCTAACGAGAGCGTCGGCGGGCATGGTTTCTCCTCCCGAGGGCAAAGGGCTAGCCGGGAAATTCGGCCAAGCCAAAGCTGGATGACGGCGGTCGCCGGTCGCCCGCGGACGAACCGACGAGCGGGCCAATGGCGACCATGGTCACAAAGAGTAACAGAATTTCGATATGGTACACGGCTCCGTAGCCGATTGCCGGACCAGTCAAGACCTCGCCCAAGGCGCCTTGCGCAGCGAGCGCGGCAACCAGATCGCGGAGCGCCCCGCCGAAGGCGATGGCAAGCCCCGCCGCGGTCGCCTGAACGGCGCCCCAGGCACCCAGTGCAAGACCGCTTTCGCCTCTCTGGCTCAACCCCATCGCGGCGATCAGGGTCCCGACGCCGAACAGGCCGTTGCCGAATCCGATCAGGAAGGCGCCGACCCGAAACAGGGTTACTGAATCCAGCGGCGAGGACAGCAACACCGCGGCCAGGGCACACACGCCCACCAGCGCGCCGAATCCCGAGACCCGATAGGGGTCGGCGCCGCGAGCGAGGATGCGCGAGGCGAGCGCGAAGGCGATCAGGGTGCCGCCCGCGAGCAGCGCGGTCAGCGCGGTCGTCTGACCGACCGAGAGATGCAGCACCTGGCCCCCGTAGGGCTCCAGCAAGATATCCTGCATACTGAAACCGGCCGTGCCCAGGGCCACCGCGACCAGCAACCGTCCGGAACGCCCGTTCGCCAGAAAATCGGCCCAAGACGCACTGAAACTCGGCCGCACCCGATGCTTGGCGGTGAGTGCGGGGTTCCTGGCCTCCTGCTTCCACAAGGCGACCACGTTCAGACACAGGGTGACCAAGGCCGCACCCTGGATGACCTGGACCAGCCGGGTATAGCTGAAGTTCTCCAGCAACTGCCCAAAAACGAGTGAACTGCCGACCATCCCCAGCAACAGCATGACATAGAGCAGCGCCACGGCCCGCGGCCGCGCCTCGGGCGGGGCCAGATCCGTCGCCAGGGCCAACCCCGCGGTCTGCGTCACATGCAGACCAGCGCCCAATAACAGGAAAGCCAGGGCCGCACCGGCGGGACCGATCCAGCCCGGGGCCGCGTGGTTCCCGGACAGCAACAGCAACGCAAACGGCATCAGGGCCAGGCCGCCGAATTGCAGCAAGGTACCGAACCAGATGTAGGGCACACGCCGCCAGCCCAGGGCCGAACGGTGATAGTCCGAACGGAAGCCGATCAAGGCGCGCAGCGGGGCGAACACCAGCGGCAGCGAGACCATCAGAGAGACCAGCCAGGTCGGGACACCGAGCTCGACGACGGTGACCCGATTCAGGGTGCCGTTCAACAGCACGACCGCCATCCCCACCGAGACCTGGAAGAGCGCGAGCCGCAGCAGACGCGACAACGGCAGTTCGCGCGTGCCGGCATCCGCAAACGGCAGGAACCGCGGCCCCAGCCGTAGCCATTCACGGGTCAGGGTGGCGGTGAGCGACTTCACTGATGCACCAGCTCCAGTGCCTGTGAGGTGTAGAAACCGCGGGCGACCCGCTGGGTGCGGCCAATCCGCCAGTCCGCAAACCCCGGATGCTCCGCCACCAGTCGGTGCAGCCGATGCTCCGCCACCGGTTCGATGGCCGGGGAGCGGTCACCGCGGGGGAAGAAACGGCCCACCGCGTGCATCACCGCGAGGGCCGGCGTCCGCGGGGCATAGGTGAAGAGGATCGAACCGGTGGTGCGCGCCGCCACGCCCGCCAGCAAGGTGACCACGTCGGCGGCCTGATAGTGAATCACCGAGTCCATCGCGACCACGTGGTCGAACTGACCCAGGGCCGGGTCGCTCATGTCGCCCACCAGGAACTCGATGCTGCCGCCGCCCAAATCCTTGGGGCTGCGCTCCTGCGCCAGTGCAATCAGCGTCGGCGCCACATCGATGGCAACCACCTGCGCGCCGCGGCGCGCCGCCTCCACGGCGAGTGCGCCGGTGCCGCAGCCCGCGTCCAGCAGCCGCCGACCCGACAGATCGGCCGGCAGCCAGCCGAGTAGGGTGGCGCGCATCCGGTCCCGTCCCGCGCGCACGGTCGCGCGGACGCGGCTGACCGGGGCATCGGAGGTGAGCCTGGACCAGGCGTCGGCGGCGGTACGATCGAAGTAGGTCTCGATCTCGACGCGGCGTTCTTCGTACGAAGACATCATTGGTATTAGTCGAACCCCAGGAAATCGAAAATATCCCGATCACGCATCGGTGAGACCGTCAGCGGCTCGGTCCCGGCCCAGAGTGCGGCGGCCAGTTTGAGATATTCGGCCTGAGCCAACGCCACCTCCGGGCAGGCTTCCATCTCAAACAGCGTGCTCTTCTTGAGCCGGCTGCGGCGGATCACATCCAGGTCCGGCAGATGGGCGAGCCGCTTCAGACCCACGGCCGCGGCGAAACGGTCGATCTGGTCAGTCTGGGCACTGCGGTTCGCAATGATGCCGCCTAGCCGGACCCCGTAATTCTTGGCCTTCGCCATGATCGCGGCACTGATCCGGTTCATGGCGAAGATCGAATCGAAGTCGTTGGCGGTGACGATCAAGGCCCGTTCCGCGTGTTGCAGGGGGGTGGCGAAGCCGCCGCACACCACATCACCCAGCACATCGAAGATCACCACGTCGGTGTCCTCGAATAGATGATGCTGTTTCAGGAGTTTCACCGTCTGGCCGACCACGTAACCGCCGCAGCCGGTTCCGGCCGGAGGTCCGCCGGCTTCCACGCACATCACGCCATTATAGCCTTCATAGCAATAATCTTCGGGGCGTAACTCTTCCGGATGGAACTGCACCGACTCCAGGATATCGATCACCGTCGGCACCAGCCGCTTGGTGAGCGTAAAGGTGGAGTCATGCTTGGGGTCGCAGCCGATCTGCAACACCCGTTTGCCAAGCTTGGAGAAGGCCGCGGACAGGTTGGATGAGGTCGTGCTCTTACCGATGCCGCCCTTGCCATAGACCGCAAAGATCTTGGCCGTACCGACATCGATGCGCTCATCCTCCTGGAACTGGACGCTGCCGTCACCGTCCGGGGGATTACGACCAAGCTCGATCGGGATACCCAGCGTATTCAAGCGGCGGCCTCCTGAAAGACGCCCTCTAACCGGTCCTCGAGCTCCTCGCCGGCGCGGCGCAGGGCTTCCAGAGTCTCGGGGTCGGGGGTCCAGTAATTGCGTTCGTGGGCCTCGATCAGACGGCTGGCGACCTTGGCGGACGCCGTGGGATTGAGCGCGGCGAGCCGCTCGCGCATCTCCTCGTCGAGGACATAGGTTTCGGTCAGACGCTGGTAGACCCAGGGGGCCACCTGCCCGGTGGTGGCGGACCAACCCATGGTGTTGGTGACATGGGTCTCGATTTGCCGGACCCCTTCATAACCATGCGCCAGCATGCCCTCGTACCACTTGGGATTGAGCATCCGGGTGCGGGTCTCCAGGGCGACCTGCTCGGCCAGGGTGCGGACCGTCCCTTCGCCGGTGGTCTGATCACCGATATAGACCGGAATCTCGGTCCCGCGGGCGCGACCGACGGCCCGGCTGATGCCGCCCAGCGTGTCGAAATAGTGATCGATGGACGTGACCCCGAGTTCGACCGAATCCAGATTCTGGTAGGCCAGATCCACCTTGCCGAGCACGCTGGTCAGGAGTTTGGCCTGCTGCACCGGTTTGCCGGAGCGACCGTAGGCAAAGGACTTGCGGCGGGTGTAAGTCTCCGCCAGCTCGTCGCCCTCGTCCCAACGGCTGCTGTCCACCAGATAGTTGACGTTGGCGCCATAGGCCCCGTCGGCGTTACTGAAAACCCGCAGCGACGCGGTCTCCAGATCGCAGTCATTGGCCGCCTGATAGGCCAGCGCGTTCTTGCGCACGAAATTCCGGTCCAACGGCTCGTCCGCACTGGCCGCCTGGAAGGCGGCATCGGCGAGCAGCCGGGTCTGGAGCGGCAGCAGGTCACGGAAGATCCCGGACAGGGTCATGACCACATCGATCCGCGGCCGGCCCAGTTCGGCCAGGGGGATCAGATCGGCACCGGCCAGCCGGCCAAAGCCGTCGAAGCGCGGCCGCGCGCCCATCAGGGCCAGCGCCTGGGCGATAGGCCCACCCTCGGTCTTGAGGTTGTCCGTGCCCCAAAGCACCAGGGCGATGCACTCGGGTACCGGATTGCCTTCGAGCACATAACGCGCCAAAAGCCGCTCGGTCTGACGCGCACCATCCTTCAACGCGAACTGGCTGGGGATGCGGTAGGGATCGAAGCCGTGGAGATTGCGCCCGGTGGGCAGGATCTCCGGGGTGCGCAGCAGATCGCCGCCTGGGGCCGGACGGACATAGCCGCCGTCCAATGCATGCAGAATGGACGGAATCTCATGCTGCTCGGTCAACAACCGGTTGGTCTCACCGAGTTGCTGCATGAGCCCGAGGTTGACCTCGTTCTTTTCCATACCGCCGGCCGCCAGCGCCTTGGGCGCCGTCGCCCCGGCGACCAGTGCGGCCACCGCTTCGCGCGCCGGGCGGGCGTCATGGCTGGCCTCGGCGATGGCCAGCAGCAGATCGGTGCGCTGCGCGGGCGTCGGAATGGTACCGACGATGTGCAGCCCATCGGGAATCAGGGTGTATTCCAGCTCCATGACGGCCTTGTTCAAGCGGCCGATGGGTTCCTCGCTGGCGTCACCCCAGGCGGGTTCGGCCGGGCACAGGTCGAGTTCGGCCCCTTGGGCCTGGATCAATTCAGCGAGCCCCTGGCGCTCATTCTCCTCGCTGGGCGGGAGGCTGCGCCACCGTTCGATCGAGCCTTTCAGGTCGATGAGCCCGCGATACAATCCGGCATGAGCGATCGGCGGTGTCAGATAGCTGATCAGGGTCGCGGCGGAGCGGCGCTTGGCGATGGTGCCTTCCGACGGGTTGTTCGAGGCATAGAGATAGAGATTCGGCAGATCGCCGATCAGCCGGTCGGGCCAGCAGGCAGCCGAGAGCCCGGCTTGCTTGCCCGGCATGAATTCCAGTGCCCCGTGGGTGCCGAAATGCAGCACCGCATGCGCTCCAAAGTCCTCGTTGAGGTATCGATAGAAAGCCGTGAAGGCATGGGTCGGAGTAAAACCCTTTTCGAACAGCAACCGCATCGGGTCGCCCTCATAGCCGAAGGCGGGCTGCACGCCGACAAAGACATTGCCGAAGCGCTCACCGAGGACAAAGATGGAGCGGCCGTCGGCCTGCTGTTTACCGGGCGCTGGCCCCCATTGTTTCTCAAGCTCCTTGAGCCAGGGCTCACGCCGCACATGGTCATCCACCGGAATGCGGGTGTGCACATTGGCATGAGCGCCATAGCGGGCGGCATTGCCGGAACAGATACTCTCGCGCAGCGCGTCTACATCCTGCGGCACCTCGACTCCGTACCCGGCTGCCTTGAGCGACTTCAGGGTATTGAACAAGGAGGAAAACACCGAGAGATAGGCAGCCGTGCCGGTGTTGCCCGCGTTGGGCGGGAAGTTGAAAATCACGATGGCGATCTTGCGGTCCTTGCGCGCCGTACGGCGCAGGGCCACGAGCCGCGCCACGCGTCCCGCCAGGCGCTCGGTTCGCTCGCCATGGGACTGCATGTCCCGCGCCTGCTCGGTGGTCACGGCGTTGGAGCGTCCGCCGAAGACCAGCGGGCCGGTGGAGCCGTCCAGTTCCGGAATCGCCACCATCATGGTGGCCTCCACCGGCAGCAGTCCCTGATCCGAGCCTTCCCATTGCTCCATGGTCTGGAACTCCACCGCCAGGGTGGAAAGATAAGGCACATCGAGTTGGCTCAACAGTTCCTGAGCGGCCTTCGAATCGTTGTAGGCCGGCCCGCCCACCAGCGAAAAACCGGTGAGTGAGACCACCGCGTCGACCGTGGCACGGCCGTTATGCATGAAAAAGCGCTCGCAGGCGGGACGGGCGTCCAGTCCGCTGGCGAAGGCGGGGACCACCCGCAGGCCCCGTGACTCCAAGGCCGCGATCACGCCGTCATAGTGATTGGCGTTCCCGGCCAGAACATAGGAGCGCATCAAGAGCAACCCCACGGTGCCTTGACTGTCGCGTCCGGCGGCCGGCAAGCGGCCCAGGTCATCGCTGATGCGCCCGTTCATGCGCGGATGATAAAGACCGACCTCGGGATATTCCTGAGGCGCCGGCACCTTGAGGCTGCCGCGCAATGACCGACGCTCACCATCGGCGTAACGGTCCACCAGATAGCGGACCATGTTCGCGATATTCTCCTCGGTGCCCGCCAACCAATATTGCAGGCTGAGGAAATACGCGCGCACGTCTTGCGCGGTACCGGGAATGAAGCGCAACAGCTTGGGGATGCGGCGCAACATGCTCATCTGCTGGGCGCCGGCGTTGGCCTCGGCCCCCTCTTTCTTGGTGCCGCCGCCGCGCAGCCGCTTGAGCAGGGCCAGCGGGCCGCCCTTGGAGCCGTCCATGCTGAATCCGCCCATCCGGGTCAGACGCATGACCTCCGCGGCGGACATGCAGGACACCATGGCGTCGCAGTGATCCCGACGCGCCTGCAGCGCGGGCAGCACTGGCTGTATATGTTCCTCCATCACCAGCATCGTGTTGATGATGATATCCCCGTGGGCGATGTCCGCACGACAACGCTCGATCGCCTCAGGGTCCTCGGCCCACTCGGCCGCAGCATGCAGCGAGAGATGCAGCCCCGGGATATCACGGTGCAAACCAGGGCGGGCCCGGTCGAGCGTCCCCGCAAGGTGCCCGTCCAGGGACACGATGACCACACGGATCGGCGTATCCCGCATGGCCTTGGGCGAACGGTCAGCGACCGAAGTGCGCTTTTGCATCGTAGAGCGTCTCCACGGTAATCAGTTGTATGCCGCGTTCCGCGGCGAACAATTCGGTGTTACGGCGAGCTTTGCCGCGGACGAAAAAGGGTATTTTCTTCAGTTCCCGCTCGGCGTCCAGCGCCCAGGCGAGGGGGTCGCCCGGCGCGGGCGACACGCTCGGTGCAGGCGCTTGCGCAGTCTGCTGCTGCGCCATCTCGGTCTGCACCGGTTGCGCTTGGGCCGTGGCCGACGTCGGCAGATGCGAGGGTGCGGCCTCATCATGGAACTCGAAATCACCCCTGAACATGGTCAGGAGGTGCTCTTCCAGACCCATCATCAGCGGATGGACCCAGGTATCAAAGATCACGTTGGTCCCCTCGAATCCCATCTGGGGTGCGTACCGGGCCGGACAGTCCTGAACATGGAAGGGCGCGCCGATGACCGCACAGGGAATCCCCAAACGCTTGGCGATGTGGCGCTCCATCTGGGTGCCCAGCACCAGCTCCGGATGCAGTTCGGCGACCTGCGCCTCAACCTCGAGATAATCGTCGGTAATCAGCGCTTCGATGCCGTAACGCTGGGCCGCGGCGCGGACATCCCGGGCCAACTCACGGCCATAGGTGCCGAGGCCCACCACTTGGAACCCCAGTTCATCGGCGCAGATCCGCGCCGCCGCGATGGCATGGGTGGCATCGGCGAAGATGTAGACCCGCTTGCCGGTAAGGTAGGTCGAATCCACCGAGCGCGAGTACCAGGGCAGCCGCGACGCCTGGGCTGCAAGTGCCGCGGTGACATCGATCCCGGTCAGGGCGCCGACTTCACGCAGGAAGTCCTGGGTCGCCCCGACGCCGATCGGGATGGTCTTCACCGTCGGCTGTTTGAACATCCGCTCCAGCCAACTGCACACGGACAACGCCACTTCCGGGTAGAGACAGCAATTGAAGTCCGCTTCAGGAATGCGGGCGATATCGGCGGGACTGGCGCCCAAGGGCGCCACCAGATTGACGTCCACGCCGATCGCGTTCAGGAGTCGGGTCACCTCGGTCACGTCGTCCCGACAACGGAAGCCGAGCGCGGTCGGTCCGAGCAGGTTGGCCGTGGGCCGGTGCCCGTCGGCACGCGCGCGCGGCGGGGACCCGGGTGGCGGTACCTGTGAGTGCAGCAACCGGCGGACGACCTGATAAAAGGCCTCACTCGCGCCCCAGTTTTCCTGCCGCGAATAGGCCGAGAGTTCCAGCGGGACCACCGGGATCGACAGTCCCATGGATTTGGCCAGGGTGCCCGCCTGATCCTGGAGCAGCTCCGCGGTGCAAGCCTCGCCGACCAGCAGCAGGTCCGGCCGGAAGCGCTCGTGCACGCCCTGGACGCAGGTCTTGAGCAACTCGGCGGTGTCGGTCCCCAGATCGCGGGCCTTGAAGGTGGTGTAAGTCACCGGGGGGCGGCGCTCACTGCGCTCGATCATAGTGAAGAGCAGGTCGGCGTAGGTATCCCCCTGCGGGGCGTGCAAGACACAGTGCACCCCGCGCATGGACGCGGCGATGCGCATGGCACCGATGTGCGGAGGCCCTTCGTAGGTCCAGACGGTCAGTTGCATGTCCTAGACCTTCAGGCGCGTGCTGCGGATCAGGGGCCGGGCGAACAATTCAGCCAGATCGGCCGCCTGTTCAAAGCCATGGATCGGGGTGAAGACCAGCTCGATGGACCATTTGGTCCGCAAACCGAGCGCCTCCAGTGGATTGGCCAAGCCCAGACCACAGACCGTGAGGTCCGGACGGTCGGCGGCGATGCGTTCGAGTTGCCGGTCGACATCCTGCCCCTCCACCAACCGCACGTCGGCCGGGAGCAGGTCCAGTTCGGGCTGCATGGCGCGTCGATCCAGGTAGGGCGTACCGACCTCGACCAATGCCATGCCACACTCGCGGGCGAGAAAACGCGCCAGCGGAATCTCCAACTGGGAATCCGGTAAAAACGTGATGCGCCGCCCCGCCAGCACCTCGGCGTAGCGGATCAGGGCACGCTGGGCACGCGCCGCCGGGGCCGCGGTGACCGCGTCGAAGCGCGCATCGGAAACCCCCCAGGCGCGCGCCGCGGCGGCCAGCCAGCCCAGGGTTCCTTCGACGCCGAAGGGGAAAGGGGCACTGAGCAGACGCGCCCCGCGCGCCGCGAGCAGGCCGGCGGTCTCGTTGAAAAACGGCTGGGCGAACAGCACGCTGGTCCCGTCTCCCAGCGGCGGAAACGCGCGGGTGTCGGTGCCCGGGAGAAACTGCACCGGGCCGATATCCAGGGCGTCGAACAAGCGGCCGAACTGATCCTGAACCACATCGGCCAGGGTCCCGACCACCAGCAGATTGCGCTCACCGGCCGGCGCGCGCGGCAACTCGGGCACCAGGGCGGCAACGCACTGATCTTCGCCCTGGGTGAAGGTGGTCTCCAGACCGCTGCCGGAAAACGCCAAGACCTTGACCTGGTGACCCTCAACATTGGTTTGGGCGCGGGTGAGTCGCTCGGCCGCCTTGTGCAGATCGAGCTTGATCACCTCGGAGGGACAGGAGCCCACCAAGAACAGGGTGCGGATGTCCCCGCGGCGCGCCAGCAGGCGGGTGACGACCCCATCGAGTTCCTCCATGCAGTCCGCCATGCCGGCCAGATCGCGCTCCTGCAAAATGGCGGTGGCGAAGCGCGGCTCGGCGAAGATCATCACGCCGGCGGCGGATTGCAGCAGATGGGCGCAGGTACGGGAGCCAACCACCAGAAAAAACGCGTCATGCATCTTGCGATGCAGCCAGACGATGCTGCTGAGCCCGCAGAAGACCTCGCACTGGCCGCGCTCGCGCAGGACGACCGGTGCCGTGCCGGGGAAACCCTGATCGCGATTCGCGCCGGCGGCCGCCCCGCTGCCGCTCACGCTGCCGACTCCGCCGGCCCGACCGACCCGGCGTCGGCCGTGCTCGCCGTGCTCGCCTGTTCAAGACGAGCCGCGCGCAGCTTAAGCAGGAACTGCGTGGCGTTGATCACGTAGGAGGCGTAGGCCGCCAAGGCCAGCAGCATCAGGTCACGGTCGGAGAGCAGGTTGAAGAAGAGCGCGACCAGATAGGCCGTATGCAAGGCCAGCACCAGCATGCTGAACACGTCTTCCCAGAAGAAGGGGCGAGCAAACAGATAGCGCCCGAAGACCACTTTTTCCCAGATCGATCCCGTGACCATGATCAAGTACAGGACCAGCGTCTTGACGACGATCGACAGCGTTGCCGCCTGGTAACCCTCACCGGTCGACAGATAGCGCAGCACCAGCGCCAGACTCACCAGGAACACGAGGAACTGAACGGGGGCAAGCACACCCTGGACCAGGGTCCATGGGGTCGCGTCGCGACGCTTGCGCTCCTCCGGAGTATAGAGAGGCATGCTCGGGCGGTACCTTCAAGGTCAATTGTGCATGATGTTGCGGACTGGCGGGCGCCAACGCGCAGCAGCCGGTCCGCTGGACATCGGATTCGGCTCGGGTCCGGCCCAAGCGGATGGGTTCCAGCGCGGCCGACGCCGGCCCCACGACGAACAATCTAGCCTCGCGAGACGGGAGTGTCAATGCAAGTTGACGTAGTGGAAACTTGACATTCCCGGCTAAGCAGACAGACTTGGAGTCATTGCAGCGCTGACCTGGACCATTCCGGGCGCATCCGACGCGTCGCTGCCGTGTTTTCACTCCACAACAAGAGGGTCGTTTCCGGCAATGCCCACTGTTCACTGTTCGCCGCCGACGGCCGCGCGTTGTCTCCGCTGATGCCGCTTTTACCCGACCCTTTTGCTGGCCGACGCCGTGCGCGCGGAGGGCTGCCGTGTGCCCGCTGAGCGTCACGCACGAGGCGGTTGATCGCGTCGACGGCAAGGTCGCCGCCGACCTGCTGCGGACCGTCGCCGATATCGCCCTAGTGCTGGACGCCAAGGGATCCATCATCGACTGCTCGGTCGGCAGTGAGGCGCTGTCGCGTGAGATCTGCGACGATTTGCGAGGTCGCGCCTGGCTGGACACCGTTTCCCAGGACAGCCGCCCGCGGGTGGAGGCCATCCTGCGCGAGGCCGAACCGCAGTGGGCGCATGAATGGCGTCAGGTCGGCCACCTGGGCCGCCAAGGCAAAGAGATCCCGATCCAGTACCGCGCCATCCGCGTCGGCAAACGGGGGCAGATCCTGGCCATCGGCCGGGAGTTGCAGGCCGTCGCCTCGCTGCAACAGCAACTGGTCGACGCGCAACAGGCACTGGAGCGCGACTATTGGCGTTTCCGGCAGATGGAGACCCGCTATCGCCTGCTGTTTCAGAGTGTCTCCGAGGCTGTACTGATCGTCGATGCGGGCTTGCGGCGGGTGGTGGAGGCCAATCCGGCAGCCGCCATGGTGCTGGGCGACTCCCCCACCCATATCGTCGGCCGCCCGTTTCCCGAGGGGTTCGAGCCCGAGAGCAGCCGCGCCATCGAAACCTTACTCACCAACGTGCTGAGCAGTGGGCGCGTCGACAGCGTCAGCGTACAACGCCTCGCCGGCGGCGGGGAATTGGTGGTATCGGCCACCCTGCTGCGTCAGGACGACGCCCCGCTGTTCGTCGTGCGCCTCTGCCCACTGCCGACCGATCCCGCCGCGGCGGTACTCCCGGACAATGACGCCAAGTTGCTGACGGTCGTCGCGGCGGCACCGGACTCGATCCTCATCACCGACAGCGAGGGGCGCATCCTGGCCGCCAATCGTGCCTTTCTCAACCAAGTCGAACTGGCCAGCGAGCATCTGCTGCGCGGCCAGTCACTGGACCGCTGGCTGGGCCGGGCGGGAATCGATCTCAATGTCCTGATCAGTACCCTGCGCCAGCATGGGACGCTGCGACTCTTCAAGACCACCCTGCGCGGCCAATACGGGACCACGACCGAGGTCGAAATCTCGGGGGCCGCGGTGGAGCAGGGGGACCGGCCCTGTTTCGGCTTTTTCATCCGCGACGTCGGTCGGCGGCTGAGCGGCGACCCCAGCGTCGGCGGACTGCCGGTCTGGGTGGCGCAGTTCACCGACCGGGTCGGCAGCGCCCCGCTCAAGGATCTGGTCCGGGAGTCGACCGACCTGATCGAGCGCCTCTGCATCGAGGCCGCCCTGAAACTGACCAACGGCAATCGCGCCTCGGCGGCGGAACTGCTGGGACTGAGCCGTCAGAGTCTCTACGTCAAGCTCGCCCGCTACGGGATCGGGGGCGAAGCGACCGAAGCGGACTGAGGTTGTTGGTTTCTCGTTTTTCGTTTTTCGTAACCCGAATGCTTGATAAGCATTCACGAAAAACAGAAAACGCAAAACCGTTGCGTAGACCAACGCGTTGACCACGTCGCGCCAGGATGCAAGCGCGGCTGCAGCCGCCTGGCAATCCCCTAGACTGTCAAGTGTAGTTGACAGCACAAACTGTCAGTTATAATTTGCACCCATGAATGCTTCCGCGCCCTCCCTGGCCTCATCCGGCCGCCCCTCGCCGGCTGCCGCGCTTGAGCTGCTCAAGCCGATCACCTGGTTCCCCCCGATGTGGGCCTTCGCCTGCGGCGTGGTGTCTTCCGGGGTGACGTTCAGCGGTCACTGGTTCTACATCGGTGTCGGCATCCTGCTCGCCGGGCCCATGGTCTGCGCCACCAGCCAGGCCGTGAACGACTGGTTCGACCGTCATGTGGATGCCATCAACGAACCCCACCGCCCGATCCCATCGGGACGCATACCAGGGCGCTGGGGTCTCTACATCGCCATCCTCTGGACCCTGCTGTCGGCCGCCCTGGCCGCCACCCTGGGGACCTGGGTGTTCTGGTCCGCGGCGCTGGGCCTGCTGCTCGCCTGGGCCTACAGCGCCCCGCCGGTCCGGCTCAAGCGCAACGGCTGGTGGAGCAATACCGCGGTCGGATTTTCCTACGAGGGACTCGCCTGGGTGACCGGGGCCGCGGTGATGCTCGGCGGCGACCTGCCCGAGTGGCGCATCCTGGCCCTTGCCGCGCTCTACAGCCTGGGCGCCCACGGGATACTCACACTCAATGATTTCAAAGCTATCGCAGGTGACAAGCAGATGGGAGTCCGCTCCCTGCCGGTCCAGCTCGGGGTCCGGGGAGCGGCCTGGGCCGCCTGTCTCTTCATGGCCTTGCCCCAGGTTCTGGTGGTCTGGCTGTTGGTCGACTGGGGCCAGCCGCTCCACGCCGCCGCGGTCGCTGTGGTGGTGCTGGTGCAGGTCGCCATGATGGCGCGCTTCCTGCGCGATCCCATCAACCGCGCCCTGTGGCTCAGTGCCTTCGGCGTCATGGTCTATGTCACCGGCATGATGATCAGCGCCTGGGCGCTGCGGGGGCTGGCCGCGTGACGCGAACCGACCAAGACGCCTTCGGTTGGCTCGGCATTCTGCGTCTCGGCCTGGTGCAGGCCGCCCTGGGTGCCATCGTGGTCTTGACCACCTCGACGATCAATCGCGTCATGGTGGTTGAACTGGCCCTGCCCGCCATGCTCCCCGGCGCTTTGGTCGCGCTGCATTACGCGGTACAGATCCTGCGTCCGCGCCTGGGCTACGGCTCCGACCTGGGCGGACGCCGGGCGCCCTGGATCATCGGCGGTATGGCGGTGCTGGGCTTGGGCGGGATCCTGGCGGCGCTGACCACCGCGCTGATGGCGAGCGACCGGTGGCTGGGCACGGTCCTCGCCGTGGTCGCCTTCACCCTGGTGGGCGGCGGGGTCGGTGCCTGCGGCACCAATCTCCTGGTGCTCCTGGCCAAACGGGTCGATGAACGCCGCCGGGCGGCGGCGGCGACAACCGTCTGGATCATGATGATCGTCGGGTTTGTGGTCACCGCGGGCATCGCCGGCCATTACCTGGATCCCTTTTCTCCCGCCCGTCTGGTGCTGGTCACCGCCACCGTATCCGTCATCGCCGTCGCCGTGACCGTGGCGGCAACCTATCGGATCGAGGGCCGCGCCAACCTCCCAACCGCGGACGCGAACGCCGCCGCGCCGCCCCGCACACCCTTCCGTGAGGCCCTGGTCCAGGTCTGGTCCGAGGTTCGCGCACGCCGTTTCACCGTCTTCATCTTCGTCTCCATGCTCGCGTACAGTGCCCAGGACCTGATTCTGGAGCCCTTTGCCGGGGCCGTCTTCGGTTTCACCCCGGGCGAATCGACCCGGCTTGCCGCCGACCAGCACGGCGGCGTCCTCGTTGGCATGCTCCTGTTGGCCGGCGTGGGCAGCACCGCCTGGGGGCGGCGCCTGGCCTCGCTGCAGACCTGGAGCATCATCGGCTGTCTCGCCTCCGCGGTGACCCTGTTCAACCTCGCGGCGGGCGGCCTGCTCGCGGCGGACTTCCCATTGCGCGCGGCGGTCTTCGCCCTGGGGGTTGCCAACGGCGTCTTTGCGGTCGCCGCCATCGGGGCCATGATGGGCCTGGTAGGGGAGGGGCGTGAGCAGCGCGAGGGAGTGCGCATGGGCCTCTGGGGTGCCGCGCAGGCCGTTGCCTACGCCATCGGCGGTTTCCTCGGCACCGCCGCCATCGACCTGACCCGCGCCCTCATGGAGTCACCCGGCCCGGCCTATGCGTTCGTGTTCGCCGCCGAGGCACTGCTGTTCCTCGCCGCCGCCGGCTTGGCGGCGCGGGTGACGCGGGCGGAGACGGCCGCCACGAGCGCGGTCATGCTCAATCCATCCGCCGCCGCGGAGACAGCCTGACCGACGCTCGACCGGGCGCCGCGGACGAGCCAACAATTTTCTGTTATCCCATAGCCGACAAACGCCGTCGCGTTTGAAAAAAGGTGTGTCGCATGAACGAGATCGAGAGTTTCGATGTGGTCGTCGTAGGGGGCGGGCCGGCCGGGTCGACGGCCGCGACCGATCTGGCCCGGACCGGCCGTTCGGTCATGCTGCTCGACCGCGCCGGGCGGATCAAGCCCTGCGGCGGGGCCATCCCGCCCCAGGCGATCCGTGAGTTCGAGATCCCGCCGCACCTGCTGTGCGCGCATATCAACTCCGCCCGCATGATCTCGCCATCCGACCGCCAGGTGGACATGCCGATCAACGGCGGCTTCGTCGGTATGGTCAATCGGGCTGAATTCGACGAGTGGCTGCGCACCCGCGCCGCCGCGGCCGGTGCCGTGCGCCGCACCGGCACCTTCACTGAACTGGTCCCGACCGACGCGGGTCAGGTCATCGTCCGCTACGAGACGCGCGACAACGACCGCCCAGTCCAAATTCAGGAGGTCCGCGCCCGCTGCGTCATCGGGGCCGACGGGGCACGCTCCAAGGTGGCCCGCCAGAGGATCCCCGGCGCGGACAAAATGCCCTGTGTCAGCGCCTATCACGAGATCGTCCGCTCACCCAAGAACGGCGAGGGTGGATTCGATGCAACCCGTTGCGACGTCTATTATCAGGGCAAGATCTCCCCGGATTTCTACGGCTGGGTCTTCCCCCATGGCGAGACCACCAGCGTCGGGGTGGGTACGGCACTGAGCGGCTTCTCGCTGCGCACGGCCACCGATGACCTGCGCAAAGCCGCCGGACTGGCCGACGCGCAAACCATTCGGCGCGAAGGTGCGCCCATTCCGCTGCGCCCGCTTGATCGGTGGGACGACGGCCGCAATGTTGTACTGGCGGGTGATGCCGCCGGCGTGGTCGCCCCGGCGTCCGGCGAGGGGATCTACTATGCTTTAGCAGGAGGACGCTTCGCCGCTCAGGCCGCCGAAGCCTTCTGCGCCACCGGCGATGTGCGTTCGCTCAAACTGGCCCGAAAGCACTTCATGAAAGCCCATGGCCGGGTCTTCTGGGTGCTGGGCATCATGCAGCGCTTCTGGTACAGCAGCGACAAACGGCGCGAGCGCTTCGTCAGCATGTGCGCCGACCCGGACGTCCAGCAGTTGACCTGGGAAGCCTACATGAACAAGCGTCTGGTCCGCGCCAAACCGGCCGCGCACGTCCGCGTCTTCTTCAAGGATTTGGGTCACTTGCTCGGTATTGTCTCGGCGAAATGAGCGCGCACGCAGCCGCCGGTGTCGCTGATGGCTGAATTCTTCGCCAGCGGCCGTTTCATCGACTGGATCCTGCTGTTGATGGCACTGGAAGGTCTCGGTCTGTTCCTGCTGTGGCGCATCCGGGCATGCGGCATCCCGCCGGCGGCCTTGATCCTCATCCTCGCCTCCGGCGCCTGTCTGTTGCTGGCGGTGCGCGCCGCCCTGACGGACGCCGGATGGGTCTGGGTCTGGCTCTTTGTCACGGTCGCCCTGGTGGTGCACCTCGCGGATCTGCGACAGCGTTGGCAGCGTGCGCACAGCAAGACCCCATAACGAGACGCGCGTGGCATTCGCCGCCCGGTGATTCGACTAAAATGTGCGACGTTCCTCGCAGTTCGGGTCGATCCGCCGCCGCTCACGCGGGTCGTCCCACGATTTTTTCGCGGCCATTCGTCGCGCGGTAAAAATCCTGTGTTACTGTAATGTTGAGTATTGAATAACCGCGCTTAGACTCTAGGTCACTACTGGAGGACGTCTTCCACGGACCACGCGATCAGCACACCGGACAACGAAGCAATCCGAGATTACGCATGATGCACACGGAGAACCCAGCCCTACCGGACGTGATGTTGGTCCTCGACACCGAGGGCACCATCCGCGACGTCACCCTGTCCAACGTGTTCGCCGCGGAGAGCGTCGCGGCCTGGATCGGACGCCCCTGGGCAGACACCGTGAGTGCATCCGATGGCGAGTATCTGCGGCACATGATCGAAGATGCCGGAGAAAGCGGCGTCAGCACCTTCCGCAACGTCAATCAGCGCTTTCCGAGCGGTCTCGAACTCCCGATCGAGTACACCACCATTCGCTTGGGCGGGCCGCCGGGATTACTGGCCATCGGCAAGAATCTCTGCGCCATGGCCGAACTCCAGTCCCGTCTGGTGGAGGCCCAACAGGCCATGGAACGCGACTACTGGAAGCTGCGCGAAGTCGAGACCCGCTACCGCCTGCTGTTCAATTCATCCCGTGACGCGGTGCTGGTTCTACGGGCGTCCACACTCGCCATCATCGACTTGAATCCGTCAGCGGCACAGGCCCTCGGGATCACGATGCCGCAGGTCAAGGGCACGCTGAGCACGCGCTTCCCCGACACCCTGATTCCGCAGGAGCGCGACCTCTTCGAGGGCATGATCCGGCGTATCCGCGAACGCGGCAAGGCGCCCGGTGTGCTGCTGCGCCTGGGTCAGGGCCAGACCCCCTGGCTGGTGCGCGCCTCATCGGTTACCGCGGATCAGGAAGAAGTCTTGCTCGTCCAGTTGGTCCCCTCGGCGGCGGCCCAGACCATCGTCGATCTCACCGATCCGATGCACATCGAGGCCCTGATTGAAGGCGGGCCTGACGGTTTCGTGGTCATCGACCACCAGGGCGTCATCCTGCGCGCCAATCGGGCCTTCCTTGATCTGGTGCAGATCGGCTCCGAATCCGCGGTGTTGGGCGAGCCGCTGGGCCGCTGGCTGGGCCGCCCCGGTGCGGACCTGACGGTATTGCTGGCCAATGTGCTGCGCTTGGGA
This sequence comes from uncultured Lamprocystis sp., assembly GCA_964470155.1. Classification (GTDB taxonomy): domain Bacteria; phylum Pseudomonadota; class Gammaproteobacteria; order Chromatiales; family Chromatiaceae; genus Thiodictyon. The sequence continues at coordinate 11,199 of CAYYAY010000005.1, read as the reverse complement.
GCGGTGCGACTCTTCTCGACCGTGCTGCGGGCTGAACTGGGCCGCGAGGTCGAGGCCGAGGTCTCGGCCTCCGGCCAGGGCGGACGCAACGGCGGCAAGCAGGGCGGAACCATCGGCGTCTTCATCCGCGACGTGAGCCCGCGCCTGTCGACCGCGGCCCCGGGCAAGGGCATCAACGGGCTGATGGAGTCACTGACCCGGCAGATCGGCAAGACCACCCTGCGTAAGCTGGTCGATGACACCATCGCCGTGGTGGAGCAGCGTTATATCGAGGCGGCCTTGGACCAAACCGGCGGCAACCGTACCGCCGCCGCCGAGTTGCTCGGTCTCAGCCGCCAAAGCCTCTACGTCAAATTGGGCCGCTATGGTCTGGAGGAGGACACCAGACTACCTGGGCGACCAGACCAGTTATCCGCAGCCTAGCGACACAGCAACGCCGTTCCCGCCGCGGCACCGGATTGCCCGACCGCCGCGACTCATGCCTTCCGGTACCAGGCATGGCGCCCCCGCCCGGACAGGATGACGCTGCATGATGAAGCGAAACGGTCCAGCCAAGTGATGTTGACCTCTGCCCAGGTCCCGGGCTTCGGCCAAGCCGACCTCTCCAACTGCGAACTGGAGCAGATCCACCTTGCGGGTTCCATTCGTCCCTGCGGCGCATTCCTGCTGGTGCGTGAACCGGATCTGACCATCGTGCAGCAAAGTGCCGACGCCGGCCGGCTCCTCGGCCGCGCGGACCTCCTGCTGGGCGAGACGCTGGGCGGTCTGGGCGGCAATCTCGCTGAACGGGTACGCACCCGCACCATGGAGCCACTGACGGAGTTCCCGGCGGCCGTGCGGTGCCGAATCGCCGCGACCGCGACGGACTTCGACGGCCTGCTGCATCGCCCACCGGGCGGCGGTCTCGTTGTCGAACTCATCCCAGCGGGTTCCGCACTCGATTTGACACCCCTGGTTCGCGACGCCCTGCGCCGGGTCTCCGCGGCGGCGTCACTGCAGGTCCTGTCCGACGAGACCGCCCGTATCTTCAAAGCCGTGGCCGGTTATGACCGGGTGATGGTCTACCGCTTCGACGAGCGCGGCCATGGCGAGGTCTTCGCCGAGGCGCGTGAGTCGGGGCTCGAACCCTTCCTCGGCAACCGGTACCCGGCGACCGATATTCCCCAAATCGCCCGCCGTCTCTACATGCGCAACCGCATTCGCATCTTGGAGGACGTTGCCTATTGCCCGGTCCCGCTCATTCCCGAGCACTCGCCACTGACCGGCGAACCACTCGATATGTCGCTGTGCTACCTGCGCAGCCTGTCACCCATCCACATCCAGTACCTCAAAAACATGGGGGTGGCCGCCACCCTGGTCACCTCCCTGATGGTGGGCGGACGCCTCTGGGGACTGATCTCCTGCCACCATCAAGCGCCGCGCTCCATCCAGTACCAGACCCGGATCGCCTGCGAGTTACTGGCGGAAGCGGTCGCCACCCGCATCGCGGCCTTGCAGGGCTTTACCCAGGCCCAGACCGAGCACGCGGTGCGGCGCCTGGAACAGCGCATGATCGAGGCGATCACCCGCCGCGGTGACTGGGAGCACGCGCTGTTCGACAATCCCCAGTCCCTGCTGCAGCCGCTCGCCGCCGGCGGTGCCGTCCTGCTGTGCGACGGCAAGGTCGTAACGACCGGCACTGTTCCCGGAACCCACCAGATCGGCAAGCTCAGGGCCTGGCTGGACACCCAGCCGCGCGCACCGGTGATCACCACCGCCTCGCTGGGCAGCGATGCCCCCGGTCTGGCGGATCTCATTCCGGTCGCCAGCGGCCTGCTCGCGGTTCCGCTCTCGCGCGGCGGAGGCGAATATTTGGTATGGCTGCGACCCGAGCGCCTGCACACCGTCACCTGGGGCGGCAACCCCTACCAGACCGCGGAGCACGCGGGTGACGACCCCGGCCAACTCTCGCCGCGTCGGTCATTTGCCCGCTGGCAACAAGTGGTGGAGGGCACCAGCGACCCCTGGACCCCGGACGACCTCACCACCGCCCGCCTGATCGGGGAGTCGGTGGCCGATGTGATCCAGCAGTTCCGCTCGCTGCGCGTCCTGATCGCCCGCGACCAACTGGAGGACATCAGCCGCAAGGTCCGCCACTCCGAACAACCGGTGGTCATCGCCGACGCCCGCGGCCTCATCGTCCTGACCAACGGCGCCTTCGATCGCCTGGTACCCGGCGGCACCCGCGCGGATTCGCTGGGCGAACTGCTGGCCCTGTTCGGCGATCCCGCGGCAGTCAAGCAGCGCATTCTGGACCTGCTGGAACACCACCAACCCTGGCGCGCCGAGGTCGAACTCACCACCAGCGAGGGCGAGCGCCAACCCTTCATGGTACGCGCCGACCCCGTCCTGTCCGCGCCCGAGCAAGTTCTTGGATTCGTCTTTCTTTTCACCGATATCAGCGAACGCAAGACCGCCGAGGAAGCCCGCCGCCGGTTCCAGACCGGCGTGGTGGAGCGTCATCGGCTCGCCTCCAAGCCGCTGGAATCCGAGACTGATCTGGTCCGTCGCGAACTGCTCGCCGGCATCGTCGGCAACGCCCAGCTCGCCGCCCTGGAAATCACCGACGGACCGGACCTCACCCGCGTCCCCGACCTGCTGGAGGGCATCCAGTCATCAGTCACCCGCACCACGGATCTGCTGGAGCACCTGCTGTGGTACTCCGATCGCGCGACGAGGGACGGTGACCGCGGGCATTGAGGCCGGACCGACCGCAGACACTCAATGCAGTGGCTAACCCAGCCCTGCCGCATCATCCAGCGTATTGATGTTAATAAAAGACTCCGGCCGGTCGCTGAGATCCGCCACCGCCACCCGATGGCGCGCATACCACAGCGCCACTTTGCGCTCACCGCCGGCCAGATAGTCGTCCAGACTGGCGGCGAGGCGCACCGGCAGCAGCGCATACACCGGCTGCTTGTGCACCCCGTCGCTGGCCACCGCCAACTCGGCGTCCGCGGCGCTCAGGGCCAGCACCAGCCGCTCGACCAGATCGGGCGCCGGATAGGGGCCGTCGCAGGGTAGGGTGACGATCCATGGAGTGCGTGTCGCTTGCATGGCACTGCGGATACCGGCCAGGGGTCCCTGGAAGCCCGGCGCCAGATCAGCGATCACCGGCACACCATAACGCGCATAGCGCTCCAGGTTGCGATTGGCATTGATCAGCAGGGCATCGACCTGCGGGCGCAAGGCGGTGATGACCCATTCGATCAGCGGCCGGCCGACATAGAGCGCCAACCCCTTGTCGACCCCGCCCATCCGCCGTCCCTGGCCGCCGGCCAGGATCACCCCGGTGATGGATGCGCGCGTCGGCGGTTCCGACGGAGTCACGTCCGGATCACCGCGGGCAATCGTTTGATCATCACGTCTCCCCTTTGTTGCGATGTAAACGCTTTCGACACCGCCCGTTCAACTGCGGGCAACCTGGCCGGCGCCCATCGGACAGCAATGCAGGTGCCCGCGCGTTGGCGGGCGCGCTATGCGAGACTGCCCGCCGGCAGGGCCGCCCACGGCCCTGACGGCATCCTGACCCACTGTGTTTCTCTGATCTCCACCAAGAGGTGACCCATGACGACCCGCACCCTGTCCCTGGCAACGCTCCTGTCCGCACTCCTGATCACGCCCGTGCTCGCCGAAGATACTCCTGCAAAGACCATCAGCGATATCTATCAGCAGCGGGCCGCACTCAACGGCCGGCAGGTGACCCTGCGCGGCAAAGTGGTGAAGGTCAACAACCTGATCATGGACCGCAATTGGGTGCATCTGCAGGACGGATCGGGCGACGCCGCCGATGGTTCAAACGATATCACCATCACCACCCAGGACAAGGCGCAGGTCAACGACCAAGTCACGGTCACCGGCACCTTGGCCGTGGACCTGGATTTCGGTTCAGGCTACAAATATCCGCTGTTGGTTGAGAAGGCGACGATCACTCCGGTTCAGTAGTCCAGCAGCGGCAGCGCGGGATTTGGTGAAAAAAGCCCGCGCTTGTCCACCGCGATCGCTCATTGATATGGCCGATAATAAAGATTATGTAAAGCGATGGGCCGGCTGACGCTCCAGCGTCCCGCCGACGACCCCGATCACGCCTCGAACAGATCCGCCACGTCGTCGAGGGTCGCGGCCCGGCGCAGCCAGTGCCGCAGTTGCTCAGGATCGGCGCAGCGTTCGAGCCGCGCGCACGTGGCGGCGTCGGCAATCATCCCGCGACCGTCGAGCACATCGAGCACGGCGCCGCGCAGTGACTCGACTGCCCCCTCGGCCTTGCCCTCGATTCGACCCTCACCGCGCACGTCGTCCAGATCGCGGTAACCTTGACGTTGCAGCAAGTTGCGCAACGCCGCCGTTGCCGCCGCTTGCGGATCGTAGAGCGACTCGACCAGCAGTTTGTTACGCAGAATGCCGGGGGCTTCGAGCCAGTCGCCGGGATAGCAGACGCGCATCGCCGTACCAGGTTGATGGACCTCGACGCGTCGTGGCCCAGTGAGCCGCACCACCCACACGAAGCGGGTACCGGCGGCCAGCAGTTCAGTGATCTTGAGCGCCAGATCGTCTTCGTCCTGGCCGGTGTCGGCATATTCCAGCGCCAACGGCGGCGCGCCCGCGACCCAGCCCGGCAGGTCCGGCACATTGCCGACCGCGACATCCGGCGCGCGCAAGGTTCCCGGTGTGGGCGCGTAGCCGGTGTCGACGCCGGCGGAGTCGACGTCGGGATCGGTCCCGAGCACGAGACCGCCGATCAGATTGGCCTTGGAGCCGCGACCTCCGGTCGGCAGACACTCAATCGGATGACCATTGGAGAGCTCATAGGGATCGCCCGAACGCAACTGGTCGGCCTGGAAGGGACCGTGACCCTGGCGGATCATAGGGTTTTTTATGGCGCTGGGGCCTTCGTCAGAGCATGAGCACAGTGTATACCACTGCGCCGAGATTTCGTGCGCACAGGGTAACATTACGACCGAATGCCGGGGGCTCAAATCGAGACGCCAGAGCACACTGTGCTGCTTGCGGAAAAACTGCCGGTCTACCCGACCCTGCCGCGAAGCACTATGCATGGAGTGAAGGGTGCGTCGTGGATGATAGAGTCGCGTGAATAGAGACTGGTGAGCGGGGCGATTGGGTGTTTGCCTCGCTTTTTAGCAACAGACCGAAGCGGTCCTCCCGCTAGGACCTGACCAACCGAAGAATTCCTCACGGATCTAATTTGGTGACAGGATAGGGCTCAGCGCCCGGCAGAACCCTATCCTGAATGCGTTGCGGTGTGACTGACGGCTATAATCCGGTGCCCTTCAAGGCATAGGGAACGAGCGGGACCAACATGATGGAGAGGGCAAGCCAAAGTGCCACGTTGGTCTTGGAACGGAGAGTTGCTTCGCTCATGGTAATCACCTCAAGGCCGATGGTTGGTATTCACTGTCTGACGTTCGAGAGGATGGGGTCCGGCACATCGAGGCTCAAGTAATCCTGCTTTTAGTCAATGGTATTTTCCTAGTACGAAGCTAGGTTATTGGCTTGGCAGACGCTGCAGGTATTCTGGTGTGAGCGATCCGACAGGGCGCGACATCATGTCGGACCGCACCCTTAAGGCCGGCATCGCCGCGCTCAAGTTCGGGATCCAGCGCCTGGAGCGTCTGCGCGGTCTGGCCCCGAGGCGCTGAACGTGATCGCACCGCGCTATCGCTTGCGGCCGATCGCGCCGCATGAGCACGACCAGCGGACGGTCCGCACAGCGGACCCTACGGTAACACCGTGACCTGTAGGGTCCGCTGTGCGGACCGACGACGGTGCAGATCGCGCGATGGCCGGGTTTATGTCCAAGGCCCCTGGGAGCGCGAACCCAGCGCCGAAACTGAAGGCTGCAGCCCGGCGCCGGGGTCAGGCTCCCACGGACGCGGCCGACTGAAGGCGAACAAGAATTTGGCGCGGGTTGTCGTGGCCGACGTGTAAAGACCGGACGCGACTTTCTGCCTGACAACTTCAAGGGCATCATAATCGGCCTGTTAGTCGGAATCGGTCATCCACTGGTCATGTAGTTTGGCAATCGTGTTGTCCATCATTTTGCAATGCCAAAGAAAACGGCCAAACAACGCTCAATCTCCACCATTGTATCCCCATCAATGCGCCCGAAGGCTTGCCCGACCTTGTCGCGCTTCACGGTCATCGCCTTATCGACCATGACTTGTGACGGCTTCTGCAAGCCGTTATCGGCGTTCGGCTGAACAGTGATCCGAAACAGCGGCGCGGCAACCAGCGTGCTGGTTGCCGGCAGGACGGTTACGGTGGCGTGCTCGCCGAAATGATCGGCCTGAATCACCAACGCCGGTCTCGGCTTACCGAAGTCGCCTTGCATGGCGATGGTCACAAAGTCCCCCCGCATCATGCCGTCCAACCGTCCACATCCGCCAAGGATGCATCCATGAATCGCTGCATCTCCGTGTCGGCCAGATCCGCCTGAGCGGCAATCAGAGACTGGCGGCGGCATTCTTCCGCGAAGTCTGGCCGGCGCGTATCAGGCACCCAGATTTGCACCGGGCGAAGTCCTGCCATACGCAAGGCATCCCGATGCTTTTGAACACGGGCGTTCACGGGAACCGTTGCCAACGCAAATCTCCTATTGTCTCGTCACAGCAAAAAGTATAGTCAACAAAAAAGTTACATGCAACGCATCTTGGCGACTTCGGGGGTGGCGGCGCCGATCGCGGTGGGGGTTGCGGATGGCTGAGGCGCAGAACTCCAGGAACCGGAGCCGCGCCCGGTCCCCGGTGGCCTCCACCACGACAGGCAGAGTCGGCACTGACAGGAGGGGGACAAGGGCGGGCATGAGACCGTAGGGGAAGTAAGCTCTTCAGGACACCTATCCGTCGTCGTCTTGAAAGAGAATGGCAATATCCCGCGACCCATGCAGCACACGTACGATGTCGACGCCATTGGTCAAGGCCACGTAGAAAATGAGATGCCGCCCCACCGGGAAACTACGTAACGCGGGAGCCAGTTCCTCGCGCCGTCGGCCCATGGCAGGGTGTTGGGACAGGGTTTGAAACTTGGCGTCAATCGTCGCAATGAAGGCGTCCGCCCGTTCCTCGCTGTCGTCGGCGATGTAATCCCAGATTTGGGCCAGATCGCTGAGGGCCTTCGGGCGTTTGACGATGACCGGCATTTAACCCTCGCGCAGTCGCTCGGCCCGGCGTTGGCGGCCGGCCTGCTTCGCCTCATCGGCAGACCAGGGCGTCGCGGGGCCACTGTCCAACCCATCCTGGATGTCTTGCCGCAGTTGTTCCAGCTTGACGGCCCGGAGGCGGTCTTGCTCGTCCATCAGGCGCAAGGCTTCCCGCACTACCTCGCTGGCCGATGTGTAAAGACCGGACGCGACTTTCTGCCTGACAAGATCTTCGAGTTGGGGGGACAGGTTGACATTCATGGGCATGAACCGCTGCGTTCTGTATCGGGAAAGTTCTAAGCCGCGACTCGGCGGTTGTCAAGGATGAGCAAAGTTGGACATCGCCCCTGGCGCTGGTGGGGACCAGGGGGCCTGCTGGAGGCGGCGCGGCCTAACGGATAAAAAAGGAGTTTAAAGGATAAATAAAGGAAAGGATAAGGAGAAAAAAAATGAATTAAAAAACCATGATAAAAAAAAAGATATATGATTTATATTGCGGCGTCTTCCTACTACCTTGGCCACTGTTGCGGCTTCTGCCTCTTGGAGATGAGGGCCGGGAGGCGAACAACCCAGGTAATCGAGGTGTCGGTCAGATACTTCTGGCGGGTGACGCGGGTCACGTCTGAAAGGATCGGGGCGGAATAGACGGGATCGTCCGTATCACCCAGAAAGAGCGAAATGTGCGTCTTGGATAAGATCTCGATAGAACGTTTAATCTCGTCAAGGTTCCTGGTCTTCCCACGCGCTTGAAGCTCCTTGCGGATCATCTGAACCGAGAAACGAATCCAACTCTCGGCATTGTTCGGATCGTGAAGCCCACATTGCTGATCGGCAAAAATCTTGCGGATAACTTCCTCCACGAGTTCTTCGTTGGTGCTGGGATAAAAATCGAGGTAGCCGTCTTTGGTCTTGATCGAAGCGGGCTGGATCGCTACGCGACACGCACTTTCATGGCGTTTTCAGCTTCCAAACGCCGAGGGACTGGCTAACTCACCAGGAAAGCGTCTGCTGCCTATCGTTAATGGCGCGCTCGAAGCCCAACCATCCAGCGTTGCGGGTTTCGCCATCAGCAGCCGATCCTTTCATTGCGCAGGTGGTCCGCCATTTCCTTGGCGCGTCCTTCTCCTTTTAGCAGGTCGAGATAGACGTGGATGGGGCTGGCGAGCCAGGCATTTCCGACGCGCTCCCGGAACAGCAGGTCGCCCGGCGACTTCACGTCGATAATGGCGAAGTTCGCCCCTTCGTTGACGACACGCGCGCCGAGATCCGCCAGTGCATGATTGACTTCCGGCGTCACGAGCACCCGGCATCGCACCTGTCCGAAACTGGAGAGGAATGGGGCGTAGCGCTGCGCCGCAGCTTCGTTGCTGATGGCATAGCTGACTCCACGGGCTTCAAAGGCCTGCGCAGCACGGTCTGCCAGCGCTTCGGCTTTCGTGCCAGGCACGAAGTAGCGTCGCAGGATCGCCGGTCGGCTTCCCACGACTTGGGCAGCCCAGGCGTCGAGCAGGGCGCGTGGGTCGCGCAGGTGCCGTTCCTTGTTCGGCCCCTGTCCGCGGATGGCGATCCAGTCGAACTTCTCCAACTCGCTCAGGATCTCGGAGGCGGTGGCCGGCGACACCTGGGACCGCTCGGCCAGTTCCTTGACGCCGAACCAATGTTCGCGCTGCATCAGCAGGGTGTGGATGGCCTGAGCGCGACGCCCGGTGAACAGCGAACGCGTCTCGCATCTCGGGAACGAGGTCCCTTAGGCGGGCACGCGTCGCGCGAGCTGACATTTTTAACTTGCACAAACCGGACATGACTAAATTGCGCGCCCTCGCGCCGTTGGTTTACTTCGCCGCCGCCCGGTGCTAGATTATAATAGATTTGTTATACGGATTTACGTCCTGCACTCATTCCAAAAGAAGTCGAAAACAGGGATAAAAACCCCGAAACAAGAGGTCAACCTAGTGAGGCAGCGTTACAGAGAAGCACAGGAGTTAGCGAAAAATGACAACCCCTAAAATTGACTTCGAGACTAGCAGCGGAAACGTTTTTGCCGACCTTGGCCTTGCCGATGCCGAAGAACTCTATACGCGGGCGGCGCTTGGCAGTCAGGTTGTCATGGCGCTGAAAGAAAAAGACTATACGCAAGCGGAGGCATCCCGGATTCTGGGCCTAAAACAGCCGGAAGTGTCCGCACTGATGTGCGCCAAGTTTCACCGTTTCAGCCAAGAGCGGCTTATCAGCTTCCTGAACAAGCTGGACTTGAAAGTAACCATTAAAATCAGCCGCCACCGCACCGGGGAGCCGTTCCAGCAAGTGGAGATGCGGGCGCTATAGCCAATGCCGGGGGGCCTACGCTGGACCCGCGCAGCCGAGCGCCGACGCCGCGGGTTCGGGCAACGGCTCGCCACGACCGGAGCACGCCAGGTCACGCGGCCGGTGCGGTGCGCGCGCTGAGCCGGAGCGAGGCCTTGATCATCGTTCCGGCCGGCCGCTACGGTAACACCGTGACCTGTAGGGTCCGCTGTGCGGACCGACGACCGCGCCGATCGCGCGGTGGCCGGGTTTATGATCAAGGCCCCGGAGCGACACGAATCTCGAAGAGTGGCTTACTTGCATGCAAAGGACGCCACCAGCGGATGCCCGGCCAGACATTGCAGTCGCTCCCGCGCCGGCGGGTGCCGAGCGACCTGGGCCTCAATGAACAACCCGATCGCCTCGGCCAGCAACTCGCGAATCTGCTCAAGTGGCTGCGTCGGCGCGTAGTCCCGGAACGGTCGGCCGGTCGTCACATCCTGAGGGTCGGTGATCGCAAAGTGGTTAGCGCCCTCGATCAGCAGCAGATAGCTGTCATCCCGACCGCCTGCGATGGCCTCCTGAAACGTCCGTTCCACCGGGCGGGTGGCGGTTTCCCACTCGACGCCGTAGCGATCGCTGCTCTGGGCGATAACGCCGTCCCGCGTACCGGCCATCAACAGCAGGGGCAGTCTGTCGGGTAACGGCTGGATGGTGCCTGGGGCGTAACCCAGCCGGGTGAAGGCAGCCGAATGGGCGGCATAGGCAAAGGACGCCGCCACCGGCGGGAACAGCCGGGGATCGGCGTTCTCGATCGCGATCCGGCCCCCGGCCGAATGACCGCCGATGATCACCTGTTCCAGGTCGAGAAGACCGGCCAGGATCCCGTGCGCTTGCAGGCCCTTCAGCGCATCGAGCAACGCCGGCAGCGCCGCGGCAGTCGGCGTCGGTCCGTCCGCATGGAGCGTCGGCAAACTCATGCGAAATCCAGGACTGAGCATCGTCATGCCGGGGATGTCCTGGGCGACCCACGAAAAGGTCACCACGACATACCCACGCTGCGCCAACGCGACGGCCAGCCACTGGTAGCCTTCGGGGCCGCAGTTGATCCCGTTGAAGAAAATGACGACCCGGAACGGGGCCCGTGACGCGTCGGCCGGAACTAGACCTAAGTCCTGTTCCTGATGGCTGCCGGACATCTGCCCCGGGTAGTACACCTTGAGGTGGATCGTGTCGTAAGGTGCGGTCGCGGTATCGACCTTAACCGCTTGGAACAGCGCGCGAATGGTCATTGTTATATCTCACTCACTCCCGGCACGGCCGACCCCACGAGCATGCACTCACGGACGATATCCGGCAAGGTCGGTTAGGTGCACTGCTGGGGGCCGGCGCGGTGGCCACCGACCGCGCGGGGCGAACCGAAGGTCTTGCAGCGACGCGCTTGGTTGAGCGGGGGTCACGCCCTGGCCAAACTGGTCACACGCTTGGCGGAGGCGCGCACGCAGGGCACCGTGATACGGTTGACTGGTATCGTGGCGAGACCAAGACGCTACGCAGCCTGGACGGCCGCCTTGTCTTGGCTGGACAGCAGGCGTTCGTAATACAGGGTACCAATTTGACGCTCCAGCGCTCGTGAACTCCAGTTTTGGACAATGGCCTCGTTCAGATATACTCTATTCATTTAAGATCTGCGACTTTTCTATAATTTGAAACTTTAACGA
>CAYYAY010000004.1:0-146251 GCA_964470155.1 uncultured Lamprocystis sp. | reverse complement strand
TCGCCAGAGTGCTCGGCGGCGCCCCGCAGCTGTCTACCGCGGCCCCGGCAGTGCCAATGATGACGCTATTGGCACCAACCACCACCCCAGCGAGCAACAGCAGTTTCATGGCATGAAAGAGCCGTGTGTGCTGGGCGACGCGCCGTGAAGTTGTATTGGAGGTGGAGATCGGCTGACGGGATTTCATGAAAGTCCCCTCTGAGGAGTTGACTGAACGACAATGTGCCGACTGCTGCCGGCAACGCTCTTGTTGCGTCGCGATCGGGATCGGCGAATTCTGTGCCCGCCGTTGACTGAACTATAAGGGAGGCGCCAGGCAGCGGACGTGAAGCTGGTCGCATTGCTGATCACATCAAGACTTTTCATGGATTGACTAAAGTGTGATTCTGTTCACACATTGCCATCAATACGTGATTTCGGTTTAAGCGCTTGGTTGAGGTTGTCGCCGGACCAGGTCCGCTGAATTGCGACGTCGACCGGCTAAGACTTGATCTCCCGTCTCATTGCGGCTGGAACGATGATCGAGGCCCGCGTCGCCCGCCGGCGCCGCCCCTTGCTCCAATTAGGCGATGCAGGTGTTCTCCAGAGTCCCGCGTCGGAGACCGCCTTGTGGGCCTCCGGCGTCCCCTGCGCGAGGACCGGGCCCGGTACTTGAGGGAGCATCGGTTGCAGGTGTCCGCCGCATACATGAAGTGGGTGACCCCTTGGTCACGCGAGCGGGTCATTGACCGGCCGGACGAACGATTCACGGACGAGGAATGATTCCAGGCGAACCGGCCGACGATGTCGGCAGCGGACACGGCTATACTGAATTGTCTATGGTCGGCCCAGACGAGTATTGCCGTATGAACCCACCCAGTCCTGTCGCTCCCTGGCGTCCGTGGCCAATCTGGTTCGCCCTGGGTCTCGGGCTTGCCCTGACCGCGCTGGCCACCCTCGCCGCCATGTCGGCGGTCAACGCCGCCCATCGACGCGAACTGATCCTCATCGGCGACGAACTGGCCGGCAAGGTCGTGACCCGGCTCCATACCCATGCACAGGTCCTGCGCAGCGGGGCGGCCTTTTTCGCCACTGTCCCCGCGGTCACGCGTGCACAGTGGCACGACTTCATCGCCCGGAGCAAAGTTCACCTGAACCTTCCGGGCATCCTGGGGGTCGGCGTCGCGCTCCTGATCCCACTCGAGCAGCTCGCGGAACATGAACAGGCAATCCGCGCCGAGGGGTACCCCGACTACCGGATCTGGCCCGCGGGAGAACGCCCGCTCTACTCCTCGATCATTTACCTGGAGCCCTTCACCGGTCGGAATCTGCGCGCCTTCGGTTACGACATGTTCTCCGAGCCGGTGCGGCGGGCGGCCATGGAACAGGCTCGGGACAACGATGTGGCCGCCCTGTCGGGAAAGGTTCGCCTGGTGCAGGAGACCGCCGAGGACGTCCAGGCTGGTACCCTGATGTATGTCCCCGTGTATCGCGCTGATCTGCCGGCTGCCAACCCGGAGCAACGCCGTGCCGCGCTGATCGGCTGGGTCTACAGCCCCTACCGGATGAATGACCTGATGCAGGGGATCTTGGGTGACCTGCTCGGGAGCAAGAACGTTCGCCTCGCCATCTACGATGGGGAACGGTTCGGACCCGACAGCCTCTTGTACGACAGTCAGCGGACCCCCGGAGCGGCTGCGCACGGCGCTGCCGTTTCTTCTCCCGGGTTGGCAGTGCCCGTGGAATTCAATGGACACCGATGGACCTTACGGGTCTCCGACGCCCGTGGTTTTCCACCCGCCATCGCCGATCCGCGGGTGTATCCGATCGCCGTCGGCGGCACCGCCGTTAGTGTCCTGTTGGCTGCCCTGCTGGGGGCACTGATCGAGACGCGCGCCCGGGCGGTCCGGCTCGCCCTCAGCGAAGAACGCCTGAGACTGGCGCTGAGGGCCACCAACGACGTTATCTGGGATTGGGATGTCGTGAACGATGCGCAGCGCTGGAGTCCTGCGGGTACACCGGTCTTCGGCTGGACCGATATCGTCCGCGATGCGCAGCCGGCCGCCTGGTGGGCGGAACGCATCCACCCTGACGACCGGGAGCGCGTTACGACCGGATTCAATGCCGCCGTCGATAACCCGAAGCAATCCCGTTGGGAAGACGACTACCGATTCCGCCGCGGCGACGATCGCTATGTGCAGGTGATCGATCGGGGTTATCTGATGCGTGACACCTCCGGGCGCGCCGTTCGGATGATCGGTGCGATGCAGGACATCACGGAGCGTAAGCGTTTCGAGGATGCGCTGCGGGAGCGCGAATCACTGCTCAGGGCGGTGGTGGACAATGTCCCGTTCGAATTCTGGGCACGCGATACGCACGGGCGCTGCTTTATGGAGAACGCGGTGCTGATGCAGCATTGGGGCAGTCTTCTCGGGAAATGCCCGGAGGACGAGGCCATCGCCGCCGACGAGCTGGCTTTGTGGAAAGCCAACAATGCCCGCGCCCGGGCCGGCGAGGTGGTGGACGAGGAGGTGACCTATCGCGTGCAGGGAGAGCAGCGGATCTTCCGGAACATCATCGCCCCAATCCGTGTGGGCGAGGAATGCTTAGGCATTCTGGGACTGAACATTGACGTCACCGAACAACGGCGCGCCGAGCGGGAAATCCAGTCGCTGAACGCCGGATTGGAACGCCGGGTCGCGGAGCGCACCGCCGAGCTGGAGTCGGAGATTGCCGAGCGGCGGCGGATCGAGGAGCATCTGCGTTGCAGCGAGGAGGTTGCGCGGCAACGGTTGGCGGAGATCAATGCCTATTACGATACGGCGCCGATCGGACTGTTCGTGCTGGATTCCGAGCTGCGGTATTTGCGCATGAACGAGCGGATGGCCGAGATGAATGGTCGTCCGATCGCCGAGCATCTGCGGCGGACAGTCCGTGAGATGGTTCCCGCCATCGCTGATCTGCTTGAACCAATATTTCGCAACGTCATCGCAACCGACATCCCGGCACAGAATACTGAACTCGTCGGGGCGACTGCCGCCGCTGGAGGCGCGCAGCGGGTTTGGCGGGCAAGTTACTTCCCGCTCAGGGGTGCGGACGGCCGCGTGGTCGGGATCAATGGGGTTGTTGAGGACGTGACAGAACGGCGGACGATGGAAGATGCGATCCGTCATCTGAATGCCAATCTCGAACACAAGGTACAGGAGCGTACCGCCGAGGTCCTGGCCGCCGGCGTCGCCCTTCGGGAGAGCGAAGAGAAGTACCGCTCCCTGGTCGAAGCCACCACCGACTGGATCTGGGAGGTCGATGCGCACGGGCGCTACAGTTACCTGAGCTCAAAATTTCAGCAACATATGGGTTATTCGCCCGACGATGCCGTCGGTCGGGCCGTCAGCCAGTTTTTGCCGGGGGACGCGCTGGATCCGGGAGACGGGCCGTTCTTGAGCGCGCTTCTCGCCCGACGAACATTCTCGCCGTTAGCGCAACCAATGCGGCATCGGGACGGCCGGACCGTGATGGTCGAGATCAGCGGGGTCCCCGTGTGCGGCCCTGACGGGGCCTATCGAGGCATGCGCGGCGTTGCCCGCGACATCGTCGAGCGCACGCGTGTCGAGGAAGACCTGCGCCGCACCAAAATGCGCCTGGAAGCCATGATCAGCGCCCTGCCCGATCTGATGTTCAGGATCGATCGCGACGGCTTCATCCGGGAGTTCCATTCGTTGGCACTCGATCAGTTGTACCTGTCCCCGCCCCTGTTCTTGGGCAAGCGGGTCGTTGACGTGCTTCCCGAAGAGGCCGCCCGCGTTGTCGTGGGCGCACTGGAGGAAGCGGCCGTGCGCGGCAGCCATCGCGGCGCCACCTATTCGCTCAACTTGCCGCAAGGCGAGATGTGGTACGAGCTATCGATTGCGGCGATGAGCGACCCGACGCAACCGGACAACGACTTGATCATGCTGGCCCGCGACGTGACCGGGCGCAAGCGGACGGAGGCGGAATTGGATCGCCACCGCCACCAGTTGGAGCGGCTCGTGGCCGAGCGCACCGCGGAGCTTGCGCAGGCGCGCACACAGGCGGAGGCGGCCAATCGCGCCAAGAGCGCCTTCCTGGCGAACATGAGCCACGAAATTCGCACCCCGATGAATGCCATCTTCGGGTTGACGCATCTGATGAGCGCCGACGGTGTAAACCCCGTCCAGTCAGCGCGACTCGCCAAGATCGAGGGTGCAGCACAGCATCTGCTCAGGCTCCTCAACGACATCCTCGACCTGTCGAAGATCGAGGCAGGCAAGATCGCGTTGCAGGAGGAAGACTTTGCACTGGACGGGCTACTCGATCATGTGCGCTCGCTGATTCAGTTCGAGGCCGCCGGCAAGGGACTCGAGCTTCGTATCGACCGCGGCGATGTGCCCCAGTGGCTGCGCGGCGACGCGACCCGGCTGCGCCAGGCGCTGATCAACTATGCGGGCAACGCCGTCAAGTTCACCGAGCGGGGCCGTATTGCACTGCGCGCCCGACTGCTGGGGGAGGATCCCAAGGGGTTGCTCGTTCGCTTCGAGGTGCAGGACACGGGGATCGGCATCGCCCCGGACGTCCTGCCGCGGCTCTTCAGCGCCTTTGAGCAGGCCGATGCCTCCACCACCCGGCGCTTCGGCGGAACCGGTCTGGGGTTGGCGCTGACCGCGCAGCTCGCCCGCCTGATGGGGGGTGAGGCCGGTGCGCAGAGCGCGCCGGGACGCGGCAGCCTGTTCTGGTTTACGGTGCGTCTGGGGCGTGGTCTTGGGGTGATTCCCAGTCCCTCCGCAGTGCCATCCAACGCGGACGATGCCGAGGCCGCCCTGCGGCGAGGTCACGCGGGTGCCCGGGTACTGCTCGTCGAGGACGAACCGATCAACCGCGAAGTTGCCCTGGAACTGCTGCGGGAAACCGGACTCACGGTCGAGATTGCCGCGGACGGGCGCGAGGCGGTCGAGAAGGCGCGCACGGCGGACTTCGTACTCATTCTGATGGACATGCAGATGCCGCACCTGGACGGGTTGGAGGCGACCCGGCTGATCCGTGCGCTGCCCGGCTGGGAGCGGCGACCGATCCTGGCCATGACCGCCAATGCCTTCGCCGAGGATCGGCACCGTTGTCTGGAGGCCGGCATGAACGATTTCATCGCCAAGCCGGTCGATCCGGCCGCACTTTACGGTACCTTGATGCGTTGGCTGCAACAACCGCCGTCCGGCACGGCGCCATCCGCCCCCCGGAACGAGCCGCAATCCGCTGCGCAGACCCGCGCGCCGGTGTGACCGAGTCTTCGTAACGCGTCGGAAAGAGGTTATACCCTTCGTTGTTGGTTTTTCGTTTCTCGTTTTTCGTAACCCGATGTTTGATAATTCTTAACGAAAAACGAAAAACCGAAAACTCAAAACCGTTCCGTAGATAACCAGCGAATAGCGGCGTTGTCGTTGTCGATCAGTCGCGCGGCAGTTGCTCCACCCGTTTGCGAAAGACCCGCATTTCCTTGGCGGCCTGGATGTCTCCCTTGCGTTCCGCGGTGGCAATGCCCTGATCGAAGGCGTCGATGGCCTGAGGGTGCTGTCCGAGTGCGGCGAGCGCCTGGCCGTAGCGCTTCCAGGCCGCGGAGTAATCCGGGTCCTGACGGACGGCCAAGGCCAGGTGCTCGGCCGCCCGGTCGGGTTGCCGCGCCTTCAGGTAGGCGTTGCCCAGTCCGTAGCGCAACAGGGCCGAATCCTGACCGCGGGCGAGCATGGCTTCGAAGTTGTCGATGATGGACATGGGTTACCGCCGCTCTTTGATCTCCACTCCCAGCGACCGCAGCTTGCGGTACAGGTGGGTCCGCTCCATGCCGGCCTCCTTGGCCATCTTGCTGACGTTGCCGACGTGCTTTTCGAGTTGGTAGTCCAGGTAGGCTTTCTCGAATTGCTCGCGCGCCTGACGCAAGGGTTGGTCGAAGGACACCAGGCCTTCGAGTGACTGCGCCTGCGCCGGTGCCGGGGCACCGAGTGCGCTTTCAACCTCCTTCTGGCTGATCTCATCGCCGGCACCGAGGATCAGGAGGCGCTGCACCAGGTTCTTGAGCTCGCGGACATTGCCGGGCCACAGATAGTTGCGCAGGAAGTTCTGGGCGCCGACGCTGAAGCGGCGGTAGGGCAACTTCTCGTGGGTGGCAAAGTAGTCGAGATAGAAGTTGAGCAGGTCCGAGACATCCTCGGCGTGGTCGCGCAGGGCCGGGATGTTCAGCGGGACCACGTTCAGGTGATAGAACAGGTCCTCGCGAAAGCGGGCGGCCCGGACCTCGTCTTCCAGGTTGCGCTGGGTAACGGCAACGATACGGACATCGATCGCCACCGGTTCGGCACCGCCGACGCGCAGGAAGGATCCGCTGTCGAGCGCACCCAGCAGAAGTGATTGGGCTTCCAGGTCCATATCCGCGACCTCGTCGATGAGCAGGGTGCCGCCGGCCGCCTTCTCCAGGTTGCCATAGTGGGTCAGGCCGCCTTGCTCACTGCCGAACAGTTCGCGCGCGGCGTTGCCGCCGGCCAGAGCCGAGACGCTGAGATCCACGAAGGGGCGATCCCGGCGGGCGCTCTGTGAATGGAGGTAACGGGCGAAGGTCTCACGGCCGCTGCCGGATTCGCCGGTGATCATGACCCAGGTGTCATGAGCGGCGATGCGTTTGACCTGTTCGCGCAGGCGCTGCATCGCCGCGCTACGGCCCACGGGTTCCTGCACCTGGGGGGTACGGCGCTTGAGCCCGATGTTTTCCTGCTGGAGCTTCTCGGCCTCCAGGGCGCGCTCCACCGTGAGCAGGAGTTTGGCCATGGACAGTGGCTTCTCCAGGAAATCGTAGGCGCCGAGCCGGGTCGCTTCGACCGCGGTCTCGACGGTCCCGTGACCGGACATCATGATCACCGGACAGGGCAGCCCCTCGTCCTGGGACCACTCTTTCAGCAGGCTGATACCGTCCAGATCGGGCATCCAGATGTCGAGCAGGATCAGATCGGGCCGGCGTTCACGCAGGGCCAGGCGGGCGGCGTTACCGCTTTCCGCGCCGCTGACCCGGTAACCTTCGTCCTCCAGGATTTCCTGGACCAGACGCCGGATGTCGGGTTCGTCATCGACGACCAAGATATGGGTAGCGCTCATGGGTCTGTGTACTCGCCTCGCTCCTTATGCCGCCGCGTGCGGACTCGCTTGCCAGACCGGCAGCCGGACCCGCAGGATCGCGCCGCTGCCGGTGTTCTCGGCGATGATCATACCGCCGTGCTCCTCGATTATCTTCTTGACGATGGCCAATCCCAGTCCGGTGCCCTTCGACTTGCTGGTGACATAGGGTTCGAACGCACGATCCTTGATCTCGGCTTCAAAGCCGGGGCCGTTGTCCGCGACCTGAATCAGCACCTGGTCACCGCCGGACGCGCCAGTGCAACTGCCGGGTTGGGCGGCCGCTTGCGGGTCGTACCGGCAGGTGCTGATGTCGATCCGCGGGTCGGGTCGCCCCTCCAATGCCTCCTGGGCATTCTTGATCAAATTGTGGATAACCTGGCGCAGGCGCAGGGCATCCCCACGCACCATGACGCCGGGAGCGCCGAGGTTCAACGTCAGGGCTCCGGACCCCGCGCTGCGGTAGAGGTCCATGACTTCCTGGACCAACCGGTCGAGCACCAGCGGCTGCTGCTCCGACTTGGGGGAGCGGGCGTAGTCCGAGAAGTCGTTGACCATGGCCTTCATCGCCTCGACCTGCGCAATGATGGTGCTGGTGGAGCGGTCGATGATCTGGGCATCGGCGGGTTGCGCCTTGGCCAGCAGCTTGTGGCGCAGCCGTTCGGCGGAGAGCTGGATGGGGGTGAGCGGATTCTTGATCTCGTGCGCCAGGCGCCGCGCGACCTCGCCCCAGGCGGCATTGCGCTGGGCGCTGATCAGCGTGCTGATATCATCGAAGACGACGACATGCCCGCGTCCCGCGCTGCCCGGCAACGGCAGGGTGCTGCCCCGGCACATCAGTGTCTGGCGCCCTTCGCTGCGGGCCAGACTGAGTTCCTCGCGCCAGTCCTGGCCTGATTCCAGGTGAACGCGGACCGCCTCGGTCCAGGGCGCGAGCCAGGGTTGTTCCTGCTCGAGGTCGCTCAGCGTACGCTCCACGCCGGTGCGGACCTCCAGGTTCAGAATTTGCCGGGCGGCCTGGTTGGCGGTGCGCAGATGTTGGGCATCGTCGAAGGTAACCACCCCGGACGACAACCGGCCGAGCACTGTCTCCAGGTAGTTGCGCTGGGTTTCGACGGCTTGTTGACTGCGCGCCGCGGCATCGCGCGCCTGGGCGATCCGCCGCGTCATGGTGTTGAAGGAGGCCACCAGAAAGGCCAGCTCATCGTCGTGTTTGGGCAGCGGTAGTTGCTGCTCATAGTCGCCCGCGGCGATGGCGCGGGTGCCGCGGGCGATATCCGCCACCGGCGCCACCAGGCGGCGGGCGGTGTGGAAGGCGGCGATCAGCGCGGCCATCAGCCCGAACAAGAGCACGAGCGACAGGGTCAGCGAGAAACTGAACTTGAGTGAACTGCGCAGATAGGCGAGTTCCGTGTAGCGGTTATAGGCGGTCTCCAGACCCTCGGAAAGTTCCGAAATCCGGCTCGAGGTGGGGAAAATGGCCTGCATGTACATCGGCCGGCCGCTCGGGTCCTGCACCAGAACGCGGATGACCAGATCGTCACTCGGCCCGGTCTCCAGTCCCACATAGTTGTTGCCGGCCCGGACCTCCTGCTGGATCGCCCGGTCGCCGAAGCTGGGCACCAGCTTGGCCGGGTCCTGATTGGCGGTGCCCAGGACCTGACCGCCGGCCGCGAACACGGTCAATTCCTCGGCCCCGGCGTGGCGGCGCATACTGTTCAGGGCCAGCGCGATGGCGGTGGATGAACGATCCTGGATGCCGGAGAGCAGCGCTTCGACATATTTACCGAGCACCCGTTGATTCAGGTCCAGCGAAGCCTGATTCAACGACAAGGCATCCTGCATGGCACGGCCGAGTTCCACATCGAACCAACTATCGATCCCCCGCAGCAGAAAGCCCAGTGAGAAGTAGTAGACCACGCCCACCGGCAAGAGCGAGATCAAGGCGAATAGGGTGACGATGCGCAAGGTCAGACGTGAGCCGGCCGCCTGGCGCCGGTAGCGGCGCACCAGCTTGATCACGTTCACCACCACCAACACGGCCAGGACCAGCAGGCCGGCCAGGACCGCGAACAACAGGGGCACGAAGGCGCGGCTCAGCGCCTCGGAGTTCTCGATCGCATCGCGCATCAGCACCAAGGCGACAAACAGGCCGACAACCAGGGCCGCGACGGGGGCCATACCGAGGATGCGCAGATTCATTGCCGATGCATCAGGCTGGTGAAGGCGGCAGCGCTAAGGCGTCAGCGGCCATTTGGTCCAGCCGCTGGCGAGCTTCCAGGCCGGGCGCAGGTAGGCCATCGGCCGCAGCGGCAGGGGCAGTTCTTCGATGTCCAGTGACACTTTGATCTCGACGGCGTAGTTTTCCCCGGCAGTCAGCCGCCGTTGTTCGACCAATTGGAGGTCTTGGATTTCGCCCAGCGCGGTCATGGCGGCATCCCGGGTGACGAA
This sequence comes from uncultured Lamprocystis sp., assembly GCA_964470155.1. Classification (GTDB taxonomy): domain Bacteria; phylum Pseudomonadota; class Gammaproteobacteria; order Chromatiales; family Chromatiaceae; genus Thiodictyon. The sequence continues at coordinate 136,651 of CAYYAY010000004.1, read as the reverse complement.
GGTGCGTCCCGAGGTGCCCGGCAGCCGGTAAACCTCGTAGGTTTCGGAGAGCGGCTTGTGGCGGATGGCGTAACGTACCTGTTGGTCGGTGACGCTGTTCTCCCAAATCCAGGCGTTGCTGCGCCGGACCTGGAGGTGCACCAGAATGGTCAGTGGGACCCCGTTGGCCAGCGCCTCCAGCGCCTCGGCCGAGAAATCGAAGGCGAGTGTGGCGTCGAGGGTGTAGGTGCCGTCGACCAGGCGGGTGTGCACCTGGGTGACCCGGAATTCCTGGGCCAGTACGCTGCCGACCAGCAGCAGCGCCAGGAGCGGCCACCACCAGCGTCCCGGTTGGTTGAGCGGGGCGCGCCACCGCGGCCGGCGACCTCGACCCGCGCCCGCCAGTCTCATGGGGCGGTTTTCTCGATCAACGCGAAGTAGAAACCGTCGCTGCCGCCGGGGCTGGGCAGCAACTGGCGCCCGTGGGTGCGGGTCTGGCCCCACGCGGCCGTCTGGTCGGCCGCCGGCGCGGGCACCAGCGGGCATTCGCGGGCCTCCGGCCAACGACCGAGAAAGGCCGCGATCTGGTCCTGGTTTTCGGCAGCGAGCAGGGAGCAGGTGACATAGAGCAACCGCCCGCCCGGTCGCAGCAGGGGCCACATCGCGTCCAGGATGCGCGCCTGCAACGCACAGAGTTCGGGGATATCCGCGGCGCGGCGCAGCCACTTGATGTCCGGGTGTCGCCGGATCACCCCGGTCGCCGAACAGGGCACATCAAGCAGGATGCGGTCGAAGGGGGGCGTCATCCAGTCGCCGTGGGGTGCGGCGGCGTCGGCGCGTGCGACCGTGGCGGTGAGCCCGAGTCGGGTCAGGGTCTCACGCACGCTGTCCAGGCGGCTGGTCTCGCTGTCGATGGCGACCAGGTCCAGGTCATTGCCGGCGCGCTCCAGCAGGTTGGCCGCCTTGCCGCCCGGCGCGGCGCAGGCGTCGAGCACGCGGCTGCCGGGCGGCGCATCAAGGATCTGGGCGGCGAGCTGGGCGCCGCCGTCCTGGACCGAGATCAGGCCGGCAGCGAAACCGGGCAGCGTCTGGGTCGGCACCGGCCGGTCCAGGACCAGTCCGGATTCGGTGCCTGGGATCGGTCGTGCGGTGATTCCGGCCGCGGCGAGCAGACCCGCGTAGGCCCGCCGGTCGACGCGGGTGCGGTTGACGCGCAGGCTCATGGGCGGACGGGCGTTGCTGGCGGTGACGATGGCCTCCCAAGCGTCCGGCCAGTCGTGACGCAGCGCGGTGAGCAGCCAATCGGGGAACAGCCAGCGGGCGCCCGGCAGCGCGTCCGCCGCCGCCAGCAGTGCCTCGCGTTCACGCAGGAAGCGCCGCAGCAGGGCATTGACCAGCGCGGTCTTCTCCGGCTTGCCGATCAGCCGGACCGCCTCGACGGTGGCGGCGACCGCGGCATGGGGCGGCGTGTCCAGCACCGTGAGCTGGTAGAGCCCGATCAGGATCACGGCCTCCAGGTCGCGGTCGCAGGCTTTGACCGGGTGGTGCAGCAACATCCCCACCAGGGCCTCCAGGCGCGGCAGGCAGCGCAGCGTGCCGTAGATCAACTCCTGGGTGAGTGCGCGGTCGGCCGGTGGGTGGGGCAGGGTGGCTTGGGTGAGAACGCGCGTCAGGGACTGTCCGCGGTCGCGGACCCGATGGACTGCGATCGCGGCGGCGGCGCGTGCGTCGGCGCCGTCGTTGGTGCGCGTGGTGCCGCGGGACCCCGCGGGTTGGCCCCAGACTGAGCGCCCGCCGCGCCTGGGGTCGTCCGTCGGGCGCACGCGATCGGACTCCCGCTGGGGTGGCCCGGCCCGCTGCGCGCCCCCGCGCTGCGGGGGGCGGTCACGGTCCGGCGGGCGTTGTGGCCACGGATTGCCCGCTGCCGCGCGCGGTGTACCACCGGTCGCCTCGGGCTCCTCGGGGCGACGCGCAGGCGCAGGCTCGAGTCCGCGGTCGAAGGGGGGGCCGGAACGCCGCTCAGCCAAGTTGTACGCCATCCATCGTGCGGGCATTGAGGAAGTCGGCGGCGTCCATGGGGCGCTTGCCGGGCGGCTGCAGCCGGGTGATCCTCAGGATGCCGTCGCCGGTCGCGACGGCAATCCCCGTGCGGTCGGCGGCGACCACGGTGCCGGGCGCGTCGGCGTCGCTCCCCGCGGTGTCCGCGGATGCGACGCGCTCGGCCGACCAGATGCGCAAGGGTTCCCCGTGACACCGGGTTTGAGCCACCGGCCAGGGGTCGAAGGCGCGCACCAGACGTTCGATCGCGGCGGCCGGCTGATGCCAATCGATCTCGGCTTCCTCCTTGGTGAGCTTATGGGCATAGGTGGCCGACGCCGGGTCCTGCGGCTGTGCCTGGCGGGAGCCGTCGGCGATGCCGGGCAGGGCCTCGTTCAGCGCCCGGGCGCCCAGGGCGGCGAGCCGGTCGTGCAGGCTGCCGCCGGTCTCGCGGGGCGCCAGCGGGATGCTCAGTCGGTGGTAGACCGGACCGGTATCCAGTCCGGCCTCCATCTGCATGATACAAACGCCGCTCGCGCTATCGCCCGCCAGCACGGCACGCTGGATTGGGGCGGCGCCCCGCCAGCGGGGCAGCAGCGAGGCGTGGACATTGATGCAGCCCAGACGTGGAGCGGCAAGCACGCCGCGCGGCAATAACAGACCGTAGGCGACGACCACCATCAGGTCGGCGCCGAGCGCGCGCAGGGCCGCGACTGCCGCCCGGTCGCGCTTGAGCGATTCGGGTTGGCACACGGCGATGCCGTGCTTGAGGGCGAGCAGCTTGACCGGGCTCTGGGCAAGCGTGCGCCCGCGGCCGGCCGGTCGGTCGGGCTGCGTGTAAACCGCGGCGATATCATGGCCGCCCGCGATCAGGACCTGCAGGCAGGGTACAGCGAACTCGGGTGTTCCGGCGAAGAGGATACGCAATCAGATGACCCGCCGCCGCGGCAGTTCCGCGGGTTTGTTCTGGCGCTGACCCTTCTCGAGTTTGCGGCGGATGCGCAGCCGCTTCAAGGCCGAGATATGGTCGACGAAAAGTTTCCCATGCAGGTGATCGATTTCATGCTGGATGCAGACGGCCAGGAGCCCGTCGGTGTCCAGTGTGAAGGGTGTGCCGGTGCGGTCCAGCGCACTGACCCGCACTGCCTCGGCGCGCGTGACCGGCTCATAAAACCCGGGGACCGACAGACAGCCCTCGTCCATCTGCTCGCTCCCACGAAGCTCCAGGATCTGCGGGTTGATGAGACACAAGGGCTGGTCGTGCTCTTCCGAGCAGTCGATGACAACGATCTGCAACGGGATGTTGACCTGAATCGCGGCCAGTCCGATGCCCGGGGCCTCGTACATGGTCTCGAACATATCGGCGACGATCCGCTGGACCCGCGCGTCGACCTGCGCCACCGGCGCGGCCTGGGTGCGCAGTCGGGTGTCTGGAAAGGTGAGGATATCGAGCTGTGCCATACCTGAACTGAGGTCAAAGCTGGTTCCGCGGGCGCATCGGCCATCCGCGGGGGTGAAGTTGCCCGCTTGGTTGCTGGAAGCGCCGCGGTACCATGCGCTACTATCCGATGCATACTACACGCCTAATGGGGTCGGGTGAATCTGGAATCGACCCCGCCGGAGGATCCATGCCCGCTCACTTTCCTGCTGTCGTTGGTCCGGCTCGCGTTAGCCCCCGCGTCCGTGCTCGGTTTCACGCGGACGCGGCCCTGGCCCGCCGGGGGCTGGTGCTGCTGTTCGCAGCCGCGCTGCTGGTCGGCGTGGCCGCGGCGCAGGCGGTTGAACTGCTGCCGGATGCCCCTAGTACCTACCAGGTGAAAACCGGCGATACCTTATGGAGTATCGCCGGCCGCTTCCTGCGGGACCCCTGGCGCTGGCGCGACGTCTGGCGCTCCAATAGCGACGTCGGCAACCCCGACCTGATCTACCCGGGCGACGTGCTGCGGCTGACGATGGTCGATGGCCGGCCGCAGATCAGTGTCGATCGCAGCGGCGCGTCGGACGCTGGTTACCAGGGCGGCATGCGGGTGGTCAAGCTCCACCCGCGGGTACGGGTCAGCTCGCTGCGAGGTGCGATTCCCACCATCCCGATCGCGTACATCGGCCCCTTTCTGACGCAGCCTTACGTGGCGGAGTCGGATCAGGTCAAGCGCGCGCCCTATGTCGTCGGCTTCCCGGACGAGGGCATCGTGGCCGGTATCGGCGACACTGTCTATGTGCGGCGGATCGACCGCGCCGCGCCGGACCGTTTTCAGATTCTGCGTCCCGGTGATGCCTTGCGCGATCCCAAGACCAACGAGGTGCTGGGCTACGAGGCGACCTTCGTTGCCAACGCGGCGCTCGAGCGGGTCGGCGATCCCGCCAAATTGCGGGTACTGCGTGCCGAGCGTGAGGTCGCCATTGGTGATCGCGTCATCCCCGCGGCGCTGGAAGAGACCCTCTCCAATTTTTATCCACGGCCAGGTCCCGCCGGGCTGCGTGGTCAGATTCTGAGCGTCTTGAACGGGGTGACCCAGGTGGGTCGGTACGATGTGGTGGTCATCAATCTCGGCACCCGCGAGAAGTTGGAGTCAGGCCATGTGTTCGAGGTTTATCAAGGAGGTAATAAGGAGCAGGACCTGGTTCGACGGGGTGGCTACAACTGGAATTGGAAGGAGGAGACGCCCTTGTCCGGCGCTTTCTGGTTCGGCAATGACTGGACGACCCGCCGCTGGCGTGCCAACGAGCCGGATGCCAACACGCCGCTTCCGCCTACCACCGATATGCGGCGGACGCGCAGTACCTTTATCCATCCCTTCGAGCGTTCCGGTGTCCTCATGGTCTTTCGTACCTTCGAGCGGGTGAGCTTCGCCATCATCCTGGACGCCACGCGGCCGATGCGCATCAACGACAAGATCGCCCCGCCGCCGGCCTGAGCCCGTTTGACCTCCCTCGACGCGTGGCTGACGTTGACGGCGGCCCCCGGGGTTGGGCCGCGGACCTGCGCCCGGCTCATCGCGCACTTCGGCAGTCCGGATGCGGTGGTCGCGGCGAGGACCGGCGCTTTGGCCGAACTGGGGCTGCGACCTGACGCGGTCGCGGCGATCAAGCAGCCGAACCGCGACTGGATCGGCGCGGTGCTGGCCTGGGCGGCGCAGCCGGATGCCCACATCCTGGCCCGCGATGATCCGCGGTATCCGCCCTTGCTGGCCGAGATCCCGGATCCCCCGATCCTTCTGTATGTCCGCGGGGATCCGCAATTGCTGGCCGAGCCGCAGGTGGCGATCGTCGGCAGTCGCAATCCGACCCCGACCGGACGGGAGATTACCCGCGACTTCGCCAGCCGCCTGGCGGCCTGCGGGCTGGTCATTACCAGCGGCCTGGCGACCGGGATCGACGGCGCCGCCCATGCGGGCGCGCTGAAGAACGGCAAGACGATCGCGGTGCTGGGCACCGGTCCCGACCGGGTCTATCCAGCCGACCATCGCGATCTGGCCAGGCAGATCGCTGAACAGGGGGCGCTGGTGAGCGAGTTCGCCCCCGGCGAAGGGCCGCGGGCCGGCAACTTCCCGCGGCGCAACCGCATCATCTCCGGGTTGTCGTTGGGCGTCCTGGTCACCGAGGCGGCGTTGCGCAGCGGCTCGCTCATCACCGCCCGTCAGGCCGGAGAGCAGGGTCGCGAGGTGTTCGCGGTGCCGGGCTCAATTCGCAGTTCGCTGGCGCGCGGTTGCCATGCGCTGATCCGCGACGGCGCCCATCTGGTCGAAAACCCGGCCGAGGTTCTGGCGGAGTTGAGCCCGCTGTTGCGCCGGGCCATGGCGGATGTTGTGGTCGATGGGCGCAGCGCCGGCGTTGGCGGCGGGCGCGGCGCGGCGGGCAACGACTTGGACCCGGACTACCGGCGGCTGCTGGCCGCAGTGGGGTTTGACCCGATCGCCCCGGACGTGCTGATCCGCGAAACCGGGCTACCCGCGGAGGCGGTGTCGTCCATGTTATTGGTGTTGGAGTTGGAGGGTCATGTATCATCCGGTGCCGGAGGCTGCTACTACCGCGTCCGGGAATGATGCGGGAGCGGCGTTCACCGCCGTGGCCGCGGGCCTGGCCGCGGGTTGCCGGGCGGTTGCGCGGTGGGACCGCGGGCCGTCGGCGGACCCGCCCGGTGTGACCAGTCGATCTGCATCGGTGCTGCAAGCCGACCGCGCCGAAAGGAGCACGTTCCAGTCAGCCCGCGGGCTGGCGCCGTTCACTGAGGTTGGTTGATGTACGACAGCATGGTTGATGTCCTGATCTATCTTTTCGAGAACTACATGGATGGTGAGGGGCAGCCCCCGGTGGACCAGGGTGAGTTGGAAGACGAACTGAGCCGGGCCGGCTTCAGCGCGGGGGAGATCGCCAAGGCGCTGTGCTGGCTCGACGAATTGGCCGAGGGGGCGCAGACCCCGTCCTATCATGGTTACGCGGCGGGGTCCATGCGTGTCTACGCGGACGATGAGTGCGCCAAGCTGGACGTGGAAGGGCGTGGCTTCCTGCTGTTTCTGGAGCAAAGCGGCATCCTCGATCCGGCCAGCCGTGAGTTGGTGATCGAACGCGCCCTGGCCATCGATCATCCCCAAGTCTCGGTGGACGAGATCAAATGGGTCGTACTCCTGGTGCTGTTGAACCGTCCGGGCCGTGAAGCCGCCTTCACGCGGATGGAAGACCTGGTTTACAACGAAGCGCCAGAGTATCTGCATTAGCATGAATCTCGTCATCGTCGAATCGCCTGCCAAGGCCAAGACCATTCAGAAGTACCTGGGCGCGGACTTCGATGTCATCGCGTCTTACGGTCATGTGCGCGATTTGATCCCGAAGGAGGGGGCGGTCGACCCGGAACATGGGTTCGAAATGAAGTACCAGATCATCGAGCGCAACGAGAAGCACGTCCAGGCCATCGCCAAGAAGCTCAAGGATGCCGATGCGCTCTATCTTGCGACTGACCCGGACCGCGAGGGGGAGGCGATCTCCTGGCATCTTTACGAGTTGCTCAAGGCGCGCCGTCAGATCGGCAAGAAGCCGGTGCATCGCGTGGTCTTCAACGAGATCACCAAGCGCGCGGTCCAGGAGGCGGTGGCCAATCCGCGGGAGCTGGCCTACGACCTGGTCAACGCCCAGCAGGCGCGCCGCGCCCTCGATTACCTGGTCGGCTTCAATCTGTCCCCGCTGCTGTGGAAGAAGGTGAGACGCGGGCTGTCGGCCGGGCGCGTGCAGAGTCCGGCGCTGCGGCTGATCTGCGAGCGCGAGATCGAGATCGAGGCCTTCGTCCGGCAGGAATACTGGTCGATCGAGGCCGACTGTGACCGCGCCGCGCGGCCCTTCCTGGCGCGCCTGATCGAATTCGGCGGCGCCAAGGTGGAGCAGTTCACCATCACTGACGGCGACCGGGCGGCCGTGGTTCAAGGTGCCCTGGAAGCGGCCGCCGCCGGCACGCTGCGGGTCGACCAGGTCGAGCGCAAGCAGCGCAAACGCAACCCGGCCCCGCCCTTCATTACGTCCACGCTGCAGCAAGAAGCGGCGCGCAAGCTCGGTTTTACCGCGCAGCGCACCATGCGGGTCGCCCAGCAACTCTATGAGGGTGTGGATGTCGGCGGCGGCGCCGTCGGTCTCATTTCTTATATGCGGACCGACTCGGTGAATCTGGCCCAGGAGGCCGTGGCTGAGATCCGTCTCTATGTCAGCGAGCGCTATGGGGCGAATCACCTGCCCGAGCAACCGCGTCTGTACAAGACCAAGGCGAAGAACGCCCAGGAGGCGCATGAGGCGATCCGCCCCACGTCGATCCTGCGTGAGCCAAAGGAGATCAAAGCCTTTCTGAGTCCGGAGCAGTTCCGGCTCTATGAGTTGGTGTGGCAGCGCACGCTTGCCTGTCAGATGGCGCAGGCCCTGATCAATCAGGTTTCGGTGAATCTGAGTGCCGGGACCGGCAACACCTTTCGCGCCACCGGCTCGACCGTGGCCGAGCCGGGCTTCATGCGGGTCTATCTGGAGGGTCGGGACGACGCCAGCGCCGGCGATGATGATGAGGACAGCATGCTGCCGCCCATGGAAGTGGGGGATTTGATCGATTTGCTCGGCATTCGGTCCGAACAGCATTTTACCGAACCGCCGCCGCGCTTCAGTGAAGCAACCTTGATCAAGGCGCTGGAGGAGTACGGGATCGGCCGGCCGTCCACCTATGCCTCGATCATCTCCACCTTGCAGGATCGCGAATACGCGGTGTTGGACGCCAAGCGCTTCAAGCCGACCGATGTCGGGCGGGTGGTGAACAAGTTCCTCACCGAACACTTCAAGACCTATGTCGATTACGATTTCACGGCGCGACTCGAGGATGAGCTGGATGCCGTGTCCCGCGGCGAAGAGGAGTGGGTACCGCTGCTCGAGAATTTCTGGCGGCCCTTCAAAGAGCGGATCGACCACACGCAGGAACACGTCAAGCGCAGCGACGTGACCCAGGAGCGCATCGATGAGTTGTGCCCCAAGTGCGGCGGTCCGCTCTCGATCCGGCTCGGGCGTAATGGTCGTTTCATCGGCTGCACCAATTATCCGGACTGTGACTACACCCGCGATCTCACCGCCGACGGGGCCGAGCCGGAACCGAAAGAAGTCATCGAGGGCCGCGTTTGCCCGGATTGCGGTTCGGTCCTGGAGGTCAAGAACGGCCGTTACGGTAAGTTCATCGGGTGCAGCGGCTATCCAAAGTGCAAGCACATCGAGCCGCTGGAGCGTCCGCAGGATACCGGTGTGACCTGCCCGAAGTGCGGCCAGGGCACGTTACAGAAGAAAAAATCGCGGCGCGGCAAATTCTTCTACTCCTGTTCCACCTATCCGAAGTGCGACTACGCAGTGTGGAATGAACCCATCGCCGAGCCTTGCCCCAAGTGCGGCTGGCCGGTCCTGACGCTCAAGACGACTCAGCGCAAAGGAGCCGAGCGGGTCTGTTCGCAGAAAGAGTGTGGTTTCAGCGAGCCGGTGGAGGCGGCGGACACGGCTGCGGACGCGCAGTGCTAGTGCTCGCGTGTGCTACGCTTTGGTCGGTGACGTCCCATATCCAGCGATGCCCATGACTCAATCCGCCTGTGCCGAACCGCGTCTGACGCCACCGACCCCGGAACCGATGGCGACCTGCCCTCATGCCGGCCGTGTCGTCTCCGAGGATGCGTATTGGCGTCTTTACTATCTCGACTCCGACATCCACTACGAATGGAACGACGGCCGCCTGGAGGAGAAACCAGTGTCCGATTACGAGACCTTCCAGGTCTATCACTGGTTCATGGTCTTGCTGGGGCATTTTCTGACGGAACGGCCGATCGCCAGGCTGGCGGCCTTGGAAATGGGTTTCCGACTGCCGCTGCCAACCGGTACCGTGATCCGCAGACCGGATTTCGGTGTGGTACGCAACGATAACCCCCAGCCGCTCCTGCCGCTCGATCTGTCCTACCAGGGTATCTTCGACCTCTGTATCGAAGCCCTGTCGGACAAAGAGCGCAGCAGCATTTTGCGCGACACCGTAGTCAAGAAAGCGGAGTACGCGGCCGGGGGTGTGCCGGAGTATTACATCCTGCACCGCACGCCCGAGCAGCAGGCCTTTTTTACCCGCACCAGTGCCGGGGTGTATGGTCCCATTGACCCGGAGGATGGGGTGATCCGCTCGCGGGTGCTGCCGGGCTTTCAGTTCCGGCTGGACGATCTCTGCCGGCGGCCGGAGCACGGCACCCTGCGCGATGATCCGGTGTACGCCGATTTCGTGCTGCCGGGCTGGCGGGCGGCCGAGCAACTGGCCGTCACCGAGGCGCAGGCCCGGCGGGAGGCCGAGCAGTTGGCAGTCACCGAGGCGCAGGCCCGGCGGGAAGCCGAGCAACTGGCCGTCACCGAGGCACAGGCGCGGCGGGAGGCTGAACAGCGCGCGGACGCGCAAGCGCAGGCCCGCCGAGAGGCGGAGCAGCGTGCGCAGGAGGCGGAGCAGGCACTCGCCCGGCTCCAGGCACAACTGGCCGACCGGCAGCCCGACCGCTGACCCTGAAGTGCGGGCAGCCAGCCCTGAAGCATGACCGTGCGACCTCAGTCATGGCGCTACCTGGCCCGCGAGGTGGCGATCAGCGGACAGGTGCTCGTCCTGCGCCGGGATCGGCCCGCGTCGCTTGCCCGTCGGGGACTGATTCCTGACCCCCGACAGCCCAAGAAGTGCCGTCATCGGCTCACCGTGCTGCTGCTCTACGGACTGCTGGAGAATCTTCCGGAACGTCAGGTGCTATCGCCTGCATCCGCGCTTCCTGCGCCGCCCCCTGGCTCGACCCCGCGCGGCTGCGCCGTCGGCTGGCCCAGCCGTTGCCGCGTCAACTCGAATAGTCGCCGCCGGGCACGGCGTCGGACCCCGGCCGCCGGCAACCACCGGTGTCGGCAACCGCTTGCCTGGCCCGCCGTGGCGCATGCCGCGACCGGTCCCACCACTCCCCCGGCACCCGCCAGAGCGTCCCGTTGCCACCCCTGGTCAGGGCCAACCCACCCCGCAACAGCCAACGCCAGCGCCGACCGGCGCTGACACCGCACGATGTCAGCCGGCGACTGGGTTATGCTTCAGGGCTGCGGGCCAGTCCTCGCGGTTTCAATCTCCGGGGCGCGACGTTAAACTCTAGGGCTTTATTCCAACCCCGAGAGTGCCGTGGTCCTGCCCGAGCCCGATTTTCGCCGCATCAAGCGCCTGCCGCCCTATGTCTTCAATATCGTCAACGAGTTGAAGGCCGAGGCACGAGCGCGTGGCGAGGATATCATCGACTTCGGGATGGGTAACCCGGATCAGCCGACGCCGCAGCACATCGTCGACAAGCTGATCGAGGCGGCGGCGCGCAAGGATACGCATCGCTACTCGGTGTCGCGCGGCATCCCGCGGTTGCGCCGGGCGATCTGCAACTGGTACCGGGACCGTTACGACGTGCACCTGGACCCGGATGCCGAGGCGATCGTGACCATCGGCTCCAAGGAGGGGCTGGCCCACTTGGCGTTGGCGACTATGGGGGCTGGAGATACCGTGCTGGTGCCCAATCCAGCCTACCCGATCCATCCCTACGGGTTCATCATCGCCGGGGCCGATGTGCGTCATGTGCGCCTGACTCCGGACGTGGATTTTTTCGAGGAGTTGCGGCGGTCGATCCAGGACTCCTGGCCCAAACCGAAGATGCTGGTGCTGAACTTTCCCGGTAACCCGACCACTCAGTGCGTGGATCTGGAGTTCTTTCAGCGGGTGATCGACATCGCCGGGGAGTACGGCATCTGGGTCGTACATGACCTGGCCTACGCCGACATCGTGTTCGACGGCTACAAGGCCCCGTCGATTCTCCAGATTCCAGGCGCCAAGGACATCGCCGTCGAATTCTTCTCCATGTCCAAGAGTTATAACATGCCCGGCTGGCGGGTCGGTTTCATGTGTGGTAACAAGCACCTGGTCGCGGCTTTGGCGCGCATCAAGTCCTATCTGGATTACGGCACCTTCACCCCGATCCAGGTGGCCGCCATCGCGGCGCTGGAGGGTCCGCAAGATTGTGTGCGCGAGATCGCCGGTATGTATCAGACGCGTCGTGACGTCCTGTGCAAGGGGCTGCACGAGGCCGGCTGGGAAGTGCCCTCGCCTCAGGCCACGATGTTCGTCTGGGCGCGGATTCCTGATTTCATTCAGGCGCAGTTGCGCGCCGCGATTCCGGAAGGCGCTTCGCTGTCGCTGGAGTTTTCCAAGCGCCTGATCGCGGAGGCGCGGGTCGCCATCTCGCCGGGGATCGGTTTCGGCGAGTACGGTGATGGCCATGTGCGTTTCGGTCTGATCGAAAACGAGCATCGCACCCGTCAGGCGATCCGCGGCATCAAGGAGATGTTTCGGCGTGAGTCGCGTGCCGGGGCCTGAGTGATACCTGTCGTTGTTGGTTTCTCGTTTCTCGTAACCCGATGTTCGATAATTCTTAACGAGAAACGAAAAACGAAAAACCGAAAACTCAAAACCGCTCCGTATAGCACGCGGATTGTCCGCAAATGAACGCAGAGGATCATGTATGGAACCGGTCAAGATCGGTCTGTTGGGCTTAGGCACCGTCGGCGGCGGCACGGTCACCGTGCTCACCCGCAATGCCCGGGAGATCGCCCGCCGCGCCGGTCGCGACATCGAGATCGCCCATGCCGCGGCGCGCGAGTACAAGCGCGCGGGGATCTGCGGTCTCGATCAGATCGGCCGGATCGGCGACGATGCCTTTGCGGTGGTGGACGACCCTGAGATCCAGATCATCATCGAGTTGATCGGGGGTTACTCCCCGGCGCTTGAACTGGTGATGCGGGCCATCGCCAACGGCAAGCACGTGGTGACGGCCAACAAGGCGCTGATCGCCCGCCATGGCAATACGATCTTCGCCGCCGCGCGTGAGCGTGGCGTGATGGTGGGTTTCGAGGCGGCGGTGGCGGGCGGCATCCCCATCATCAAGGCGGTGCGTGAGGGACTGGCGGCCAATCATATCGAATGGGTGGCCGGCATCATCAATGGGACCGGCAACTTCATCCTGACCGAGATGCGCGACAAGGGCCGCAGTTTCGCGGACTGCCTGGCCGAGGCGCAGGCGCGCGGCTACGCCGAGGCCGATCCGACCTTCGATGTCGAAGGCATCGACGCCGCCCACAAGCTCACCATCCTGGCTTCGCTGGCATTCGGTATCCCGCTCCAGTTCGCGCGCTGTTACACGGAAGGGATCTCGCGCATTGAGGCTCAGGACGTTGTCTATGCCGGGGAGTTGGGCTATCGGATCAAGCATCTCGGGATCGCCAGGCGCAACGCGGACGGGATCGAACTGCGGGTCCATCCCACACTCATCCCCCATCGGCGATTGATCGCCAACGTGGACGGCGTGATGAATGCCGTGCTGGTGAAGGGCGATGCGGTCGGCCCGACCCTCTACTATGGGGCCGGTGCAGGCTCCTTGCCGACGGCCTCCTCCGTGGTGGCTGACGTGGTGGACGTGGTACGTGCGTTCACCACCGACCCGAACAATCGGGTGCCGCACCTCGCGTTCCAGCCGGATGAACTGGCCGATACCCCGATTCTTACCATGGATCAGGTGGAAACCGCCTATTACCTGCGTCTCACGGCGCTGGATGAGCCCGGGGTCATGGCCCGCATTGCCAGTATCCTGGGCGAACAGGGCATCAGCATCGAGGCGATCCAGCAAAAGGCTCCCGGCGAGGGTGAGACCCATGTGCCGCTGGTCATGCTCACCCAGCGCGTGCGCGAGGGCCAGATGAACCAGGCCATCGCCCGCATCGAGGCCTTGGCGTCGGTGCAGGGGTCGGTGATGCGGATTCGGGTGGAGACTCTGGCTGGCTGACCGCCCCATGTCCGTGCCGACCGGGAGTCTGTTGCCGGGTGAGTGCCGTCTCATCTGCCCGGGGCTCTTTGCCGTGCCGCAGGGGGTGGTTGACTTCAAGATCCGCGCTCCGGCCCTGGACCGCCTGCTGGCCCGTGCCGACTGCCAGGAGACAGCGGTCCGCGATCCCCTGGAGACGTTGGCCGCTGCCTTCGGTTTGGCCGCCGCCGCGTCCTCCACGGCAAGGGTGCGTCGTGCCGGTGGGATGCCGCGATCCAATGCCGGGGATGGCCAGTTCCCGGCCACCGCGGGTGCACCGGACCAGACGCCGCCGGTCACCAGGTCGGACCGCGATCTGCCGTCCGCCCCCCTGTGTTTGCTCGCCGACGCTCCCGCATGGGCGCACGACGGCTGCTGGTTTCACGCCGACCCCGTGCACCTGCGCGCGGACCGGGATCGGCTGCTGTTGTTCGCCGGATCGGCCCTGGCGCCGCGGGAGGATGAGGCGGATGCGCTGGTTTGCGCCTTCAACGCGCATTTCGCCGCGGATGGGCTCTACCTGATCGCCGTTCGGCCCGACCGCTGGTATCTGCGGGTTGCCGAACCGCCGAACCTGCGGACTTGCCCCCTGTACGAGGTGGCCGGGCGCGGCCTGGATGCCTGTCTGCCGAGCGGCCCCGACGCCCGCGCCTGGAACCGCTGGCAGAATGAGGCCCAGATGCTCTTCTACGGGCATCCGGTCAATCAGGTGCGTGAGACGGCCGGACGGCCGGTGATCAGCGGCGTCTGGACCTGGGGTGGGGGCGTCTTGCCGGCAGTGTCCGGTGGACCCGCGCTGACCATTGCCGATCATCCGCTGGCGGTTGGTCTGGCACAGGCAAGCGGCGGCGTCCGGCGGGGACTGGACACCCTGGATCGCGCGGCTCGGCACGATGGGATCGGCACCGTGCTGGTGTTCTGGGACACTCTGTGGCAATCGGTGTCGACGGGTGACCTGGATGCCTGGCGCCGTGGGGTCGACGCCTTGGACGCTCTGGTCGCGACCCTGTGGTCCGAGCTGGCGGCCAAACGGCTGTGCCGGCTCACGCTCGACGACGGGATCGGCAATCGTTTTACCCTGAGGCGGGCCGATCAGCGCCGTGTCTGGCGCCGCCGCGGGGCACTGGGCGATTGGATCGTCCGGCGGTCGGGTCCGCATCGCCGGGCATGACCCCCCGGCGCATCACGCGTCGTGCCGGATTCGGCGGCGTCTTGGAACCGCTCGATTCACCCCAATCTCCTACCGGATTTGGGGATACTCCCAAGCACATTCTTCATCTTCAGGAATATACAATGGTTGATTCAGAATCCGCGAAACGACTGGACCTGACGACGAAGGTCACCAAGGTCGTCACTCTTTATGATCCCCGGGTCTGGAAAGAGAAAGGTCTGTGGTGGACCGTCGGTCTTTTTCTGGTCACCTATATGGTGGTCGTCATCGTTCTGGGGATGATCTGGTCGCGCTCCCCCGGTCATTTTGACGTGCGCGAGGAGGCGTTGTTGCTCGCGAACAACGACCCGGCCAGGCTGGTCGAGGGGACCGCCACGGTAGCGACCGCCATCCGGATCGCCGAGACGTTGCTCGACAAGCCCGGTGGGTATTTAAGCAACGATATCACCCCGCCTGGTCTCTATCTTGACAATATTCCCAACTGGGAATTCGGCGCCTTGACCGAGTTGCGCGACCTGTCGGATGCCTTGCGCAACGATTTCAGCCGCGCTCAGTCGCAGTCGGTCGAGGATAAAGACTTGGCCGTGGCGCAGCCCCAGTTCAACTACAACTCCGACTCCTGGATCCTGCCTTCGACCGAGTCGGAGTATCGCAAGGGGATCGCCGCTCTCTATCGCTACTTCGGCCGACTCACCGACGACAAAGACCTCGATGGCCAGTTTTTCGCGCGTGCAGATAATCTGACAGCCTATCTCGAGGTGGTTGAGAAGCGGTTGGGCAGTCTGGCGCAGCGGTTGTCGTATGCGGTCGGTCAAAGCCGTCTCAACACCGACCTGGCAGGCGATCCCAGTGCGCGTCAATCCAAACCGGTCTCCGAAGAGAAACAGACCAAGACCCCTTGGCTTGAGATCGATAATGTCTTTTTCGAGGCGCGCGGCTACACCTGGGCATTGCTGCAAACCCTGCAAGCCATGGAGATCGATTTCAAATCGGTGCTCACCGACAAGAATGCGCTGGTCTCACTCCAGCAGATCAGTCGGGAGTTGCAGAATACCCAAAATACGATCTGGAGTCCGCTCATCCTCAATGGCACCGGTTTCGGGCCCATGGGGAATCACTCGCTCGTGATGGCCTCCTATATCTCGCGTGCCAATGCCGCAATCGGCGATCTGCGGGCCCTGCTGCAACGGGGCTGACCGCCCTCGTCCGCGCCGGCCGCCGGGCGGTGGCCGGTGCGCCCTGTTCCTATCCTAACAACCCCCGCATCCGCGCTCTGTCGGTTTGTCGACAAGCGACCCTCGGTCACTGCTACGAGTGACCGAAAATCAATGTGCTGAAGACCTTGTCAGTGCTGGCACAAGCATTGCTTAATGTTACCCAGAGTCAGTTTGAACCCAGCGGGCCGGGGCGCCCGCGATTTCTGGAGGCACAGCATGGAACCGAAGGTCCCGGACCACGGTGGATCAGCAGCGGTCGCTGTCGGCGGCTGTTCGGCGAGCGGCTGCGGCAGCAGCGGCGATGCACTCGCGCACCTGCCGGAGCATATCCGGGCCAAGGTTCATAACCACCCCTGCTATTCGGAGGAGGCACACCATCATTATGCGCGGATGCATGTGGCGGTTGCGCCGGCGTGCAACATCCAATGTCACTACTGCAACCGTAAGTATGACTGTGCCAATGAGTCGCGCCCGGGTGTGGTTTCAGAGGTGCTGACCCCCGATCAGGCGGTCAAGAAGGTGATTGCCGTCGCGGCGCATATCCCGCAGATGACGGTGCTCGGCATCGCCGGACCGGGCGATCCATTGGCCAACCCCGCGCGGACGCTTGAAACATTCCGGCAACTGACTGAAAAAGCCCCTGATATCAAGCTCTGTGTCTCGACCAATGGACTTGCGCTGCCGGACTGTGTCGATGCACTCTGCACGCACAATATCGATCATGTGACCATTACGATCAACTGCGTGGACCCCGATGTGGGCGCCAAGATTTATCCCTGGATCTTCTGGCAGGGGCGGCGGATCAAGGGGCGCAAAGGGGTGGCGATTCTCATTGAACAGCAGCAGAAGGGGCTGGAGATGCTGGTCGCGCGCGGGGTGTTGGTGAAGGTTAATTCGGTCCTGATTCCCGGCGTCAACGACGAGCACCTCAAGGAGGTGAGCCGCGTCGTCAAGTCCAAGGGTGCTTTCCTACACAATGTGATGCCGTTGATTGCCGAGCCCGAGCATGGGACCTTCTTCGGCGTCATGGGCCAGCGTGGTCCGACCCATGATGAGCTTCGGACCCTGCAGGACGCCTGTGCCGGTGACATGAACATGATGCGTCACTGCCGCCAGTGCCGCGCGGACGCGGTGGGAATGCTCGGTGAGGATCGCGGTCACGAATTTACCCTCGAGAAGATCGAGACCATGGACATTGATTATGGCCGCGCCATGGAGGAACGCCGCCAGGTTCACGCGGCGATCGAAGCCAATCGGGAGGCCCAACGCAAGAAGAGCGGTGAGACCTTCATCTCGCTTACCACCCTCAAGACCCGGCGGCGGGAGAATCCGCCTGCGCTGATCGCGGTGGCGACCACAGGGGGCGGCGTGATTAACCAGCATTTCGGCCACGCCGCCGAGTTTCTGATCTATGAGGCTAACGACCAGGACGTGCGCTTCATCGGTCACCGTAAAGTCGAGCGCTATTGTTCCGGCGGCGAGACCTGCGGGGATGCGGAGACGGCCTTGGCGAAGACCATCCAGGCGCTGCGCGGCTGCGCGGCGGTGCTCTGCTCCAAGATCGGCTATGAGCCCTGGGGTGCGCTGGAGGCAGCGGGGATTACGCCCAACGGTGAACACGCGATGGAGCCGATCGAAGACGCCGTCGCGGCGGTGTATCGCGAACTGGCGGCGAGCGGGAGCTTGGAACGCGCGACCTCGGCGCCGCAGCGCATGTGCGCCTGACGCCATGTTCGAGGAGACTGACTGATGGCATACCAGATCGTCGAAGGCTGTGTAAATTGCTGGGCTTGTGCACCGCTGTGTCCGAGTCGGGCCATCTATGAGGCCAAGCCGCACTTCCTGATCGATTCCGCCTTATGTACGGAATGCGTAGGGGAGCATCCCGATCCGCAGTGCGCGAGCATCTGCCCGATCGAGGGCGTCATTCTGGATTCGCTCGGGGTGCCCTTGAACCCGCCAGGGTCACTGACCGGCATCCCCCCAGAGCGCCTGGCCGCGGCCAGAGCCGAGATCCAGGCGCGTTGAACCCCAGGTTGATACCCATGGCCACCCAAACCCTTCCGACACCGGCGGAACTGGTCTTCTACGAGAAGCCCGGTTGTGTCTCGAACGCGCGACAGAAGGCACTGTTAGTAGAAATCGGTCACTGTCTGGAGGTTCGTAATCTACTGACTGAGCATTGGGTGCCCGAACGCCTGAGGCCCTTCTTTGGTGATTCGGCGGTCGCCGACTGGTTCAACCCGACTGCGCCCCGGGTACTGAGCGGGGAGGTGCGGCCGGCGGACCTCAGCGAGGCGGGCGCGCTCGCGCTGATGGTGGCGGATCCGCTGCTGATCCGGCGGCCGCTGATCGAAGCCGGGGAACTGCGCTCCTGCGGATTCGCGCCTGGTCCTTTTCTGGACGCCTTGGGCGTGGTGCTGGATGAGGGGGTCGACCTTCAATCCTGTTCGCGCCTCAGTCAACTGGCGGATTGTCCGCTGCCGGTCTGCCCGACACCGGGTCTGACCGTCCGGCCGGTAGCGCTCGGGGTTGCCGGGTGAGTGCCATAAGTAAGGAATGCCGGGATGCGACCGGGAATCCGGGCGCGGTCGAGATCGCCCCTGGTGTGCATTGGATCGGCGCGCTCGACGCGTCCCTGCGCACTTTCGATATCATCCTGCGCACCGCGAATGGCACCACCTATAATGCCTTCCTGATTCGGGGTGATGCCGGGGTGGCGGTGGTGGATACGGTGAAACTCGAGTTTGCCGATGAGTTTTTTCGCCGGCTGGAGTCGGTTGCCGATTACAGCGAGATCCGGGCCATTATTCTCAACCACCTGGAGCCGGACCACAGCGGTGCGCTGCCGGAGTTGATGCGCCGTGCGCCGCAGGCGCGACTGTACATCTCCACCCGTGCCACGTCGATGCTCAAGGCCGTCCTCAAACCGAAGGATGCGGATCGCCCCTTCGAGTATGAGACGGTCGGCACCGGCGATGAGGTATCGCTCGGCAACCGGACCTTGCGGTTTCTGCATACCCCCTTCCTGCACTGGCCTGATACGCAATGCACCTATCTGGTCGAGGACGGGGTGCTTTTCTCCGGCGATGTGTTTGGTTGCCACTATTGCGACAGCCGCCTCTACAACGATCGGGTCGGGGATTTCCGCTTTTCGTTCGATTATTACTATGCCCACATCATGCGGCCCTTCAAGTCGCATGTGATGGACGCGCTGAAACTGATCGAGCCGCTGCGCCTGAAGATGATCGCGCCGACGCATGGACCCATTCTGCGCGATCGGCCGCGGCGCTATGTGACGCATTATCGGGAACTCTCGACCTCCAGTCTGGTGGATCAGATCGATAACGACGAGCGTTCGTTAGTGGTCTTTTACATGAGTGCGTACGGCAGCACGGCCCGCATGGCGGAGGCGATCCGGGCCGGGGCCGAGGAAGAGGCTGGAATACGGGTGTCGCTCTATGACCTGGAGGGCGGTGAGACTGAACCTTTCGTGGACCTGATCGAGGAGGCCGACGCCCTGGCGTTCGGTTCACCCACCATCAACGGCGATGCGGTCAAGCCGGTATGGGACCTGCTCTCGTCACTCGCGGTGGTCAACCTCAAGGGCAAGCTCGGTGCCGCCTTCGGTTCCTACGGCTGGAGCGGCGAAGCCGTCCGCATGATCGAGGACCGGATGCGCGGTTTGAAGATGCGCGTCCCGGTGGCCGGGTTGCGTCTCAAACTCATCCCCACCGATGAGGAACTTGTCGAATGTCGGGTGTTCGGCCGCAAACTCGCGGCGGCCCTGGTGGGTGGCGAGCAGGGTCGGGTCATTGATTTCTCGGAGTTGGGGTAAGGAAGCGCCCGACGACGAGCGGCGAGCCGACCGCTTTGGAATAACAGCGCGATTCTTCCATTTCTATCAATCAACCAGGAGTCTGAAACCATGGCAAAAGCCAAAATCACCTTTGAAGATATCAACCAGACAGTCAATGTCCCAGCCGGAACCCGGATCATTGAGATCTCCGAAAAGATCGGAGCCGGGATCATCTACGGCTGTCGGGAGGGCGACTGCGGCACCTGCATGACCCACGTGATCGAGGGCTGGAACAATCTCACCGAGCCCTCGGTGCTGGAGGAGAAGGTGCTGCGCGAGAACATGGCGAATCGGCATGACCGGCTCGCGTGTCAGGCCCAGATCCTGGGTGATTGCAAGGTCAAACCGGCCTGATCGCCGGTATTCCCATCAATACCCGTTGCCGGAGTAGAATTATGGCACTTGTTACGTTTTCAAACCCTGACTATAAGGATAAGACGGTCTATGCCGTGGCCGGAAGCCACACCGAGACCCTGCTCAAGCTCGCCAAGGAGCATAAGGTCCCCGTCCACCATGATTGCCAGGATGGCGAATGCGGCCATTGTGTGGTGCGCGTCACGAGCGTGGACAACAAAAATCAGCGCATGGGCGGCCTGCTGACCGAGAAGGAAAAAGTGGTGCTGCGTCAACTCGGGAAGATCAGCAAGGATGAGATCGATCGGATGGCAGTGGACGACATCCCATCCGAATGGCGCCTGGCCTGCCAGATGATCGTGCGTGACGAGGACCTCCTGGTCCAATACTGAGCAGGTCGGCCCCGGTCGCCGACCCATTGCGTCGACCCGTTCAACCAGTCGAGCAGAGCCGATGTTTGTTTTGGAACTGACAACTGATCTGTCCGGGTCCGGGTCTTCGGCCGACGCGCTGCAAGCGCGGGCGGTCGGGGCCTACCTGGGGATGGCCGTGGGGGACGCCTTGGGTGCCACGGTCGAGTTTCTGACGCCGCGCGAGATCCATGAGCAGTTCGGTATTCATCAGGATATTCGCGGTGGTGGCTGGCTGCGGCTGCGTAAGGGCCAGGTGACCGACGACACCGAGATGAGCCTGGCCTTGGGGACTGCGATCCTGGCCGCGGGGCGGGTGGATGCAGAGGCCGTGGCGGCCGCCTTCAGCGAGTGGATGCGCGGTAAGCCCGTGGATATCGGCCATACGGTGCGCCGCGGCATCTCCCAGTACCGTCTGACCGGTGCGACGCAGATGCCGGAGAACGACTACGATGCGGGCAACGGCGCCTGTATGCGGTCATTGCCGATCGCGCTGTGCACCCTGGGTGCCGAAAGTAGTCTGGTCGCCCAAGCCAATCGTATTCAGTCCCACACAACGCACCATAGTGTCGTGGGCGACGCCGGTACGCTCACCGTGATCCGCATGGTGCAGGCGGTGTTACTCGGGGGCGATATGGGCCATCTCAAGGGTTTGGCCGAGGCGCTGGTGGCGGAGCAACCCCTGTATCGCTACGATCGGCGACGCATGGAAAACCCCGGTGGCTTTCTGGTCGAGACCCTGAGGGCTGTATTTCAGGCACTGTTTGCTACCGACACCTTTGAGGGCGCGCTGATCGATGTGGTGAATCGCGGCGGCGATGCCGATACCACGGGCGCGATCCTGGGGATGATCGCCGGTGCGCTCTATGGATACGACGCCATCCCCCGACGCTGGCTGACGGCCTTGGAGCCTAAGGCGGCAGCCGCCTGCCGCGATCAGGCGCGGGCCTTGCTGCGGATGTCGCCGCATTGCATGGTGAAATGACAAGTCTGTCGTTGTCGTAACTGGCCTGGCTTATTCGTGAACCATTCGTTGGGGTGGTTTCCTGATCCGTGCGGTTCCCTTCAGATGCGCGGCGAGCGCGCTGTCCATGGTGGTGGTATGTCGCGCGAACCAGGCGGGGAGTTGTTGGGCCACAAAGGCCCTGGTCGCGTCGATGCGCCTCCCGTCGAGTGCCTGACCGAACGCATCCAGTTCGCCGCGTAGCCGTGCATGTTCGTCCATGTGCTCTTGCATGGCCGGGAAGCCGCTCTGACGCATCAGCACCTCTTCATTGGCGAAGTGGGCGTGCGTGTGGTTGACGAGATCGGGATAGAGATAGGCGAAGGTGGCGTTGCCCGCATCGGCCATGCGATTGAGCAGTTCCACCAGTTCACGATGCACATGGTCCATCGCGGGAATGCCAAGCAGGAAGCGGGACTCGAAATCGAGAATCAGGGGCATGGCATCTCCGGGTGCGCCGTGTTGACTGCCCCGCGGGCCGCGCGATGCGCGCCCGACTGGTGGCAATTTTAGTCGTCTTGGTGTCTCAGGAGCCGATCTGCGGGCGGGTGTCGGCGTCGCCCGCCGCTGCGTGCGCCCCGGACTGCGCCGCCGCCAGCAGATCGGGGATATCCGCCGCAATGATCTCAATTCCCTGTCGGTCGCAGAACCGCTGTTCTTTCTCCGAGGGTTCCGGGATCAAGGCCCAACCGGCCGGCGTGCCTGCACCGTAGATGATATCCGACATCAGCATCCGTTCGGTATCCCGTAACAGACGCAATCCCAAGAAAACATACTGCCGGCCCTGCCGGTACGACTTGACGAATGACGGGATGGCAAAGCCGCCCATCAGTTCAGTGAGGTAGTCCACGTAGTCGGCGTCCGAGGCGACAAAGACGGCATCCGGCAGCGGGCTGCCCATGGGTTTAAACAGTACGGGCAGCGCGGGATCGACCGCCTCCTGCGCGATTTCACGATAGACGGCGCCGTCGTAGAGGTCGATGCGGAAGCGGTAATCCGTCCCCGCAACGCGGCTGATCCCGCGCACCAGGATGTGGGGGACTCCGGCGTAGGAGGCCTGGAGTTGGGTGTCGCGGTTGGTGTCGATGACATAGCGCGGCAACAGGGAGGCAAGCCAGGCGTGGAGCGGGGCGCGGGTCCAGGTACGTTCCGCATAGGTCGCGTTCAGGAAGCGGGTGATGGCGCCCCGCCCGCGTTTCAGCTCGACGTTCATGGCGGCCCTCGGAAACTCCCACATCAGTTTTTCCGACATGGGTTTGCCATTGTTCATCGCGAGGATCAGGCTGTCGCTGTCCGCAGGCATCGGTTGGCCGGTGACCGTGTCGGTCGCGCCGGTCAAGGCGCCGGGGCCGAGATAAGGGACAATGTCACCGCTGCGGATGCCTTGTGCCAGTGTATGCAGTTCTGGATTCACCGGAGATTTCCTGTTTGTTACTATTGTGGAGTGTGAAATCACGCAAGACCGGTGCCAGTCATGTCGACAACCAGGGAATCGACCTGCTGTGCGTTGGCGCGACTGTCCGTGGCGGCGGCGCAGGCTTGCGGATGGTCGCTGTGGGCGAGCAAGAACCTTCAACAAGACTGAATCCGGCTGAGGTGTCTCGCCGGTGACTTGACGTGCCTTGTCGCTTTTATTACAGGCGAGAACCACGTCCAGGTCCGCAAGCATCCTGCGCTTGAACCGCGTAGGATGTGTCACTCCCACGCGCGACGAGCCGGGGCAGGCATCGCGGCGTTGGCCTCGGTCATAAACCCGGCCACCGTGCGGTCGGTACGGTCGTCGGTCCGCACCGCGGACTACAGGTCACGGTGTTACCGTCCCCGGTTGGCCGGAACGATGATCACGGCCGCCGCGTTGATCGGGCGAATCCATCCGCCAATCTGCCCCCGGCTTCCGTGCCCATTTGCAGACCCTGTTCCACATCATGCGCTTTGACGTCAGCAACGACCAGATCAAACGAGCTAACGTGCCTCACGAGATCTTTCTGACCAACCTGATCGGCAACCACATTCTGATCACCGTTGGCGCCGGAGGCCTGGCGGGGTCGTTCCCCTGGGTGATGGCGATCATTCCCGCCATTTCATTCAGCCTGTTGGGTTACATTCTATGGCGAGCCAATCGGTCGAAGGCCAGCGACCCCTGGTATGTGATGTGTCACTGGCAGGTGTGTGCGCGCCGCAGTCGCATCTTTCTCTTCATGCTGCTGATGCTGCTTGCGTTCTTGGTGCTCGGCTGGGCGGCACATACCTATGGCGGAATGATGAAGGAGGCGGTGATCGCCTTAGTCGTTGGAACCGGCATCCTGCCGGTGATGGTCACGGTGCTGGTGCTGGTTATCGTGGAATCCGACGCACTCTATCACGCCAACCAGGCGAAATTGCCGGCCTGGGTGGTCGAGCGGTTCCCTAACCCCGAGGCGCGGATCAGTCCCGAGGCACTTGCGGTGCAGCAACCGGAAACCCGACTCTAACTCTCAATTAAGCATTCAGTCGCGGCCGGATGCTGCGCCCATGCGCGGTGCGGCCGGGCGAGGATGAGGTCATGCTGTTGAAACCCTGGTGGGCCCCCGATCCGGTCTCACGTCTGCTGTCGGATTTGATCACGGCGGAGCTGTCCCGGCTGCGGCCCGGCCTGCTCGGGATACGGCGTGCGCCGGATGCGTGTCGGGAACTGAGCGGAGAGGGGGGCACCGGCTTGCATCCGGATCTCGGGAGGCTGGGGCTCGACTCGCTGGAGTTCTTGGATCTGGCGACGGCCGTCGTGGTCCAGTTTCATCTGCACGAGACCGGGCTTGATGATGCCCTGATGGCGGACGCTCGATTGGATCTTTGGGTGGCAACGATCCTGCGCAGTCGGGCGCTCCGGGATGAGGCGATCAGCTTCCAGACCTCAGGGTCTACCGGCCGGCCGAAGATCTGTACGCATCGGATGGCTTTTCTGGAGCAGGAAATTGCCTTTTTTGCCGACCGGTTGCACGACCGGCGCCGCCTCCTTCGTGCCGTACCCAGTCACCACATCTACGGCTTCCTGTTTTCCGTGATGCTGCCGGCCATCCTGGGTATCCCGGTCATCGACGTGCGTGACGCGTTGCCGGGCAGCGTGCTGCGACAGGCCCAGCCGGGGGACTTACTGATCGGCCATCCGACTTTTTTTGACTTGGCGACACGCGGGTCGGTCTCGGTCGCCGCGGATATCGTTGCCGTTTCATCCGCGGCACCTTGCCCCGAACCGGTCTGGCGGCGGCTCGGCGAGTCGGGGTTTGCCGCGATCATTGAGGTCTATGGTGCCTCGGAGACGGCCGGCATCGGTGAGCGGACGGCGCCGGATGCGCCTTTCCGGCTGTTGCCGCAGTGGTTGCGCGATAGCGGCTCGAACACGCGCATCGCCCGCCTGTCCGCGGTTGGCGAGGCGGTGCTGAGCGAGTTGCCGGATCAGGTCCAGTGGGTCGATGACGACCGCTTCCATGTTCTGGGACGGCGCGACGGCGCGGTGCAGGTCGGCGGGATCAATGTGTTCCCGCGGCGTGTCGAGCGTTGTGTCCGCGAGCATCCGGAGGTTGCTGATGCATTGGTGCGTCTGGCCAGTGCGGAGCAGGGCGGACGGCTGAAGGCTTTCGTCGTTCCAGGCGCGGAGTGTTCCGATCCGCAGCACCTGCCCGAGCGGCTTCACGCCTGGCTCGCCGAACGGTTAGCGCCCGCGGAGCGGCCCCGGACCATCACCGTCGGTGCGCAGTTGCCGCGGACGAGGCTCGGTAAGTCCACGGATTGGGAGTAGGTATACCGAATGGACTTGTTTCGCCGATCGGCGAACAGTTCATAACCACGCGGTCGCAAGCGCCTGTTCCGGCGGTACGGGACGCGACCAGAGATACCCTTGCCCCCAATCACAGCCGAGCGCGGTGAGCAAAGTCAGTTGCCGTTGCGTTTCGATGCCCTCGGCCACCACCTCTTTGCCGATAGAGTGCGCCATGGCGATCATGCCGGCGACCAGAGTGCGGTCGCGCGGCGTCTCGACGCCGCGAATAAACTCACGGTCGATTTTGAGGCTGCTGATCGGCAGTTCACGCAGATAGGCCATGGAACTGAAGCCGGTTCCAAAATCGTCCAGCGACAACTTGATCCCCCCCTGATCCAGGACCTGCAGTGAGGTCTTCACGCTCGGTGTCATACGCAGCAACAGCGATTCGGTGATCTCGATTTCGAGCAGATCCGGCGGCACGTCCGCCGCGTGCAGGTCCGCCAGCAACCGCCCTGAAAAAGAGCGGGTCTCCAGGTCGGCGGCCGAGACATTGATGGCGAGCAGTGCGCCCTCGCTATCCTGTTCGAGCAGTTCGCGCAACAGCCGGATGGATTGGCGCAGCACGGCGGCCGTCACCGGGCGGATCAACCCGTTGCGCTCGGCCGCCGGGACGAAATCGCCCGGCATGATGAGCTCGCCGGCCGCGGTGCGCCACCGTGCCAGCACCTCGAAACGTCGTTGCCGGCTCAGGGCGGCGATCGGGAGTTGCGGCTGGAGCAGGATTTCGATCGCGTCCATGGGCGATCGGCCGAGGATGGCACGGTCGATTTCCAGCCGTTTCAGTGCCTGGGTTTCCAGGTTCTGATCGAACGGACGCGCACAGTTGCGGCCTTCGTCCTTGGCCCGATAGAGCGCCAGATCGGCTTGCTTGAGCAGTTCGCCGGGGTCGGAGTCGGCGCCGCCGATGGCCAGACCGAGCGAACAGGTGATGGAGAAGCTGTCGCCCGCGACGGTGATCGGCTGACGCAGTGATCGGACCACCCGGACCGCTTGCGTGAAGGGATCATCGTCCGGCTGTTGCGGCAGCAGCAGCACGAACTCGTCGCCGCCCAGCCGGGCGGCCAGCCCATCGCCGGGCAAGACCGCGCTGATCCGCTCGGCCAGGGCGCACAGCAGGATATCGCCCTTGTCATGGCCCAGGGTGTCGTTGATGGTCTTGAAATGATCGATATCCAGAAGCGCGACTGAGAAGGTGCGGCCATCGTGCCGACTCGATTCGATCGCCTCGGCCAGTGCCTCGCGGAAGCGTTCCCGATTCGGGAGTCCGGTCAGGGCGTCATGCAGGGCGCGATGGCGCATCTCCTCGCGTGACTGACGCAACTGTTCGCCCTGCCGCGCCAGCGACTGGGCCAGCCGTTTGAAATGCGCCGCATTGGCGACGATCACTTGCTGGATCAGATTTTTCAGTGCCAGTCCGGTGGCCAGCGCGACCTTCGACCAGGGTCGCGCGTAATGGGTCCGTTCTTCTTGCCAGACCGTGAAGACACGGTTCGGCCAACCGAAAGTCCGGACGCTGTCCCCGCCGGAGAATGGCAGCGAGGCCGGATCGGCGCCCCAGTTCACGGCGTAGTTGGTGCTCCGCCGCCCGAACACCAGGATGTCCTCGCGCCGTTCGTCGACGAAGATCACCATGACACCGGCCAGCCGGTGCGGATAGAACGCGGCCGGCTCGAACTCGCCGGAGAGACAATCGGTGCTCCAGAGGGGTCCGGGACGGGTGTGCAGAAAAACCAGCAATGCCGCGGTCGCGTCCGCCGACAAACCAAGGTCGTGCCCGATGAACAGTGGTTGGCCATGATGGTAGATCTGCACGGCGTCGGCGCCGATCAGGTCGCACAGCAGTTGCTCTTTGCCGATGAAGCTCTCGGGAAAGGGTAGCTCGATGTCGATCTCGCCGACGATCCGGTTGACTTCTGCCATGCCCAGTTCGCTGGCGCGATTGTGTTCGCGTTCCTCGACCAGAGCCAGCCGTGTCGAGAGCCAGCCGCCCAGTTCGATCAGTCGACGGCGCGCATCGGCAGTCACCGGATGCGGGGCGCGATGATGAAAGATCAGCAGTCCCCAGAGTCGCGCTTCAAACATGAGGGACAGCGACATGGAGCCGTTGACAGCAAAGCGTTTCAGATAGTTGCGGTGAATCGGGGACTGGGCGCGCAGATGGGCGATGCCGATATCGATCGTGTCGGGGGCGACTGTTCGGCTCAACAGCGGAACATCGGAGTGATCGCGGCTGGGGGCGTAGCGCAGCGGCGTCTCGCGATAGAGCGCACGCGCCTGGCGCGGGATGTCGGTCGCCGGGTAGCGCAGTCCCAGAATCGAAGGCCAGGCATCGGGCAGCAAACTCTCGGCGATCACGACCCCGTCGTCCTCGGCTTCGAACCGGTAGGCGACTACGCGCTCGAACCCGGTCAGATGGCGTAGCGCCGCGACGGCCGCGCCGCAGACCTCGACCGCATCGGCGCAGGCGTGCAACCGCTGCTGAAAGGCCTCGACATCGAAACCGCGCAGACGCTCATCCATCGCCATTTCGCCGCAGGGCTCGACCTCCAACAATAGCCGATCGCGCCAGCGATGCAGTCGCACCTCGAGCGGCAGTTGGCCCAAGGGTGCCGCCATGCGGAAAAAAGACGGACGAAAGGCAGCGGCGTCCGCGTCCGCCGCCAGACACGCGTGCAGATCGGCGGCGCCCGCCGTCAGGGCCCGACTCAGCGGCGCGCCGAGCAGTTGCTCCGGGTCCAGCCCGAGATACATGCCCGTGTTGGCGCTGCAGGCATCGATCTGCAACGTCTTAGGGTCGAGCACCAGCAGACAGCCGAACGGTTGAATCAGGCCGCAGGTCGCAATGGGTTCCGCATCGCACTGGGAAAAATCGAACGAGGCGGCGGACAGACCGGCCATGGTTTCGCAAAACTTGCCGGCGATCAGGTCATAGGCCGCCTGTTCGTTGCGCGGGGGCAAGCGGCGTAGCGGCTCGACGACGATCCAGAATTCGCCCGGACGGTTCGAGGCGCGCATCGCAATGCGCACCTGCACCGGATGCATCTCGAAATCGAACACGAACTCGAAGGTCGTACTGAGGTCGCCGGTCAAGACCCCCCGGCGGAAGCGTCCATAGAATTCAGGAACGATGGTGCAGGGTGCCACGTCCGAGAAAAAGTTTCGCCCGATCACCGCCGCTGGATCACGATTCGCGATCGTGGCCTGCGACCGGCTGTAGAAAAGTATGATCCCATCGGCATTGACACGGATCGCTCCGCAGGGCAGTTGGTTCAGTTGCTCCTCGGACAGTGCATCCAGGTGCTGGGGGTCGTGAAGGTCGATTGCGTCGTCGAGGTTCATGGATCGGTCGAGTCTGGTGAACGCGCTTCGCGGGTGGGCGTTGCGGGCGTCGGCAGGCGCCGTCGGGCCGGTGCTCGGCTTAGCGATCCGGCCGCTCGCCGCCGCGGAATCCGGATCAGACATCACAGGCGATGGATGTCGCGATCGACGGGTTCGTCAAGTCAGCTAAGGATAAGACATAAGCCACCGTGATTGCCGGAGAAAATTTGCAATTTTCCGCTATGTCGCCGCTCGGCGGCGCCACCCGGACGCGCAAGCGAATTGATCATCGGCGTACTTGAGTGATTGATGCGGCTGACTGATCTCACAGTGATGCGATGCAGTCCTATGGTGTTGATGATGTATTAAGGTTGCGCAGGTACTGGTTTGCGCACGCGTATTTCTACGTATTGACCCGGCGTCTACTCCCTGAGAGTCTATTCAATCGTCCGGGAATCAAATTATAATGTGATATGCGCTCGCGGAGCGACCGGGTGGCGGAAGGTCGCAGATTACGCGCAATCCCGGTGCTTTAAACCATTGCTTGTTGTCGACTCCTTGAGCAGCTTGGGCAATCAGGCTGAGGTCAAGGCCAGTTAGACCTGTCGCCGCGGGTCTAGTCCATCGTGCTGCCAGACCCAGCCGGGTAGCCGCTCATCTCAGCTGAAGAGCCTTCGCATGTCGACCGAAACAGCGCCCGATGCGCTCGCCAGGATGGAGGCAGCCCTGGCCGCGGCACCCCTGGAAGCCTATCGCTTGCGGCTCTATGTCGCGAGCTTCACCCCGCGCTCCTTGGCGGCCATCCGCTCGGTCCGCGCGCTCTGCGAGACGCATCTCCACGGCCGCTACGACTTGGAGGTCATTGATGTCTATGAGCAGCCGACACTGGCCAAGAGCGCGCAGATCGTCGCCGTACCGACCTTAATCAAGCAGCTCCCGTTGCCGTTTCGCCGGCTGATCGGCAATCTGGCCGATCAGCAGCGGGTCCTGGTGGGCCTGAATCTGTTGACCAAGGACGGCAAAACGCCGCAGACCAAATGAAACTGCCATGTACGACTTCGTCGAGTGTTCCGACCACGCCGGCCTTCAGGCAGAGAACGCCGCGCTGAGGGTGCGGCTCGAAGAAGCCGAGGAGACGCTACGGGCCATCCGCGAAGGCGAGGCCGACGCCATCATCGTCAGCGGCAGTATGGGTGATCGCGTTTTCTCCCTGACTGAAACCGAGAACCTGCACCGCCTGATGGTCGAGACGATGAACGAACTGGGTATGGCCATTGCTCCGGACGGTCTGGTGCTCTACTGCAACGAACGCGCGGCGACGCTGCTCCAGCGTCCGCGCAGCGCCCTCCTGGGTCGCCCGCTTCAACAGGTCGTGGTACCCGAGGATGCGCAGCGACTCCAGACACTCTTGGACACCTCCCGCGGGACAACCGCGGACGACCGCGTGATGTTCTGTGCCGCGGACGGCTCCACCGTGCCGCTGCACCTCTGGGCCAGCCGGTTCGACCGATTCGGTGAGCCCACCATCTGCCTGGTCGGCACCGATCTCACCCGGCTGGAAGCCGACTCCGCCCTGGTCGCCCGGCTGGTCGAGCAACAACAGGCGCTCCGTACCTCCCAGGAGGAGGCCGTGGCCTTTATGGCCCAGGCGGTGGCCGCGCGGGAGCGGACCACCGCCGCCGTCGCGGAGCTGCGCGAGAGCGATCGACGCAAGGACATCTTTCTCGCCAC
Source organism: uncultured Lamprocystis sp. (assembly GCA_964470155.1). Classification (GTDB taxonomy): domain Bacteria; phylum Pseudomonadota; class Gammaproteobacteria; order Chromatiales; family Chromatiaceae; genus Thiodictyon. The sequence goes on along the minus strand of CAYYAY010000004.1, from coordinate 106,386 downwards.
TCTCGCACACGAATTGAGAAATCCACTGGCACCAATCCGCAATGCGCTCGAAATCCTGCGTCTGCAGGGAACCAATGACACCCGCGTGCGTGCGGCCCAGGACATCATGGGGCGTCAGCTCGCCCATCTGGTGCGGATGATCGACGACCTGATGGAGATCTCGCGCATCAGTCGCGGCAAGCTCGAACTGCGCAAAGAGCGGCTCCAACTCTCCGCGATCATCGATAACGCGGTGGAGACTGTCCGCCCGGCGCTCCTGGCGGCCGGTCAGCAGTTGATGATCATGCTGCCGGTCGAGCCGGTGTGGCTTCAGGCCGATCCCGTCCGCCTGACTCAGGTTTTCGGCAACCTGTTCAACAACGCCACAAAATTTACTGCGGCCGGAGGGGAGATCCGGATCACCGCTCAACTGGAAGGGAGCGCGGTGCGAATCTCGGTGCAAGACACCGGCGTCGGCATCTCTGCCGAGCTGTTGCCGCACATCTTTGACCTGTTCCATCAGGGCGACAGCGAGCAGCGTCAGGCCCAAGGCGGACTGGGGATCGGGCTATCACTGGTGCAGGGTCTGGTCGCCCTGCACGGCGGTCGGGTCGAGGCGCACAGTGCCGGTCCGGGACATGGCAGCACGCTTGTGGTGTACCTGCCGACGGCGCCTCCGGCGCCCGCGCCGAGCACCTCCGAGAGCCTAGGCGTGACCGATCCTGCCATGGGGCTGCATATCCTGATCGTGGATGACAACCGCGACGCCGCCGATAGTCTGGCCATGTTGCTCGGGCTGCGGGGTGCCGTGGTGCGGGTCGCCTACGGTGGCCCCGCCGCCCTTGCGGTCCTTGACGCATTCCACCCGAACCTGGCGATCCTCGATCTCGGTATGCCCGGCATGGATGGGCACGAACTGGCGCGGCATATCCGTGCGCTGCCACAGTATCGGCGCCTTCCCCTGGTGGCGATGACCGGACGCGGCCAGATGAGCGATCGGCAGCATTCGCAGGACGCCGGGTTCGATCTGCATCTGGTGAAACCGGTGGCAATCGACGCCCTGGATGCGATGCTGTCCGACCTCGGGGGAACGCGCGCGTGAGATCTCAGGCGATTACTATTTGATCTCCGTCAAGTTTTCGTGATCGCGTTGAGATTTGTGGGCTCGGTTGGGGTCGTCTCAGGACTCCGACGCCTTGCCGCGGGTAGGATCCCGCCGTTTGGTATTTGGGCGACCCACCAGCAGACAGGTAAGACCCGTGCGATCTCGTTCGACCCTCACCATGGCCTTGATGTTGATCGCAGCAGCGACCTCGGGCGTGACCGCGGCGGACTTCGGTCATCGGGTCACGATGTCGCAGCAATCCGCGGCGACCTTCTACGTACCCGGAGAGATCGCGGGTGTCGGCCCGGTCGAGTTTCTGGTGGACACCGGCTCCGGGTATATGGTGATCAACCAGCGCACGCTCGACGCGCTCGCGTCCACCGGTGCGGCTCGCTACGTCAAGCCGCTGCGGGGCATCCTGGCCGACGGTAGCACGCGGGAGGTTCCGGTCTATGCCCTCGCGCGTATGCGCATCGGCGATTGCTGGCTGAGCGACGTTGAGGCGGCCGTGTTCCCCGGGGAGTCGCGACAAATCCTGGGGCTCAGTGCCTTGCGCAAGGCCGCCCCATTTATCTTCTCGGTCGACCCGCCAGCCTTGTCGCTGAGCGGCTGCGAGACCGCGGAACTGTCGCCCGCGGTCGCGGCGGCGGTCGCCGCAGCTCCGAACTAAGGCAATCGGACCGCGCCCGAAACGCGATTCACTCCATAATCCAATGGTAGAGGTCGGCGCTCATCGCCCACACTTCCCTCCCAGTACTGCCCGTCGGATAGGTGCCTTCCGCAGTCCAGGCGGGCGGCGCGCAAGGGTCAAGGGGGCGGACGGCGGAGTGACCATGGCCGAAAATCTACTGACCCGCGACGACAGGTCGCGACCTGATCGCGCCGGAGTAAACGCGGCCCGTTGCGCAGATACTCAACCCGCGGTTCAGCGGCTGACCGGGTCGCAGCCGCGTTGCTACGGCCCGGAGCAGTTCCTGGGGTCGAGCGCGCGCGCGCAGGAGACGCGTCAACTGCTGGCGCGGATCGCCGCGGCGGATTTCAGTGCCGTCATCGTTCAGGGTGACACCGGCACCGGCAAGGGGTTGGCGGCGCGTATTCTTCATTACGGGGGCGCGCGCGCCGCCGGTCCGTTGGTGGAGGTCAATTGCGCGGCATTGCCTGAGGACCTGCTGGAGTCCGAATTGTTCGGTCACGAGGCGGGGGCCTTCACGGGGGCCAAGGCGCTGCACCGCGGCCTGTTCGAGCAGGCCGACCACGGTACCCTGTTTCTCGACGAGATCGGCGACCTCCCCCTGGGCTTACAGGCGAAACTCCTGAGCGCGGTGGAGGATCGGCGTATCCGTCGGGTCGGGGGCGAGACCGGGATCGACCTGGATGTGCGTATCGTCGCCGCAACCAACCGTAACCTGGCCGAGGAGGTGGCGGTCGGCCGCTTTCGCAGCGATCTCTACCACCGTCTGAGCGTCTTCCAGATCCGCATTCCCCGGCTCGCCGAGCGTCCGCAAGACCTCAACGAGCTGGTCTGGGCACTCATCGCCGAATTCAATGAGCGCGCTCATTGCCCGATCGCACGGGTGCCCGGAGTCGTCTGGGAGGCACTGCGCGCCCACCCTTGGCCGGGAAATGTGCGCGAGCTGCGTAATGTCGTGGAGCGCTGCGTGTTGCTCTCCCCAGGGAACACCCTGGACCCGCGTTGGCTCCAACTCGCGCCCGCCACGACGGTCGCGGAACCGACCGCCGACGCGGGACTGTGCTTCGCGCTCGACGGCTCGGTCAGCCTGGAGCGCTTTGAGCGCCGGATCTTTCACGAGGCGCTCAAACGACGACGCGGCAATGTCACTCAGGCCGCCCGACTCCTCGGGATCAGCCGCCAGACCATGCGCTACCGCCTGGAGAAATATCAGCTGAATTCGGACCCGGCCCATGACGACGCCGACGGATCAAACAGCCTATCTCATTGACTAATAAGCTGGAACCTCTGGTGTAGGCACGGGCAACGTCGGCGGCTTGACCGCGGACGGCAGCGGGTCCATGACCTCGAAGGCGGCAAACTCGGCGGGTTCGATCAATCCGTTGAGGTTCATGTCGAACCTGTCCCACTGACCATACAGTGGGCTGCGTCCCTGGACTTCGCCTTTATCCAGGGTGCCATTGCGAGACACGTCGAGGTCATTGAAACTGGGCGGGGCGTAGTACGAGCTTTCGCCCCTCTCGGCAATGGCGGGCTGGGTCAGGATCAGCGCCAGGACCAAACCGCCCGCGACCTTCGTGTATGTCGATTTCATCTCTTGCTCCCCGGTTGGAACATGGGCGTGAGCGATGCCCATCCGCAAGCGTCGCGCTGGCCGGATGGGCATCGCTCTTGCCCTGCCCATCGACGCGCTTGACCGGGTGCACCTATTTCGCCGCCAACGCATCCAGCGCCTTGGCCGGGATGATCTGCCCGTTCAGCGCCGCATCCTTGGCCGAACGCCCATAGGCCACCGCCATCAGCGTCGAGTAATAGACCACCGGCATCTGGAACTTGGTGCCGTAGGTCTGGTTGATCTGATCCTGGTAGACCTCGACATTCATCTGGCACACCGGACAAGGCGTCACGATCAGGTCGGCGCCGTGGTCGTAAGCCGCTTCGATGATGCCCTTGACCATCTCCTGGGATTTTTCCGGTTCCGAGAAGGCCAGCGCCCCGCCGCAGCATTGGACCTTCTTTTCATAGTCCGGAATCGAATCACCGCCGAGTGTCTCAACCAGCTTGTCCAGGTACTTCGGGTTCTCGTAGGACTCGCCCGCGATGCCGAACGGGCGGTTGGTCTGACAGCCGACATAGCCGGCGATCTTGATACCTTCCAGAGGCTTCTTGACCCGTGCCTTGAGTGCGTCATAACCCAGGTCTTCGATCAGCACCTCGGCCATGTGCTTGATCGGCGTTTCATTGCGCAGCTTGAGACCGGCCTCGGCCAGCGCCGTGTTGCATTCGGCCAGCAGCGACTGGTCCTCGTGCAGGCGTTCGGCCGCCTCGCGGGTGGACAGCCAGCAGGCGGCGCAGGTGGCGACGATGTCCTGACCGGGGTGATGCTGCTCGCTGAGCGCGATGTTGCGTGCGGACAGGGTGAGCCGCGGCAGTTCGCCGCCGCCGGCATAGCCGATGGAGGCGGCACAGCAGTTCCAGTCGGGAATCTCGTTGAGCTGGACCTCCAGCTCCTCGCACATGGTCTGAACCGAGACCAGATAGTTGGATGAGGAGGCGCCCTTCTGGGAGGAGCACCCCGGGTAGAAGGAATATTCGCGCTTGGCCATGGATGGGTCCTCTACTCAGGCGCCCGCGGGCGGGCCGTTTTGGGCGATGCGGGCATCTTCGAGTTCCTTCGCCTTTTTCAGCACCTTGTGGAAACCGGCCAAGTCCTTGACGGCATGACCGCCAAAGGCTTCCTTGGGGTTCATCCGCCCGGTCTTCATCATCGCCATGCCGAGCTTCTGGTTCTTGAGCGCGACCTTGACGCCATCGCCGAAGCCGTTCATGAAATAGAGTGCGAGGCCGAGCTTGAGCTCATTGACGCGCCCCTTGACCATCAGATTGTCCCAGAACAGCTGAGCAAACTTGGCGGTGGGGTTGGTCTTGGGCACCAGACCCAGACGCTTCGCATAGTGCGCCAGACCGTGCATGATGTGGGTGATCGGCAATTGCCGCGGGCAGCGCACGATGCAGTTGTAGCAGGAGGTGCACATCCACACCGATTCGGACTGCAACACCGCCTCGCGCTTGCCGGCGCGGATCATCATGAAGATCTCCTGGGGCGGATGCTCCCAGAACTTGCCGAGCGGGCAGGAGCCGGAGCACACGCCGCACTGCATGCACATCTTGACCCATTCACCCTCCTCGACATTCGCCTCAACCTCCTTTAAAAAGTTGTTGCGATACCGCTCGATCATCGCCGTATTCAGTTCGCCCATCAGACGCTCTCCGCAAATTTGTTCTAAACCTGAAATAATTCAAATTTTTACTAAAATTTGAATGGGCTCATGCCGATCCGCATGATGGTCTCGGCCATCTCGTTGAGGATCGCCGGGGCGCGTTTCAGGTCGGTGATGGCGACTTCATGGACCGCTACCCGCTCGGTTTCCAGGTTCAACTGGGTGAGGGTGTCGCCGACCTTGGAGAGCCGCTCGGCCGCCATCGCGGAGCCGCGCACGAAATGACACTGATAGTCATCATCGCGGCGGCAGCCCATGAGCACAATGCCGTCGTAGCCGGAGTTGAGCGCATCCGTCACCCACGAGAGGCTGACCGACCCCAGGCAGCGCACCGGGATGACGCGCACGAAGGGGGTGATGTGCTCACCCGCTTGCGCGGCCATGTCCAGCGCCGGATAGGCGTCGTTCTCACAGGCCAGACACAGGATGCGCGGCTTCTCGGAGAACTCGTCCGGAACATCCACCGCCTTGAGCTGCTGGCCGACGGTGTCCACCGAGTAGTTGTCGAAGGAGATGACACGCACCGGGCAGGCGCCCATGCAGGTGCCGCAACGGCGGCAGCGCGACTCATTGAACTGCGGGTAACGCTGCTCGTCCTCATTGATGGCGCCGAACGGGCATTCCACGGTGCAGCGCTTGCACTGGGTACAGCCTTCCTTGCGGAAGCGCGGGTAGGAAAGGTCGCCGACCCGCGGGTGGGCAGCGGAGCCGCGCGCGGCGTTTTCCAGTGACTGGATCGCCTTCATGGTGGCGCCGACCGCGTCGTCCATCGCCTGCTTCAGGTCCATCGGGCGGCGCACCGGGCCGGCGGCATAGATGCCCGTGCGGCGGGTCTCGTAGGGGAAGCAGATGAAATGGCTGTCAACGAAGCCGTGCTTCAGGTGCGGCAGGTCCGTCCCCTGACGGTAGTCCAGGTTGAGGATCGAGGGTGGGGCGACCGCCAGCGCGGCGCGGGCAGCGGCCTTTTCTTCCTCGGTCGGGGCCTCGTCGACCGCAAGCTGGGCATAGGGGTCGGGGCCGGTGTTGGGCACCTGGCCGGTGGCCAATACCACCAGGTCGCAGACCATCTCGGTGTCTTCGTTGAGGATCAGATCTTTGAACTTGACTCGCAGGTCGGCCCCGTCCGCGACCACCGCGGACGCCTGGCCCTTGGTGAAGGTGACCATGGCCTGCTGACCGGACCGATAGAAGTCCTCACCGGCGGCGCCGGGGGTGCGCAGGTCGTCGAACAGAATGGTGGCGTCACAGCCCGGGTTCTGGGCTTTGAAGTACATCGCCTGCTTGATGGACTCGGTGCAGCAGAAGCCGGAGCAGTAGGGCAGATGGCCGGCCTTGCCCGAGCGCTGACCGGCGCACTGGATGAAGGCGACCGCCTTGACCTCGCGGCCGTCGGATGGGCGTTTGATGACGGCGCCGTTGGCCTGCTTGGCGAGCCGTTCGAACTCGAAATTGGTCAGCACGTCCGGTGTCGTGCCGTAGGCGAATTCCGGGAGTTGGTTGGCGTCGTAGGGTTTGTAGTCGGTGGCTTGGACAATGGCGCCGAAATTCTCGGTCAGAGTGCGGCCCGACTCCATGCTGATGTCGGCCGAAAAACGCCCCGGCGCGCCGGAGGTCTTGGTGATCTTCGCGTTCAGGTGCACCGTGATGCGCCCGTTGGCCATGACCCGCTCGATCAGCTCATCCAGGCCCGGGTCCTCGGGCTGAGGCAGGTCGACATCGTTGCCGTTGGGTACATCGAAGGCGGCGGCGCGGAAGGGAACGCGCTTGTAGAGATCCTTCCAGACCCCGCCCAGCACCGGTTCGTCACACACCAGGTGCACCGGGTAGCCGGCCTTGGCCGCCTCGACCGCCGCGGTCATGCCGGTCATGCCGCCGCCCACCACCAGCAGGGTCTTATTCAGTTCCTGCTCGCCGGATGACTCCGGCACGGTCATGAACTTGATCTCGGCCGCCGCCATGCGGATGTAGTCATCCGCCATCTCCTGGGTGGTCTCCTGGTGCTCATCGCCTTCGGGACGCGCCCAGATCACGCCCTCGCGCAAATTCGCGCGTGACATGGCGACGGTCGGAAAGCTGAAGGCCTCGACCTTGGAGCGCCGTGAACAGGCGGCAATCATGATGTGGGTGGCGTCGCCCGCATCGATGTCGTCCTGAATCAGCTTGACGCCCGCGGCGCCGCACAGCATCGGGTGTTGTTTGACGTTCGGCAGTTTGCCCTCGCGGGTCGCCACGGCCTGGAGCTGTTTGGCATCCAGGCGCTCGCCGATGCCGCACCCGGTGCAGATGTAACCGGCCAGTTTTTTCTCGGCTGCCATGGCTTAAACCTCCGCTCGGGCAACGCTGTTGACGACCTGGATGGCGCGCAGCGCCGCCCCGGTGGCATGTTGGACCGCCCGGTTGACATCGAGCGCATCGGCGGCACCGCCGGCGGCGAAGACTCCGCCGTTGGCGCTGGCGGCCTCGATGAAGCCCTCGCGGTTCAGGACGATCGGCACCGGGAAACCGGCCGGGTCCACGGCGGGCTCCATGCCGATGGCGAGCACAACCAGGTCATGGGGTTCGGCGAACCGCCGGTAGCCCTCGGTGTCCACGCCATGGACGACCGGGCTGCCGTCTTTGTCCTGGGTGATGGAGGCCGGTTTGGACTTGATGAACGTGATGTTCTGGTTGGCGCGGACTTTCTGGTAGAAGTCCTCGAAGCGGTCGATGGCGCGCAGGTCGATGTAATAGACGTTGATTTGCGCGTCCGTGCCAAAGGCGTCGATCACGTAAGTGCACTGCTTGAAGCTCGCCATGCAGCAGATCCGCGAGCAGTGCAGCAGGTGATTGCGGTCGCGCGAGCCGGCGCACTGGATGAAGGCGACTTTCTTCGCCTCCTTGCCGTCGGAGGGGCGCACCAGCTTGCCGCCCGTGGGGCCGGTGGGGTCGGCCATGCGCTCGAACTCGACGCTGGTGATGACATTGGGGAAGCGGTCGTAACCATAGGGCTGGATCTTGGCCGCGTCGTAGGGCTTCCAGCCGGTCGCCCAGATCACCGCGCCGCAGGGGAAGTCGATGGTTTCTTCCTGCATCTCGAGATCGATGGCGTCGTAGCGGCAGGCGGCCTTGGCCCGCTCGGCGTCCGGTGTGCCGATGATGGCTGGGTCCAGCACATAGCGTGCCGGGTGTGCCATGCGGTAGGGGAGATAGGCGCCCTTGCGCTTGCCGAGTCCGTAGTTGTACTCGTCGTCGAACAGCGCCGTGACCGCCGTGGCGCAGTCACCGCAGGCGGTGCAGTTGGCGTTGACATAACGGGGGGAGAGTTTGACGGTCGCCGTGTAGTTGCCCCTCGCGCCCGTGAGCCCGGTGACCTCGGCCATGGTCAGGATGGTCAGGTTGGGGTTCTGCTTGGCGCGGCGCTGATTGATTTCCAGCCCGCAGGTTGGAAAACAGAGCTTGGGGAAATACTTGTAAAGCTGGGAGACGCGGCCGCCCAGGTAGGGACGTTTCTCGACCAAGACGACACGTTTCCCGGTCTCGGCGGCTTCGAGCGCAGCGGTCATCCCGCTGATGCCACCGCCGACCACCAGGATGGTCTGGTTGGTTGCGACAACTGCCGTCATGGAACTTCCTCCGTCTTCGCGGATAGGGCAGGGGGAACGACGGTAGCGGCGCTTGGTGCGGGCGGTCGTTCGGGGGGTGTATCGGACCTTGCCGGGGCCGAATATCGGAAGTCGCTAAGATACCTGGGCAACCGCACGGCGGCTAGGGCGGGGACCAATTAACTCCATCGCAATTTTCGATGGTTTGATAGAGAGGTGTTATACCGAACGGTTTTCAGTTTTCGGTTTTTCGTTTTTCGTTGGTGTCTATCAAGCATCCGCCAACAAAAAACGAGAAACGAAAAACCAACAACGACAGGCACATGGTGCGGCGGGCAAATTCAAGTCTTGGTTGACAAGCCGCGATACCATCGCCACGACAGGATGATCAGCCCGGCCGTGACGACCAGGGATGCCCCAAGCACCCACGGATTGAGCTGACGGATGACCACGAGGATGGCGTGCAGGTTTTCGTCCAGATAGAAAATCCCGAGGGCCCAAGTGCCCGTCCAGAGGGCGGCGCCCAGTGCGTTGAACAGCGCGAAGCGCGGCCAGGGCATATCCAGAATACCCGCGGCGATGCCGTTCAACTGGCGTGGTCCGTCGAAGAACCGGGCCAGGACGATCAGCCAGCCGCCCCAGCGGGCGAAACCCGCCTCCACCCGTTCCAGCTGCCGGTCGCTCACGCGCAGCCGACGCAGCAAGGCGCGTCCGCCCCAGCGTCCGATCAGGTAGCCCAGCGTGTTGCCGACCGTGGCCGCCAGAAAAGCCGCCGCCAGCAGCCAGCCGATCTGCAACTTGTGGGTGGTCGCCGCGTCGGCGGCGGCGGCCATCAGCAGGGTTTGGCCAGGCGTCGGGATGCCGACTCCCTCCAGACCCACGGCCAGGGCAACTGCGCCGTAGCCGTAGCGGTCGAGCCAGGGCTGGACCGCGGCGATCTCGTGTTCGATGTCCTGGGTGACGCGGCGGGCGAGCGGCTCGGTCGCGGCTGCCGCTGCCGGGACCGCGTCCACTGATCCAATGGCCCGCGGGGCGGCGGCCGGTTCGGCGGTTGCCGCGGCACCGCCTGAACACCCGATCAAGAAGAGCCAGGTCAGGGTCAGCTGAAAGACCAAGCGGAACGTCGGGCTGTTGTTGTGCATAATTCGGGTCATCATATGGTCAATGCCGCCTGCTGAATGCGGCAGGCGAGGCGTCTCTTGTTGGAACACGATGTTATCCTGGCTGCCGGCAGTGCGCTGCTGCTGATTCATACGCTGGGGGTCCTGTCCGCGATCCACGCGGTGGCCGGGGTGCGCACGCCGCAGGGCGCCATCGCCTGGGCGGTGTCCCTGGTGACCTTTCCCTATCTGGCCCTGCCGCTGTACTGGATTTTCGGCCGCGACCGCTTTCAGGGCTACCTGGATCCGCTGCGTGCGCTGACCCAGGCCGGGGCGGATCAGCGGGTCGCGGGTTTGCTGCGAACCCTGGCGTCGGTGCAGGCCGAACTCCCCGCCGAACGCGCCGCGGCGTTGGACGTGCTCGCGCAACTCGGCGGTACCCCCTTCACCCGCGGCAATGTGCCGACGCTGCTGGTCGACGGGGACGCCACCTTCGCCGCCATCTTCGCCGCGATCGAGTCGGCCGCACGCTGCTGTCTGGTGCAGTTCTTCATCGTCAAGGATGATGATCTGGGCCGTCGGCTGCAAGCACTGCTGATGCGCAAGGCCGCCGCCGGGGTCCGGGTCTACCTGCTCTACGATGAGATCGGCAGCCATGGGCTGCCCCGCGCCTACCTTGCCCCGCTGCGCGCCGCCGGGGTCGCGGTGTCGGCCTTCCACAGCACCCATGGTCGGCGCAACCGCTTCCAGCTCAATTTCCGCAATCACCGCAAGATCGTGGTGGTGGACGGTCATACCGCCTTTGTGGGCGGTCACAACGTGGGCGATGAGTATCTGGGCCGCGGCCCGCTGGGCCACTGGCGCGATACCCACCTGGGTCTGCAGGGGCCCGCCGCCCAGGCACTGCAATTGGTCTTCGCGGCCGATTGGCACTGGGCCACCGGAACCATCCCCGAGTTGATGTGGGGGCTGGCGCCGCCGGGCCGCCCATGCGCGGGGGTCGCGGCGCAGGCGGTGCTGGTCTATCCCACCGGACCGGCGGACGACCTCGATCGGTGCTCGATGTTCTTCCACCAGGCGATCGTCGGGGCGCGGCGCCGCGTGTGGATCGCCAGCCCCTATTTCGTCCCCGATGCGGCGGTCTTTGCGGCGCTGCAACTGGCGGCCCTGCGCGGTGTGGAGGTGCGTGTCCTGCTTCCCGGGCAACCGGATCACCTGCTGGTCTACCTGGCGTCCTACGCGTTCCTCGCGGCGGCGGACCGCACCGGTATTCAAATCTATCGCTATCAGGATGGCTTCACGCATCAGAAAGTCGTGCTGGTCGACGACGCGGTAGCCAGCATCGGCAGCGCCAATCTCGACAACCGTTCGCTGCGGCTCAACTTCGAAATCACCGCGATCGTGGTGGATCGGGGCTTGGCCGCCGCGGTGCACGGGATGCTGGAGGAGGACTTCCGGCGGGCGCGCCGCGCAGGCCGCGCCGACCTCACGCAACGGGGGTGGGCCTTCCGCTGGGCGGTGCGCGCGGCACGGTTGCTTGACCCGATATTGTAGCTGTCGAGCCGCGCGCGGCACTTCACCCTGTCGACGCTTGCTGCTAGTATCCGCCCCGGTCCGGGCCGCGCTGCCGTCAGCGCGGGCCAATCGACGTGAAATTATTTATTTTCAATAATTTAAACTTTTTTTGCACAGGTCTCGGGAGTTTCAGATGTCCGAAGTCCGTTATGAGGCACACCCCGCGAGCTTCCGGATGCGCCCTTTCGCAACCCTGATCACGGCGCTGATCATGGTCGCCGGGGTCGTACTCACCGGGTTCGGTGAGCGACTCGCGCCGCTGATCGGCGCCCCGCTGTCCGGACAGAACACACAATATCTCGGCGTCGCGCTGTTCGCGATCGGCGGTCTGGTCCTGTTCTCCTGGTATGTCCCGGCCCGGTTCGATCGGCTCACGATTACCGACGACCGTTTGTCGCGGGTGCGTGGCCTCTTCGACAAACACTATACCGAGGTCAGCCTGGACTCGGTGCGGACTCTGCAAGTCAACCAGAGCCTGACGCAGCGCATGTTCGACATCGGTGATCTGACGATTTTCACCACCGGCGATCAACCCGAACTGGCGATGCGCGGTCTGCCGAACCCCGAACGGATCCGCTCGCTGGTGCAGGGCCGGGGCGCCTGATCCAGGGATCCCAGCCGTCGGGCGGCCGTGGCGCCGACGTCAGGCGATTTCCGTGAACCCCGGCAATCGTCGGGGCGCGCATTCCGCAACCACTGATCCGCTCGATGCTCCGCGGCATCGCTTGAGTCGGGTACACAGAGGCATACCGCATGTTCGAATGGATCGCGAGCCCCGAGGCCTGGATTGCGTTGGTCGTCCTGACCGCGCTCGAGATCGTCCTGGGGATCGACAACATCATCTTCCTGTCGATCCTGGTGGGTCGCCTCCCGGCGGCACAGCGTAACCGGGCACGGATCCAGGGGCTGGCCCTGGCGATGATCACCCGCATCGCGCTGTTGCTGTCCCTCGCCTGGATGATGCGCCTCACCGAGCCCATGTTCACCATCATGCCCGAGTTTGCCGCGACGCTGCAGGACGCGCACCTGCGCGATGCGCTGGCCGTCTCCGGGCGTGACCTGATTCTGGTTTTCGGCGGCCTGTTCCTTTTGTGGAAAAGTGCCGATGAGATTTTCGACAGCCTTGAGGGAGACGAACACACCGCCGAGGTGCGCGCTCCCTCCCGTTACTGGATGGTGCTCGCCCAGATCGCCATCATCGACATCGTGTTCTCGCTGGATTCGGTGATCACCGCGGTCGGGATGGCGCAACATGTGCCGGTCATGGTGATCGCCATCGTCATTGCGGTCGGGGTCATGATGCTGGCCGCCAAGTCCATCGGCGATTTCGTGGAGGCCCATCCCAGTATCAAGATGCTGGCCTTGAGCTTCCTGATCCTGGTGGGTGTAGTGCTGATCGCCGAGGGCGTGGGCCAGCACATCCCCAAGGGCTACATCTATTTCGCGATGGCCTTCTCGGTGGCGGTGGAGATGCTCAACATCCAGGTGCGCAAGCGGCGCGCGGGGGCGTTGGCGCCGGTGCATCTGCGCGGGGAGCCCCATGCGGCCGAGGAGGAGGGTGCGAGCTGAGGGGCTGTCGCTCGTTGCCGTTGTCGTAATCGGGTTGACGATAGCCGCGGGGACGCGCTCGCGCCATTTCGTTTCGCGGTCCTCAGATCATGAATCGAAACGCGAGAGACGGCGGTCCGCTCATGACCAAACTGAATCGCTTTTTCGATTACGATTACGACAACGACAACGATTGTGTTTCACGTGTTCTTGACTTGTTGCCAACGGACCTGTCTACGGGTGAACCGTGCCTAAGGCCGGCACTCAGACATACGGAGTTTCGCAGGACGCCGCGGCAACATGCCGGTCGGCGTGCGCGGCGGAGCCGCGTTGGCGGAACAGCAGGGCTTCGGTCTGGCGCAGGCGGCGACTGAGTTCCCGCGCCAGATTCATCATGATCAGGGTGAATGATTCAGGATCGGCCGCGTAGAGCTGGTAGAGCAGGGCGTTGCCGATCCCCAGCGCGAGACAGTCCTCGGCCGCACGCACGCCGGCACTGCGCGGGTAGAGGTCGATCAAGGCCATCTCGCCGAAGCAATCTCCAGGCCCAAGTCGACCGATGACCTCCACCCGTTCGCCAAGCGTGCGGTGGACCTCGACGCGGCCCGAGCGCAGCACGTACATGGTCTCGCCGCGATCTCCCTGACGGAAGAACCAGTGTCCGGCCGGCGTGATCACCCGCTCGGCCCGCGTATTCAGGTAGTCCAGTGCCCGGTCAGGGACGGCGCCGAAGATGGGCATGTCGCGCAGCAGGGCCAGTTCATCCGGCAAGTTCGGGGCCGCTTGGCTTAAACCGGACGTCGCGGCGTTGCTCGGCATTGGTGTCTCCTGGTCAGACCGGCGCCGCTGAAAAGCCGCGCGGCCGACGTTCAGCCCATGTGACCATTGCTGTCTGCCGGGGCCGTCAGGTGTTCGCGCAGCCAGTCCCGGATTTGATGGGTGGAGCGCGCCCCGCTGAAACGTCCGCGTTCCTCGCCGTTACGGAACAGGATCACGGTCGGGAAGCCGCGCAGTGAATAGCGGCCGGCAAGGCGCATATTCTCGCCCTCGTCTACCTCCAGTTTAGCCAGCCGGATGGCGCCGTCCAGTTCCTTGACGATCCGCTCCAAGTGGGGCGACAGGGCCTGGCAGGGCGTGCACCAATCAGCCCAGAAATCGACCAGGATCGGGTGTTGGTTGGAGGCCTCGATGACCGCGGACTGAAAGTGGGTCAGATCGGTGTCGAAAATCGGGGGGTGACTGGTATCTGATTGAAGCAACATGCGTGTTCTCGGACTGTAGCCAACCAACAGTCGATTGTATCAGCACGACCGGGGGGCGGTGGATTGTTCTCTCCCGTCGCGGATGGGCTTCGACCCGCGCGGCCCAGTCGGCGCAATGCTGCGATCGAGCGCGGATGTCGGTTGCCGTCGCGCACGGGGACGACGAACCTGCTTGGACCCAGGCTGCCGTCTAGGCTATGGTAGTTGCCCCGAGCGGCGGGGGCCGTTCGCTCACCATTTGGAGATTGCTGATCATGTCCCTACTCCACACGCCGCGTGCCGGCTACCCCCTGACCCGCATGCGCCGTATGCGCCGCGATGCATTTTCGCGGCGCCTGATGTGCGAGACCACGCTGACTCCCAATGACTTGATCTACCCGGTGTTTGTGCTCGAAGGCACGGGCGTCCGGGAGCCCGTGGCGTCCATGCCGGGGGTGACCCGGCTGAGCATCGACCTGCTGGTGACCGAAGCGCGCGCCATTGCCGCACTGGGGGTTCCCGCCATGGCGCTGTTTCCGGTGACGCCGGCGTCGGCCAAGTCCGAGGACGCACGCGAGGCCTTCAACCCGGACGGCCTGGCCCAGCGCGCGGTGCGTGCCGTGAAGGACGCGGTACCGGAGCTGGGGGTCATCACCGATGTGGCCCTGGACCCCTTCACCACCCACGGCCAGGACGGGCTGATCGACGAACAGGGCTACGTGGTCAATGATCCGACCGTGGACGTGCTGGTCCGTCAGGCGGTCTCGCACGCCGAAGCCGGGGCCGATGTCGTGGCACCGTCCGATATGATGGACGGGCGGATCGGCGCGGTGCGCACCGCGCTGGAGGCGGAGGGCCACATCCATACCCGCATTCTGGCCTATTCGGCTAAATACGCCTCCAGTTTCTATGGCCCGTTCCGCGACGCGGTCGGGTCCGCGGCGAATCTGGGCGGCGGCAACAAATACACCTATCAGATGGACCCGGCCAACACCAACGAAGCCCTGCATGAGGTGGCGCTGGACCTGGAGGAGGGTGCCGACATGGTCATGATCAAGCCGGGGATGCCGTATCTCGACATCGTGCGGCGGGTCAAGGATCAGTTCGGCGTTCCCACCTTCGTCTATCAGGTCAGCGGCGAGTACGCGATGCTCAAGGCGGCGAGTCAGAACGGCTGGCTCGATGAGCGCGCGGTGGTACTCGAGGCTCTGCTCGGCATCAAGCGCGCCGGGGCCGACGGGATCCTGAGCTACTACGCCAAAGACGTAGCGCGCTGGCTGGCCGAGTGAGTTCAACCGCACCATGACAGACCGCTATGCCGTGATCGGTTATCCGATCGCCCACAGCAAGTCGCCGCTGATCCATGCGGCCTTCGCCCGGCAGACCGGACAGGATTTGGAGTACACCCGGATCTTGAGTGCGCCGGACGCGTTCGCCGACACCGTCAGGTGTTTCTTCGGCGATGGTGGGCAGGGACTGAACGTGACGGTGCCGTTCAAGGAACCGGCCTGGCGGCTGGTCGATGAGCACAGCCCGCGGGCCGCGACCGCGGGGGCCGTCAACACCCTGATCCGACTGCCGGGTCGGGGGCTGCGCGGCGACAACACCGATGGCGTTGGGCTGGTCAGGGACCTGACCGGCAATCACGGCTTCGACTTCGCCGGGCGGCGGGTGCTGCTGCTCGGGGCCGGCGGTGCGGCCCGGGGCGTGCTGCGCCCGCTGCTGGAGAGCGGATTGGCGGCGCTGGTGATCGCCAACCGCACCCTGGACAAGGCCGCCGCGCTGGTTGCCGCGGTCGCTGACCTCGAGCCCGGCGGCGCCATGGTGAGTGCTTGTGGTCTGGTGGACCTCGGCGGCGCGGACAGTGGCCCGGCGGGCTTCGATCTGATCATCAACGCCACCTCGACCGGACTGACCGGCGCGGTGCCGGCCATCGCGCCGTCGGTGCTGGCGCCCGGCGCCTGGACCTATGATATGGTCTACGCGGATACCCCGACGCCCTTCTGCCGCTGGGGTTTGACCCAGGGGGCGGCGCGGGCCATCGATGGGCTTGGGATGCTGGTCGAACAGGCCGCCGAGTCGTTTTTGCTGTGGCGGGGGATACGGCCGGAAACGGCGCCGGTGATCGAGTTGCTGAGGTCCGGCTGAGCTTTGCAACGCTCGGTGTGTTTTTGAAACTGTAAACCGCGCCAGCTCCAGCAATCGTCGCGTCTGCCGGAGCTGATCCCATCCAACAACATCGCATACCGCGCTGAGCGCGGTTTAGGATCAAAACGTATGGAGTTGCTGCCAAAGACTGCCGTACTCGGCTTGGGTTTGATGGGCACCGCGATCGCCTTGCGCCTGCAGGCGCAGGGGATCGCGGTCACCGGCTGGAATCGTGGTGCCGAGCGGTCGCAGGCCGCCGCAGCCGCCGGGCTGGCGGTAGCGCAGGATGCCGCGACGGCCATCGGTGCCGCGGATCTGGTGCTGCTGGTGCTCAGCGATGCCGCGGCCATCGAGGCAACTCTGCTTGCCCCGCCCGCCGCCGCGGCGCTGCGCGGGCGGCTCATCGTGCAGCTGGGCACCATCGGCCCGGAGGAGAGTCGCGGACTCGCTGCCCGGTTGGACGCCCTGGGTGGACGCTACCTGGAGGCCCCGGTCCTGGGCAGCCTGAGTGAAGTCCGGGACGGTCGGCTGATCATCATGGTCGGCGGCGATGAGACCGGGTTCGCGCAGTGCCGCCCGGTACTGGAGCGGCTGGGGACGCAGCCGCAACGGATCGGTGAGGTCGGTCAGGCGGCGGCGCTCAAGCTGGCGCTGAACCAGTTGATTGCCGGGCTCACCGCCACCTTCGCGCTAAGCCTGGGTCTGGTGCGCGCCCAGGGGATCGACGTCGATCAGTTTATGACCCTGCTGCGCGGCAGCGCGCTCTATGCCCAGACCTTCGACAAGAAGCTCGACAAATACCTGAGTCATGACTACGGGGCCGCCAACTTCCCGCTCAAACACCTGTTGAAGGACGTCCGTCTGTTCCGGCAGGCGGCCGCGCCGCTCGGGCTGGATACCGCCCTGTCCAACGCCATCGAGGCCGCCTGTATCCGTGCCCAGGACCTGGGTCTTGGTGACCAGGACTATTCGGCCATCTACGAGGCCCTGAGTCGCGGGTGAGCAGGCGGGGTGGATCAGGCGCGTGCTCCGGTCGTGCAGATCTGTTATACGGAACGGTCGTGAGTTTTCGGTTTTTCGTTTTCAGTGAAGGACTAGCAAACATTGGGTTACGAGAAACGAAAAACCAACAACGACGGGCATCTAGCGTCGGGCCGCGCCCGCTCTGCCAACCGGCGCGCAGCGGCTGGTCAGGGTTGCTGCTGGCGCTCGGTTGCTGGTTGGCACCGCTCCCGTCCGCGCCGCAGACGCTACGACCGGAGCCGATCGAACCCATCGACCCGGGCCGTTGGATCTCCCATTTATGGAATCCGGTGGCATCCTACGGCGGGCTCCTGACCGACGACACCCTGGAGGACGTGGTGATCCTCGTGCACCGGCGCGCGGCCTTCGGCGATGATCCACTGCATCCGTCGGGCAGCCGCGCATTGGCGATCTTCAGCCTGACGGACGCGGGCGTCTACCGCCGCGAGGTCCTGGCCGAGGACCTCCTGCCCTGCGTGCAGTGCATGGGAACCATCAACCGTGACCCGGATGCCGTCCCCTTCGAGATCGATATCGCGGACCGCGAACTGACCGTGAGTTGGATCAGTAATGCGGACGGCTTGGTCTATGTGCGGCTGACGCTTGCCTGGGACGCGCGCGAGCAGGGCTTCGGTCTAGTCGCCGACGAGGTGGTGCGGGGCGATGGGCAGCGCGGGATCGCGTCGCGGCGGTTGCGTGACTACCGCGGCGGACGGGCGGTTACCGACGGCACAGCGAGTGATTTCACCCCGCGTTTCATCCCCGCCGAGCAGGTAAAGGCGGCGGATTATCGGTAAGTCGCTGTCGAACGCGATAACCGGACCTGGGCCGGTTTGAAACCTGCCCCTACACCAAGGCGCACAGGCGATAACAACCCTAACCGCCGTGTCGCCGCGCCAGCACCCGCGCCAAGGCGGCGCGGGCGCGGTTGCTCGGCACCGCAAAGCCGATCCCGACATTCCCGCCGGTGGGACCCATCAGCGCGGTATTGATGCCGACCACTTCGCCGGCCAGGTTGATCAGCGGCCCGCCGGAGTTGCCGGGATTGATGGAGGCATCGGTCTGGACCAGTTCGCCCAGCCTGGCGTCGCCCACGCCGGTGCGCCCCACGGCACTGACGATCCCCGAGGTGACCGTCTGGCCCAGGCCGAACGGGTTGCCGACGGCGATTACGAAATCTCCGACTTCCAACGTCTTGGAGTCGCCGAACGGCAGAGGGCTGCTGTCGACCGCAGGAATCTGCAACACGGCAAGGTCGGTGCCTTCATCCGAACCCAACAGGTAGGCGCGGTAGCTGCGCCTGTCCTTGAGCGTCACCTCGATGGCGGTGGCGCCGTCCAACAGATGTTTGTTGGTCAGCACATAGCCGCGTTCGCTGTCCACGATCAACCCGGAACCCACGCTCTGGCGCCGCTCGGTGTCGCCCTCCGCGGGCACCTCCATGCCGAAGCGCTCCATGAACCGACGGAAATCCGGATCGCTCAGCAGCGGGTTCTCCTCGATCCGCACCACCGCATCCACCGCGACATTCACCACGGCCGGGGTGACGCGCCGCAGTAGCGGCGCCAGCGATGGATAGGCGGCACCGGGTTTGCGGAACAGGATGGTCTGGCGCGACGACGCGGCCGCCGCCCGACCGCTCAGCGCGCTCAGTGTCGGCGCACAGCCGGCGAGGGTTCCGGTCAGCGCAAGGCAGACCAAGATCCGGCCGGCCAAGCGGACGGCGTCGGCCGGTCGATGGTACTTTCGCGGTCGCGACAGGCGCGGCGTAACGTCGGGTTCACGCAAGATGACATCCTGTTAGGGCTTGGGGACCGTCGGCAGGCCGGCCGCGCACCCGGTCAGCGGAGCCGCTCAGCGGACCAGGGCGCTGGCCACGCGCCGCCGCAGACCGGCATCCACGGGTTGATTGATCAGCAGGGCAAAGGGCGTCCAGGTGCCGTCGCGTCGAACATAGCCCGCATAGGCGCTGACGCCGGTGAGGGTGCCGGTCTTGGCGCGCACCTCGTTATTGCCCTCCTGCACCGGCATCAGGTCGCGGTGGGGTGCGAAGGCATTCATCACGTCCACCAACTGGCGGGCCGAGAGCCGGTTGCCGCGCGACAGTCCGGCACCATCCTCGATCTTGAAATCGGCCCATTTGAATTTGCGGCGGGCAAACTCGGTCATGGCGCGCTGGGCGGCGGCGATACTCACCCGGCCTTTGCCCTGCGGGTCCGCCAGGCGCAGGAAGAGCGCATTGGCGACAAAATTATTCGAGTATTTCAGCGTCGGCGTCAGCATGGCGGCCAGCGTGCGGGTGTTCTTGTGCCGATAGACCAGCTTGGAACCGCCCGGCATGGGCGCGATCTCCTGCCCGCCGGAGACTTCGATCCCCGCGGCCTGGAGCTTGGCCGCCAACAATTCGCCGAAATAACCGACCGCCGTCGGCCGCTGTTTGAGATTCACCCGCTGGGTACCGGCCCCGCCCATCTTACCGAAGCGGCGGGCGGTGTCGGTCAGCGGGGTCTGGGGCTCGGCGCTGGACACCGTGGCGCCGCTGCGGATCAGATTGACGGTATTGAAGTTGGCGGCCAGGGCGGTCACCGGCGCATCGTAGGGGTTGTTCGAGGCCGACCGGCCGGCGATCTCGACATCCTTATCGAAGTAGCTGTCGTCCAGCCCGATGCCGGTCACGCGCTTGACGCCGGCGGACTTGAGCCCCTGCGCGATCAGGTCAAGTTCTTCCGAAACCAGATAGGGATCGGCGCGTCCTTTCACCCAGAGCCGGCCCTGACCGTCCTGGTAGAAGTCGGTCTCGAAATGATAGTTGCGGCCCCAGGTGTCGAGCGCCGCCAGGGCGGTCAGCACCTTCATGGTCGAGGCCGGCATCAGCGGCAGATCGGGGTTGTGGGCGATGGCGGCCTTGCCGGCCTCCTGCACCAGCAGCCCCGCCTTGGACAGCCCCTGAACCTGGCTCAGGGCGTCGGCCAGGGCGGGGTTGCCCCAGGGCAGGGCGCACAGGGCCAGCAGGCCGCGCAACAGCAGGGAACGCAAAGGGGGCAGGGCGTGCTGGGCTGGGCTCATGGGTCTCTTCGTCCGGTCACCGGTGGAGGATGCAAGCCGGTAAGGATAGCCCAGAATCCAAGCGCCTTGAACGGACTTTGCGATCTTTGCGGCGTTGCGCGACAACGGGCCTTTCCGGGATTATCCTGAATTCAGACGTTTCGCATCCCCGCTTCCGAGGCCCGCCATGCACCGCCGCAGACTGCCGATCGGCATTCAGACCTTCGCCAAGATCCGCGCGGATGATCATTATTACGTGGATAAGACCGGCTTCATCCGGCAGTTGACCGACGAAGGTACCCACTATTTTCTGTCGCGCCCGCGCCGCTTCGGCAAGTCGCTGTTGATCGACACCCTGGGAGATCTCTTTGCCGGTAACGAGGCGCTGTTTCGGGGACTGCTGATCCATCCGCAGTGGGATTGGACGATCCCTTATCCGGTCATCCGGCTCAGCTTCGGCGGCGGTCTCGTGCACAGCCGGGCGGCGTTGGACGACAAGATCCGCGAGATGCTCGACGACAATGCCCTGCGGCTCGGCCTGACGGTCGAGGCGCCGAGTTTGTCCGGGCGGTTTTCCCGATTGATCCAGCAGGCCCATGCCGCGACCGGCCGGCGGGCGGTGATCCTCGTCGATGAGTACGATAAACCGATCCTAGACAATCTCACCGAACCCGACACCGCGCGCGCCACCCGCGACGGGTTGCGCGATCTCTATTCGGTTATCAAAGACAATGACGCCCATGTCCGCTTTGTTTTCATCACCGGAGTGAGCAAGTTCAGCAAGGTGAGCATCTTCTCCGGGTTGAACAACCTGAAGGACATCACCATTGATGCCCGCTATTCCGCCCTGTGCGGCTATACCGACACAGATGTCGACACCGTCTTCGCCGCCGAGCTTCCCGGGTTGGACCGGGACGAAATCCGCCACTGGTATAACGGCTATAACTGGACCGGCACAGCGGTCTACAACCCCTTCGACCTGCTGCATCTTGTTCGATGCGCGCGAGTTTCGCACCTGGTGGTTCGAGACCGGCACCCCGACCTTTCTGGTGAACCTGCTCATGCAGCGCGGCGTTTTCACTCCCAGTCTTGCGCGCCTGCGCGCCGATGAGGCGCTGCTGTCGGCCTTCGACGTGGATCATCTGGCCACCGAGGCGCTGCTGTGGCAGACCGGCTATCTCACCTTCACCGGCACGCGGCAGCTTGGCGCCCCACGCGAATACACCCTAGGCTATCCCAATCTGGAGGTCGAGAGCGCGCTGAACGACAGCCTGGTCAAGGCGCTGATCGGCCACCCGGGACAGGCCAGCGAGCTGGCGAGCCGGCTCTACGATCTGCTGGCAGCGGCGGATTTCGCCGGCCTGCGCGCCCATGTCGACAGCCTGTTTGCCGCCATTCAGTATCAATGGCATACCGGCAATCCCATCGCCCGTTACGAGGGCTACTACGCCAGCGTATTCTACAGCCATCTGGCCGCGCTGGGCCTGGACTTGACGGCGGAGGATGCCAGCCGCCAAGGCCGGGTCGACCTGACGCTGAAATTCAATGACCGGATTTGGCTGTTCGAGTTCAAGGTGGTGGAGTTGGAACCAGCGGGGCGGGCGCTGCAACAGCTCAAGGATCGGGACTACGCAGCGCAATACCGCGCGCTTGGCCAGCCGATCCATCTGATCGGTATCGAATTCAGCCGGGAGCAGCGCCGGGTGGTTGGGTTCGAGGTCGAGACGCTTCAGGAGTCACCATGAGCGTCTCAGTACACGTCAGCGACGCCCTTTACAAGGCGGCCAGTACGACCGCCAAGGCTGAATACCGCTCCATCCCCCAGCAGATCGAATTCTGGGCGCAGCTTGGCCGTGCCGCCTTCGACAACCCGGACCTCCCCATCGACCTGGTACGTGACATCCGCATGTCGCGGATGGTGCCGGTAGCGGATGCGGAGCCCTTCGTCCCGGAAGGCCGACCCGGTGGCTGAGGTCCGGGTCGTCCAAATGCCGCCGTTCAAGCATTTTTTTGCTTTGTTCATCCACCAAATCGAGATACCATCCGTCAATAGGGGAAGTTTGGCCGAGTGCCCTCGGTGCAGCCGTCGAGCATTCCCTTGAAGCACCACAGGCAACACCTGTTGGAGTCCGGTGCCGTTAAGGACTCCAGGGTCTTGCGTTTGTCAGGACAGCGACGCACTCGAGTACCCCGATGAATCAGAACAGCCGCGCACACTTCGCCGCGTTTTGTCTCCTCGCAGCCGTGGTCCCCTCCACGGCACTTGCCGTCAGTCTCGCCAACGGCAATTTTGCCACCGGCGATTTCACCGGCTGGACCCTCGACACCGATGGTGGCCCCGGCAGCAGCAGCGACTTCGGCGTCATCGGCGCCCCCGGCACCTACAGTGCGCTGATCGGAGCGGACTACTGGAGCATTCCTGGCGACATTTCGAGCGTGCCGCTCAACGCCGTACTCTTCGCCAACACCTTGAGTCAAGAGCTGGACACCACCCTGTCGCCAGGCGCGGCAATCCACCTGACCTTTGACTGGCTTTTCACCGGCGCGGATGGCGACCCAGCGAGCGGCGACATCTTCTCCGTGGCGCTCAACGACGGCTTCGGCAATTTTACGGCGCTGACGGACTGCTCGGGTTCCTGATCGACCCGCGAACCAGCTACGGCAGCAACACATTCAGCGTCGTGCTCGACAGCACGACGTTCGCCAACCGGGCCGGCTGGTTCCTCGACTTCCAACTCGCCGTTGGCGTCGATGGGTTCGGTCAGCCCAACGGCCTTGGTTCCGCCGTCCAGATCGGCAACGTCACCCTGACCGAGGTCTTTGCGACGCCGGCACCGGCGCCGCTGGCCCTGATGCTGCTCGCCTTGCCAGCCTTCGCACCGCTTGCGAGGACGCCAAGGCCCAGCCGCACGCACCGCTAAGTAGGCCCCCCGACCGGCACCGCAGCAACCTTCACCCTTTGGCGTACAGGAGCCCCGCCATGTCCATCGGACCTTCCGCCCAGATTGCGAACATCCATGGTCGCCGCCGGCTGCACCAATCCATCGCCTTTCTCGCGGCCTTCTGGTGGACCCTCCTCGCCGGTCTCTCCGTGCCACTGACCACGGTTGCCGACTTCACGCCCAACGTCGGCATCGCCGTCGAGACCACGCTCCCGGTCTTCGACCGCATCAACAACCAATACAGCGTCTATGCCAATCTGCGCAACGACAGTACCGAGACCCTGAGCGGACCCACCCGCTTGGTGGTCGCGCAATCCAGTCTGGCCGTTCAAAATGCCGAAGGTACGACGGCGGCCGGAGAGCCCTGGTTCACCATCTCGGCGTCGCCGGACTTCCAACTCGCCCCGGGCGCGCGGACCAACCGCCTGCGGATCGGCTTTGCAATGGAACGCACGAAATTGACGTACAGCTTCCGCGTCGAAACCGATGTCCCCAACCGCCCCCCGGTCGCCAACGCCGGAGCCGACCAGACCGCTCGCGTCGACGCCATCGTCAACCTCGACGCCAGCGCGTCCACCGACCCGGACGGCAACCCGCTGACCTTCGACTGGTCCTTCCTCGCCCGCGCCCCCGGCAGCGCCGCCGCACTCTCCGGCCGGACGATCCTCAACCCCAGCTTCCAGCTCGACCGCTTCGGCAACTACGACATCGGACTCACCGTCTCCGACGGCCGGGGCGCCAGTGCCACCGACAGCGTGCGGGTTTCCACCCTCAACAGCCCGCCCATCGCCAACGCCGGACCGGACCAGACCGCCCGGGTCGGCACCAGCGTCGAACTCGATGGCAGCGCCTCCACCGATGTCGACCGCCAGCCGCTGACCTACCGGTGGGCACTGGCCCCGCCGAACGGCAGCACCGCCGCCCTCGACGACCTCCAGGCCCCGCGGCCACATTTCACCCTGGACCGCCCCGACAGCTATCTGGGCACCCTCATCGTCAACGACGGGATCGAGGACAGCGCCCCCGACAGCATCACCGTGACAACGGAGAACTCCAAACCGGTCGCCAACGCCGGCCCCGACCAGTCGGTCTTTGTCGGCACCATCGTCACCCTGGACGGCAGCGCCTCCAGCGATGTCGATGGCGACGACCTGAGCTACCTGTGGTCCCTCACCGCCCCGTCCGGCAGTGCCGCCGGGTTGAGTGACGCACATGCCGTCGCGCGACCTTCGCCGTCGATCTGCCCGGTCCCTACCTCGGCCAGCTTATCGTCAACGACGGCAACCTCAATAGCGACGCGGACACCGTCACCGTCTCGACCGAGAACTCCCGGCCCCTAGCCTGCATCGCCCCGGTAGCGCCCGCGCAGACGGGCGACGCCATCAGCCTTGTCAGTTGTTCCACCGACGCCGACGGCGACCCGCTCAGCTTCCAATGGTCACTGACCAGCGCCCCGCCAGGTGCCGGCCCCGACCTCTCCGGCACGGATGTTGCATTCGCTACTCTGGTGCCGAACCTGCCGGGCATCTACGTCGCCCAGCTCATCGTCGACGATGGCACACTCCCGAGCCAGCCCGCGACCGTGACGGTCACGGTGAGCCTGCCGCCGCCCCCGAACCACGACCCGTCCATCGACTCCACCCCGCCCGCCGCGGCCACCGTCGGCCAGACTTACCGCTACGCCGTCACGGCCACGGACCAGGACGGCGACACGCTGACCTACAGCCTCACCGCGGGTCCCGCCGCCATGGCGATCGACCCCGCCGGCGGCCTGATCCAGTGGACCCCGGCCGAGTCCGATGCCGCCGGCTCGCCAGTGGCGGTCGGCATCCGGGTTACGGACGGACACGGTGGAGTCGCCACCCAAGCCTTTGAGATCAATGTCCAGCCCGCGACCCTCCAACCCGTGGTCCCGACCCTGGTCGGCCAGCCCAGGGCCGCCGCGATGCAACTGATCACCGACGCCAAGCTCAGCCTCGGCACCCTGAGCTATCAGCACGACGCGCTCCACCCGGACGGCCAGGTCACCACCCAGACCCCCGCGCCCGGCACCCTGGTGGACCTGGGCACCCCGGTTGCCCTCACCGTCTCGCTCGGCCCCGACCAGGGGTTGCCGCCCAACCCTGAAACTGTCGCGCCGCCGCTCGACCCCACGGTCCCGACCCAATTCGGGACCTCCACCGAGTTCCTCTACACCGGCCCGAACGCGGTTCAGACCGGCGTCGCCGCCGACACCATCGAGGAGCGGCGTGCCGCCGTCATCCGCGGCCAGGTCTTCGACCGCGCCCAGAACCCCTTGCCGGGGGTGACCATCCGCGTCCTGGATCACCCCGAACTGGGCCAGACGCTCAGCCGCGCCGACGGCGCCTTTGATCTCGTGGTCAATGGCGGCGGTCTGCTCACCCTGGTCTACGAAAAGACCGGATTCCTGACCGCCCAGCGCCAGGTCCAGACACCCTGGCAGGACTATGCCTTTGCCCCGGATTGCTCGCTGGTCACGCTCGATCCGGTGGTCACGGCTATCGACCTGACCGCACCCGGCGATATCCAGGTCGCGCGTGGCAGCCCCAGCACCGACGGCGACGGTACGCGTCAGGCGACCCTGCTCTTCACCCCTGGAACCACGGCGCAGATGGTCCTGCCGGACGGGAGCACTCAACCGCTTTCGAGCCTGCATGTGCGCGTGACCGAATACACCATTGGTCCCGATGGACCCCAGGCCATGCCCGCCAACTTGCCGCCGACCAGCGGCTATACCTATGCGGTTGAGATCAGCGCGGATGAGGCGCTGGCGGCGGGGGCTACCTCGGTCACGTTGAGCCGGCCCGTGCCTTATTACGTCGAGAACTTCCTCGGGTTTCCGGTCGGGTCGCTGGTGCCGGTGGGGTATTACGATCGGGTGAAGGGGCAGTGGATCCCTTCGCTGAATGGACGGGTCATCAGGGTCCTCGGTATCACGGGCGGGATGGCTGATCTGGATACGGACGGGGATGGCAGCGCCGATCCATCGGGGTCACTGTCCGCGCTGGGTATCGATGACGCGGAGCGAGCCAGGTTGGCGGGTCTCTACATCGCGGGGCAGAGCCTATGGCGGGTGCCGCTGGAGCACTTCACCCCTTGGGACTGCAATTGGCCCTATGGACCGCCGGAAGGGGCCGACGGGCCTGATGGCCCGGTGGCTGGCCCGGATCAACCGCCAGACCCGAAAGGTGACCCCTGCAAGCGGGGCGGCTCGATCATCGCTTGCGAACCCCAAACCTTGGGTGAGGCGATCCCAATCACCGGTACACCTTTCAGCCTGCACTATCAGAGTCAGCGGACGGCAGGCTATGCGGCCGCCCGGAGCCTCAAAGTCGATCTGACAAGATCTGTGTTGCCGCCCGGTGTCAAGCAAGTCAAGCTCTTCATCTCGGTGGCGGGTCAGCGCTATGAACGGAACTACTCCCCAACATCCAATCAGCGTATCGCTTACACCTGGGACGGCATCGACGCCTTTGGGCGGACAGTACAGGGTCGACAGAAGGCAACCGTGGCAGTAAGTTATGTCTACGATGCGGTGTACTACTCAAGCCCAACCGCCTTTGCGCGCAGCTTCGGCCTGGCGTCCGGCCAGCCCACCACGATCACCCGCGAGGGCTCAGAGATTGGTCTTGAGCAGATTTCAGAGGTTGAGTTGGGTACCGCTGGAGTGGACGGCACGGCCGTGGCTGGCTGGAGTCTTAATGCGCACCATCGGTGGGATGCCGCGCGCGGCCTTTTGGTGAGGGGCGATGGGACTGAGGCCCGTTCGGATGCTTTCGGAGCCACCATCACTACCGTAGCTGGTAACGGTGTGCAAGGCTTTTCTGGTGACGGCGGCCCAGCAACGGCGGCCCAGATCCAAAACCCATATGACGTCGCAGTTTCGGCCGATGGCGCTCTGTACATCGCGGATGAATCGAACGGCAGAATCCGGCGGGTCGGACCGGACGGGATCATCAGCACCGTCGCAGGCAGCGGACTGGGTTGGTTCGCGGGGGATGGCGGGCGAGCGACGGAAGCGCCACTCATGTTACCGAGCGGCGTTGCACTAGACGCCGATGGTAACCTCTATATCGCAGATTCTTATAACCACCGCATCCGTCGAGTTGGGTCGGATGGCATCATCACCACTGTCGCCGGCAACGGCGTTGAGGGTTTCGCAGGCGATGGCGGACCCGCGACGGCGGCGAGTCTGAACCACCCAAGGACGGTTGCAGTCGCTGCCGATGGCAGTCTCTATATCGGAGACACGTACAACCACCGAATCCGTCGGGTCGGGGCGGATGGCATCATTATCACCGTGGCCGGAGATACCACGACCTCTGACGGGAACGGCGCTTGGGGCTTTTCCGGCGATGGCGGGCCTGCGACCCTGGCACGCCTTTACGTTCCGATCGGTATTGCGCTAGCGATGGATGGGAGCCTGTATATTGCTGACGAAGGCAACCATCGCATACGCCGGGTCGGACCGGATGGCATCATCAGCACCGTCGCCGGTGACGGTTGCGGCTTTGGGCCGTGGAACAGCTGCCCTTCTAATGACGGCATCCCGGCAATTGAGGCCAGCCTACATTTCCCATACGACGTTGCGGTCGATACTGATGGCAGGATATACATTACAGACTCTCATGTTAACCGCATTCGCAGCGTTGGCACCGACGGTGTCATCACCACTATCGCTGGCGGCGGCGCTACGCTCGGTGACGGCGGTCTCGCGACAGCCGGCTCGCTATGGGTTCCATCGGCGATTACAGTTGCCCCCGACGGTACGCTCTATATCGCCGACATGTACAACAACCGCATCAGGAACTACATGGGGAATGTCGTTAGCTCGGCTGGCGCGGATTCAGTCCTTGTGCCGTCCGCGGATGGGTCTGAGGTCTACGAGTTCGACCAGTCGGGTCGGCACCTATGTACGCGCGACGCGTTAACAGCTCGCAGTACTTATGTTTTTGGCTACGAAGCGAAAGGCCGCCTGACCTCTATCACGGACGGTTCGGGTAAGGTCACGACCATTGAGCGCAACGGCGTCGGCGACACGGTCGCCATCGTCAGCCCCTACGGCCAGCGTACCGCATTGACCCTGCACGCGAATGGCTATCTCGCGGGTGTCACTAGTCCCGCGGGTGAAACCCACCACCTTGCCTACACTGCTGACGGTCTCCTGACCGACTTCGAGGACCCGCTCGGTCACACGACTACCATGAATTACGATGACGGCGGTTGGCTGCTTGAGGACGCCAATGCGGCGGAGGGCAGGCAGACCCTCACGCGCACCGTCCAAGAGAGCCCCCCCGGAACCACGGTTTCCGTCACCACAGCCGAGGGTGCAGCCACCACATACAAGGTCGAAGACCTCGCCCCCGGCGACCAACTCCGTACCGTCACCCGACCGGATGGAACCCAGACCGTCTCAGTCACCGGCACCGACGGCAAGACAACCAGTACCGCCCCGGACGGCACCGTCACCACTATCGTCCGCGGACCCGACCCGCGCTTCGGCATGTCCGCGCCGGTTGTAACCAGCCAAACGGTCAAGACTCCCAACGGTCGAGTCGTGACCACCGGTACGGTACGCACCGCGCGCTTATTGGCGCTTAACTTCCCGCTGAGTCTCATTACGCTCACTGATGCGATTTCCACTAATGGCCGCGCCTCGACTAGTGTCTACGACGCCGCGACCCACACTACCACCAACACCAGCGCGGCCGGCCGGGTTTCCACCACCGTCACCGACACCCTCGGCCGCCCGACCCTCACCCAGACCGCGGGTCTCGAACCAGTCGCCTACGCCTATGACAACCGCGGGCGCCTGTGGACCCTCACCCAGGGCACCGGCCCCGAGGCCCGCGCTGTGACCTTCGGCTACGACAGCGACGGCTGGCTCGCGAGCATCACCGACGCACTCGACCGCACCGCCGGCTTCGGCTACGACCTCGCCGGGCGCGTCACCCGCCAGACCTTCCCCGATGGTCGCCAGGTTCAGTTCGGCTATGACGCCAAGGGCAACCTGACCGCGCTGACGCCCCCCGGCCGACCCGAGCACGGCTTCAGCTACACCCCGGTGGACCTGACCGCCGAGTACACCCCGCCCGAGGTGGGTGCCGGCAGCAACAGCACTCAATACAGCTACAACCTGGACAAGCAACTCACCCGCGTCCTGCGCCCGGACGGCCTGTCCGTGGACCTCGACTACGACACCGCCGGACGCCTGAAGACCCTCACCGTCCCCGAGGGGACCCTGAGCTACGACTATCACGCCACCACCGGCAGCCTCAACCGGATCACCGCCCCGGACGGCGGTGCCTTGGGCATCACCTACGACGGCTCGCTGCTCACCGGCGCCACCTGGACCGGCACGGTCGCCGGCAGCGTCGGCTTCGACTACGACAACGACTTCCGTGTGGCCTCCGTCAGCGTCAACGGCGCCGACCCCATCGCCTACCAGTACGACCCGGACAGCCTGCTCACCCAGGCCGGGGCACTCACCCTAACCCGCAATGCCCAGCACGGCTTGCTCACCGGCAGCACCCTGGGTAGTGTCACCGACACCTGGGGCTATAACAGCTTCGGCGAGCCCAAGACCTACGACGCCGCCCAGGGCGCCACCGCGCTGCTCAACATCGTCTATGTCCGCGACAAACTCGGCCGCATCTTCGAGAAGACCGAGACCATCGACGGCGTGACCAGCACCTATGGTTACGGCTATGACGACGCCGGCCGCCTGGTGGAGGTCAAGAAGGACGGTGTGGTCCAGACCACCTGGGGCTATGACGACAACGGCAACCGGACCCAGGTCAATGGGCTGGAAGTCGCCCATTATGACGATCAGGACCGGTTGCTTGACTACCAGGGAGCCGGCTATGCCTATACCGCGAACGGGGAGTTGCTGACCAAGACGCAGGGCGCCAACGTCACCCGCTACGGCTACGACGTGCTCGGTAATTTACGTCAGGTTACGCTGCCTGGCGGGACCGTGATCGACTATCTCACCGATGGCAAGAATCGGCGGATCGGCAAGAAGGTCAATGGCATTCTGACTCAGGGTTTTCTCTACCAGGACCAGCTCAAGCCTCTGGCTGAACTCGATGGTGCCGGCAATATCGTCAGCCGGTTTGTCTACGCCACGCGGGTCAATGTGCCCGATTACATGGTGAAAGGCGGCGTGACCTACCGGCTCATCACCGACCACCTCGGCAGCCCGCGCCTGGTCGTCAATGCCGCAACTGGGGCTGTCGTACAGCGGATGGATTATGACGCCTGGGGCAATGTGCTGCTCGATGACAATCCTGGGTTCCAGCCGTTTGGGTTTGCTGGGGGGGTGTATGATCGGGATACGGGGCTGGTGCGGTTTGGGGCTAGGGATTATGCGGCGGGGGTGGGGCGGTGGGTAGTGAAAGAAACACCTCGTTTCCATGGACACGAGGAAAATCTTTACGTCTATTCGCGCAGCGATCCGGTGAACCTCCGTGACTTTAATGGGTTGGTATCGTCAACCCCAGGTGACGTCGATCTAGGTGATAGTGTAAGGAATAATGATAATGAAAAGAAGCTTTGTGGCCTCGGTCAGCCTCCCGGTGCAGGCAGCGGGAGTAGTGGAAACTCTTCCTATGGGCCTTTGGAGCCACCTCCTCCGCCGTCGCGTCAGCCTGCACCGGTGCTTCCACTACCGGAGCTTCGAACGTTGCCAAAACCTATAGGCGGGGGCCTTCACTAACCTTTAGCCCGCGATCGGGTAGGGGTGACGGGATTGCGCCCGTCACCCCTCCCACACCACCGGACATGCGGTTTTCCGCATCCGGCGGTGGAGCCTAGCGGGCTTTGCCCGCAAGCGTCCACCGAGGTGAACACCCATTGGACCCCTTCTTGCTGAGTCGGACGGGGTATCCTTCGAGCCGGACGGGGCATGCCCCATCAAGCCGGACGGGGTATGGCCCATCAACCGCGGCGGGACGGGGCATTCGCCCCATCCCGAACGTTTGATCCGTGGCCGGCCGTTGATTGGAGCCGGCAGGTTCCGAGAAAACGTTTCGGACGGGGCGAATGCCCCGTCCGGCCCATGCGGGAGAGGTGACGGGCGCAATCCCGTCACTCCGATCCGATCGCGGGCTAGGGACTGAGCCAAATACGCTCAAAGGGCCGTCCGTCTGGTGTACGCAGCATATCGAAGTCGCGCCGATCCGTCGTCAGGATGCGATTGGTGCGCTCCATCCCAGCCAGCCAAACCAAGCAGGCATCGGCCAGATCGATATCATGCTCGCGGAAGCGGTCCAGGACCGCCATGATGGTCGGCAGTTGTTCATTCTCAATGTGGCGTAGCCGCAGGGCACCACGCCGAATCCATTCCAAGAACGCGGTCTTGCCGCGAACATCAAGGAAAAAACAGGTTTCGACGACCGCCGGCCACACACTCACCAACAGGACCCGCTCGGGTCTGAGGGTTTGAGCCAAGACCGCCTTGGCGCTTGCGTGCAGTGGGTCCTTGGCATTGAACAGGGCAACGAGAAAGCCGGTGTCAACCAGAACGGTACTTGGCATGTAAGCGCTCCCAGATCTGCCGCCGCAGCGGATCGGTCGGCGGCTCAGCGGCACCCCCAAGATCGAAGAGGTCCGCCCCGAGGACGTAGGCGTCGTCGGGCATCGGTTCCAGGCTGGTCAGCCAGGCCTCCAAGCTGCGCTTCACCGCATCGCTTTTACTGCACCCGTGGCGACGACAAACCTCGTTCAAGCGCCGCTGAGTCTCCTCGTCGATGCGTATCGATGGCATGTGTTGACCCTCAAGCTTGACTGGATAATATCGGTAGTGCAGCACGCAGCGTCCAAGTTGGCAAGAGCAAATAGCGGAACTGCCTGTGGCGTTTGACCCGTGGTCCAGCGTTGATTGGAACCGGCAGGTTCGAGGAAAACGTTTCGGACGGGGCGAATGCCCCGTCCGGCCATGGCTCCACCTTCTTGCCGAAGGTCGCAGCAAGCCTGGTCCATCATCCCGGAAGTACGCAGACCCGAACTGGTGGCGGCGACATCGGTGGCGGCCGGGGAAGACCTGTCGGGAAACCGCTCCCCTGATCCATTGACATATCCCGTGGCCGCGTTAAGACTCCGGGGCGATGCCACTGGAGCCCGCCCCATGATCATCGAACACTCCAGGGTCTTCGTCAGCAACCGCAGTCAGGCAGTGCGGCTGCCGAAGGCGGTCGCCTTCCCGCCGGACGTTCAAGGCCGACCAACGGTGACCCTGTTCGATCACCCCTAGCCCTGTACCGAAGCGGAACGTTACTGGGGTCTTTACAGGGAATCACCAGAATCGGCAACATGATAGAGGAGATTGCGATGCAGCTTGCCCTCAAGACCGATCCGCCCCCCATGCAGGAGGATGCCCATGGCGTCCTGCGTATCGCCGGCACCCGAGTCACCCTCGACAGCTTGGTCGAACGCTACGATCAAGGGGCAAGTGCCGAAGAGATCGCCCTGAGCTTCGAATCCCTGAACCTGCATGAGGTCTATGCCGCGCTCGGCTATTATCTAGCCCATCGCGGCGCACTCGACGCGTATTTGCGACAGCGGCGTCACGCCGCGGTCGAGACCCGGGCACAGGTCGAGCGGCGTTGCCCGCCGACCGAAGTCCGTGCATGGCTCGCCGCGCGGCGGGAGGCGCTTCATGCTGCGCCTCCTCGCTGACGAAAATCTGAATGCCAATATCGTTCGCGGCCTGCGACGCGGCCTCGAAGCTCTGGACTTAATCAGCGTGCAATCTTTGGGACTGACCGGGGCAGATGATCGAACGGTGCTCGCTTTCGCCGCGGAGCAGCAGCGCGTCCTGGTGACCCAGGACATCCCTGGCCGGAACGATGATCAAGACCCAAGCTCGCCGCCGTCACAAGGGGCAACCGGTTGTCATCCTGATCTATGCGGGGTCACGATCGATGCAGCAAGGAGACGAACCCCATCTGCTCGAAATGTGCATCAAAGCCGGCAAAACGACTGATACCGGCATCCCGCATGACGACGAAGCTGCAACAGTCGGTAACACTGAAATCCTTGTCGGCATACTGCCGAAACAGCGCGAGCGCCCGATCCCGTACCGGCCGGCCCACTTCTATTACGTCAAATCCGCCGGCCGCCACTTTGTCGAGGAAGCGTACTGCGAGATCATGGCGACCCACGGAGCAATTGAGGTAGGTCAGCGTCTCAAACAGCACGAAGTCGGACAGCACGACCCAGTACGATCCCAACAACCGAGGCAACAGCTCTTTCGTGGCCGTATGATATTGGTCGCGGCGGTCCAACAACGCGATCCAATAACCAGTATCGACAAACACCAACTGCTTCACTTCCCCTGCCCGACGAGATAACGGTCGTGCCCTGCAGCACCGTCCTCGCGAACGTCGAGGACACCGATCAGATCATCGAGCAAGTCAGCCGGGGCAGGCCCGGTTAGGTCGGTCGCGGCCGGGGGTAAGAGGTCGATCACCGTGACGATCAGCCGCGCCCGGCGAACCGCCGGCAGATCCTCCAGCAGCGTGACCTTACCATCTTCGTACACCGCATGGACGGAAAGCATATTTCCCTCTCTGGATTAACGCCGTCAAACAGGTGTCCGCCAGGACGCTTTGGGGTGCGGTCCCGAGAACGCGGACACGGCTACCGCGTATGAGATTAGCACGGATGCAACCGCTCCCGCCTGGAGGCCGGAAATCGAGGCCGCATGGGGCGGAAAGCGGTAGCGATTCTGTCATTATCATGCCAACGGCTTGACCGGATTGATTTCGCCGGGCCGCTCGGCCGTCCGCCGCAGCAGCGACTCGACGACCCAGCGCAGCGGGTCGGCGCGGCTGGGGAAGATGGCGACGGCGCTGAGCGCGTCGGTCAACAGGTTGTTGGCCATTTCCTTGGCTTCGCTCAGGCCGACGACCGAGGGGTAGGTGGATTTGTCGAGTTCCTGATCGCGTCCGCGGGTCTTGCCGGTGACGGCGGTTTCGGCGATGACGTCGAGCACGTCATCCTGAATCTGGAAGGCCAGACCGACACATTTGGCATAGCGGTCCAGCCGTTCGGCGTGTTCGACGTCCAGCGGGCCCTCGGCGAGGATGGCGAGGCGCACGGCGGAGCGGATCAGGGCGCCGGTCTTGTGGATGTGGATGTGCTCCAGCATCACGCGGTCGAGGTGCTTGCCCTCGGCCGCCAGGTCCAGGGCCTGACCGCCGGCCATGCCGCGCGAGCCGCTGGCCTGGGCGAGGGCGGCGACCATGCTGACGCGTGCCGCGGCACTCAGATCGTTCGCTTCGGCCAGGGTCTGAAAAGCGAGTGTCTGGAGCGCATCGCCGGCGAGGATGGCGGTCGCCTCGTCGAAGGCTTTATGGCAGGTCGGGCGGCCCCGGCGCAGTTCGTCGTCGTCCATGGCCGGCAGGTCGTCATGGATGAGCGAATAGGCATGGATCAGTTCCACCGCGGCGGCCGGGCGGTCGAGCAGTGCGGGGGTGACGCCCAGGGCCTCGCCGGCGGCGTAGCACAGCAGGGGGCGGATGCGTTTGCCGCCGCTCATGACGCTGTAGCGCATGGCCTCGTGCAGACGCGTGGGCTCGATCTGCGGGGCGGGCAGGAGCTGGTCGAGCGTCGCCTGGATACGCGCGATGCAGCGTGCCCGAAAGGAGTCCAGTTCTGATTCACTCATGTGGGGTGCCGGGTGTCTTCGATGGAGTACTAAAGGGTTCGGGCTCGGCGTCGGGCCGGCCGTCGGTGAGGATGCGGACCCGCTGCTCGGCGGCCTCCAGGGCCTGGCGGCAGGCGCGGGTCAGAGTGACGCCGCGCTCGAAGGCGCCCAGGGACTCCTCCAGGGTCATCTCGCCCTTCTCCAGGGCATCGACGATGGCCTCCAGTTCGCTCAGGGATTGCTCGAAGGGGGGCGGGGCGGTGGCTGCGGCTTTCTTCATTGGGTTTGCATCAGGGTTTAGAGCTACGGTAGCGTACCGCAGTTTGACGGTCAAACCGGCGCGCGCTAAGCGTTCGCCGCGTCCACCGTCTCACCCAGTGCGAACCAGAGGGAAAACCGATCCGCCCATGACAGGCAATTACGACGCTTCAGCAATCGAGGTTTTGAGCGGCCTCGACCCGGTGCGCAAGCGCCCCGGGATGTACACCGACACGACCCGTCCCAACCATCTGGCCCAGGAGGTGATCGACAACAGTGTCGATGAGGCCCTGGCCGGCCACGCCCGGACCATCGAGGTGGTGCTGTACGCCGATGGCTCGCTGGAGGTCAGCGACGATGGCCGCGGCATGCCGGTCGATATTCACCCGGAGCAGGGGCTGCCGGGGGTGGAGGTGATCCTGACCAAGCTCCACGCCGGCGGTAAATTCGGCGGCGGCAGCTACAAGTTCTCCGGCGGTTTGCACGGGGTCGGCGTGTCCGTGGTCAACGCGCTCTCCAATCGTTTGGAGGTTTGGGTGCGCCGCGCTGGACACGAGTACCACATGGCGTTCGCTCATGGCGACAAGGCGAGCGAGCTGGTGC
This sequence comes from uncultured Lamprocystis sp., assembly GCA_964470155.1. Lineage (GTDB taxonomy): Bacteria > Pseudomonadota > Gammaproteobacteria > Chromatiales > Chromatiaceae > Thiodictyon. The sequence goes on along the minus strand of CAYYAY010000004.1, from coordinate 70,595 downwards.
AACTCGGCACTGTCCCGCGCGGGCGCAACGGCACCCGGCTGCGCTTCTGGCCGGACCCCAAGTATTTCGACACCCCGAAGTTCGCGCCCAAGCCGCTGATCCACCTGCTGCAAGCCAAAGCGGTGCTGTGCCCCGGGCTGACCGTGCGCTGGCGCGATGAGGCGGCCGGCGAGGTCCATGTCTGGTGTTATCAGGACGGGCTCCAGGACTATCTGCTCCAGACCCTGGGCGACTGCGAGACGGTGCCCACCACCCCCTTCGTCGGCGATCTGGAGGGTACCAGCGAGGCCGCGAGCTGGGCCCTGGCCTGGGTGCCCGAGGGCGGAGAACCGGTGGCCGAGAGCTATGTAAATCTGATCCCGACGGTGCAGGGCGGCACCCATGTGAACGGTCTGCGCAGCGGGCTCACCGAGGCGGTGCGGGAGTTCTGCGAGTTCCGCAACCTGCTGCCGCGCGGGGTCAAGCTGGCCCCGGAGGATGTGTGGAACCGGTTGGTCTACATTCTGTCGGTGAAGCTCATCGATCCGCAGTTCTCCGGTCAGACCAAGGAACGGCTGTCCTCGCGGGAGTGTGCCGCCTTTGTGTCCGGGGTGGTCAAGGACGCTTTCAGTCTGTGGCTCAACCAGCACACGGCGGAAGGCGAACGCATCGCTGAACTGGCCATCAACGCGGCACAGGCGCGGCTGCGCGCCGGGCGCACCGTGACCCGCAAGAAGATCACGCAGGGTCCGGCGTTGCCCGGCAAGCTGGCGGACTGCACCTCCACCGATCCGGATCGCAGCGAACTCTTTCTGGTGGAGGGTGATTCGGCCGGCGGTTCGGCCAAGCAGGCGCGCGATCGGGAGTTCCAGGCGATCCTGCCGCTGCGCGGCAAGATTCTGAACACCTGGGAGGTCGATCCCGCCGAGGTCCTAGGTTCCCAGGAGGTGCACGATATCGCCGTGGCCATCGGCGTGGACCCGGGCAGCGACGATCTGGCGCGGCTGCGCTTCGGCAAGGTCTGTATCCTGGCGGATGCCGACTCGGACGGCGCCCATATCGCGACCTTGTTGTGCGCTTTGTTTCTTAAGCATTTCCGCCGTCTGGTGAGCGAGGGCCATGTGTATGTGGCGATGCCGCCGCTGTACCGGATCGATGTCGGCAAGCAGGTCTATTACGCACTGGACGACGGCGAGAAGAAGGGTATCCTTGACCGCATCGCGGCGGAGCATCTCAAGGGGAAGGTCAACGTGCAGCGCTTCAAAGGATTAGGTGAGATGAACCCGGCGCAGTTGCGGGAAACGACCATCCATCCGGACACCCGCCGACTGGTGCAGCTCACCATCGAGTCGGAAGACCAGAGCAGCGCACTCCTCGACATGCTGCTCGCCAAGAAGCGCGCCGCCGATCGTCGTGCCTGGCTCCAGGAGAAAGGTGACTTGGCGGAGGTCTAACGATGTGGCTGAATTGTTCTGTCCGGGCTGAAGCCTAAGTGACCGAGGGCACAAAGTATGCATCCATTTCAATTTGCCCACGCCGAGGGCGCCGACTGGCGTGTGATCGCGGACGACTGTCTGGACCGGCTCGGCCCGGTCCCGACCGGCGCCAATTTGGGCTTTCTCTATGTGACGGATTCGCTGGCCGACGAGCTCGGAGACCTGTTGGCCCATGTGCGCACCGCCACTGGGGTGCAGGCGTGGGTGGGGGCGGTGGGCATCGGCATCTGTGCGACCGGCGTCGAATACTACGAGGAGCCGGCCGCGGCGCTGATGCTGGGTGAGTTTCCATCTGACGGTTTCCACGTCTTCCCGAGTGTGGTCAAGGACCTGGACGCGTTCGATGCGCACAGCGCCGCGTGGATCGCGGCCCATCGACCGCTGCTCGCCCTGGTCCACGCCGATCCGGCAAACGGGGATACCGAGGACCTGATCAAACAACTTGCGCAGCGTACCAGCGCCGGCTTTTTGGTGGGCGGGTTCGCCAGTTCACGCGGCACCACCTACACGATCGCCAACGGCCTGCATCAGGACGGCATCTCCGGGGTATTGTTCGCCGAAGAGGTCGGGCTGATCACCCGTCTCAGTCAGGGTTGCTCACCCATCGGTCCGCACCGCACCATCACGGCCGCGCAACGCAACATTTTGATCTCGCTGGACGGCCGGCCGGCGTTGGACGTGCTCAAGGAGGATATCGGCGCCGAGTTGTCACGCGACCTGATGCGGATCGGCGGGCAAGTCTTTGTCGGGCTGCCTATTCAGGGATCGGACACCGGGGACTATCTGGTCCGCAATCTGGTCGGCATTGACCCCAACGAGGGCCTGGTGGCCGTGGGCGATGTGGTCGAGCAGGGCCGGGAACTGATGTTCTGCCGACGTGATACGGCCACCGCCCGCGAGGACTTGGAGCGGATGTTGCGGTCACTCAAGGGGCGGCTCCGTGCCCCGCCGCGCGGCGGGGTCTACTGTTCCTGTCTGGGGCGCGGCGTCAACCTGTTCGGACCCGAGTCCGCCGAGTTGAAGCAGATCCGCGATACCCTTGGCGATTTCCCGCTGGTCGGCTTCTACGCCAGCGGCGAGATCTCTCAGGATCGGCTTTACGGCTACACCGGGGTCTTGACCCTTTTTACCTGAGTGCGCCGCCGGCCGGGCGGCCTCTGCCCGGCCAGTGAGTGTCAGCTCCCTGCGTGTCCTCGCTTTTTCATCAGGTTCATGATGAGTTCGGTGAGAATCAACTCCATTGCGTAGATCATCTTGCCCCCGGGAATCACCAGGGTGTTGAAGCCGGTGATCATGGTGCCTTCAATCAGGCCCCGCAGCTGCAGCTTGTACTCCACGCTGGGCTTGGGCTCCAGGAAGTGGATCATGACCATGCTCTGGTCGAGCGTCGGGATATTGGCGACGCAGAAGGGGTTGGAGGTGTCGGTCAGAGGGATACGCTGGAAGTTGATATGGGTGCAGGAGAATTGCGGCAGGATGTAGTGCATGTAGTCGTGCATGCGCCGGTAGATGTTGAACATCACATCCTCCTGGCTATAGCCGCGCTCTTTGGTATCGCGCTGGATTTTCTGCACCCATTCCAGATTGATGGTGGGGCAGACGCCGATCAGCAGATCGACCTCCTTCGCCATGTCGATGTCGCCGGCCACCACCCCGCCGTGCAGCCCTTCGTAGAAGAGCAGATCAGAGTCCGGAGGAATCGGCTCCCAGTCGGTGAAAGTGCCGGGTTCCTGGCCGAATTTAGCCGCCTGCTCCTCGTCGTGGATGTAATGGCGACGCTCACCGGTGCCGGTGCGTCCGTAGTTGCGGAACAGTTCGAACTGTTTGTCGAACAGGTTGCCCTCCGGGCCGAAATGACTCAAATTCGTGCCCTCGAGTTTCGTCTTTGCCAACTCCTCTTTCATCTGCTTACGGTTGTAACGATGGAAGCTGTCGCCTTCCACAAAGGCCGCGCGCGCGCCGACCCGGTGGAAGATCTTTTCGACCGCCTTCTTGACGGTACTGGTGCCGGCTCCCGACGAACCGGTGACCGCAACGATGGGGTGGTTTCTGGACATGGGGCTCTCCTCGATACTCTCGTTTTTTTCAGGCTTGGTTTGAGGTGCCGAGATCGGCTTTGGGTGTCGCCCTGACGCGTGACCTAATTTGCCGCAATCAACTCGCGGACCCGCTCGATCATCGGTTCCAGGGCGGCGGCAGCGGTGGGCGTCAGGGTGTAGTTCGAATACTCGAAGAAGGCGCCGGCGGCGGACACCAGGTAAGCCTCGGGTTCATGCTGGTAGAGCGCCTGACTCCAGGCGAGGAGTTCCCGCGGGTCCAGGAAGTGGGCCATGGTCGACATGGCGGAGGCGTCCGGCGCAAGGTTGTGGACCCGCACTTCGCCGGGTTCACCTTCGAGCGTGGCGTCGAGAAAAATCACCCGGTCGGCGGCGACGATGTCTTCCACCAACTCGGCGGTGAGGATATGGCGGGAGATGACGTTGACTCCCGCGGGCAGGGGACCGGCCGCCAGGGCGTCCGCCGCCAGCGGGCCGATGGCGTCGTCGCCGCGGATGGGGCTGCCGTAGCCGATGATCAGTGTCTTGTGCTGGGTCATGGTGCTTCTTCCCGGTCCGTGCTTGCCGCGAGGTAAATCCGTCGTTCTTGGCTTTTCGTTTCGCGTTTTTCGTAACCCGATACTTGATAGACAGTCACGAAAACGAAAAACTGAAAACCGTTTCGTATACTATCCGTGTCGACTTGCTTCCGGCATCCTGCCGGAATGACGGAGTGTTCCCGCAACTTCAGGTTTAGCGGGGTCCTAGCCCCGAGTCAACCGATCGACCACCTGACCCGCGGCGTCCTTGAGTTCGATCAGCAGCGGCATTTGCCCGAACGCGTGTGAGGCGCAGGACAGGCAGGGGTCGTAGCAGCGGATGACGGCCTCGACCCGGTTCAGCATGCCTTCCTGGAGGTGGTTACCGTCGACATAGGCGTCCGCGACCTGGCGGATAGCCTGGTTCATCGCCAGGTTGTTATGTCCGGTGGCAATGATCAGGTTGACCCAGGTGATGAGGCCGTTGTCGTCGATACGGTAGTGATGCATCAGGGTGCCGCGCGGCGCCTCGGATACGCCGATACCCTCGTCGCGGTTGCTGCGGGCACGGGCGCGCACGCGATGATCCAGGATGTCCGGGTCCTTGAGCAGTCGCTCGGTCATCTCGAGGGCGAAGATGATTTCGACCAGCCGCGCGTAGTGATAATGAAAGCTGCTGGTAATGGGGCCGTATTCCTGCAGCATGTGGAACTCGGCCAACGCCACGTCGGCGTAGGGTGTGCCGCAGGCCTCCGCGTTGTTGAGGCGCGCGAGTGGACCGACGCGATAGACGCCATTGGGATAGCCCATGGGCTTGTAGTAGGGGAACTTCATGTAGCTGAAGTCTTCCACCGCCTCGCCCACCAGACGCTGGTAGTCCACCGTCGGGACCATGTCCTCCACGATCCGCCCCTGGGCGTCCTTGATGCGCAGGAAGCCGTCATAGTGTTCGAGATTGCCCTTGGGCGTGACCAGGCTCATGAACATCGTGGGCCGGGTGCCGAAGTGGCTGGCCTCGTCCTTGAACTTGGGAACCAGCGTCTTGAAGAGGCCGTAGGTGCGCTTGGCGATCTCCAGCCCCTCGGGCAGGAGCTTGAGGATGGCTTCGCGCTTCTCCTGGGTGAGGGCCTCGGCGACCCCGCCCGGGACCACCCAGGTGGGATGGATTTTCTTGCCGGCCAGGATCTCGATGATCATCTGGCCGATCTGCCGCAGCCGAATCCCGTCTTTGGCCAGGGCCGGGTCCTGACGCATGACCCCGAAGATGTTGCGGGTGGCCGGGTCCGAGTCCCAGCCCAGCAACAGGTCGGGCGAGGAGAGATGGAAGAAGGACAGGGCGTGGGACTGGGTGATCTGGGCGAGGTTCATGATCCGCCGCAGCTTCTCGGCGGTGGGCGGGATGGTGACCGAAAGTAAGTGATCACAGGCCTTATTGGAGGCGAGCACATGGCTGACCGGGCAGATGCCGCAGGTCCGGGCGGTCAGTGCCGGCATCTCGCGGTAGGGGCGACCCTCGCAGAACTTTTCGAAGCCGCGGAACTGGGTGAGGTGAAACCGGGCGTCCTCGACCTCGCCCTGATCACCGAGTTGGAGTGTGATGCGGGCATGACCCTCGATGCGGGTGACCGGTTCGATGGTGATGGTGCGGCTCATGGGTTCATTCCCCTTGGAAAAGTCGGTTTAGAGGGTGCGCCGGGTGCGGTGCGGGTCACTCGGGCACAGCCCCGCCCTCATTGGCCAGGGCGCGCGCGGTGATCTCGCGGTAGAGCGAGACCATCTGCGCGGCGATGTCATGGAGTTCCGGATGGCGGTCCAAGATCGCCTTATTGTTGTTCGAGTCGTCAAAGACCTCGTTCAGGAAGTCAATGTCGGATTGATCGAGAGTGTCGCCGGCGTCGACCTTGGTCTTGATGCCCAGGATGCGCGGCAGGCGTTGCGTGCGCATGCGGTCAAGTAAGACAACGATGAGTCCGTCTTCGCTGCCGTGTTCGTTAGCGGCCATCGGTGGTCATTCCTCTGTGATCAGGCGCCGAAGCGGGTGACCTGACTAGGGTCGGGCGTGCGTCCCTCGATCAGCTCGTTGAGTACGTAATAGATGGCGTCGGCGCGCGGCGGACAGCCGGGAACGAAGACATCGACGTTCACGCAGCCGTGGATTGGCCGCACCTGCTGGAACAGAACCGGCACACCCACTGTCGGCGTTTGCGGCTGGACGTCGACATTCTCACGGTACGCCCGATCGATGACGTCCCCCAGCTTGAAGGGGTTGCGCATGGCCGGGACATTGCCGTTGACGGCACAGTCGCCAAGGCTGATCAGGAGTTTACAGTGTTTGCGGAACTCCTGAGCGTGATGCAAATCCGACTCGGACGAGATCGATCCTTCAAGAATACCGACATCCACCTGCTCCGGCAGTTCCTTGGTGTCCACCAACGGACTGTAGACAATGTCGATCTTCGCAGCCAAGTCCACCAGCCGCTCGTCCATGTCCAGGAACGACATATGGCAGCCGGAGCAACCATCCAGCCAGGCGGTTGCGACGGTGATCCGCGGGGTTGCAGGGGTCGTCATTGGGCGTGCCTCCGGCGGGCAAGGATGGGCAGGAAATGTTGGTCTTTAACCATCTCGCCGGCCGAGGTTCCCTGCTTCACCAGGGCACCGGTCGGGCAGACCTGGACGCATTTGCCGCAGCCGGTACAGGTTTCGCTGTCACCCCAGGGGCGGGCCAGGTCGGTAATGACCCGACAGTCGCTGCCGCGGCCCATGACGTCCCAGGTATGCGCGCCCTCGATCTCGTCACACACCCGAACGCAGCGTGTGCATAGAACGCAGCGATTGTGATCCAGGCGAAACATTTCGTGTGAGGAATCCACCTCGTTGCGTACCTGGCGGTAAGGTACGCGCACATGGTCGACGCCGCATTTCTGCGCCAGCCACTGGAGTTCGCAGTGACCGTTGGAAACACATACCGAGCAGACATGGTTGCGCTCCGCAAAGAGCAATTCCACGATAGTGCGGCGGTAGCGCTGCAGTCGCTCGGTGTTGGTCAGGATATTCATCCCCTCCGCCACACGGGTGGAGCAGGCGGCGACCAGCCGGCTCTGGCCGACGATCTCGACCAGGCACAGGCGGCAGGCGCCCCAGATGCTCAGGCCATCCATGTAGCAGAGACTGGGGATCGGGATCTTATTCTCCCGGCACAGCTCGATGACGGTCTCATCGGCGCGGGCCGAGAAATCCTTGCCATCGATCGTGAGCGTAACGACGCGGACATTGGGTTGTGGGGCGGGTGGGGGCATGGGTGCTCCGGGTGTCGTCGTGTCTCTTTAGTCGGTTGCTGGGCGTTCAGGTGCCAATCGGTACGACCGGAAATGACGGATTCCAATGTCGACCTCGGAGACCCGTCCGTCGCGCAGCCGGGCCGCGCTTTCCGTCGTCCAAGCGTAGAAGTCCAAATCAGGTTGCGACTGCATCACTCGGATACCAATTTCGCCTCATACTCGTCACGGAAATACCTCAGGGTCGACAGCACCGGGTTCGGCGCCGATTGCCCTAATCCGCACAGGCTGGTGGCTTGGACGACCTCACAGAGTTCTTCCAGCAGGGTCAGATCTTTTTGCGTCGCCTTGGACTTGGTGATGCGATCGAGCAGTTCGTGCATCTGCCAGGTCCCGGTGCGGCAAGGGATGCACTTGCCGCACGACTCACTCATGCAGAACTCCATGAAATAGCGCGCCACGTCCACCATGTCGCAGGTCTCGTCCATGACGATCATGCCGCCGGAGCCCATCATGGTGCCCAGGGTTTTCAGGCTGTCGTAATCGACCGCGATATCCAGGTGCTGGGCGGGGATACAGCCCCCCGAGGGGCCGCCGGTCTGGACCGCCTTGAACGCCTTGCCGCCGGGACAGCCGCCGCCGATCTCTTCGATGATCTCACGCAGCGACATGCCCATCGGGACTTCGATCAGGCCGATGTTCCTGATTGATCCGGCGAGTGCGAACACCTTGGTGCCCTTGGATTTCTCGGTTCCGATGCCGGCGAACCACTCGCCTCCGTGGGTGATGATCGGGGCGATGTTGGCGAACGTTTCCACGTTGTTGATGAGGGTTGGATAGCCCCAGAGTCCGGCCTCGGCGGGGTAGGGTGGGCGCGGGCGGGGCTGGCCGCGCAGGCCCTCGATACTCGCCATCAGGGCCGTCTCCTCGCCGCACACGAAGGCTCCGGCACCGAGGCGAATCTCGACCTCGAAGCTGAACTGCGTCTCGGCAATCTTACTCCCCAGGAAGCCGGACCGCTTGGCCTTGCGGATGGCGAGTTCCATCCGCTCGACGGCCAGCGGGTACTCGGCGCGGACATAGACATAACCCTTGGTGGCGCCGATGGCATAAGCCGCGATGGCCATACCCTCCAGCACCCGGTGCGGGTCGGACTCCAAGACCGCACGGTCCATGAAGGCACCCGGATCACCCTCGTCCCCGTTACAGATGACATACTTCTGGTCGGCCGGCATCTTGGCGACAGTGGACCATTTGAGGCCGGTCGGGTAGCCGCCGCCGCCGCGGCCGCGCAATCCGCTGGTCGTGATTTCGCGCAGCACGTCGCCCGGTGTCAGCTCGCTCAGCGCTTTGATCAGGCCGGCATAGCCGCCCGCGGCGACATAGCCGGTGAAGCTTTCCGGGTCGATGAGGCCGGAATTCTCGCGCACGATCCGCTGCTGACGGGCGAAGAAGGGCTGATCCGTGGGAGTATGCAGCCGCTCCACCGGGGTAGCGCCGACGCTGGCCAGAACTTCCGCCGCGTCGTGCGGCTTGACCTCCCGGTACAGGATCGAATCCGGGATGGTCCCGCCCTTGGGCGCGATGGCCACCATGGGGCCGGCCGAGCACAGGCCCATGCAGCCAACCCCTTTGACCTTGCAGGTCCCGCCGCCGTCGCCGCACTCCGCCTTAAGCGCCTCGAGCACCGGCAGTGAGCCGCCGGACTGGCAGGCCGCGGCCACGCAGACGCGGACCTCGTGGGTGATAGCGGCGTCGCGGGCGCGGTATTCCTCGGCCTTCTCGGCCAGATCGTCCAGATTCATGCGAGCTCCTCCAGTTTGGCCACCAGACGGTCCGCGGTCTGTTTGCCGGCGAGGTCGCCATCGACGACGACGGCGGGGGCCAGGCTGCAGGCGCCGACGCAGCGGGCGGTGAGGACCGAAAGCCGGTCGTCCTCGGTGGTCTCGCCCGGCTTGACGCCGAAACGCGTTTCGACCGCGTCCACCAGCGAACCCGCGCCTTTGATGTAACAGGCGGTGCCGGTGCACACCACGCAAGCGTGGCGGCCCTTGGGCTTGAGCATGAAGAGGTGGTAGAAGGTTGCCACCCCGTAGACTTTCGACAGGGGCAGGTCAAGCGAGCCGGCGACGAAACGCATCGCGGGTTCGTCCAGATAACCGAAAGACTCCTGTACGCTGTGCAGGGTCTCGATCAAGGCGTGCCCGGCATAGCCGTTGCGACGCATCGCGGCATTGACCAACTTCCAGCGCTTGTCGTCGCTGGGTAGGGCGGGCCTGGTTTGCAGCAAGCTCATGTCCCCTCCTAATCGGGGCCGTCGTAAGGGGTGGATGTAGCCGTGCGGGTCGTGTTCCCGCTACCCGGCGACAGGTCCGGGACTCATGGCGGAGTTACGACACGCTTGGCGGGGTAAAGACTAACGCGGGAATGTCGTTTGGTCCATAGTAAGTTTTTGGTTTTTCGATACAAAGTATTATTATATTATCGTATTGCTATGAACGCTTCGGCTCTCCACCTCCCGGCAGTAAAGCGCCGCACAGGACGCGGATCAATGCAGAGCGATCCGCTGCCAGGCCCCCGAGCGCCAGCGCAAGGCCATCATGGTCCCCAGGGCCGCCACGTAGACGAGCAGGGCGGCCCAGCCCCCCAAGGCGCCAAGTCCAAACTGCGGCAGCCAGTCCACCCAGCCCTCGCCGGGGGCGAAGGTCAGCATCTGCGCCAGCGGCAGAAAGCCCAGCCAGGACAGGATGAGGGTCATGAGTGCCGGCAGCCGCACATCCCCGGCGCCGCGCAGCGCAAAGCCGCAGCCCAGATTGAGTCCGTCGAAGATCTGGTAGGCGGCACCGAGCCAGATCAACAGCGCGGCGGTTTCCACCACGGCCCGGGCATGCGGGTCGGCCGGATTGACGAAGAGCGGCATCAACCAGGGTCCGGCGGCGGCCAAGAGCAGGCTCACCAGACCCATATAGGCGACGGTGAGGGCGATGGCCGTATTGCCCACCCGCCGCGCCCAGTCCCGGTCGCCCGCCCCGATGGACTGACCAACCAAGGTGGTGCCCGCGCCGGCGATGCCGATCGCCGGCATGTAGGCGATGGAGGTCATCATCATGGTGACCTGGGTGGCCGCTCCGGCGACCGTGCTCAGGTCTACCTGCATGAGCTGAAAGAGGCCGGTACCGATCAGATCCGCGGCCGGCAACAGGCCCATCGGCAGACCCAGGGCCAAGGTCCGAACCATGGTGGCGGAGCGTGGACGCCAGTGGTGGTGACTGGCGAACTCCCGGCGCGTCCGATGACTCAGGAAGACCCGCAGTCCCAACAGGAAGCCGAGCGCCTGCGCGGCCGTGGTGGCCCACGCGATCCCCGCGACGCCGAGCCCGAAGCCGAACCCCAGAAGTTGATTCAAGACGACGTTCGCCACCCCCACGACGGTCATCAGCGCCAGCGTGACCCCGGTGCGGCCGATGCCGTTATAGAAACTGGTGAGACACCAGAGCGCCACGCCGGCGACCGATCCCGCGACCCGCGGGAACCAGTAGTCCAGCGCCAGGGTTTCGATCTCGGGCGGGAGCCGCGCCGGCGCGAGCAACCAGCCTCCCGCCAGTCCCGCGGCCACGAACAGCGGGCTCATCAGCAGCACCACCCAGAGCCCGCCCCAGACTGTTGCAGCAGCCCGTGTGCGGTCTCCGGCGCCGTACGCCTGGGCGACCAGGGTCTGCACCGCCATGGCCGCCCCGCCCACCAGCAGCAGGATGACGATGGTGAACCAGAAAACCCCGCCGACCGCCGCGGTTGCCGCGGCGGAAATGCGGCCGAGGAACCAGGTGTCGGTCAGATTCAGCACCGCCTGAATGCTGCTGTTCAGGAACAGTGGCGCCGCCAGCGCCACCACCGCACCCAGATCCACCCGGCGCCGGCCCGTGTGATCCAAACGCAGGGCGGGCAGGGCACGGGGCAACAGCGGGAGATCGGGGAGGCTGGGGTGCATAGCGTCGGCGGGGCGGCAAAGCCGCGACCCTGCCTGAGGCGGTCGGTGGAGTCAACCGGCGCGTGATATCCGGAACAGTCTTGAGTTTTCGGTTTTTCGTTTTCAGTGAAGAACCATCAAACATCGGGTTACGAAAAACGAGAAACGAAAAGCCGCCAACGACGGGTATAATCAAGGCCCCGCTGTCGGCTCGACAACCCGATCGCGGCGACCTAGCATGGCGGTATTCGCCCATCGACCCGGAGGACGCAGCGGATGGAAGCGCACAAACTCAGTACCATTGCGGACCTGTTGGTCAGCCCCGAGGAGCGGGTCGAACTGATCGACGGCGAGATCGTTCGCCGACCCATGGCGCGCGCCGAGCACGGTGTGGTGCAAGGCAATGCACGCGAAGAACTCAGCCCGTTCAGCCGCAAATCCGGCCCCGGCGGCTGGTGGATCATTACCGAGGTGAGCGTCGCTTACGACTTGTATCAGTGCCCCTGCCACGATCTTGCCGGTTGGCGCAAGGAGCGGATGCCGCAGCGCCCGCACGGCGTCATCGAACTGACGCCGGATTGGGTGTGCGAGATCGTCTCGCCCGGTCACGAGCGCAAGGACACATTCACGCTGTTTCTGCTCTTGCAGCGTCGCCGCGTGCCTTTTTATTGGCTGATCTGGCCCGAGGACCGGACCCTGATCGCCTACCAACTCGACGGCGAGCATTACCGGATCATCGCCACGCTCGCCGAGCCGGTCCGGGCGCGCATCCCGCCGTTCGATGACATCGAACTGGACTTGGCCTACATCCTCGGCGACTAGGGCGATTGCCGGAAATCGCCTAAGTCCGCATCGGAGCCTGCATGAGAACGACCGTCCCGCCGCGCGCCGTCTGGCTCGCAACGGCCGCCGCCGCCGCGGCGGTGGCGCTGGTCAGCCTGGTCTTGACTGCCTGGCTGGCCCTCGACCCCTGTCATCTGTGTATCTTCCAGCGGCTGCTCTTCATGCTGGTCGCCGCGTTGGGACTCCTGGCCGCGCTGACCCGCGGCCTGGTCCAGCGCCTCGCGGGGGGGCTGCTCGCCCTCGCGGCAGCGGCCGGCGCCGCGAGCGCGGCCTACCAGAGCTGGCTGCAGGAACAGCCGTCGGATTCGATCTCCTGCATCGGCGGCCAGCCGGGGCTGATCGAACGGCTGGTGGAATGGCTTGGCCAGCAAGTTCCGGCGCTGTTCCTCGCGACCGGGTTCTGCGAGGAGAAGGAACTGCTGATTCTGGGGCTGTCACTCGCCAACTGGGCGCTGCTGTGCTTCTTGCTGACCCTGGCCGCGGCCTGGTGGGCGCTGCGCCGCGGCGCGCACCCGCCGGCCCCGCCGATGCCATGATTTCAATCGACGATCACACTCCGAGGAGACTGACGATGCCCATCACCCGCCGCCGCTTTCAGCGCATCCTGCTCGGTGTGCTCGGCGCTGCTCTGCTACCCCCGGCGCGCGCTGCCGAGCTCATCGAAGGCCGTGACTGGCGTGCGCTGATGCCGCCGCAACCGGTCAAGGACCCCGGCCGGATCGAGGTGCTGGAGTTTTTCTCCTACGGCTGTCCGCATTGCAGTCAGCTCAATCCGCTGATCAAGACCTGGGCGGCGGGCTTGCCGGCCGACGTGACGTTCGAGCGGGTACCCGTGACCTTCGGCCGCGCGGCCTGGGCAAACGTCGCTCGGCTCTATTTCGCGCTGGACCAGACCGGAGATCTGGCGCGCCTGGACCAGTCAGTGTTCGATGCGATCAGCAAGGAGCGCCGCAACCTGTTCACCGAACAGGCGATCGTCGACTGGGTCGCCGATCAGGGTCTGGATGCGGAGCAATTCAAGGCCGCTTTCACGGGCTTCACCGTCGAGACGCGGTTCATCCGCGCCAATGCACTGGCCGAGCGCTACAAGGTCGATGCGGTGCCGATGATCGTGGTCGGCGGGCGCTATGTGGTGATGGGCGCCGCGGCCACGGGGTATGAAGACTTGTTCGGTATCGCCGACGGGTTGATCGCCAAGGTGCGGGCCGGCGCCGCGGGCCAGGGCGGTTGAACTGAACAAGCGATCAGCTTGAGTTGGAACCATGCCTTGGAGGAAGTCGGAAGCTGGTCAGACCGGCGCGGATTGGATCCGCCGACAGTCCGAGCGCCCAGGCCGCGGCGGTAGCGGCCAGCAGGTTGCGCACCCCGCGATCGTCGCATCCGTCCCCGGTCATGGGGATCAGCATCAGCTCCAGCAGCGGCGTTTCAACCGCACCCTCGAGCAGCCGGATCATTCCGCTCCGTTCCACCACCGCCCGGCCGCCCGCCGCGCGCTGGGCGGCGATCAACGGATGTGCCGGGTCGCGGGCAAACCACAGGACGGCGCCCCGGCAACGCTCGGCCATCTCAGCGACCAGGGGATCTTCGGCATCGAGTACCGCGCTGCCCGCGGGTAGGACCGCTTCCACTACGCAGCGTTTCACCCGGACCAGGTCCTCCAGCGTCGCGATGCCGTGCGGTCCCAAGGGCGCGTCCGCACCGATCGTGGTCACCACGCCGACCTGGCAGCGGTCGAAGCCCAAGCCCTCCTGCAGGATGCCGGTGCGCGCGGCCGCCAGCACCGCCGCTGCGACGCGCGGATGTTGGAGCGCGGCGCGGGCGCCGCGCGGCCCGGCGGCGTCGTGCGGGTCGATGCAGCGCGTGCCGATGTGCAGGCCGTCGGCGGCGGCCGTTGCCACCAGGACGCCGGTGCCCTGCAGGAGGTGGGCAATGAGTCGGGTGGTGGTGGTCTTACCCTGAACACCGGTGACGGCGACCACGGGGATACGGCCGTCTGCGCCGGGCGGGAAGAGCGCGTCGCGGATGGCCTCGCCAACCGGGCGCGGTGACCCGACCGAGGGCTCCAGATGCATGCGCAGCCCCGGTCCGGCGTTGACCTCAATGATGGCGCCGCCCTGTTCCTCCAGGGGGCGGCCGATGTCTTCGGCCAGGCAGTCGATCCCGGCGATGTCGAGTCCGACCACCTGGGCGGCTTCCACGGCGCGGGCGGCGACCTCCGGGTGGACCTGATCGGTGACATCGACGGCGGTCCCGCCGGTACTCAGATTGGCGTTGCGGCGCAGCAGTATGCACTGCCCGGCGGCCGGTACCGAGTCGGGTGTCAGGCCCTGCTCGGCCAACATGGTCAACGCAATCCCGTCCAATTCGATGCGACTGAGCATGGTCGCATGACCGGTGCCGCGGCGCGGGTCCCGGTTGATCGTCTCGACCAGTGTTCGAATGCTGGAGCGGCCGTCGCCGGTCACCTGCGCCGGCTCGCGGCGGGCGGCCGCCACCAGACGCTCGCCGATCACCAGCAGGCGGTGGTCGGCGCCGGGGATGAAGCGTTCGCACAGAATGGTGGAGCCTTCCTCGCGGGCGGCGGCGAAGGCCTGCGCGACCTGCTCGCGCGTGCTCAGATTGGCGGTCACACCGCGGCCGTGGTTGCCGTAACGGGGCTTGACCACGACCGGTGTGCCCAGTTCCTCGGCGAAGGCCCAGGCGGCATCGGCGTCCGCTACCGTGCGGCCGTTCGGGACCGGTATGCCGGCGCAGTCCAACAGCATCCGCGTCAGATCCTTATCCTGGGCAATCGACTCGGCGATAGCGCTGGTGCGGTCGGTCTCGGCGGTCCAGACGCGCCGCTGCCGGGCGCCCCAGCCGAGTTGCAGCAGGTTCTCGGTGCTGAGCCGACGGACCGGGATGCCGCGTGCGCGGGCGGCCGCGGCGATGGCGGCGGTGCTCGGCCCCAGGCGGACCTCCCGGCACAGGTCGAGCAGCCGTTCGCAGGTCTCAGCCACGGGGAACGGCCGATCATGGATAGCGGCGAGCAGCAGGTCGCGGGCGCTCTCCACAGCGGCGCGGCCCAGTGCTTCTTCTTCATAGCGGATGGCGACCTTATAGACCCCGTCCTCCGGCGTCTCGCGGGCCCGACCGAAACCCACCGGGGTGCCGGCCAGCGTCTGGAGTTCCAGCGTCACATGTTCCAGGCAGTGGGCCATGTAGGTGCCCCGGTCCAGCCGCTGGAAAAAGCCTCCGCGCTCGCCCACGCTGCACCGGTGTTCGATCATCGACGGCAGCCAGGACTTGATGCGGTCGTTGAAGCCGGGAATCTCCTCCGAGGACGTGTCCTTGATCTCGCCCAGGTCCAGTTCCAGCTCGATGACCGGGAAGTGAGCCCAGATGTTCGGTCCACGCAGGACCCAGAGATGGCGGATTTCAAGCATTTTGGGAAGTAACGGGGGGCTCTGGCGATGAGTGGATAGAGATTTTGATAGAGAATCGGTTGTCGGTCCGCGCAGCGGACCCTACGCCTGCACCAGCACTGCCGGGTTCTCCGCGCCGACGAATCCTTGCCGATTCAACAGCGGGTCGCGGCGACCCAGGTCCTCGGCCAGACGGGTGCGGACATAGGCGACGGTTTCATCGATCGAGTCGGCCTGTACCAGCAACAGATCGCCGGGTTGGGCAAGCCAGAGTGCCGCTTCGACCGCGTCCTGCCAGCCGTGGATGGTGTCGACTTCCCGGACCCGGTCGCCGGCCGCCAGCCCCTTGCGAAACAGCGACATGATTTCACCCGGCAGGCGTCCGCGGACGTACTGGTCTTCGTAGAGGATGACCCGGTCGAAGGCCTGGCCCAGGAGTTGGCCCTGCCGGATCAGATCGGCGTCGCGCCGATCACCCGCCGCGGAATAGACGGCGATGCGCCGCCGGTGTGGAAAGACCGCCAGGGCATCGATCATCGCCAACAGGGCCGAGGGGTTGTGACCATAGTCGAACACCGCGGTGGCGCCGTTGATGGTCAGCACATTGAAACGACCCGGACTCTTATCCAGGTCGGTGCCGAAGGTTTCCAGCGCGGCACAGAGTGCCTCCATGGGCAGTCCCAGCGCCCACAGGGCGGCCGCGCCGGACAACGCATTCTCCACCTGGAATCCGATACGGCCGCTGTGGGTCAGCGGGATGCGCTCGAGCGGGAGCACCAGCCGCTCCGCCTCGCCCTCGGCGAGGATCAGGTCCGATCCCTGGATGCAGGCCACCCGCCCGCCGCGACGGCGGTGGTGCAGGAGCACGGGATGCGCGCCGTCGCGGGCGAAGAACAGGATCTTGCCTTTGCAGTGATCCGCCATGCGGACTACCAGCGGATCGGCCGCGTTGAGCACGGCGGTACCCCAGGGGGCGACGCCGCGCACCACCGTCTGCTTGACCTCGGCCAAGTCCTCGACCGTGTCGATGGAGCTCAATCCCAGGTGATCGCCTTCACCGATGTTGGTCACCACGGCCACGTCGCAGAGGTCGAAGCCCAGGCCCTCGCGCAGGATGCCGCCGCGCGCGGTCTCCAGCACCGCCGCATCCACCTCGGGATTCAGGAGCACCCGCCGGGCGCTCTGGGGACCGCTGCAGTCGTCGGTGTCGATGCGCCGATCGGCAAGATAGATGCCGTCGGTGCAGGTCATGCCGACGAAGCGTCCGGAGACGCTCAGGCCATGGGCGACCAGACGGGTGACCGTGGTCTTGCCGTTGGTGCCGGAGACGGCGACGATCGGAATGCGGCCGTTCTCCCCAGGGCGGTAGAGCGTGTCGAGGAAGACCTCGGCGACGGGGCGCGTGTGCACCGTTTCCAGGTAAAGATCCAGCGGCGGGTTCGCGATCACCTCGCTGACTTGGCCGCCTTGGCCTGCCAGCGGCTGGGTGAGGTCGGCGGCGACCAGCCGGACCTCCGCGCGCTCAAGACCGAGGACGCGCGCGCAATCCACTGCCCGGGCGCAGACTTCCGGATGAATCAAATTGCTGACATCGGTAACCGTGGGGCCCCCGCCGTTGTCGTCGCGACCCGGCTGCCAGGCGAGCGCGGCCAAGACGCGGCGACCGGCGACAAGCACCCGGTAGTGCTGACCGGCGGCGGGTTCTTCCGCACCGGTGACGCCGACGCAGGCGAGCAGGGTTCGCAGCAGGTCGCGCTCGGTTGTCGGCGGCGGCACGGCGGCGGCGTCCCGCTGGGCGGTGCCGCCTTGGAGCCGCCGCTGCCGCGCCCCATAGCCGAGCTGAAGTACGTTGTGTGCGAGCCGACGGGCGGGAATGCCGCGTGATTTTGCCGCGTTCATCAAGGCCGCGCAGGTCGCCGACGGCCGTGCTTCCTGGGCCAGTGTGCACAATCGATCCAGGCTGGCCGGGAGATCGTAGAGGGTATCGGTGAGTACCGACCGGGCGAGCGCGACGGCGACCGCGGCGCATTCCTGCGGCGGCAGTCCGTCCCGAAGCTCAAAGGCCAGCCGATAGAGCCCGCGCTCCGACGTCCGGCGAACCTGGCTGAATCCCGGCCGCTCACCGGGCCGTTCGCTGCTGCGGGCGGCCAGTTCCAGGATGGTCGCCAGCAGCGCCCGCGCCAGCCATTGCTCGTGCTTGAGGTGTCCTTGATCCACCGATGGTCGGCGGGGCAGATCCAGGCCAGGCAACAGCTCGGTCAGCCGCGCGCGCAGACGCTGACTGGCCGCCGCGAGGTCGTCGGGCGAATGGTCGGACAGGTCGCACCAGATCTCGGCCATCGGTACGTCGGCCCAGAGGTTGGGGCCGAGCAACGCGCGCACTCTGCGGATTTCCACGGTTTGATCCGAACTGACTTGATCGTACGGGCGAGGGCTTCCGGTCGCGCATCGGGTCGCCGACCGGGCATCGGTCAACGCCTTGCGGTTCCAGGGCATCAAAAAACGTCGCTGATTTCGCGCCCGCCGCGAAACCCGCGCTCAACCCTCCATGGTCCGCAACAGCGACGAGCGTGCACGGGCTCGGGGCGGGAGTAGGGAGGACGGATGCGGATACTATGACGGGCGTCGCGCAATGTCGAGATCCGCGGGGTCGGACCTGCGTCAGGTGATCGGGCAAGCGATCGAACGCCAGGCGATCGGAGTACCAATCGAACACGAAGGGTATGGAAAACCCCGCGCATCCTAGTCAAGCCCTCATCCAGGTGCGACCATTGGCGCCAATCGGTCGGTTGACGACTCTCCGCTTTTCTTTTCACTATGCAGTCTCGTGGCCAACGCAACGTCTCACTTTGAACCTGGCGCCCCGGCGCAGGCTACCCCGGACGACCCTTGCCACCCGCGCGTGGCCGAACTCGCGGGCCAACTGGGGCCCGACGAACGTCCACTCGGTTGGTTCGAGCCGGACCTGGATCAGCGACTCCACTATGTCGCCGGCCTGGTCTGCCTGACCGATCAGCGGCTGCTGGCCCTGGATTCGGCGGCAGCGCCCGGCACGCCCTGGGATGCCTGGTCGCTCGCTGACCTGACGCGCGTGCGCGCCGGTCAGCGCGGCGCTGCCGGCATTCTCGAGGTTCTGGGCACGGGGGAACGGATCAGTTCCTGGCGCTACACGGCCGTTTGCCATGCCGCGGCGCAACAGTTCGCCGCGCGCTGTACTGCCGCCATCGGCCGACACCATGGCGACCGGCCCGATGTGGGCGTCGAGCAGGGGACCATCTGTCCGAGCTGCGGTGCCGTCATTGCGCCCGCGCAGACTGAGTGCGTGTTCTGTGCCGCTCCGCCGTTGCCCCCGCCCGGGCGTTCACTGTGGCGTCTGATACGTTTCGCGCGTCCGCGCGCCCGGTTGATTTTGCTGGGATTCGCGCTGATGCTGGGCGGTACCGCGGCGAGCCTGGTGCCGCCCTATCTCACCATGCCCTTGCTGGACGAGGTGCTGATCCCGCATCAAAGCACCGGCGCCCCGCTCGACTACCACCTGGCCACGCTGTATCTGGCCGGCCTTGCCGGTGCGGCCCTGCTCGCCTGGTTGCTGGGGTGGGGACGGACCTTCGTCATGTCCGTGGTCAGCGAGCGGATCGCTGCCGACTTGCGTGGTCAGACCTACACCCATCTGCAAGCGCTCTCGCTGGAGTTTTTCGGCGGTAAGCGTACCGGCGATCTGATGGCACGCATCGGCAGCGACACCGATCGGATCTGCAATTTCCTGTCGGTGAGTCTGCTCGATTTGGTTAACGACCTGCTGAGCATCCTCATGGTCGCCGTGATCCTGATCTCCATCGATCCCATGCTGGCACTGGTCACGCTCGCACCCTTCCCGATCATCGCCTGGCTGGTTCAGCAGGTGCGCGCCCGGCTGCGCCATGGATTCGAGCGCGGCAGTCGCGCCTGGGCGGACATGATCAGCGTACTGGCGGACACCATCCCCGGTATTCGGGTGGTCAAGGCCTTCACCCAGGAGCAGCGCGAGATCGAACGGTTCGGTCAGGCCAACGAGGGGGTGGTGACCGCCAACACCAGGGTCAACACCGTCTGGTCCTTCTTTGGGCCGACAGTGACGCTGCTGACCGATCTGGGTCTGCTGGTGGTCTGGGTCTTCGGGGTCTGGCAGGCCGGCCAGAACACCGTGACGGTGGGTGTGCTGACCGCCTTCGTCGCCTACATCGGGCGCTTCTATGCCCGACTGGAAGCGCTGTCCCGGCTGGTGGGCGCCATTCAACGGGCGGCCGCTGCCACCCATCGGGTGTTCGAAATCCTGGATCGGGTGCCGAGCGTCCCGGAGCCGAACCAGCCGGTGCTGCCGGGGCGGGTGCGCGGCGCGATCGAGTTCCAGGGGGTCGCGTTCAACTACGGGCCGCGGCGCGTCCTGCACGACCTCAACCTGACCATCAGTCCCGGCGAGATGGTGGGGCTGGTGGGCCACACGGGCGCCGGCAAGACCACGCTCGTCAACCTCATCTGCCGCTTCTTCGACGTGGCCCAGGGCCGGATTCTGGTGGATGGTCACGACATCCGTTCGTTCCCGGTCGAGGCCTACCGGCGCAACATCGGTATCGTCCTGCAGGAGCCCTTCCTGTTTTTCGGCACCATCGCCGAGAACATTGCCTACGGCCGCCCGCGGGCCACCCGCGCCGAGGTCATCGCCGCCGCCCGCGCCGCCAGCGCGCACGCGTTCATCCTGCGCCTGCCCGACGGTTACGATTCACTGGTGGGGGAGCGCGGTCAGTCGCTCTCCGGCGGCGAGCGCCAGCGCATCAGCATCGCCCGCGCGCTGCTCACCAACCCGCAGATCCTGATCCTCGACGAGGCGACCTCGTCGGTGGATACCGAGACTGAACGCGAGATTCAGGGGGCGATCGACAATCTCACCCAAGGCCGGACCACCATCGCCATCGCGCACCGCCTGAGCACCCTGCGCCGCGCGGACCGGCTGGTCGTTCTGGAACACGGGCGGATCAGCGAGATCGGAACCCACAAAGCCCTGCTGGACCAGAAGGGCACTTATGCCCGGCTCTACCATGCGCAGTTGGAGCAGGCGAAGCAGCATATGACGCTGTGAGTCGGACGTATGAATGATGAAGTATGAAGTATCAAATCAGATGCCTGAATTTCAGTTGCGGATCGACTCCTGGGGGCGGCTTGTCTATCGCGACGAGACGGGCGGCGAACATGCCGATGCGGTGCCTGTGCGGGCGTTTCCGATCACGGACCCTCATCATTGGGTGATCATTTGCGATGCGCAGGGGCGGGAGCTGCGTTGCATCGAGGATCTCGCCGCTCTGCCGGACGCGGTCCGCACGGCCCTGGAGGACGAACTGGCGCGCCGTGAGTTCGTGCCGCAGATTCGGCGGGTGATCCAGGTTTCCAGTTACCTCGAGCCAGCCCAATGGGATGTCGAGACCGACCGCGGTCGGACCAGCTTTGTTCTCAAGTCCGAGGACGATGTCCGGCGCCTCGGTCCCTACAGCGCCCTGCTGCTCGATTCCCAAGGCATCCGCTATCTGGTTGCCGACACCCGCGACCTGGACGCTTACGGGCGGCGGGCGGTCGATCGGTATCTGTGATCAGGAACCGAGTGGTCGACGTCCGGCAATCGTCGAGTCGGCCGGGGCCGATCGAAGTACACCCGTCGTTGTGGTTTTCTCGTTTCTTGTTTCTCGTTTTTCGTTTCTCGTAACCTGATGCTTGATAAACACGAACGAAAAACGAAAAACCGAAAACTGAAAACCGTGCCGTATAACTTTCTGGTGTAGACGGCGGTTGACCGGCGTCAGAATCCGCCGCCGGTGTGGAAGCCGCCGCCCCCGCCACTGCCTGCGCCGGTGCCACCGCCGCCCCAGCTCCCGCCACCACCCCGGCTGCCGCGGCCGATCCGGCCGACGATGTCATCCAGGCCGCCGGTGCCGCCGCCCCAGACGGTGCCGCGGCCGAAGCCGCCGGAACCGAAGTCGGGGTCCGCCTGCTGCGGCCGGTAGCGCTGCTGCTCCTGGAGGATGCGCCAGAGGTTCCGGCGATCGAGCACGCCGTTGATGAACTGTCCCAGCAGCATCGCGATCATGGCCTCGTCGCCGAAGGTGGAACCGGGGCGGTCGTAACGGTTGCGTTTGAAATCGGTGCGTAAGGATTCGACCTCGCTCAGGCGTTGTTGATGCTGTCCCAAGGCCTCGCGCAAGCCTTGGAGGGAGGCCTCGTCCCGGCGCCGTTCGTCGTCGCGCTGCAGCAGGCGGGCGACGATCAGGTCGTCGTCCGGCAGCGGGGTGGCCAGGGCCTCGCGGCGCAACTCCATGAGATCATCGCGCTGCACCTCGGCCGCCAGGAGGCTGACGGCCTGTTTGGTGTACTCGTCCTCACCGGCGGCGAAGAGCGCCTTGCGCACGACGACCGCCTGCTGGTCCGTCTGGAACTGCGCGAGGCGCTGGTCGACGGCCTCGAGTGCGGCTTGCTCGGCGGCGAGTTGGGCCGCGAGCGCGGGGATGCCGTCGGCCGCCCGCGCGGCTTCGTCCAATGTTTTGAGCGCCGCGAACGCGGCTTCGGCCTGGGCCTTGAGACCTGCCGCATGGTCGTGCAGCCGCTCCGGGATCTCGTTCAGGCGGGCATAGTTGGCGCGGGCGTCCGCGTAACCGATGAGGTGGGCAACCTTGCCGTCGAGCAGCGCGATCAGGCCGCGCTTCCGGTACTCGGGGAGGCCGAACTTGCGTTCCCACAGGTACATGAAGAGCGGATCGGCCCGGTAGGAGGCGCCCTTTTGCTCGCGTTCATCCGCGCTGCGTTGCGCTTTCTCAGCGGCGTGCATGGCCATGCGCTCGGCCTCGCGGGCCTGCGCGCGCTGCGCCTGATAGGCCGGGTCGGTTGCCAGCCGGGCCTGGGTCCGCGCCTCGGCCGCGTCCAGCACCGCGGCGGCACTGTCCACCTGACCGGCCTGGGCGGCGCGCTCGGCTTCCAGGGCCTGGCGGGCGGCAACGGCTTCCCGGCTCTGCTGCTCGAGTTGCGCGACCGCGGCCTCACGTCGGGCGAGCAGCGCCATGATCTGCTGCTCGGCCTGATCCAGTTGTTTCACCATGGACGCGTCGGCGAGTTGACCCAAGCGGACCCGCGCCAGTTCCCGGTAATCCTGGGTCTGAGCCTGGCGCTGCGCGTCGAGCCGCTGATTGACCGACGCGATCTGCGCCTCGACCGCAGCGACCTTGGCCTGCGCCTGCGTCAAGGCCTGATCGATCGTGGCCAGAGTTTCTCTACCGGAAACCATGTGCTTGTCCTCTGTGGATCATTCCGGATGGTCGCTGGGCCGGAACGATGATCATCGCCCAATCGCTCTATAGCCTTACGACCGGATATCCAGACAGACCCTTGGTGTAGGGGCGGGTTGGAAACCCGCCCTGACGTCCGGTTATCACGTCCGAATGCGTTACCACGTCGTGATCGCGCCGCCGGTGGTCTTCATCTCGTACTCGGGTACCAGGGTGCCGCGTGCCTTGTAGCCGAACCGATCGCGCTCGATGATGCCGTCATCGCGCTTGTCGCGGGCGACCGCCTCGAAGGTGTTCTGATCGACCCGCAGCCCCCAGACTGTGACGCGCTCGATCCGCTTGGTCTCCTCGTTCTCGACCGGCACCGTCAGCACCCGCCCCGCGGGGTCCACCGCTTCCACGATGATGTAATAGTTACGGGCCTTGGTATTCAGATCCGGGATGCGCCAGACGCCGCTCTGCTCGTTGGCACGGTTGACGATCCGCAGCCGGTATTCCTGACCCAAGGCGATGCGCGCGGCCTCCAGCTCCGCGATTGCGCGCTTGGCCCCGTCCTTATCGTGGTCACGCAGCGCCGCCTGGCCGGCGTGGTAATCGCGCTCCAGGGTCCGGCGCGCCTCATCGGTTTGGGCCAGGGCGAGCGCCTCGGTATGGACGCGCGCCAGGTCGGCCGGTAAGGCAGCGTTGGGGGCGACGAAGACGACATGGTTGATGACGGCGACCAGCACGGCGGCTCCGATCAGGCCGCCGATCCACTTGCCCCAGCGTCCGCGGTTGATATAGATCCGGGCCAGCCGGGTGCCGATGGAGTGGGGCGGCGGCTGGTAGGTGAAGCGCTCTTCCTTGAGTGCCGCCACGCCCTGCTCGATCACGTGGTCCGGGACCTCGATGCCCTGGGCCGCGTAGATCTTGCGCAGGCGTTCCTTCAGATCCTCCTCCCGGCCCAGGTCGTCCAGCTCATTCTTGACGATGCGCTCGCGTCGCCGCAGCGTGTCGACCACGTCCATGGCGAGCATCACCTCGTCCAGCGGCTGCTGGCCGCCGGTCGCCGACGCGGGGGCCGCTGTATTGACCGCCGCCGCCGTGCTCATCGGGCGGCCTGACTCACCAGACCCTGGCCCTGCTCGGCCAGGCGCGCCAGCTTGCGCTTGCCGTCCTCGACCGCGTCGCGGATTTCATTGGCGTTCTGAGTGCTCTGTTTGCGCATGTCCTCGATGATCTCATGCGAGCGGGTTTGCCAGTTGACCACGGAGTCCACCAGCTTCTTGACCGCGTCGGCGCGGACCGTTGGTCCATAGCCGGCTCGCACTGCCGCTTCCTGCACCTTGCCGCCGATGTCGGCCAGGACCTCCAGCGACTTGCTCACCCCTTCTTTCATCGCCTCGACTGTCTGCGTGCCCTCGTGCAGGCCGAACATCCCGGTGAAGGAGGCGCTGAGCGCGGTCAGGACCACTTCGTTGGTGCTGAAGAAGCTGACCGCCTGGGCATAGACCCGCTCCTTGGCGTTGGTGGTCTGGAGCAGGCGCGCCATGACCACCTCGGAGGTGTTGTAGGAGATGGTCAGGTTGTCGGACAGGTCCTTGGCGATCTGGTAACGCTTCTCTTCCAGTTGCAGCGCGCGCACTTTCTCGTCGCGCGCCAGCTCCAGGCGGGCGCGATCGGCCGGTTCCTGGGAGGTGTTGGCTTCCACCGCCTGCATCGCCGCGGCGAGTTCTGTTTTGGCCGCGTCCAGTTTGCCCTGGGCGGTCTTCAATACTTCCAGGGCCAGAACCTCGGACTGCTTGAGTGCGCCGCGGAAATCCATGTAGGCATTGAGTATTTTTTGCTCGCGCTGGATCTGATCGTTGGTCGAGGCGGTGACCTCGAGATAGGTACCCTTGATCTTGTCGAAGCGGGTGGCGATATCGCCGCGTGTGACCTTCATCCAGACGTTACCCATCCGCTCGAAGGTATCCAGTTTGCCGTCCTCGATCTGGTCGACCATCGACTTGGCATCGTCACGAATGCTGTTGAATGCATTGGTGATCTCCTCGTAGCGGCGGCCGATCTCCATCGCCTCGACCTGTTTGCGCACCACGTCGTTGAAGAGCGACGCCTGATTCAGGGTGCGGGCGATGGCGGTGATCCGTCCCTCGTCCAACACCGAGATCTGGTTCAGCAGCGCGATGATGGGCTCCACCTGCTTGCCGCCGTCGGTGGGGACCAGTCCCAGATCGTGCAGGCCATTCATGGCCCGATCGAGGTACTGCATGGGGGTCGCGGCGGCAGCGACGGCGGCGGCATTGGCGGTCGCGGCGGCGGTCGCGGTCTCGGTGGTGCTCATGATGCCTCCTGGAACAGTGGTTGCGGGACTGGTCTTGTGCTCGTTGGGGAGCTGGCACGGACGGGTACCTATCTGCGGTGCAGCTTTCCCGCTGCCTCAATGTAGCGCCGAACTGTTGCTTTCTAAAGCGTTCGCGGCCGTCGTTTGCGAATTCGCGCGGGTTGCACTGCCGGTCCGTTCCACCCCCATCCGCCACCGCAGCGGCGGACACGCGCGCACACACAGGTACAAGCGCGCGCCGGAAACTGGCACACTTAGCAAGGCGAGTCGGGGACACCCGTCCCCGGCGTCATGCTCCCACTGATGAGGCCTGCGAAAGTATTATGAGCGACACGGTCAAGTACCTGCTCGAAGAAGAACACCTGCCCAAGCACTGGTACAACATCAACGCGGACCTGCCGGTCCCGTTGGCCCCGGTCCTGCACCCCGGGACCCAGCAGCCGATTACCGCGGATGAGTTGGCGGTGATCTTTCCGCGGGCGGTGATCGAGCAGGAGATGAGCACCGAGCGTGAGATCGAGATTCCCGAGCCGGTGCGCGCGGTCTATCGGCAGTGGCGTCCCTCGCCGTTGTTTCGCGCCCGCCGGCTCGAACAGGCACTCAAGACCCCGGCCAAGATCTACTATAAGTACGAGGGCGTGAGCCCGGCCGGCAGCCATAAGCCCAACACCGCGATTCCGCAAGCCTTTTACAACAAGATCGAGGGTGTCAAGCGGATCGCCACCGAGACCGGTGCCGGTCAGTGGGGTTCCTCGCTGGCGCTCGCCGGCTCCTTCTTCGGGCTGGAGATCGTGGTCTTCATGGTCAAGGTCAGTTTCCAGCAGAAGCCCTACCGGCGCGCTTTTATGGAAGCGTTCGGCGCTCAGTGCATCGCGAGCCCCTCCGAGACCACCGCCTCGGGCCGCGCCATCCTGGCCGAGCATCCGGACAGCACCGGCAGTCTGGGGATCGCCATCAGCGAGGCGGTCGAGGTCGCCGCGCAGCGCGACGACACCAAATACGCCCTGGGCAGCGTGCTGAACCACGTCCTGTTGCATCAGACCGTCACCGGGATCGAATCGATGCAGCAACTGGCGATGGCGGGCGACTACCCGGACCTGGTCATCGGCTGCACCGGCGGCGGCAGTAACTTCGCCGGTCTGGCATTTCCCTTCCTGGGCAAGCAACTGCGCGAGGGCGGCACGATCGAGTTCATCGCGGTCGAACCCTCGGCCTGTCCGACCCTCACCAAGGGGTTGTTCGCCTACGATTACGGCGACACCGCCCACCTGACTCCCTTGTGCAAAATGTTTACGCTCGGTTCCAGCTTCGTGCCCCCGGGGTTTCACGCGGGCGGGCTGCGCTACCACGGCATGGCGCCCCAGATCAGCCATCTGGCGAAGCTGGGCTACATCGCCCCGCGTTCCTATAATCAGTTGGAGTGCTTTGCCGCGGGGCTCCAGTTCGCCAAGGCGGAGGGCATTATTCCCGCGCCCGAGGCCAACCACGCGGTGCGCGCCGCCATCCACGAGGCCGAGAAGTGTCGTGAGTCGGGCGAAGCCAAGACCATCCTGTTCAATCTCTGCGGACATGGTCACTTCGACATGCAGGCTTACACGGACTATCTGGGCGGCAAGCTCAAAGACCTGGTCTATGCCGAGTCCGAGGTCGCCATGGCGCTGGCCGGCCTGCCGTCGGTTGGTTGAGACGCGGCGGCGCGTGACCGGACTCCAACCGAACGGGTGTCGGGTCGCGGCATCGCCGGGCGGTTTCCCGGTGCGCCGGGGTCTGCGCCGGGCGTTGCGTCGGGCCGTGCCGGCGCTGTTGGTACTGGGTAGCCAGACGGCGCTGGTGGCGGCCGGTGTGCAGGCGGCGGAGCTGCAGGTTGTCGTACCGGCCGTGGCCGTCGAGGACGATCTTGCGGTCCAGGTGGAGCGACTCACGGCGCACATCCACGGCATGGAGGGTAAGCTCAAGGAGTCGGCCGCGGCGCGCCGGACGGCCGATCAGGCGCGCATGGAGGCGGAACGGCGGCTGGCCGAAAACCTGCAGGAGATCGGCCGGTTGAACGCGCAGATCGGCCAGTTGCGTGAGGCCCAGGCCGCTCTGGAGGAGCGTCTCACGCACGCCGAGGAGCAACACGGCCGCGCGGCCGAGTGGCGCGTCGTCGTGGAGGAACAGCGGTGCCGCTTGAGCAGGGAAGGGGAGGCCCAGGCCCGGCGCGCCGATGGTCTGGATGCGCGGCCCGACCCCGACCCGCTCACATCGGGAGCGACTCTGGTGATCCCGTGAACCCTCACAACCGCTCCAGCGCATCCAGCCCCGCGGCCACCGGTTCTTGTGCCCAGGCCATCGGCGCAGGGCTGAAGAAGGCCATCTCCAGACGGTTGATCGCGGTGCGCAGGGGCGGCGGGCAGCGCTGGGCGAGTTGGGCCAGGTTGCCGGGCGGGGCCTCGGGCCAGCGCAAGGCGGCCCATTTCAGCAGCGCCGACCGGGCGGCGACGGCATCGCCGGCCTGGTAGGCGGTGTGGATCTGCTCACGGGCCTGGTCGACAGGATCGATTGGCGCTGGTGGTGACGGGGCGGCCGCCGGGGGCCGGGCGATCGGCGTACCGCGCCGGGTGAAGAGGACCGCGGCCAGCACGGTCGCGAGACCCAGGCTGACCCAGAACCAGGTGTTGGAACCGCCCGGCGCGGCCTTGGACGCGGACGGGGGTGTCCGATCCGTCCAGGGGGTATTCCAGGGATCGATCCGCGGGGTCGGCGGCGGGCCAGGCAGCGCGGACGGCAGCGGCGGTGCGAACGGCGGGGGTGCGAAGGCGCGCGGCTCGGTGGGTTGGCCGGTGTCCGGCCGCACCGTCAGGGTCAGGGGCGCGGTGTGCAGTTCACCCATCGTGATCGCCGGCACCTGCAGGGCTCCGTCCCGCAGCGGCAGCAGCAGAAGTGTGAGCCGCAACTGAGCGCTGCGGTGACCGTTGTTGATCGCGAGTCTCCGTTCGACGCGTTGATCCAGAATGCGAAAGTCCTGCTCCAGGACCCTGAGGTCCGGCCCCGCGGGGGCCTCGCCCTGTGCCGTCAGGGTCAGTTCCACCGGCTGTCCAAAGGCCAGTTCCCGCGCCGACAACTGGGCCTGAACCGCATCCGCCGCCGGTGCGCCGGCCGCGAATGCTGCCAACAGCAGGCCCAACGGCAGTCCCCGCGGCGCAATGGCCAGGCGGCGCGGATGGGCAGGCGAGGGGGCGTCAGGTAGGAGCGTCATGGTTACGATCGTTCGCCGAAGGTTGGAAGGGATTCCCGGATGTTCGCCAAAGACCGCGCGACGGCTTTGACGCGGCGCTGCTTCTCCGTATAATGCGCGGTTTCCCGCGATCCGGGAAACTCCTTGCCTCACCGCCACACTATTCCAAGACGTCGGGCGGGAGGCTGTCAATCCATGAGGAGCAGTTGATGCGACATTATGAAGTGGTGTTTCTGGTTCATCCGAGCCAGAGCGAACAGGTGGCGGCCATGGTCGAGCGCTACCGCGGCAATCTGGAGAAGCGCGGCGGTGTGGTGCACCGGTTCGAGGACTGGGGGCGGCGCCCGCTCGCCTACCCGATCAACAAGGTGCACAAGGCGCACTACATCCTGATGAATGTGGAGTGCGACCAGGAGGCGATCGACGAGCTGGAGAGCGCCTTCCGTTTCAACGACGCGGTGCTGCGTAATCTGATCATCCGCCGTGATGCCGCGGTCACCGAGCCGTCCGCGTTGGTGAAGACCGGCGAAGAGCGCGAGCGCCCGGAGCCGCTGGGCGGCGGCGATGCAGACAACGATTAGGCGCAGCAACCACATCTGAGGACAACACATCATGGAAAACAGCTCCCGTTTCTTCCGCCGCAAGCGTTACTGCCGGTTTACCGCCGAGGGTATCGCCGAGATCGACTACAAGGACCTCAACCTGCTCAAGGCGTACGTGAGCGAGTCCGGCAAGATCGTGCCGAGCCGCATCACCGGGACCTCGGCCAAGTACCAGCGGCAACTGGCCCAAGCCGTCAAGCGCGCCCGCTTCCTGGCGCTGCTGCCCTATACCGACGGGCACTGATGGGGCTTCGCTGCGGCACCCGCGCGGCGCGCCGTGTGGGTGAGCGCGTGGCCGGCGGTCGCCGTGCGGCTGCCGGTTCAGAGCCCGCTTCAGACCGCGGTTGCGATCCATGAAAGCCCTGGCGGCACTGATCATGCGGGGGCCGCTCCAGGCGGCCCTGGTGACTGGCGCGACCGGTCTGTTCGCGCTTTTTTTTCCGCTGATCGGATTGTTCAGCAGCGCATCCATGGCCTTGGTTACCCTGCGCGGCGGCGCTGGGGCCGGAGCCCTGGTCGGAGCCCTGGCCGCCGTTGTCTGCACGCTTGCGTGCGTCTTCGCTTTCGGATCGCCCTGGCCGGCCCTGGTCGTCGTCATGGTGCTGTGGTTGCCCGTCTGGGCGCTCGGGATCGCTTTGCGGTTCTCCCGCTCGCCGGCTTTCGCGATTCAGATGGCGGGCCTGGTCGGGGTGGTTCTGGTTCTGCTGTTTTACGCGCTGACGGCCAACCCGGAGGTGTATTGGGCTGGTTTCCTGGAGCCGCTGAGCCAGGCCGTGGTCAGGGACGGCCTCGTCGATGCGGCGAGTGCGCAGGCGCTGTTCGCCCAACTGGCGCGCTGGATGACCGGGACCTTTGCCGCCGGACTGCTGATTCAGGTTCTCCTGGGTCTGTTCATCGGGCGCTGGTGGCAGGCCCTGCTCTATAATCCCGGCGGCTTTGGAGCGGAATTCCGGACCTTGCGTCTGCATCCGGCCTTTGGCGCCGTTGGTATCGTGCTGGTTGCCCTGATCGGTTTCACGCGGGGCCCCGGCCTGGTCGCGGATCTGTTGATCGTGCTGTCCCCCCTGTGGTTGTTACAGGGACTGGCGGT
Organism: uncultured Lamprocystis sp.; assembly: GCA_964470155.1. Taxonomy (GTDB): domain Bacteria; phylum Pseudomonadota; class Gammaproteobacteria; order Chromatiales; family Chromatiaceae; genus Thiodictyon. Next base: position 40,517 of record CAYYAY010000004.1, on the reverse strand, counting down.
GATCCACACCCTGCAAGCGGCCTATGGCCTGCATCGCGGCTGGTTGGTGGGTCTCTACGTGCTGTTGGTCGTGTTCATGCCCCACGCCGAAATCTTAGTGGCGTGTCTGGGCCTGGTGGATATCTGGGCCGATCTGCGTGCCCGTCGCGGACGGCGCCCCCCCAGCCCCGGCTGAGGGCGGCGCGCGCGGCGGCCGCATCCGGGGCGGTCCCCCAAGAGACTGAGGAAAAGAGAAGTGGAAGTCATCCTGCTGAAGAATGTCGGTCGGCTCGGCGCACTTGGCGACAAGGTCAAGGTGCGCCCCGGATACGGCCGTAATTACCTGGTGCCCGGCGGTTTCGCGGTGACCGCCACGGCCAAGAACCTGGAAGCCTTCGAGGCGCGCCGTGCCGAGTTGGAGCGCGCTGCGGCCGATAATCTGGCGAGCGCGCAGACGCGCCAGGCGGCGCTCGCGGGGACCCGGGTGACCATCGCCCGCAAGGCCGGTGAGCAGGGTCGCCTGTTCGGCTCGGTCGGCACCGGCGACATCGCCGCGGCCCTGACCGCCGCGGGTGTCCAGATCGCCAAGGCGGAGGTGCGCCTGCCGGGCGGTCCGTTCCGCGCCATCGGTGAGTTCGAGGTCACGCTGCACCTATATACCGACGTGGACGCGACCATCACGGTGGACATCGTCCCCGAGGCTTGACCGCGGCCTTGATCCTCGGCTTCCGCCGCATCCCTTGAGGCGGAAATCGGGTTCACAGTCGTGTAGGGGCGGGTTTAAAACCCGCCCCTACGTCCGGCTATCACGTCCGACGGCTATATTTCCTGGCGAGCGTGGCGCCTTGGCGTGGGCCATTGCCGGATTTAGGCTGACCGCCGACTGTTCTACCCAGGATGATCGATCGCCCCTTGCCCGCGTCCGCGGGAGGGGTCAAGATCCCTGCCGATCGATCCCCCCCTGTCACTGATGGTGTGCCGGTCCGCTTGGCCGCGCGGCACCGGGGTGGGCTTTGCCATTCATCAGGTTGTCGCGCGGACGACCGGCACGGTGCCGGTGTGCTGCTCGCGCCCGCGGGGGGAACATGCTCGAACCGACCGACCAGGAACTCCTGGTCCCTTATCCCGACTCCGCAACCGACAGTCTGCGGACTCCGCCTCACAACATCCACGCCGAACAGTCGCTGCTTGGCGGTCTCATGCTGGACAACAGCACCTGGGACCGGATCGCCGACATGGTGGTGGAGCGCGACCTCTATCGGCGCGAGCATCGTCTGGTGTTCCGCGCGATTGCGAAGCTGGCGGAGGCGGATCAGCCATTCGACGTGGTCACCCTGGCCGAGACCCTGGAACGCACCGGGCAACTGGAGCCGGCCGGCGGTCTCTCCTATCTCGGGACCCTGGTCAACGAGACGCCCAGCGCGGCCAACATCAAGGCCTATGCCAAGATCGTGCGCGAGACCTCGGTCCTGCGCCAGATGATCGCCGCGGGCACCGACATCGCCGACAGCGGCTACAACCCCGGCGGCCGGGAGGCCTCCGAACTGCTGGACGCGGCGGAGCGGCGGGTATTCGAAATCGCTGAACAGGAGAGCCGCGGCGGCGTCGGCTTCCAGCCCATCAAGACCCTGCTGACCCGCGCGGTCGAGCGCATCGACGACCTCTACCGGCGCGACGAGCCCATCACCGGACTCTCCACCGGCTTCACCGACTTCGACATGATGACCTCCGGGCTCCAGCCCTCGGACCTGATCATCGTGGCGGGTCGGCCGTCGATGGGCAAGTGTGTGGAGGCCGGCACCGAGGTGCTGCTGGCGGACGGCAGCCTGGAAACCATCGAGACGGTCGTGCAGCGTGGCCGGGCGCGTCTGCTGACCCTGGGGGATGACTGGCGTCTGCATCAGACCGAACCCTGCGCGTACGTCGATGACGGCATGAAGCCCGTGTTTCGGGTCACCACCCGTCTGGGCCGTGAAATCGAGACCACCGCCAGTCACCCCTATCTGACCGCCACCGGATGGCGTCCGCTGATGGAACTGGCCCCTGGAGAGGCCGTCGCCGTACCCCGGCGTCTGCCGGTCTTCGGCGATACACCCATGCGCGACTGCGAGGTCCGTCTCCTTGGCTACCTGCTGGGCGACGGCAGTCTGACCGCCGCCTCGCCCAAGCTGACCAACGCGGACCCGCGCATCCAGGCCGATTTTGTGGCCGCGGTCAGCGCGTTCGGCGGGGTCTGTGCCGTGATCCGGGAGCGCGCCGCGCGCACGACGGACATCACCGTCGCCGCGGACCGGGTTGATCTGCGGGAGCGCCGCATTCGCTTCGGTCAGGCGCTCAAAGAAACGATCGCGCGGCTTGGCTGGTCCCAGCGGGATTTGGCCTTGGAACTGGGTGCCAGTCCGGCGAGTGTCTCCAATTGGACCCAGGGCCGCGGCATGCCCAATGCCACCCTCTTCGAAGGAATCAGCCGACGGTTTCCCGAGGCGGTCACGGCCTGGGTGCCGCAGGGGCGCGACAGCGCCGCGAAGAACGCTCCCAATGCGCTCACGCGCTGGCTCGATAGGCTGGGGTTGTGGGGCCGGGACGCTCATGGCAAGTTTGTCCCGGAGGGGGTTTTTCGTCTGCCCAAGGATCAGGTGGCGCTGTTCCTCAATCGGCTGTTTGCCACCGATGGCTGGGCCACGGTGCTCGCCACTGGTCAGTCCCAACTCGGTTATGCGACGGTCAGCGACCGGCTCGGCCGACAGGTTCAGCACCTGCTGTTGCGCTTCGGGATCATCGCCAAGCGGCGGCTGCGGCAAATCAAGGGTCCCAATGGGCCGGCGCGCTGTTGGCAGTTGGACATCACCGACTCCAGATCCATCAAGACCTTCCTGGCCGAGATCGGCATCTTCTCCAAAGAGACCGCGCTGGAACGGGTTCGCCAGGCGCTGGAGGGCCGGCGCGAGCAGCTCCAGGACCTGGCCGCGAGCGACCTCTACTGGGACGAGATCGTCGCCATCGAGCCGATCGGCTTGCGCCAGGTCTATGATCTGACCATCCCCGACACACACAACTTCATCGCCAACGACATCTGCGTCCACAACACCAGCTTCGCGATGAACCTGGCGGAGCACGCCGCCATCCAGGGCCGCTATCCGGTCGCGGTGTTCAGCATGGAAATGCCGGGGGATGCGCTTGCCATGCGCATGATGGCGTCGCTCGGGCGGATCGACTCGCACCGGGTGCGCACCGGTAAGCTGGAGGACGACGAGTGGCCGCGCCTCACCTCCGCGGTCAACATCCTGGCCGGCGCCTCGCTCTTCATCGACGACACTCCGGCCCTGTCGCCCACCGAGTTGCGCGCCCGTGCCCGCCGGCTCAAACGCGAGCAAGGCGGGTTGGGGCTGGTGGTGATCGACTATCTCCAGCTCATGCAGGCGCCGGGCGCAAACGAAAACCGCACCACCGAGATCTCCGCCATCTCGCGCTCGCTCAAGGCGCTGGCCAAGGAGCTGTCGGTGCCGGTAGTGGCGCTCTCGCAGCTCAACCGCAGTCTGGAGCAGCGGCCCAATAGGCGGCCGGTGATGTCGGACTTGCGCGAGTGCGTGACCGGCGACACCCTGGTTGTCCTGGCGGACGGACGGCGGGTGCCGATCCAGGATCTGGTGGGCAGCACCGCCGAAGTCATTGCGGTCGACGCGCAGGGCAAGCTGGTGCGGGCAATATCGGACCGCATCTGGGCGGTCGGTCGGCGCCCCGTGCAGCGGGTGCGGCTGGCCAGCGGTCGCTCAATTCGGGCCACGGCCGAGCATCGCCTGTTCGCCGACGGCGGTTGGAAGACCGTTGGCCAGTTGGCCGCGGGTGATCGGCTGGCGTTGGCGCGGTGTCTGCCGGAACCGGGGACGCCCTGGGTGGATGGCGCGCGCATCGCAGTCGAACCGCTATCTGAGCAACGGGTGATTGACCAGGTGCCGAGCGATCTGGTGTGGGATCAGGTGTCGGCAATCGAACCCGCCGGTGAGGAAGACGTATACGATTTGACGGTGCCGGGACCGGAAAGCTGGCTCGCGGACGGTATCGTCAGCCACAACTCGGGTGCCATCGAGCAGGACGCCGACCTGATCGTCTTCATCTACCGCGACGAGGTCTACAACGTCGAGAGCAAAGACAAAGGCGTGGCCGAGATCATCATCGGCAAGCAGCGCAACGGCCCCATCGGCACCCTGCGGCTCGCGTTCCTGGGCAAGTACACCAAGTTCGAAAACTACACCGACAACTATTACGGCGAGGAGATGCACTGAGCCGTTTACGAAGCCACGTCCAGAGTCCGGCCATCGTGTCCAACTTGCCGCAGCCAGACGCGCCGCGGCTTCGCACGGCCGCGCGTAGGAGTCCAAGGCTTCAGCCTTGGCCGCCACTGCCCTGATTGTCGTTCCAGCCGTCCGTGATCGGGTCGAATCGAGGACGCTACGAGAAGCCGATTTACGAAGATCTTCGTACCATGCGGGCTCGACCTCCGGTGACGGGGGCGACTCAAACCGGAGGCCGACGCTTTAGCGGGCGGCGCCCGCGTCCGACTGAAGCCTCGGCCTCCTGGGTTTTTTGTGTACAAAGTTACGGACTTCACCCAACCGGCGCCGCGGAGAGCGCGTCGGCCGGGTTTCCGACCCAAGCCAGCGACCTCAAGGCTGAAGCCTTGAACTCCAGGCGGGCGAGCGGCCTGAGGCATTGGTGGGGGCAGTCGGCAAGGGACCGGCAGCGGCGGCAGTTCCAAATGGCTATAACCCGTCCAGAATCGGTTCTATGCGTCTGGCCAACTTCTCGTAGCCGCCGCCGTTCGGGTGAATCTCGTTTTGCCAATCGTGGCTGTCGCCGCGATCTTTGCGGCCGGCGCGGGTCAGACTGTGGCGCGTATCCACCACGTGGAAAGCCGGAATAACATTGCCGCCGGAGGTCAGTGCGAGGATGCCCTCGGCGAGGGCGTCCGTCAGGTAGTCCGCCACCGGGACCCAGTCCGCGCTGGGAACCTCGCGGTCCTTCAATGCCGCAAAGAGCCAGGGTCCCAGGTGCCCGAAGAAAAAGCGGGCCGGAGCGTTGCGCGGGGTCGCGTAATCATAGGTATGAGTCAGCATGGGAACGCCACGGGCTGCGGCCCCCGGGGCATCGCGGGCGTCGGCGATTCGGCGGTAGCCGTCTTGGATCTCTTTGATCAGGTTGTCGAGCCGTGGACCGTCGCAGTAGTCCCGCGGACCCTGAGGAGTCGCGGTACGCCGCGCCTTCGGCAGCAGGATCTCATCGGCCGCGTCGATGAGGTCATTGCCGCCGGCACTCAGAAGGATCGCATCCCAGCGCCCGCCGCCGGCGCCTAAGGCTGCCCGTAACTGTGCGTTCTTCACAATCTCCGACATATGCTTGATCGTGTCCCCCGGCAGTGCGCAGCTCACAATGCGCGTCTGCTTGCGGAAGCGCAGCTCAAAGAGCAGGTTATAGGCTGGCAGCCCGCTGATCGTGAACCAGGAGTCGCCCTCAGCCAACAGGTTCTGATCGGGAAAGGACGGAAAGCCCTGATCGTTGATGTAATCCCGCCAGGTCTCGATGGAGGGTCTGAAGGTGCCGCGTGTCATTGATTTGATACCCCGCTCTTATCATGCGATTCGTCCGATAGGCCAGACTAACGGTACTTTCCGGCGAGCGCGGGCGACATGACCTTGTTTACCAGGCAATGAGTACCATTGATCGGGTCCTCCGTTCTAAGGGGGCGCTTCGCGGTACATTCGGCGGCGTCGCTCGGGTTCACCACTCCATAGAAAGCGTTAATGATGGCCTGTTCCTGTTCTGGGTTGAAGGCGGCGGTTTGGCCGAACATAACATACTGAAAAACCGCTGGTTGTTCATTTGCGACCCAGGAAAATTCGGAGGCATTCGGCAGTGTGCCGGATTTGCATCCTTGGTAGGCGTCTGTCCGCGACAAGCGTGGGACTGCCGTCGATCCGGCTAGCGCAAATGTATAGCACTTCCGCGGTAAGCTTAATTGGCAATAGTAATGAAGGGTGAGATCGGACCAGTGCGTTGGGCCAGCTTTAGTTGTCAGGCAGTGGGTCATTAAATCATATCCCTGCTTCGTGTATCCGGGGTGACCAGGTCCCCAACTGCCGAATTCGTCCGCGCTGCGGCCCATCGCTTTGAGTATTTCCAGTCCAGGTAGATCCAGATTGGCGCCAGGGGCGTCCGGTCGATAATCGGTGTAGGGAAACAACGGGTCGTTAATCGGGTGGGCCGTCAGTGCATCGAGTTCCGCCTGGGTCGGCAGCGGGCGCCAATCGACGATGTCCGCGCCAAGGGCCAGGGGTGAGCCGCCAACGGATAGCCAAGCAACACACAGGCCGATGCTACGGACGACTGTCCCAAAGCGAGCCGGTTGCGTGCATACCCGCACGGCTCGGCAGTGTCCAACCGCGGCGCGCTGGGTGTTGCCCGCGGCCTCGGCCGGTACAGCGCTGTCCGCGCCCATCGGGGAAGCGAAGTTCCGGCTCGGTTCGTCGACGTTGGGGTTCGCCATGGCTGTATTCTCCAAATGGGTGATGGTGGGGTTTCTTGGCTGGATCAGGCGACATCCCGTGTCGATTCGTTGTATTCGTGCGCGCAGGCAAAGATCAAGCGCGCAACACCCGGTCAGGGGCCCAACGCCCGCCGACTCCATTGGCCGTCCGGAGCGGGGCGGGTCTGTTCGCAGTACCTGTCCCGCCCACAGACCCGCCGCGCCGGTACGTTCATCCGAGAACTTCTATAGTGCGACCGCGGGAGCGCGAAACCGGTCACTACAGCCTGATAAAGTCTTTGCTTCCTCGCGACCTGAAGCGTTTGCAGACCTCATAGCCCTCGCGGCTGCCGTCGTCATTCGTGTTGCCCTCGATGGTGGCGAAGGTGCCGTTCGGTTTGAGGTCAAAAGCGAATCCGGTGTGGGTCCAATCGCTTGCAGTGCTGCGCACGAGGAAGATGCAGCAAGTCCCCAGGGTCGCCGTCGCGAATTTGGCAGGCGTGGCGTTGAGTGACTTCTCGGAGATAAAGAGACTCGCTCTTTCGGCTTGTGTCGCCAATAGGTCGCAGGAGAACGAGCCGTCTATGGGCATGGCCATACCAGGGATCTTGGCGGCCTGCTTCATGACAAAGGTAACGAAGCCGGCACACCAGGCCCAAGGGGTTCCTTGGTTGCCGTTCATGTAGGCGCGCACCCAGGGACCGCAATTCGCACCCCCCAGCTCGATCGGATGTTCTTCGAGGTGCTGCCGCGCGACGGCCAGCACGGTGTCGCCGAAGGTTGCACCTGGAGCGACGGGAGCGACGGGAGACAAGGCCCGCACCATTGGCGCGATCAGCTCGGCCCAGGTCGCCGGGTCGAGGGGACCGGTGACCGTGATGCCCCTCGCGTCTCGGAATGCCTGCAACGCCCGTTCAGCGGCCGTGCCGAAATCCTCGTCGATGGGGGTGCGAAAGCCGTGAAAGGTCAACCACTCTTGAACCCGCCGTGCGGCCCGGCCCGTGGTACCGACCGCCACGGCTCCGGGACTGCTCAACTCAGCCGTGACCGCCGGCGAAAAGGCGGGCAGGATGGGCGGGACCGCGGGACCGGATGCTACGACCGGGCCGCCCGGGGCTCTGCCGCAATAACGATTATAAGCGTCGGTGGTATTGGGCCCGGGGACACCGAACGTCGTACCACCGTAGAAGCCGAAATGCTTCAATCCGGCTTGAATGAGGCGAGCGTCGTCTTGGGCGAGTGTTGAAAGGGTAAGGCCACAAGGCATGATATTCTCCCATTGTGTCGATGTTCACGGAACAATAAGCGATGACTGGCGGTGGGTCGATGTCAGTGCCCGGACGCAAATCGTCCGGGGCGCTGACGGCAGGACTCGTCCGCCGGGCTCGCCGTTAGCCTCATCACCCGCAGAGCGGTGTCAAGCGATCTGCGGATCAACCGAGTTGCAGGAGTGGTTCTACAGGGTCATCTCAGAAGATCTGAGGCGGTGCGCCCAGTTCTTCCTGCCAACCGATCCAGAAGGCATCGTTGGCGCAGGTGGTGCCGCCCCGTTCCACCTTCCAAACCCCGTCCGTCAGGCGCAGCAGCACGGCCGTCATCTCATCGGCCTCACGGCAATTCAGGTGGAGTTGTGCCCCCGCTGTCGTCAGCGGTTCGCCGCGCAAGAGCGCCCAGCCCTGGTAGACCTTCAGGTGTTCTACACGGAAGACCAGGTCTGCGCGGTAAGCGAGATCCGCGGCAACCTTGATGCGAGCCGCGTCCAGGATCGCTTGACGCTCGGGGGTGCCGGGGCCCGGCGTCACCGCTTCTTGCGGACTTGCAGTCGTGGCGGCCAGCAACAACAGAGAATACAGCACGGGCCGCATCACGGATGCGAAGGAGAGATTCAGGGTTGGCCGCGAACTCCCTGACCGGGTCCTGAAGAGGGGCCAGCGTGAGTCGGCAGTGGTTTCAGATGTCGTGTGTGTCATAGAAATACGTCGAATGCCGTATGAACAACCAGATTAATAAGCGCGGTGCGAAAGCGCTCGAGCCTCGCGAGTGTAACGCCGGTCCGGCTCAGGCGGTGGATTTCAATAAGTGCCTTCTTGGCATGCACAAGGTCGCTGAAATCCTGCTCAGAAATAGCTTTGCTCGAGAGCAATCCCGTCCATCGCTCCAGATCGTCCTTGATCTTACCGATGAACGCGGTCGCATCGGCGTTGGCATCCGACTGGAAATCGGCAAAGGAGTCTGTCGCTAGATCCTTGGCTCCGCTCCCGAGGGCCTTAGTAAAGTCATCGAAGGTCGGCATGCTCAGGCTCCGTTGGTGGTACGGCAGACGGTCGGTTCTTTCTTGTTCGCTTCCAGGCAGATGATCTCGTCAAATGCATCTGTCACCGGGCCTTTGAATTCATGGATATAGGTGTCACTTAGGGTGCCGCGTTCCTTCCAGCGCTTAATGAACTTCCCGAACAGGTCGCCGTCGGGTGCGATCAAGATTTCCCATTGCTGTGCGGAGATGCTGCTACTGCGGACGCCTTTTACATACTCGTGGGCCTGTTGCAGTTCGATGAGAAGCGCATCAACGGCGGCCCGGTGGTCGGAGAACGGCTCGCGGGCCTTTTCCATCAACGCCAACGTCTCGGGTTTCAGTGACGTGGCGTTCTCGTAGGCCCTTTGGGTGTAAGGACCGATGAGCGGTGCACAGGCCGAGACCAGCAAGACCAGTAGGATCGCTGCCGGGGCCCGGCGATACGCGACCAAGGGCATAGTGATCGTGACCCCTAAGAAAAGATGGAGATATCGTGGGCAGCCCCCGTCCTGCTGCGCAGAGACGAGTTTAGAGTGGCTGAAGGAGTGAAGCATGGTCTATTCCCGGTTGGCTGGCATCCGATCAGGGAGACGTAAGGCACGCGGCCGGCCCCGGCTTTGGCAAAGGGGCAGAGCAATCGATGGTCGCGGGAATCAGCACCGGGTTACTGAGATCCAACGTACCGCGCGCCATGTAGCAGCCCGAGTGGCGCCGGGGCTGGCTGATGTCGGCGAAGGTCGGTTTGCTCGGTAGGGGACCCCAGGTATCCGCGTAAAATTGTTCCCAGATCGCGCGCATCCTGGCGCGTACCAGTTGTGTCCCCTTTGCCTTAGTGATCGTGTAGAACTGCCATGCGGCCAGGGACCTCCAGTCTTCCAACAGGGCCTGCTCGTTCACCGTTCCACCCGCTGGTCGGGCGGATTTGGGCACCGCGGCGAGCGGCAAGACGACGGATTTGCCGAGTTTTTTGTTCGTTGCGCGTGCGGGGTCGGCGTCGGGGCCGAACATCGTGGTCCCGAGGCCGCTGCTGACGGCCGAGGTGACCGAGGCGATGCCTCCGGAGGTAGCAGCACCGCGTCTCCTTGCCGCGACCTCACCCTCCGCCACCACGGTTTCGGCCCAGTGCCGCACCTGTTGCTCCGCGACCTTAGGGTTGACACTTACGACCAGCCAACCGGCATGAAACCAATGCGACTTGTCGTTGAACCGCTCCTTGGTGGCGTGCGTCCAGGGGAGCAGCACCTTATTGACGCAGGCCGCTGACGCCTTGTCTGCGCAGAGCAATTTGCTCAGTCCACGGGACAGGGCCGCGGGGTCCTGCCCGGCTTCCCCGCTGTCCTTCTTGAAGGTCCGCCACATCGACGCATCCATCCGGTTGGCCCACAGCGTCGTCAGTTCGTTCCATAGGGCCGGGTCCTGCTTCAGCCGTTGGAACAGGCCGGCGAGTTTGCCGCCGATCCAGTGACCCATTCCTACCGTCAGGTTGGGGTCCTCGGGGTAGTAATAGTGGACTTCAGTCAGCACCCGCTGCGAACTGGGGGTGTCGTTGAACGCGAGTTGCAGGCGCAGTAGATCGCTGTTGGGTTTCATGATATACGCGGGGTCAGGACAAACCTCACCCCCGGATGCTGCGCTTGCGGCGAGCACTAACGCGAGACTCAATCCGGTCGTTCTTGCCATCATGTAACCCCTGATGTATCGGCATGGTCGGTGAGTAATAGCCGGGGTAGGAATATCGGCCATAGATCACGTTGAGTTGCGCTGAGACGAGTTCAGCGTCGATGAAGGAACCAACCGTGGTCTGTCTCGCTCTCACTTCACGATGATCTTCTTTGTTCGTTCTTTATCGAAGATCGCTTTTTTTCCGGCGCTGTCCGTTATTTCGATCTGATAGGTTACCTCAGTCGTTTCTGGTTTTACGGAGTCTTGCAACGTGAGGTCCGCATCGATAAGTCCGGTCTCCGATTTCTTCTCCTTGATCGGTTGAATGGCGTCCGGCGGGTAAGAGGTAATGGCGTATTGATAGGGAGGTTGGCCTCCGCTGACAAAGGTCATCACCTTGAGAGGCTTGCCTTTGCTAATGATTTCACCAGAGACGTAGGGCTGGGGAATTTGGAGCGCTTGTGCAGTTACCGCTACTGATTTGGAGACGTCTCTGTCCTTCCCGTCGCCTGCCAAACCAAAATAGAACCCTAAGATGGTCCCAAGCACACCGATTAGCAATGTAAGAATCTCTTTTCCTAATGAGAATCGTTCTTTATAATCAGGTCCACTACTCACAACAGCAAAGAGCGAGAGAATGATAGCGATGGCAACCGTGGTAATCGCCACCAAGAAAGTGATCAAACCGCGTGCGGTTTCGGTGTTTCTCAGCGATTCGAATAACCCAGGGCTGCCATTTGCGATTTCTGTTGAAGTGACATTCGAAGCGAAATAGATCGCGAGACCTATTCCGACCACCACCAATAATCCGATAATAGTTAGAAGAAAATTTGTATCCGTGAGCTTCGCCAGTATTAGCGAAAATAGGCTACTTCTGTTGTCTTGTTTCTGTTCGACGTCTGCCATCTTAACTGTCCTATCCTTAGGCAGCGCAGGGGAGGGGTAGAACCCCAAGGGACGTACGACCCAGCCCAGCGCGGCTTGCCTTATCGGTATGGGGGGGAAGGCTTCAGCGCCGTGGCGCGCCTGTGCCAGCGTCGATTCGATTCCGTCCATCGACCGGGCGAACCGATGTACTTATGTTACGAAGCGCACGCAGGTTTGACAGTCCCGGTAACGCCCCACCGCCCTGTAAGCGGAATTACGGACAAGACCGCGCCTTTAGGACCCCGCCGTTATCGTTCGATCAGGCCCGCGCGCGGGCAGCGCGCGGCGACACGGACCCGGTTCACCCCAACATCCCTCCCTGCACCGCATACCGCACCACATCCGCCACGGAGTGCAGCCCCAGCTTGTGCATCAGCCGGCTACGGTAGGTATCAACGGTGCGGGGGCTGATGGCGAGGAGGCGGGCAATCTCCTTGCTGCTATGGCCCAGGGCGACCAGGCGGATGACTTCCCGTTCCCGGCTCGACAAGGCGATGGACCCTTGGCCATTGCGCTGCAGGGCGCGGAGCTTGGCGCGGATGGAGGGGGTGACGAAGGTCCCGCCGGCGGCGATGCTGCGCACCGCCAGGACCAGATCCTCGAAGGAGTTGTCTTTGAGGATGTAACCGGCGGCGCCCGCCGCTTGGGCCTCCAGGGCGGCGGCGGGGTCGTCGTGCATAGTCAGCAGCAGGCAGCGGGTGTCGAGCGCGGCGGCCTCGACCCGGCGGGTGATCTCGATACCGGTGGCCTGGGGCATGGAGAGATCCAGGATGGCGATGTCCGGTTGGTGGGTCGCGATCATGCTCCAGGCGGCCGCACCATCGGCGGCCAGGCCGAGCAGGACGATGTCCGGCTCGGCCTGGAGCAGGGCGGCGAGGCCCTGGCGGACGATGGCGTGATCATCGGCGAGGATGACACCTATGGACACAGGATGGTGTCCTTGGTCAAGGGGACGCAGATACGCACGATGGTTCCCCTGCTGGGGCTGCTGCGCACGCACGAGCGGCCGAGGACGGCGGCGGCGCGCTCCTGGATCATACATAAGCCGAGCCCCGCGGGGCCTGCGCCGGTGCGGTGGGTGTCAAAGCCGACGCCGTTGTCGCCGATGGCCAGGATCAGTCGGTCGTTAGCACGCACCCGCAGGAGTACGTCGATGCGGCTGGCGGCGGCGTGGCGCACGGCGTTCGACAAGGCCTCGCGGAAGGCGAGGAAGCATTGTTCCTTGACCTGGTCGTCCAGGGTGAAGGCGCAGTCGGCGGCGCTCACCTGGATACTGATGCCGGTGCGCTGGGCGGTCTCGTTGCACTGATGGCGGATGGCATCGAGCAGCGACAGGCGCTCCAGGAACAAGGGCCGCAGTTCGCAACTGACGGCGCGCAGTTCCCGCAAAGCCGCTCCGGCTTCATCAACCAGTTGATCCAAGAGCGTGACCGGCACCGTCTCTTCGCGCTCGGCCAGCGCCCGCGCCTGCTTGAGGCCCAGGTTGAGCGACTGCATGGTCTGACCGACCCCATCGTGCAGCGTTGCCGCCAGGTGTCCGCGGGCCTCCCGTTCGGCCTCGTTGCGCAGGCGGCGCACCGCCTGGGCCTGGGCGTCGCGGGTGCGTACTGTCTGGATACCGAAGGCGAGGTCATCGGCCAACTCGGCGAGCAAGGCCACCTCGGGCAGGTCGAAGGCGTCCGGTGTGTTCGCGAAGATGCTTAAGTTGCCGAAGGCCGCCCCATCGGCGTGCAGGGGCAGTGCGATCATGGCACGATAGCCCTGGCCTAAAGCCGCGTCGGCCCAGGGGGCAAGGGCAGAGCGGACGGACAGGTCGCGCAGGATGACCGGTGCCCCGAACTCGCAGGCGACACGGCAGGCACTGCGTCGGTCGCCGGCGTTGGCGCAGGCCAGGACCGCGGCGGCGAAGGTCGCGTCGCCCTGGCCCGCATGGGCCGCCAAGCGCAGCAGTGCCCCGCGACCTTCCCCGGCATAGCCGACCCACGCGAAGCCGTAGCCTTCCTCCTCGACTAAGTTGGCGCAGAATGCAGTAAGGAGCGCGCGTTCGTCCAGGGCGCGGGCGAGACTGCGATTGCAGCGGGAGAGCACGGCGTGAGTGCGGCCCAGGCGATGCGGGTCATCCTCCGTCGGGCGGCGCTGCGAACGGTCGTCGGTCATTCCTGTCCTTGATTGTCGTTGAAGTCTGCGCAAAACTGATTGTTAATCTACCCGAATCAGGGGATGTTGGAAACCAAGTGGAAGGAAGCGCAGACCGACCCTTCCGGATCGCTAACCAATTGAAAAAATCGCACCAAGATCGTACTCAAAATGGGGTACAGGACTCTCCGGGCATTTCGCCACGAGTGTCTGTTCCTCACCGCATCCTAAGGGACGGGTTACGTCGTCCAAGTCGATCGGGTGGGCGCGGCGGTAATCCGGGGTTTCGCGCCGGGATGTCAGGTTGCGGCGCGCGTTAACCGTCTATTTTCGCTTGCTGGGGCAGTCCCGCGCGCCTCACCCGACCGACGGGGCTCGGTTGCCGGAGGGCGGTTCAGGGCACGACGGTGTAGGGCTTCCCCCGTTGGTTGTTGGCGTCGTAAGCCTCCGTGCTGACGCAGGTATGATCGACGAAGGCGCGCAGTGACTTGGCGGCGGCGGCCCCGGCGGGAAGGCCGTCCAGCGTCAGGGTGCGGCTGGCCCCGGCGGCCAGGGTGCCGACGGCCACCGCGGCGTCGCCCGTGGCGCCGCAGGCGGGGACGCCCGGCTGATCGACCCAGAGGGCGAGCGCGCCGGCGTCGCCGGGTGCAGTGCCGCGGTTCTTCACCGTCACGGCGGCGCTGAAGGTTCCGCCGGCGGTGGGGCGCTTGGGTGTCAAGGCGATGGCGGTGACCGCGAAGTCGGCGATCGGCTGAGCGAAGACCCGGAAGCCCTTGCCGGCCTGGTTGTTGGTCTCATTGGGCTCCACGGTTTGACACTGGCTGTCGATGAAGGTCCGCAGGGTCTTGTACCCGGCGGTGCCGGCCCGCAGGGTGATGCGCACCGTCTGGGTGGCGCCCGCCGGCAGGTAGCCCAGGCGGGTTTCAGCGTCCCCTGGGGCATTGCAGTCTTGGGTGTCGGTTTGGTTGGCCCAGACGCGCAGCAGTCCAGGGTCTCCGGCCTGGGTGCCCCGATTCTTCACGCTGATTGCGGCATTGAAGGTTCCTCCGGCGAGCGGGCCACTTGGGTTCAGGGTGACGTTGGTGACGGTGAAGTCGGCGTCGGAGGCGAGCGCTCCCCCGAACCCGACCACCGGCACTGGACGCGGGCGCTGCGAGTTGGTGCCGTCGCCGAGCTGGCCGTAACTGTTGTTCCCCCAGGCCCAGAGGCTGCCGTCGGCCTTGCGGGCCAGGGTGTGATAAGCGCCGGCGGACACCGCCGCGACCCCGGTCAGGACCTGGACCGGCGTCAGCCGATCGGTCAAGGTGCCGTCGCCGAGCTGGCCGTATCCGTTCCATCCCCAGGCCCAGAGGCTGCCGTCGGTCTTGAGGGCCAGAGTGTGAGTAGCGGCTGCCACGGCCGCGACCCCGGTCATGACCTGGACCGGCGTCAGCCGATCGGTCTGGGTGCCGTCGCCGAGCTGGCCGAACCTGTTGTCTCCCCAGGCCCAGAGGCTGCCGTCGGTCTTGATGGCCAGGGAGTGGAAAGAGCCGGCTGACACGGCCGCGACCCCGGTCAGGATCTGGACCGGCGTCGACCGACTGGTGGTGGTGCCGTCGCCGAGCCGGCCCTCCCTGTTGTATCCCCAGGCCCAGAGGCTGCCGTCGGTCTTGAGGGCCAGGCTGTGCTCGTATTCGGCTGACACGGCCGCGACCCCAGTCAGGACCTGGACCGGCGTCCGGCGATCAGTGGTGGTGCCGTCGCCGAGCTGGCCCTCCCGGTTGTAGCCCCAGGCCCAGAGGCTGCCGTCGGTCTTGATGGCCAGACTGTAACCATTGCTGGCTGCCACGGCCGCGACCCCGGTCAGGACCTGGACCGGCGTCCAGCGATCGGTGGAGGTGCCGTCGCCGAGCGTGCCGGCCCAGTTGTATCCCCAGGCCCAGAGGTTGCCGTCGGTCTTGAGGGCCAGGCTATGAATACCGCCAGCAGCCAGCCGCTGCATCTCCGGATTGCCGGCCGCGGCAACGCTCACCGCCCAAGGCGAGAGGAGCAGCGCATCCAACCCGGCGGCATCGACCCGCAGCGTCAGGCTGGCCGAACCCGCGGCGCGCTCGACCGCGTCGTAGGACCCGGCCGGGAAGGCGAACAGCAGGTCTTGCACTGTCTGCTCCAGGTCATCCGCCGCCGCGACCGCCACCGGCGCGCGCAGTTCCACCCGCACGGTCAGCCAGCCCGCGGCGGCCACCTGCGCGCGCAGGGCAGCGGCAGTGGTCGCCGCCGTATCGCCGGGCGCCGTCAGCCCGGCCGCGGCCTGGCCCAGGGCCAGACTGAGGACCAGCATCGAACACAAGGCAAAAAGCGCAGCGCGTTGTCCGCGCGGCCCTGGATGCCGTTGGAAGAGTTCGAAAATCATGTGGATTTCCTTTTGATTGGGAATGGTTGAACCGGTGCAGGCGGACGGTAGCATGGACCCGCATTCGTGTTCAACCGCCGCCGGACGGATTGGCCGAACCAACGGACGGGGTGCCGTAGGGTGTGGTGAGGCACGAACCGCACCGTCCCGCCCCGGCCGCGAATGATGCGGTTCGTGCCTGATACGGGTGGCGAATTGCGCCCATGCGAGCGCATCCGCCGCACCGGCTTGGCTCAGACCCGGAATGTCTCACGCCAAGGCGCCAAGACGCCAAGGGTCTTCAAGCCCGGTAGGGTGGGGTCACCGCAGAATTGCGCTCTTCTTGGCGTGCTTGGCGACTTGGCGTGAGATAGGTTCTTTCCAGACTCCGCGGTCGGGAGAATTCGTGTTCTTGTCAGGCCTTCGCCATGCCCGCTGCCAGACGATCGAGTGTCGCGAGATTGTTGCGATAGCTCTTGAGTTCCTGCTCGAAACCGGAGGTCTTGACCCCGGGGTTTTGCTTCTGAAACCGCTGGATGGCGCCCTCGAACATCCGGTATTGATCCTGTCCGCCCACCGCGGCCTTTTCCACCACCCGGCGATTGCCCCAGACCCGGCCGCGCTCCTGCTCCAAATCCTTGGCGCCGGCTTGACCCTGGGCCACCCGCTGCTGCACGGACGCCAACCGGCGCCGGTCTTCCGCGATGACGGTCTTCACATCGGCGATCAGCGTTTCGGTTTCGCGATTGGAGTTGCGTACGTCCGTGATCATGGCATCGAGTTGGTCTTCCTTGTTGGCATAGCGTTGCTGCATGTGGGCGACATAGATCCCGGCGATGGCCCCGACGCTGGCGCCGATGATGGCCCCCCCGACGGCATCCTCGGTATCACCACCCGCCGCGACGCCGATCGCGGTGCCGACCACGGCGCCGATCAGCACCCCTTGCCAGACGGTCCGGTCGAACTTCCGCGCCTGTTCGCGCAGGGCCGCTTCTTCAGGACTCAATGTGCCCTCGTAACCGAAGGTGTCGGGCTTGCCGCCGAATGAGAATCCCCCGATCGAAAAGCGTCCGCCAACCTCGGCCGGCGGACGCTCGGTCTGGGTTTCCAGGCCGGCGGTGCAGGCGATGAGCATCAGGGTGGTCGCCATCAGGATGGCGCCGCGCCCGAGTGTCTGGAGCGTCATGGTTGTTGTCCTGCCGATCCGCCCGCCGGTGCTCCCGGAGATACCTTGGGTTCGATTTGCAGCAGGTCCTGCTGCCACGTCGCCTTGTCCGCGGTCCCGGCCTGGCGATAGGTGTCCAGGTGGCGGGCGAACAAGTCAGCATAAGGAATAAGATAGGCATTGTCCTTGGCCTTGAGCTCTTCATCGACCACCCTGAGTTCCGCTCCGACCTCTGCCGCGCCATAGTCCCGTGCCACGTTCACGACCATGTCTCCGTAATAGGAGAGGCTGCTGGCCATGCCTTGTTCGATCTCGGCGAACATCCCCTGCCATTTGGTCATCTTCCCGGCGAGCGCGTCACGCGCTTCGGCGATCAGCTTGGGTCCGTCCCGCGACCCCTGGGCCTGCTTGGCGAAGGTGTCGAAGTTGCTCTGTGCCAGCCCCATCAACCCTTGCAGCACCTCGGCGCGTTTGCCGTCAGTCACCACCCGCTTGCCCATGAAGGCGCCCATTCGCAGCAGGGCGCGCACCGTGCGGGCGCGGGCCTCGTTCAGACCCGCATGGGCCTGTTCGACGTTACGCTGAATCAGTTCCAGACGGGTCCGCAGCGCCTCGTCCCGCGACTGGCGCGCGACCTCCTGCAACTCGGCCAGCGCCTTGTCCGAGTCGGCCCGCACGTCGCCGGTGAGGCTCGGTAACCCGGACCAGGATTCCTTGATGGCATCCAGACGTGCCGCCGAGACGATGACCGGCGCGGTGATCACCAGGCGGAAGCCCAGGCTGTCGAGTGCCTTGGCGCGGCCGGTGGTGGCATTGAAATAGTTGTGCTCCTGACGCACGGCGCTGCCGATCTGGCTTGCCGGTGTGAACACATCACCGCCGCGGCTGACGAAACCGCCGGGCTGACCATGGGGACGGCCGCGGCGGTCCAGATGGAAGGGCGCCAGGGTCATTTCGGCCGCATTGCCGAGCACGTCATACAGGCCCAGCGGGTTGGGTTTGAGCAGTCCCACCGGGTGCAGTTCACCAGCGGCGGAACCGGTGCTCTCGTGCCAGGCATAGCGCGCCAGATCGCCGTCCGGCATCGGGAAGACGGTCGCCAGAAAGTCCGTGTCATCCACCGCGAGGCCGCCGCGGGTCGCGAACTCCCATTCTTCCTCGGTCGGCAGGCGCAGGAAGCCGGGTTCCTGCTCTTCCCGCGGCAGGGCGGCGGGGGCCTTGGTGAGCAGCCATTCGGTATAGCGGCGGGTGAAATCCACCGCGTCGAACCAACTCACGTCGGTCATCGGCAGGCGCCCGCGCATCGTCGGTTGCGGGCAGGTGTCGGCGGTCAGTGCGGCGTACTGATCGCGGGTGGTCTCGTATTTGGCGATGTAGTAGCGGCGGGCGGCCGCCGTGCCCATACTGAAGGCGCCGGCCAGGTGGCTGAGCCGCCGGCCCTCCTTGTAGCCGCGCGCAGCGTCGGTCTGGCCGAGTTCCACCTGACGGTCATCGAGCAGGTTCCCGCCCGGAATCTCCACCGGTCGAAAGACCATGGCGCCGCCGCAGGCCAGGGGCAGGATCAGATCCCCCGCGGCGGGCGTCGGGTTATAGAGTTTCTCGGGCCAGGTGATGGCCGGTGTGGGTGTGTCGGCACGGGCCGGACCCAGCATCAGGCAGCAGGCCGCGGTGGTGATCAGGAAGCTGATTGCGTTCATTTGCGGTTGCCTTCAGACCTCACGTAAACCCTCGGCCGGTTCGATGCGCGCCGCGCGCCAGCCGGCCCAGGCGGCCGAGCCGGCGGCCCCGAGCAGGGTTGCCGTGAGCGCGACCAGCAGATGCGTCGGCAAGAGCCGGCAAATCGACTCATCGTGTTGGAGGCTGTCGGCGAACCAGGTGTTCAAGGCCACCGCGACCGGCAGGTAAACCGCCAGCGCGGCCGCCGCCCCCAGCAGGGCGACCAGCACGGCCTGGACCACCGGGAACAGGACCAGGCTCCTGGTCGGAAACCCGATGAGGCGCACCACCGCCAGTTCGCGGCGTTTGCGCTCCACGTTGGCCAGCAGATTGGCCGCCAGCGAGGCGAGAAACCCCAGGGTGCCGATCAGGGCGATCAGCCAGAAGACACGGCTGAGATTGCGGTCCAGCGCCTGCATGCCGGCGATCTCGGTGACCTGGGTGCGGACCTCCACACCGTCCGCGGCCAGGTCCGCGGCGAGTCCGGCCACCGCGTAGATGCTCACCGCATAGAGGCGAAAGCGCGCGAACTCGCGTGGCCCGCCGCGCACCGGCGCGCCCTCCCAGCCCAGCGCGGGCACGGCCAGGCCGTCCCGATAATCCTCGGTCGCCACCAGCAGGGGCAGCGGAACCAGGGCCGCCTCCTCGGCCATCGCCGCCTCCGGCAGGACGCCGGTCACCGTCACCTCCCACAGGGCCTGCTCATCCCGCTCGCCGCGGCGGCGGTCGACCCGCGCGACCAGGCGGTCGCCCGCCGCCGCGCCCAGTTTGCGGGCGGCGGCGGCCGAGAGCACCAGTTCCGTCAGGCCGGTCGGCACCGCTGGTCCAGCCTCATCGGCCAACCCCGATGAGAGGAGCGGATCGCCCGTCCCGGTCGGGATCATGGAAACCACCCGCAGGTCCTGTCCGTTGGCGGTGTTCAGCAAGCGGGTCAGGCTGGCGGCGATGCGTCTGGTATTGGGGATCAGAAAGGCGACATCCGCGCGGGCGCCGATGCGATCGAACCAGGCCTGATCATAGTCGCGGCTCCCCAGCGGCTGGATCTCTCGATTGACCGGCGACTCGATCAGGCGCTGGGCCAGGGTGTCCACCAGACCGAATTTGAGTCCGAACAGGATCAGCAGCGGGGCCAGGACCGCCATCAGCGCCAGCACGAAGCACAGCGAGATCCGCCGCTCGTGGGCGAAATCCCGATAGGCCAGTCGCAGAATCTCAGGCGTGGCGCGCATCGCGATTCAAACTAAAACCGGAAATGGTTTCATGTGCGGTGACATCTTTTTGGTGTTTAGCCCCAGAACAAGGACCGGGTGAGGTCCCCATCGCGCTCGATGCGGTGCTCCAGCACCCGCATCCCCAGCAACCGCTCCGGCTGCCAATCATGGCTGGCGATCACCGCGCAGGCGCCCGACTGGCGCACCAGCTCCACGAACAAATCCAGGATGCGTGCCGCGTTGAGCGGGTCGACCGAGGCGGTCGGCTCGTCCGCCAGCACCACCCCCGGCCGGTGGGCCAGCGCGCGGGCGATGGCCACCCGCTGGCGTTCGCCCACCGAGAGTTGGCCCGGACGCTTGTCGAGTTGCGTGCTGATGTCCAGGCGCTCCGCCAAGCGTTCGATCAAACCACCGGGATCACGCCCCAGCAACCGGCAGGAGAGGGCGATGTTCTCCCGTGCCGTGAGGAAGGACAAGAGTCCGCCGGTCTGCAGCACATAGCCGATATGGGTCCCGCGCAACTGGCCGAGTCCGTCCAGATCGTCGCGCTGCCACAGCCGCCACAGATCGGTCGCGGCGCGATGTTCCGGGCGAAAGCTGAAGGTGCCGGCCTGATCCGGGCGCAGGGCCAGTGCCAACAGGTCGAGCAGGGTGCTTTTACCGCTTCCGCTCGCCCCCTGCACCACCACGACCTCGCCTGGCGCGATGCGCAGCTCGGGCACCCGCAGCTCAAAGGCGGTCCCGCCGCCGGCGCGGCGCTTGGTCAGCCCCCGACACAGGTAGACGGGCGGGGAGGGCGCCATCAGGGCAGACTGTCCAGGGGCATGGTGGTGACCGCTTCTCCCGGCGGGGCCGCGGGCGCCAGGTTGATCCACCGGTCGGTCTCATCGTGGACCTTGCGGTAGAGCCGGATCTTCTCATCGATCACGTCCAGCACCTCTTGTTGTTCCGCGTAGGAGCGGGCGAGCCAGCGTTCCGGGGTCAGATTCATGATCTGACTGGTGTAGGGCAGCCCGTCCAGCCAGGCCCCCACCAGGCCGACATCCGCGAGCCGCTTCACCTGCACCTGATTGACCTTGTCGGGGTCGCGCGCCAGGGCCGCCGCCGCGCCGCGGAGCTGGTCGAAGAAATCCTTGGCGTTCATGTGCGTGCGTTCACCGGCGGCGAGGATGGCCTCCAGCGTCTCCTGTAGGTTGCTCAATTGATTCTTGGTGAGCATCACCCGCACCTCCAGCGTCTTTTGGGTCGGGTCGATCAGGTCCCGATCGGTCACCCAGGCCTCGATCAGCCGCGGCGCCCGGCTGCCGGTCTCCCGGCCCAGATAGGCCAGTTGCATGGCGCGTCCGACCAGTGCGGTCTTGCGCTCCACCGGATCGACCTTTGGTCCCTCCGGCACCTCGATCAGGCGCCCGGAGGACGCGCTCTCGAGTTGACGCAGCAGGGCGTCGGCCAGGGTGTCCACCTGGGTGCCGAAGGCGTCGACCGCGCCGCCCTCGACCGGGAAATAGAGATCGCCCGCGTCGCCCCAGCGGCTCAGTTCCCGATACTGGCGAGTCGCGCCCTCGTGGGTCTGCCGGCCCTCGCGGGTGAGCAGGTGCAGCACGGCGATGGCGATCTTGCCGCCGCCCCCGGACTGATCCTTTTCCTGGGCGAGCAGGCGCAGACGTTCGGCGGACAGTCCGGTGCGGCCCAGCGGGTCGTTGGCGTCGCGCGCGCCCGCGTCGGTGATCAGCACGATATAGCGGGCGTCGAAACCACTCCAGTCGATGCGCTCCAGGGCGTCCTGGATGCCGGCATAGGCGTCCTCGTTGAACCCCTTGCTGGAGACGGTCGCCTCCGTGACGCCGGCCACCTTGGACTGGAAGGTCGCCGGGTCGCGTCCGTCCTCCAGCGTCGCCGCGACCCGGCTGACATACTCAAGTCCGGGTGCCGCTTCCACGTTGTCCCGGAAGGCGACCAGGCCGAAGCTCAGTCGTTCACCCAGCGACGAGCCGCGCAACTTGTCATAGATGCGGCGGACCGCGGCGCGGGTGCGGTCGATGTAGGGGCCCATGCTGGTGGTGCTGTCGATCACGAAGACCACACCGCCGCGATAGCCGGCGGGGCGCGATGCGGCCGGCTTGGCGTTTGGTTTGGCGGCGGTATCCGTGCCCAGCAAATCCTGCTCCCCGGCCTGGAGGGTGACCGCGGCCACCTTGAGCAGCATGGTCTCATGGCCGCTTTGCAGGTACACCGGCTCGAAGGCGAGGATCGGCAGCAGATAGAACTGCTCGTTCGGATCGATATAGGTGTCCGGCTCTTTGGCAATCACCGGAAAGTCCGCCGGGAAACGTCCGGTCTTGACCTCGGCGCGCAGGCGGTCGACCTGCGGCACCAAGTCCTCGGCTTCCAGCAGGCGCGTGAGCCGGTCATGATCGCGAAAGAACAGCGCCGGGTCACGATTGGAAGTGCGCGTAAAGGCCAGCGTCAGCGTCTGGCGCCAGTCGATCGCCTGGGCCGCCGCGATCCAGCCCTGAGCCGCGTCCGCCGCGGCGCCGACCTCGATCCAGTCCTTGCCCTGAACGGCTCGCCGGTCAAAGACATAGAGCACCGACAAGGCCGGCAGCGCCGGACCGGGCGCGACACTACCACCAGGCAGCGTGAGCAATCGCGTATCGGGCCGCGTCAGCACCCGCTGATAGAGCCCCGGCTTATCCGGAATCGACAGGGCCGTGCGGTCGGCGGCTGCTTGCGGGGCCGCCGTCACCGCGGGTCCGCACAGCAGGGCCAGCGCCGCCGCGACCGGCAGCACGCGGGTTAGGAAAGACCTCATTGGATGAGTGCTCCTCTGCGTAAGTTGCCGATGAGGCGCCGCGGCATCCAGGTTCCCGAACGGCAGCGGGGTAGGGGCACTGATGAGAGTACACCGGCGCCTGCCCGCGCTCCAGACCGATGTGATGGGCATCCGGCGCGACAGCCTTGATCAGCGCTCCGGCCAGCGACGGCCTGTCCGCAACTGGAGGTCGAGGCTCTACCGGAAAAGTCGCGCAGCGACCCCGTGGGAGCGGCGTCCCGCCGCGATGGGGCCGGGCGTGCAGCCGCAGCGTTTGAGGTCACCGCAGCACCGCATCGCGGCGGGACGCCGCTCCCACGGGGGCCTTTTATCTTCCGGGGTGGCTTGCTGTTTCTTCCATGGCCGTTAGCCGGTGGCGATTCCAAAGATCTTGATAACATCAGTGGTTGCTGCACGCCGGACCGGCTGAAGCCGCGACGTTCCAGCCCTCACTGGCCGGACTGCGTACCGCGGTCCGGCCGAACGGCGGCGTACTCCCTATTTCATACGCGTTTTGTATTTTTTAGTGACCAAGTGTGACAGAGTTCACGCTTTGGGAGCCGGCGTCTTGCCCCGCGGTGATTTTCTGCCAGACTGCAACCGACGCCGCTCCCGCGGCGTCGATCAGTGCTCCGTCCATGGACTTCTGAAGGTTGGGGTGAACGGCGATGTCGGATTTACGCATGACTAGGCGTGCTGCCGGAAGACAGCAGCTGATCGAGAACCAGCCATGACGGTGATCGTGGCGCGTCACTTGGCGCCTGGGCAGCGGATTGAGGCGGATTTTTGTGTCGTTGGGTCCGGCCCCGCGGGTCTGACGGTCGCCGCCGCACTGGCTCGGGCTGGCCACTCGGTCTGCGTCATCGAAAGCGGGTATGGTGCGCCACATCAAGGCGCTCAGGAATTAAGCGCGCTGGAGTCGGTCGGTCATCCGGTCCGCGAACCCTTTGTGCATCGCCTGCGGATGCTTGGGGGGACTGCCAATCTTTGGGCCGGGCGCTGCATGGCACTGGAGCCGATCGATTTCGAGACCCGTGACTGGGTTCCGGCGAGCGGCTGGCCAGTGTCCTTTACCGACTATCTCGGCTTCCTGCGACAGGCTGGACGGCTGATGGGATTACCGCAACCATTCGTCGGGCCCATCGCGAACCGGGCCGGACAACAGGCGCTCGGCGGACCACCCGCCCTCTTTGAACGCACTGACTTTTCGTCGAAACTCGCCCTCTGGGCCAAGCGCCCGCCGAATTTCTGGAGTCTCTTCGGTGCCACCCTGAAACGCAGTGCGGCCTGCCGGATCATCACCGGGTTGACGGTGACCGGACTGCGTTTGAACGACGCGGGAACCCGGGTCACCGCGCTGCGGGCGGTTCCGTCCACGGGTGGTCCGATGCATGAGTTGTGCGCCGGACGCTTCATCCTGGCCATGGGGGGAATCGAAAATGCCCGCCTGTTGCTCCTCGGGTTGCTGGACAACCCGCAAGCCTGCTACCCGCGCGAGCCGCTCGGCCGATATTTCATGGATCATCCGCGCGCGCTTTACGGGCAGATTCGGTTGAGTGCGGGCGTCGATCTGACCGGATACCTCGGGTGTCCGGTCAGCGGCGGCATGATACAGCCTGGTCTTGGTCTGGCGTTCGAAAAACAACGCGTCCTGCGCTGCATGAACGGCTACCTCCACTTCGAAGTGGCGCGTCCGCCGGTCGTGGAGCAGGGCTATGACACGACGCTGCAGGTCATGAAATGTCTCTTGCGCCGCGGCTATGCCGGGCGGCGCCTCGCTCCGTCACTGCGCCCGCGCATTCACGATCTGATTTACCATCTGACCCCACGCGAGTTGCTGCCCCACAATCTGTATCGGCTTTACTTCCACGCCCGCGCCTTGGCGCACGTACAGCGCCGCAACCTCGTCGTCTTCAATCACTGCGAGCAGGTGCCCGACCCCGAAAGCCGGATCACCTTGGGGACCGGCAAGGACCGGTTCGGCAATCCGCTGGCGCGTCTGAACTGGCGTCTTCATGCTCCGGAGGTCGAGACCCTGGTGCGGCTTCAGGAGGCCCTGCGGACCGTGCTCGAAACACGCGGACTCGGTCGTTTGCTCTCTGATCCGAACGATCTGGAGCCGGCCTTGTTCGCCGATGCGTCGCATCACCTGGGCGGCACCCGGATGAGTGCACAGCCGGCCACCGGGGTTGTCGATGCCGATCTCAAGGTGCATGGGGTCGTCAACCTGTTCATCTGTGGCGGTTCGGTCTTTCCCACCAGCGGCAGCGGCAATCCCACCTGGAGCATCGTCGCTTTTGCCCTGCGGCTCGCCGACCATCTGGGCGCGCCGAGCAGCGATGCGGCTTGGGGCGGTGCTGGATGAAACGTCGGATTGGCATCTAGGGTCGTCATCCTGCGCCGGCCTGCAAGCATGCAGGGCGCCAAGAAGTGCGACCTACACCGGTTCGTGGCCGGAATGATGATTAAGGCTCCCGTGCCAGATGGGTCTGCGCCATCTTGACCTGTCTGGTATTGCCTTCCGGCACATCGGCTTGAGTCTTGGGCGGCTGACCGGGGTGCGGGACGGCCGCGGTGTCGATGCCTTGGCAACGGCACCAGTCGGCGACGATGGCCAGAATCTCCTGGCCATAGCGCGCGACGGAGGGCTTGCCGATGCCTTTGACGGCGACCAGCATCTTCGGGTTCTGGGGCAGGGTGTCGGCGATCTGTCGCAGGACGGCGCGGGTCAGCACGCGGTAGTGTTCCACGCCCTCGCGCGCTTCTTCCTGCGCCTTGCGGTCGCGCCAACGCAGCAGCGCCCCCAGCAGTCCGGGGCTCGCGGCCGGGTCGGGGCGCGGGTCGGCTCCCGGCCCCGTCGGCGGCCCGTCGGGCTCGGCGTCGATCCGCGCCTTGGCCAGCGCGCTCAGATGGGCGGCCGTCGCGAACCCGTCCCGGCAGCTCTCGATACCGGCGGTTTTGACCGCCAGCTCGGTGCGCAGCTCCGCGACGGCCTGGCCGAGCTGCTTGGCCAGCGCCTTGTTGTCGGTCCCGAATGAGAAGGCGGCGAGCCAGGGGCGCAAGCCCTGCTGGAGCTGCTCGGAGAAATAGACGGACGCCTTGCGCAGGCGCTCCTGTACACGCGCGTCGTCTTCCGGGGTCAGATCCTCCCGGAACAGCGCGCCAAGCTGGCCCCGAAACTTGGCGGCGACAGTGACCACCGCATCGAGCGTCAGTCGTTCCAGGGCGTCGATGGTGTCCACGCCGTTCGCGTCGATCACCCTTCGGTGCTCGCGCAGCAGGCCGAGCAGTCGCCGCAAGCGGACGCCAAGTGCGTCGAAATCCCAGCATTCCTGGAGCAGTCGCTGCTGGTAGGTGATACGCGCGCGATCGATCCGGTCCTGGGTCGGCGGATGGCGGGTCGCCGCGGCGACATAGGCGGCCACCACTTGATCGGTCATGACCGCCCGGCGCGGGATCGGGGTGCCGAGCACCAGCCCCTCGAAGGTCTTGCAGCGGCTTAAGGCGACATAGACCTGCCCGTGCGAGAAGGCGGCCGCGGCGTCGACGATGGCGCGCTCGAAGGTCAGGCCCTGGCTCTTGTGGATGGTAATCGCCCAGGCCAGACGCAACGGGTATTGGGTGAAGCGGCCGACGACGTCCTCGGAGATCGCCTTGGTCTCTGGATCGAGGCTGTACTGGATGTTCTCCCAGGTGACCGGCTCGACCTCGATCGCGGTCTCATCATCCGGGCAGCGCACGCTGATGCGCTCGCGGCCAAGGTGGGTGACGGTGCCGATCTTGCCGTTGAAATAGCGCTTGGCCGGTCCGGCGTCGTTGCGCACGAACATGACCTGGGCGCCTTGTTTCAAGGTCAGCTTCTCGGCGGTTGGATAGCTGTGCGCCGGGTAATCGCCCTGGATATTCGCGGCGAAGGTGAATGACTTGGTGCCGAGTGCGGCGAGGCGCGTTTCATTGATACGATCGGCGCCCTGGTTGTGCGTCGTCAGGGTGATATAGCCAGCCGACTCACTGGGCCGGAAGTCGGGTTGATAGCGTGCATTCAGTCGCTCCAGGGTGGCGTCGTCCAGCCGGTTGTCGCGCACGCGATTGAGCAGTTCAATGAAATCCGCGTCGGACTGGCGGTAGATGTGCTCAAGTTCAATCGGCACCATCTCGGTCGCCTGCAGCGCCCGGCTGCCGAAGAAATACGCGGAGTCATAGAACTCCCGGAGGATGGCCCAGTCGGCCCCGGGCACCACCGGCGCAAGCTGATGCAGGTCGCCGATCATCAGCAGTTGGACGCCGCCGAAGGGCCGGTCGGAGTCGCGCTCCCGGCGCAGCACAAAATCGACCGCATCGAGCAGGTCGCAGCGGACCATGCTGATCTCGTCGATGATGAGCAGGTCCAGGCCTTGGACGATCTCGCGCTTCTGTCGGCGCAAGCGCCGCTCCATGGCCTGGTGCTCGCCGTCTCCGCCGGGCACAAAGGGGCCGAACGGAAGCTGGAAGAACGAATGCAGAGTGACGCCGCCGGCATTGATCGCGGCCACCCCGGTCGGGGCGGTGACGATGGTGCGCTTGGGCAGGTCCGCTTTGAGCGCGTGCAGGAAGGTGGTCTTGCCGGTACCGGCCTTGCCGGTCAGAAAGACATTCAGATCCGTGCCGCGGATGAGTTCCTGCGCCAACTGCAACTGTGGATTGTCACCCATAGGCCGCCGTCAGTTCTTTCAAATCCACGCGCGCCCGCAAGCGGCGGCACAGCATGAAGATGCCGACAAACTTGCGGTGCAGGAAGAAGGTCGCCGGTTCGGGTTTCCGGCCGAAGGCATCCTCGTAGAAGAGCTCCCGCCCGCCGACAAAGATCCGCTCAAAGAGATCGGATGCCCCGAAATCATAGCGTCCCGAGTAGCGCAACGGCTCGCCGGTGAGTGCGATCAACTCGGCAACGCCCGCGGCCTGTTCCGGGGAGGCGTCAGGGTCCAGATAGCCCAAGGCCAGGGCGCACTGCCGCACCGTTGCCGTGTCCCCGATGATGGACGCCTGCATCATCTGCCGGTAGTACCCGACCAGGGTGGGGGCGATGCGTTCGGTGGCACCGAAATCGAGCAGGACCAGCTTGCGCGTCTCGGCCTGGTAGAGAAAATTGCTGTAGTTCGGATCGGTCTGCACCAGCGCGAAGTCGAACAACTCCCGTAGCAGGAGGCGGACCAGGAGGGTGGCGGCATGGTCACGTTCCACTTGGCGAAACGCCTGGCCGGTGAGTTGATCCACCGGAATACCGGTGGCGAAGTCCATGGCGAGGACGCGGGTGCTGGAGAGGTCCCGGTGGACCTTGGGCACCAGAAAGTCGGGGTCGTCGCCGATGCGTGCCCCGTAGGCCTCCAGCGCGTCGGCCTCAGCCAGGTAATCGGCCTCCTGGTGGAGTTGGCGACGTGCCACCGCCAGGATGGGCTCCAGGTTGACGCCCCTGGGCGCGAGCCCCAGGGTCTGTCCCAGGAAGGCGAAATTGTCCAGGTCGCTGTCGATGCTCTCGCGCACCCCGGGAAACTGGATCTTGATGGCCAGGTGCCGACCGTCCCGGGTCTCGGCCTGATGGACCTGCCCGATGGACGCGGCGGCGATGGGGGTGAAGTTGAAGCGGCGAAAGCGCTTATCCCAGTCGGCCCCCAGCTCGCCCGAGAGTACCTGGTTGACCTGTCCCAGCGGCATGGGCTGGGCGCGGTCGCGCAGGCTCGCCATGATCGCGGCGGCCTCCGGGGAGAAGATGTCGGAGCCGTCCAGGGACATGAGTTGGCCCATCTTCATCGCCGCTCCGCGCATCCGCGCGAGGCGATCGGTGAAGCGCTGGGTGCGTTCGGGCGACAGCCGGATGCGGCTCATTTCGCCGTCGCCGTTGCGCGCCAGCTCGATCAGACCGCGCAACCCGACCCCGACCGCCAGGTCGCCGGTGGCGCGGCCCAAGTGCCAGAGTCGGGTCACGCGCTTGCTGGGGACGGCCAGGCCGCTGGGGAGTGGAGGTTTGGCCATGGTGCGCGGCTCTCGATCAGGTGGTTGCAGGACAAGTTGCCCGCCGGAAGCCGCTAAGATGCGGCCGCTGATGTCCATGCGCAATACAGGGCTTCGTCAAGCATTTCTTTACGTATCAATGATTGCTAATAGGCTAATATATAAGGGCGACTGAGCGTCCTCCGAGGATTGCGGGCACCGTGGTTCGACCATTCGTCATGCCCGTTCGGGGAAGATCGCGACAGTCGCGTCAATTTGGAGTACCCCTTCATGTGCCTGCGTCGTCCCCTGGCGGCCATCGCCGCGTTCACCACCCTGATGTTGTCCATCCCCAGCGCGGCCCTGGCCGCAAGCTGGTACGTGTCGCCCGCCGGCAACGACGCCGGCGACGGCTCCGCCGTCCAACCCTGGCGCACGATCGCCCATGCCGCCGCCGCTGCGCTCCAACCCGGCGATCAGGTTCTGATCGCCCCCGGCACCTATGCCGAGGCGATCGCCCTGACCCGGTCCGGTGCGCCGATCGTTCCGATCACCACCGGGGTTGCGGTTGCCGGGACCGATACTATCCGCTTCCCGGTCGGCACCGATCTGTCCGGGATCGATCTGGCCGGGCATCCGGGTGAATACCGGCTCTATGTCTATCGCAGTTGGCGCGCCAACAATGGCGTCTTTGAGATCGTGGAGACCGGCAGTGACGCGGACGGACCCTGGGTCCGGGCCGCTGGGGCCGCCTTCCGCGACGAGTCCGGGATCGTCGGCGACGCCCGTTACCTGACCGCCGCCGTCGGCCGGCCGATCATCTTCCGCAATGCCTCGCCGGACCCGGCCAATCAACGGGTGCTGCTGGATGCGAGCACCAAGCCGGCCATCTACACCATGATCTATATCGGCCGTTATCGCGACTATGACGATGCGGACCCGGTCGACTGGACCATCGTCGACGGCATCGACGCCACCGGCTCGCACCAGGGCGGCGGCGTGCATCTCCAGGATTCAAGTTTCAATGTCGTGATGAACAGCCGGTTCTATGACCTGCAGGGTGCCGGTATCCTCATTGCCGGTAATCAAGGCGAGCCGTCGCGCTACAACCTGATCTGGAACAATACCCTTTACAACACCCCGAGCGAGGGCATCTATGTCGGTGCCGGCGGTCATGGTCCGGCGGCCAATCACGCCTATTACACCCATGTGATCGGCAACGACATCGCCACCCAGGGCAGCGCCGCCAACGCGATCATGGAGAACGCGGTCGACTTGAAGGAGTACAACCTGGGCGATGTGGTCGCGGGCAATTTCATCCATGACTACGCGCTGATCAGCCAATCCAACGGCGCCATCGACATCCGCGACGGCAAGCAGTCCGTGCTGATTTACAACAACCGCATTCACAACATCGGCAAGGCCAACACCGGGGCCAACAGCATCGTCCATCTCTATGCGGGCAGCGACGACATCGCCATCTTCGATAACGAACTCGCCGATACCACCGGCGGCGGCGCCGGGATCTACGCATTCAACGTGGACGGCGGCGGATCGAGCGGTGTGCTCATCGCCAACAACAGCGTGCGCGGCTTCAATCGCGGTATTCTGCTGGAGCAATACGGGGGTATCACCGATGTGCGCTTTGCCAACAACGTCTTCGATTTCAGCAGCGGCGGCATCGTCGAGTGGGGCACGGCCGGGCGGTTCACCTTCTCGCATAATCTCTATGCCGCCAATCCGGGGGCCTACGCGAGCGAGCCCGGACGTCTGATCGCCAATCCTCAATGGCTCAATCCGGCGGCCGGCGACCTGCGCCCGGCGGCCACCAGCCCGGCGGTCGATAGCGGCCTGGAACTCGCCGCCGTCGCCCTCGATCTGGTACTGACTCCGAGGCCGTCCGGCAGCGCTTGGGACCGCGGTGCCTATGAACTCCAGGCCGGCCCGCTGCCGCCGCCGACGGCGGGATTCGACGCCGCGCCGACCGCCGGAGCCGCCCCGCTGCAGGTCCAGTTCAGTGACCGTTCGACCGCTGCCGCCGCCTGGTCCTGGACCTTCGGCGACGGCGGCAGCTCCACCCTGGCCGCGCCGACCCATGTCTACACCGCGCCCGGCACCTATAGTGTCACCCTCACGGTCAGCAATGACACCGGCGGCGACCGCCTGACCCGCACCGGCCTGATCGAGGTGGCACTGCCGGCCGCCCGCCAAACGGTGCTTTCCAGCGACTTCGAGACCGGACTCGCGGGTTGGTACCGCCAAGGCAAGGTCGCCTGGTACGCGGGCGATCCCAAGCACGGGACCCACGCCATGCGCTTCACCGGCAACAATGTCTGGGTCGAGCGCGGCCGCTCCACCGTCGGATACCGGGATCTTGTGTTGTCGGTCTACCTGGGCGCCAAGTCGTTCGAAAACTGGGAGTACCTGATTCTCTATTGGACCGACGGCCAGATCTGGTATGAACCGTTGACCATCGACAACCACCACCCGGCCAGCGATGGGCAACTGCATCTGCTCGAGATCGCCCTGCCGGTCGCCGCCGCCAACAACCCGGCGTTCGGCATCGCCTTTGGTATGTGGGACACCGACACCAGCGACTTCGCCTACATCGACGATGTGCTGTTGACCGGCGTGCCCATCAGTCCGTAGGGCGACGCAAGCGCCGCGCGCAGCGTCCGGTGATGACGCCGAACGAGGAATACGCGCTCGTATCCCCGTGGCATGGCATCCGGCACAACCTGTAGGCGCACTGTGATCGCCGCGCCAATGCGCGGCGATCATCCGTCCGACTCAGCGTTTCTTCGGCGGCATCAGGTCGGTAATGGACCCGTGGGCCATCTCGGCGGCGAGGCCGATGGTCTCGTTGAGCGTTGGATGGGGATGGATGGTCAGCCCCAGGTCTTCCATGTCGGCGCCCATTTCCAGGGCCAGCACGGTTTCGCCGATCAGTTCGCCGGCGTTCACGCCGACGATGCCGGCGCCCAGGATGCGGTGGGTCTGGGGATCGAACAGAAGTTTGGTAAGACCCTCGTCGCGGTGGATACCCAGCGCCCGGCCGCTCGCCGCCCAGGGGAAGACGCCCTTTTCATAGGCGATCCCTTGCTTCTTGGCCTCGGTCTCGGTCAGCCCCATCCAGGCGACCTCCGGGTCGGTGTAGGCGACCGAGGGGATGGTCAGGGGGTCGAACAGGGCCGGCAGCCCGGCGATGACCTCGGCGGCAGTCTTGGCCTCGTGGGTGGCCTTGTGCGCCAGCATCGGGTTGCCCACCACGTCGCCGATGGCAAAAATGTGCGAGACATTGGTGCGCAGATGTGCATCGACCGGGATGAAGCCTCGCTCGTCGACGGTGACGCCCGCGGCCTGGGCGTTCACCGATAGACCGTTGGGCCGCCGGCCGACGGCGACCAGCACCTTGTCGTAGGTCGCCTCACCGGGATGCTTGCCGTCGAACACCACCTTGATGCCCGCGGGCGTCGCGTCCATGGCGGCCACCTTGGTCTCCAGCATAATGCGGTCGTAGCGCGGTTTGATGACTTTCTCAAAGGCGCGGACCAGGTCGCTATCGCAGCCGGGCATGAGCTGATCCTGCAACTCCACCACCTCGATACGGGACCCCAGGGCGGCGTAGACGCTCGCCATCTCCAGACCGATGATGCCGCCGCCGACGATCAGCAGGCGTGCCGGGATGTCCCGAATCTCCAGGGCGCCGGTGGAGTCCAGCACCCGCGGGTCGTCGTGGGGAAAACTCGGGATGCGCACCGGGCTCGAGCCGCAGGCGATGATGCAGTGTTCGAAGGTCACGTTCACCCGGCCCGCGGCGGTCTCGACGCTCAACTGATTGGGGCCTTCCAGGCGTCCCTCGCCGGTGACGATCTGCACCTTGCGCTGCTTGGCCAGTGCCGCCAGTCCGCCGGTAAGGCGGTTGACCACTGCTTGTTTACCCGCGCGCATCTGGTCGAGATCGATCTGCGGCGGGGCGAAGGTCACACCCATGGCGCCCAGTGCTTTGGCCTCCTCAATGATGGCGGCGGCGTGCAGCAGCGCCTTGGAGGGGATGCAGCCGACGTTCAGACAGACGCCGCCCAAGGCGTTGTAGCGCTCGATCAGCACCACGCGCTTGCCGAGGTCGGCGGCGCGGAAGGCCGCGGTGTAGCCGCCGGGTCCGCCGCCGATGATCGCCACCTCGGCGCTGAGGTCCTGGGTCGGGGTCTCTGTGGTTTCGCTCATGTTCGCTCTGCAAGGTGAGTTGGTAGGGGTCCGGGTGTCGGCTCGGCGTGAAGGCGCGCGATCCGGGCTGACGGACGGTATCGGTGGGGGGATTATCGCGGATTTGACCCTCAGTCATGATGCGGTGTTCGGCCCAGCGGCGATGCGCAGCGGCCGGATGTGCCCGTCGGTCAGTGATCGCCATACCCATTCCAGGGGTCCGTAGCGGAAACGCCGTAGCCACAGCAGGCTGAACAGGACCTGGAACGCGGCGACGGCCAGGAAGAGCAAGGCCAGTTGCCACCGCTCCAGCTGCCCGAAGAGGGCGAATCCGAACCCGTAGAACAGGGTGATGCCGATCACCGTCTGGGTGATGTAGTGGGTCAGTGCCAGCCGTCCGGTGGCGGCCAGTGCGCCCGTCAGCCAGGCGGCGCGACCCCACCGGCACAGCAGTCCGATCAGGCCGACATGACCGAGCGCCACCGGCAGCCGCCCGAGATCCAGGTCGCCCTGGGCGAGCCCGGCCAGGATCAGCGGGTCGAAACTTAAGTGATAGGCCTGGTAGACATCGGCCCCCCGCAGCCAGCCGCCCACCCCGAACCCGAGCAACGCGAGCAGCCGGTAGAGCGCCGCCGGGCGCTGCCCGGAGAGGACCCCCCAGCGGTATAGTGCCATGCCGATCAGCATCATGCCGCCGATCT
Source organism: uncultured Lamprocystis sp. (assembly GCA_964470155.1). GTDB lineage: Bacteria > Pseudomonadota > Gammaproteobacteria > Chromatiales > Chromatiaceae > Thiodictyon. The sequence continues at coordinate 6,851 of CAYYAY010000004.1, read as the reverse complement.
CGAAACCATGTCGCTGGTAAAAGACCGTGGACTGTTGGGCCGCAACGTCCGCGGCCTGGGCGGCGAAGAGAGTCAGGTAACCTGAATGGTAGGTTTGGATGTCCTGTTCCAGTTGCAACCGCAGCCAGTCCAGGAAGCGGGCGGCCTCCGCCGGGTCCGCACCGGCCCCGGTCACGGCGGCGGCGAGCTCGGGTGGCGCGGGCAGGCCGCGCAGCCGGTCGATGACCGCCGGCCAGTCGATGGTCAGGTCCGCAACCCCCTGGAGCACCACTCCGATCAGGAACAGCGCCAAGGCCGGCAGGCGCCGCAGCGGGAAGAGAAAGAGTCCAAGCAGCCCGTAGGCATAGAGCACGTCATGGGGCCACAGCAGCAGATAGGCATGGATCAGGCCGAACAGCATCAGGATCAGATTGCGCCGGTAGAAGCGGTCCACCAACGCCACCCCGTCGCGCGCGAGCCGTGCCTCGTCCAGGTAGATCAGCGCGCTGGCACCGAACAGCAGGGAGAAAACGCCGCGTATCGCACCTTCCATGTAGACCTCGGTCGAGGCCCAGAGGGCGAGATTCAATGAGCTCGGGGTGCCGAGTAGGGTCGGCAGGGCATTGGCCCCATAGGGTAGACCGAAGGCGCCGACCCCGATCCAGAAGACGCCGAGCACGGCGAAGCCGCGCAAGGCGTCGATCTGAGCGATGCGACCGGTGTCGGGACGCCGCAACGGCGGGGCTGCGGGATCGGCGGTGGTCATACTCGGGTCACCAGGATCGCACGGAAATCGTTGACGTTGGTCAGGGTCGGACCGGTGATCACCGCGTCGCCGAGCGCCTGGAAAAAACCATGCGCATCATTGTCGGCGAGGTGTTCCCGCGGTCGCAGACCCAGGGTCGCGGCGCGGGCGAGGCTGTCCGGGCTGAGACAGGCACCGGCGATTGGTTCCTGACCATCCATGCCGTCGGTGTCGCCCGCCAGAGCATAGACGCCGGGTTGGCCGGCGAGCGCCACCGCCAGGGCCAACAGGAACTCGACATTGCGTCCGCCGCGCCCCTGGCCGCGGACCGTCACCGTGGTCTCGCCGCCCGAGAGCAAGACACAGGGCGCCGGGACCGGCTGGCCGTGTACCGCTACCTGCCGGGCGATACCGGCCATGACCGTGCCCACGGTGCGTGCCTCGCCTTCGATGCTGTCGCCCAGGATCCAGGCCGCGAGGCCAGCCTGACGCGCGACCGCGGCGGCGGCTTCGAGTGCCAGTTGGGGCGTGGCGATCAGTTCGACCTTGCCCGCGGCGAGGCGCGGGTCTCCTGGTTTGACCGTCTCGCCCGCGCCGCTCGTAAGCAGCGCATGCGCCGCGTCCGGCACGGCAATCCCGTAGCGGTCGAGAATCCGCAGGGCGTCCGCGCAACTGGTGGGATCGGCGACCGTCGGACCGGACGCGATGTCGGTGGGATCATCGCCCGGTACATCTGAGATCAATAGCGTCAGGACCCGTGCCGGGTGGCAAGCCGCCGCCAGGCGTCCGCCTTTGATCGCGGAGAGGTGGCGGCGCACGCAGTTCATCTCGGCGATGGTGGCGCCGCTCTTGAGCAGCGCCTGGTTCAGCGACTGTTTGTCCGCCAGCGTCAGGCCCGGCGCCGGCGCCGTCAGCAGGGCCGACCCGCCGCCGGAGAGCAAACAGAGCACCAGATCCGCGCGGTCGAGTCCGTGCACCAAGTCCAGGATGCGGCGGGCAGCCACGCTGCCCGCGGCATCCGGTACCGGATGGGCCGCCTCGATGACCTCGATCCGTCGGCAGGGTATGCCATAGCCGTAACGGGTGACGACCAGACCCGTCAGCCGGCCAGTCCAGTGCTGTTCCACGGTCTGGGCCATCGCGGCCGCCGCTTTCCCGGCGCCGATGACGATCAGCCGCCCCGCGGGCGGTTCCGGCAGATAAGGCGGCAAACAGCGCGCGGGCTGGGCCGCGGCGATCGCCGCGTCGAACATATCACGCAACAACGCTTTGGCGTTGACTGCACTTGGGCTGGTGATTCTGTTGGCGGTCATCTTGGTATACTGCTTGATTTCTTGAACGCGGTCGCCTGTTCCATGTTCCGCACTGCCGTCTTACGCGTCTTCATCCTGCCCGTCCACTGCGCAATGGGGCCGGCCGGGCCGGGAGTCGGGGGGTGAGTTGCGACCCGCTGGAATTCATTGCGTGCGACGCCCTGGGTGCGGGCGAGGCGCAGACCATCGCCGCCAGCCTCGCCGCCGGCGACCCCTGGCGGACCTTGGGCTACGGCGCCGACGCGCTGGCGCGCGGACTCCAACTCACCCACCCGGACCTCACCCGCTATCTGGCGGTCCGCAATGGGGCGATTCAGGGGCTCGCGGTCATCCGCCACCCCTGGCTGCGCGGGGCCTACATCGAACTCTTCGCGGTCTTGCCGGGCGCTCAGGGTCAGGGGGTCGGCCGCGCTGTCCTGACGTTCATCGAGCGGTCCTACCGCGGCCGGACTGCGAACCTCTGGCTCCTGGTGTCCGGTTTCAATTCAGGTGCCAGAGCCTTCTATGAAAAACAGGGTTTTTGCCCCGTCGGTCTGCTCACGGACCTGGTGATCGCGGGACAGGATGAGGTATTGATGCGCAAAGTGATTCAGGCCGATCCAACGCCTTCCCGGTGGACCCCATCGACCTCGCCCGCGGCGCCGGGCGATTGAGCAATCGCCAATGCCGGCGGCGCCTGCCCGGTTGGCCGCGCCGGGCGCGGACCCGCATCCGCTAGGCCCCCGCACCTTCACGGCGCGTCACCGCGTGCGTGATGGCGTCCACCAGGGTCCCGAGTTCCTCGACAGTGATGACCGTGAGAAGTCGCTGGATCAACTCCTGCGGTAATGCGACATAGACCCGAACGCCGTCCGGGCGCTGAATGACGACCCCGCTGCCGTCGTCATCCCGGGCCGATTGGGGCAGGTTCCTGACCTGTACCGACTGTTCAGCGGAAAACAGTTCGTCGTAGATCGCCTCGATGCGTTCGGCCAGTTCGTCGTCCAAGCCAGCCTCGTCGACGACGACCAGGGTCTCCAGGTCACCGGGCTCCAGGGTCCAGGCCAGGCCCTGCGCGGTGAGAAAATCCTGGAACCTCTTACGGGGTGTTTCTTGGAAAAAGACATACTCCAGCATGATCCGATAACCTCCTGTGAACGTCTCATTGAACTGACGCGAACGAATGCAGGCGACCGCCAGGGTGGCGGGCGCGTGCTTGCCGCGCGTCCCTAGTGTAAGGTCATACGGTCACGCGATGCCATCCGATCTCGCCCGGGCGGTGCGGTTGCGTGGGAGTGCTTCGTGTTCAATCCGGTGTTATACCCGTCGTTGTCGGTTTCTCGTTTCTCGTAACCCAATGTCTGATAATTCTTCACTGAAATCGAAAAACCGAAAACGCAAAACCGTTCCGCTTAACCATGGAGTATCGCGCGTTGTCGAGCCACCGCCGTTCGTCTGGTGCCCGCCGCTGGTCCGGTCGTCTGCTTGGCGCACTGTTCCCGCCAACCTGCATTCTCTGCGGAGCGCCGGGGGCGGGTGGACGCGACCTGTGCCTGGGGTGCGCCGCCGAACTCCCGTTCAATCGGCACAGTTGTCCGTGCTGCGGGATTCCCTTCGACGGGCCGGTCGCCGCACTGTGCGGGTCCTGCCAGCGGCGGGCGCCGCCCTTCGCGCGCGCGATCGCGGCGCTGCGTTATGAGACACCGGTTCCGAACCTGGTGGCTGATGCCAAGTTTCGCGGCGGCCTGAATACCGCGCGTCTGCTTGGCGAAATTCTGGCGGATGAGATACGCGAGCAGGGGCTGACCTTGCCGCAGGCGCTGCTGCCGGTGCCTTTGCATCCGCGGCGGTTGGCCGAACGCGGCTACAATCAGGCGTTGGAGATTGCCCGCGTGGTTGGGCGGGCCCTGGCCCTGCCGATCGATGCGCGGTGCTGCCGCCGGGTTCTGGCCACCCCGCCGCAGGCGGGTCTGGACCAGGGCGCGCGCCGCCGCAATCTCCGCGGCGCCTTCACCGCCCAGACGCCGTTGCCGTGGGCGCATATTGCGATCGTCGATGATGTGATGACGACCGGCAGTACGGTGAGCGAGTTGGCCTTGGTCCTGCGGCGGGCCGGTGCCGGCACGATTGACATCTGGGCGGTGGCCCGGACAGCGTGATGTCCGCGCTTTGCAAGCACACCGATCAGCGACAGGTGCTTCCCATCCTGAAATTTTCTCATCTTTCGCTGGGGTAATGGTTTGTCTATCAAAGCGTGCTCTGGTGTTGCTGGTTCTCGATGGCGGCTCACTTTATGGCCTTCCGAAACAGGCGCAGCGCATCAATGTCGCGCTCGATCGTGGCGACGGCGCTGCGATAGGCGGGGCTCTTGGTATCTTGAAAGGCGGCGGCGAAAGCCGCCGCGTTCATGCCTTCCGGCAGCCGGTCGATGGCGGGCATGAGATCGTCCGCGGTGAGTCCCTCACGGGCGGCGGCCTGGACGGCCTGGGCGTCCTGACGTTGGCCGGTGGCGAGATTGGCGAAGCGGGTACCGGCCCGGTCCGCGGCCAGGTCGGCAAAGCTGAAACCGCTGCCCCCGCGGGAATCCGCGACCTCTTTGTAGAGCCCCACCAGGTCCGAGAGCGCGGTTCCACCCTGGGCGGCGAGGGCCGCGGAGGTCATGAAATGTTGCGCCAGATCGCGGCGGCCAAGCAGTGCAACGGAGCGGAAACGGATGCGGGACGAGCGGGTGTCGGGTGGGACTGGATCGCGGATATGCTGTTGGTTCGTATAGGCGGCGAGGGCGAGAATCGCCGCCCGGTTCTCCGCGGCCGGAGCGGACTGGGACGCGCCCTGGGACGCCTCCTGGGCCGCGGACAGAACCACCGAGAGCAGGTCAGCCAGCGCGATCGTCGGCGGCCTGGGATGGGCGGCCGCGTAGCGGACCAGCACCTGCTGATAGTTGAGAATCCGGGCTCGCTCATCCGCCGAGACCAGGCCGCTGCCCAGATTGGCCAAGGCGTCGCGGTGCCACTCGTAAGTGAGCAGCGCCAAGTCCGGTTGCAGATCGACCTGGTGCAGCAGGCGGGCCTGGTCCAACGCGTTCACCAGGCGCTCCGCGATGGTCTGGACCAGGTTCTCGGGCAGGGGTAGGCCAGCCAGGTGCGCTTGTGCGATCCGGGGCAGGCGCTCACCCCCGGCCAGGCTCAGGTCCAGATTCATGAAGCGCTGCTCAGGGTCCCAGGGCAGTCCCAACGACGCCGCCACCCGCGCTCCGTCAGCCGTCAGCCGAACGTCGACGCGGCCTTTGCCGACCTTGTCGATCAGATAGTTGCCGATGATATTCGCCTCGCGTTCCGAGAGGGTCAGGGTGATCCGCTCCCCGTCGCGCAGACCGTGCGGCTTGGCGGCGACGAGCCATTCCCGTGCCCAGGCCTGCTCGGCCGCGCTCAGGGTGCGGTCCTCCTGGACCAGCGGCCGGCTGTCCAGGAACACCAGGACCACCAGTGCAGCCAGCCCCAGCAGGGTGAGCGTCAGCAGCCAACTCAGGATCTTGATCAGCAGGCTCATCGCGGTGTGCCCGGTTGGGCGGCACGCAGGTGCTGCAACTGGCGCCACCAGAGTCGGGCACCCCAGAGTAGCGCCAGCCCCATGATGAGTGCCCCAAGCAGGTGACTGGTGCGGGCGAGTTGGTGGTCCAGATGAAGCAGCCCGGTCTCGCCCAGCAGGTATTCCCAGTCGTGGAAGCCATAGGGCGAGGAGTGCCCGAAGTTGCCGCCTACCAGCGGCAAAACGCCGGCGCGGGCGTCGTTGATGTAAGGGGCGATGTCCAGAAAGTTTTCGCCGAACCACCACAGGGCGGCCGATGCACCGAAAGGGTCGCGGGTCTGCACCAGCAGGACACCGCAGCAGATGGCCGGCATCAGCAGTTGACCCAGAGTCCCGCCCAGTGAGGTGAGGTAGTCGCCGAATGGGCGAAACAGAATGTGCCCGAACTCATGAAACGGCAGGTTGATGTTGTGCAGAAAGGACGCACCGACGCCGCCGCTCTCCACCGATGTGAACATCAGCGACAGGCCCCAAACCAGGAGCACCGCCCACAGCAGGCCGCGGGCACTGAGGCTCAGCCAGTCCCCGCCGGGCGCAGCCGGGAACAGCAATGACTCCGCCCGCTCGGACGCGGGTGTGGTCAGGGTTGGCGCACGCGCGTCGACCGGCACCGGCGGGGCTGCGGGACTGTCCTCATCCGCACGCGGGTGGTACTTGTAATATTTGGCAAAGACGATACCACAGCGGCAACAGATGGCGTTGTCCGCCGACTGTTCGGCGCCGCACTTGGGGCATTGCATCGGGACGGTCTGCACCATGGCGCTAATGCGAGATTGCGGGGGATTCGTCGTCCCAGTCTAGCGCGCCGCACGTCGGTCGCACAGTTCGGTAGGGCATATGGCCGCGCTGACGACAGGTTTCGATGATGCAGGCGAGCAGGGTGAAGGTGCGCGGTCCGGCCTCGCCGCCTTTGCGTTGGGGCTTCTCGGTCGCGCGCGCACCGCGCGCCGACGCGTGCGGCGCGGGGGCGCCGGAAGGGTCCTCCGCCGGTAGAGCAGAAGTCCCGATCACCTCGCTGACAATTGCTACGGAAAGAAAAAACCACTGTTGCATGATCAATGATCCTCAGCAAAACTACGGCCCATGCAGAGCGGGCTAAATATAATGTTGACTCGCCGTGGGGCAAATACTGCATTGGGATACCCCGCCATAAACGGCCTGACGACCGGAAGGTCAGGCTGCTTGCTCTACGCGCAGCAATTCCCGGCGAGCCTCGATTCAACAAGCGTCCGACCGTTGAATTGCGA